>NZ_PDWO01000019.1 GCF_010211765.1 Pseudoxanthomonas kaohsiungensis | reverse complement strand
CCTCCGCCCCGTCCCTCGCCAGCGCCATCACGCTTGCCGCCACCGCCTCCGGCCGTGACGCGCAGCGGGCCCTGGCTGGGGATGGCCACGCCCGGGGGGATCGGCGCCAGGTCCAGCGCCTGGCGGATGAACGCGCGCAGCGAGGCAACCAGCGCCGCGGTCTCGACCCGCCGTCCGGCGACCATGTCCTGGGCGGCCTGCGCGGCCAGCCGCACCTGCTCCTCGGTCCCCAGCAGGATCACGTCCGACAGTGCTGCCTCGACCGCGTCGCGGATCCGGCGCCGGCGCTCGGCGCCGGGCGTGTCCGCAGCCTCGCTGCCCGCACGGGCCGGGTCGCGGCGCAGGTCGCGCAGGTGGCTCGGGTCCACGCCCAGCTCACCGGTGAAGGAACCGCCGAGGGTCTTGTAAGCGGCGATCAGCGTCTTCAAACGCTCGTTGACCTGGCGGTTCTCGCGCTCGCGCCGGCGCTGCAGGGTCTGCATGAACACCAGGCGGATGCCGACCGCCACCAGCGACACCAGCACCAGTCCGAACAGGGTGGTGAGCAGGCCGGACCAGGAACTGAAATCGAGGAAACCGCGCATCCGCCACCTCCGTGCAGCCGCGCCCACGATAGCGCGGCCGCGCGTCGCGGCGCGTGACCGGCCGCGCCGTGCCATCGGTCATGTGGTGCCAGCCGGCCGGCGGCGCTAGCGTGGGGATCCCGAACCGCCGGAGCCGCCGCCGATGGAACCGTCGATGTCCCCGCCCGCGCCACCGCTCGCGCGCATCCGCAGCGCCGGCCACTGGCTGCGCCGCGAAGTGCTGCCGATGCTGGCCCTGTTGTTGCTGCTCGGTGCCGCGCGCGCCTCGTTCGCCAACCACTACCACGTGCCCAGCGGCTCGATGCAGCCGACCCTGCAGCCCGGCGACCGCGTCGCGGTGGACATGAGCGCCTACGGGGTACGCGTGCCGTTCACCCGCCACGTGCTGGTCGAACGCGGCCAGCCCCGGCGTGGCGACGTGGTCGTGTTCGATTCGCCGGTCGACGGCACCCGCCTGATCAAGCGCGTGGTCGCGGTGGCCGGCGACCGGGTCGAACTGCGCGATGGCCGGCTGGTGGTCAACAGCGTGCCGATGGCCGACCCGGGCGCGCCGTCGGCCGAGCGCTTCGGCCTGCGCGTGGCGCAGCTGGACCTGGCCGATGGCGGCGGCCCGGACATCGCCGGCATCGAGGTGCCGGAGGGGCGCGTGCTGGTGCTCGGCGACCATCGTGGCCGCAGCGCCGACGGACGCTGGTTCGGCTTCGTCGAGGCCGACGCGATCTACGCGCGGGCCGTGGCCGTGTACTGGCGCCGCGGCGAGGGCCTGGAGTGGCAGCGACTGTAGGCGGGCCGCCCTGGCGGGAACGTTCGCACGGTCATGGGCGCCTGTTTCTCCGGACCCTGCCTCGCGCCGGCCTGGTCGCAGTGGTACCCGTGTCGACGACGGCCCATTGCCGTCATGGCTGGCGTTATTGCTGGCATCGACGATGCTTTCCACCGGGCGAGGAAGTCACATGCCAGACCGGCGCGAGACGGACAAAGCGCCCGCGAAACCCGCATCCGGCCGCCGGGCGCACGAATACGAGCACCAGTACGGCCTGCGCCTCAAGGGCGGCGAGCTGCCGGAGCCCCCGAAGAGGAAGCCGCCGGCGGATCCGGGGAAGAAGGCGTGACGTGCACCGGTCGCCGGTGCGGGCGCCGTCGCCGGGTTGCTGCTTCCGTTCCAGGAGCCGGCCCTATCGCTCCGAGTGCCCCGCCTCGTCGTACTCGCGCGGCGACATCAGGTCCGGCTTGATCAGCGCGATGAACGCACGCGCCTGCGGCGACAGCACGCGGCCCTTGCGCACCACCACGCCGTAGCTGCGCGACGGGAAGAATGCGGCCAGCGAGCGCGACGCCAGGCGATCGCCATCGTTCTCGCCCAGGCAGATCGAGGGCACGATCGACACGCCCATGCCCATCGCCACGTACTGCTTGATCACGTCCCAGCCGCTGACCTCCAGCGCCACGGTGTACGGCACCCGGTTCTGCTGCAGCACCAGGTCGACCAGGCGCCAGGTGATCTGCCGCTTGGGCGGCAGGATCAGCGGGTGCGCCGCCAGGTCGGCCAGCTCCAGCCGCGCCTTGCGCAGCAGCGGGTGCCCGGGCGGGGCGATCAGCCGCTGCTCGAAGCGGTACGCGCCCTCGTAGCTCAGGTCCGCCGGTACGTCGAGCAGGGTGCCGACCACCAGGTCCACCGCGTCCTCGCGCAGCAGGTCGGTGCCCTCGCTGGCGACCACGTTGTGCAGGGTCAGGCGGACCTCGGGATGGTGCGCCCGGAACGCCTCCACGATCCGCGGCAGCAGGTAGAGGATGGTCGAGCTGTTGGCGGCGATCTTCAGCTCGCCGGCATCCAGGCCCTGGACCCGTTCGCGGAACGCGGCCTCCAGGCCGTCGAGCTGCTCGACCAGCGGCAGGGCCATCTCGTACAGGATCTCGCCCTCCCGGGTCGGGGCCAGGCGGCGGCCGTTGCGCTCGAGCAGGGGCATGCCCAGGTCCCGTTCCAGCGCCTGCAGTTGCAGGGTGATGGCCGGCTGGCTGACGAACAGGGCATCGGCGGCACGCGACACCGAGCCCAGGCGCACCGTCTGGCAGAACGCGCGCAGCGGCTTGAGCCGGTCGGATTTGTAGGAAAAACGGGGGTTTGCGCTGCCAGCCACGGGATGGTTGTGACTACATATTAGTTGAGCTTATGAAGTACATTGACAAAACTGTTTTGTCAAATAGTTTGCCGCAGCGCAGCGTGGACTCCCGACCCGAGCAGCCCTGGAGCCTGCCATGTCCGCCACCGCCACTGCCGCCACGATTCCGCCGACCCGTCCCGCGTCCAGCCGCCCCGCCAGCGTCGCCGCCGCTCCCCGCGCCGCCGCCGGCCTGGCGCTGACCGAGCGCGTCGCCGGCCAGGAGCAGCTGCTGCCGGCGCCGCTGCTGGGCCTGCTGGTGTCGTTGCACCGGGCGATCGAGCCGGAGCGGCGCGCCCGCCTGGCCGCGCGCCGCGAGCGCCAGGCCGCGTTCGATGCCGGCGCCCTGCCGGACTTCCGCGCCGACACCGTCGCCATCCGTGAAGCCAACTGGAAGGTCGCCCCGATTCCGCGCGCGCTGCAGGACCGGCGCGTGGAGATCACCGGGCCGACCGACCCGAAGATGGTGATCAATGCGCTCAATTCCGGCGCGCAGTGCTACATGGCCGACTTCGAGGATTCGACCGCGCCGACCTGGCGCAACCTGCTGGCCGGCCAGCGCGCGCTGGCCGCCGCGGTCGACGGCACGCTCACCTTCGAGGCCGACAACGGCAAGCAGTACCGGCTGCGCCCGTACGAGGAACGCGCGGTGCTGATCGTGCGCCCGCGCGGCTGGCACCTGGACGAGAAGCACGTGCGGATCGACGGCGAGGCGATCGCCGGCGGCCTGTTCGACATGGCCGTGTTCGCCTGGCACAACGCGCGCACCCTGATGGCCAACGACCGCGGCCCCTTCTTCTACCTGCCCAAGCTGCAGTCGATGGAGGAGGCCGCGCTGTGGGAGGCGGCGCTGTCGCACGTGGAAGCGATGCTCGGCCTGCCGCATGGGCAGATGAAGGTGACGGTGCTGATCGAGACCCTGCCGGCGGTGTTCGAGATGGACGAGATCCTGCATGCGCTGAAGGACCGCATCGTCGGCCTCAACTGCGGGCGCTGGGACTACATCTTCTCGTACCTGAAGACCTTCCGCGCCCACGCCGACAAGGTGCTTCCCGAGCGCGGCCAGGTGACCATGACCCAGCCGTTCCTGAGGGCCTATTCGGAGCTGCTGATCCGCACCTGCCACCGCCGCGGCGCGCACGCGATGGGCGGCATGGCCGCGCAGATCCCGATCGCGGGCGACGAAGCGGCCAACGAGCAGGCGATGGCGCGGGTGCGCGCCGACAAGTTGCGCGAGGTCACCGCCGGCCACGACGGCACCTGGGTCGCGCACCCGGCGCTGATCCCGGTGGCGCGCGCGATCTTCGACGCGCACATGCCCACGCCCCACCAGCACCACGTGCTGCGCGAGGACGTGCACGCCACCCGCGACGACCTGATCCGCCCCAGCGAAGGCACCATCACCCGCGAGGGCTTCGAGAACAACATCGAAGTCTGCGTGCGCTACATGGCCGCCTGGCTCGACGGCAACGGCTGCGTGCCGATCCACTGGCTGATGGAGGACGCGGCCACCGCCGAGATCGCCCGCGCCCAGCTGTGGCAGTGGCTGCACCACTCCGATCCGCGCGGCCGCCACGCCGACGGCAGCCCGGTGCACCTGGCCGACGGCACGGTGATCGACTTCGCCCTGTTCGAGCGGGCCCTGGCCGCATTGCCGGGCCGGCTGGGCGATACCGCCGCGCTGCCGGGCGGCTCGCGCATTCCCGAAGCCATCGCCCTGCTCGACGAACTGACCCGTGCCTGCCAGCTGGTCGAGTTCCTGACCCTGCCGGCGTACGCCCGGATCGACTGACCGTAGAGCGGGGCCCGCCCCGCTGAAGCACCCGCCACCCCCCAAGCCGGGCAAGCCCGGCTCTACGAGGCACCAAGCGCGGCTCGCCCCGCCCCCGTTGCCACCTCGCCGGACAGTCCGGCACCACGCCAAGCCGCCGCAAGCCGTCCCACGGAGAACACCATGACCACGCTGAAGACCGCCGAACAGATCCAGCACGAATGGAACACCGACCCGCGCTGGGCCGGCATCACCCGCAACTACACCGCCGCCGACGTGGTCCGGTTGCGCGGCACGATCCCGGTCGAGCATTCGATCGCGAAGATCGGCGCGGAGAAGCTGTGGCGCTACCTGCACGAGAAGGATTTCGTCAACGCGCTCGGTGCGCTGACCGGCAACCAGGCCATGCAGCAGGTCAAGGCGGGTTTGAACGCGATCTACCTGTCCGGCTGGCAGGTCGCCGCCGACGCCAACCTGGCCGGGCAGATGTATCCGGACCAGTCGCTGTACCCGGCCGACTCGGTGCCGGCGGTGGTGCGCCGGATCAACAACGCGCTGCTGCGGGCCGACCAGCTGCACCATGCCGAGGGCGACGACAGCATCGACTTCCTGCAGCCGATCGTGGCCGACGCCGAAGCCGGCTTCGGCGGCGTGCTCAACGCGTTCGAGCTGATGAAGGCGATGATCGAGGCCGGCGCGGCGGGCGTGCACTTCGAGGACCAGCTGGCCTCGGTGAAGAAGTGCGGGCACATGGGCGGCAAGGTGCTGGTGCCGACCCGCGAGGCGGTGGAGAAGCTCAACGCCGCGCGCCTGGCCGCCGACGTGATGGGCGTGCCGACGCTGCTGGTCGCGCGCACCGACGCGGAGGCCGCCGACCTGCTGACCTCCGACGTCGACGACAACGACAAGCCGTTCTGCACCGGCGAGCGCACGGTCGAGGGCTTCTACAAGGTGCGCAACGGCCTGGAGCAGTCGATCAGCCGTGGCCTGGCCTACGCGCCTTACGCCGACCTGGTCTGGTGCGAGACCGGCAAGCCGGACCTGGAGTTCGCGCGCAGGTTCGCCGAGGCGATCCACGCGAAGTACCCGGGCAAGCTGCTGGCCTACAACTGCTCGCCCTCGTTCAACTGGAAGAAGAACCTGGACGACGCCACCATCGCGAAATTCCAGAAGGAGATCGCCAGCTACGGCTACAAGTTCCAGTTCATCACCCTGGCCGGCTTCCATGCGCTGAACTACTCGATGTTCAACCTGGCCCACGGCTACGCCCGCCGGCAGATGAGCGCATTCGTGGAGCTGCAGGAGGCCGAGTTCGCCGCCGCCGAGAAGGGCTTCACCGCGGTCAAGCACCAGCGCGAGGTCGGCACCGGCTACTTCGACCAGGTGACCCAGGCGATCCAGCAGGGCCAGTCCTCGACCACCGCGCTGAAGGGCTCGACCGAGGAAGAGCAGTTCCACGACCGCGCGGCGGCCTGAGGCCAGGGCTATGCCGCAACCGGCCTCCAGGCCGTGACAGGTCGTGCGGGTGCGCCCCGGGAGGGGGCGCACCCCTTTTTTTCCCGCGCGGCGGCGCTCGATCTGTAGGAGCCGATTCATCGGCGACCCGACGCCCCTTGCCCAGGGCGCCGCCCCGTTCGCTCCGGCGCTCGTGTCGCCCATGAAGATGGGCTCCTACATGCGGGGGCGGGGCTATACCGTTTCCGGCATGGAGGCCAAGGCCACCCTGTTGCCGGAGGACGCGGCCCCCTTGGTCCGGTTCCGGCGTTAGCCCGGTCAGGGGCCGGCATCCGCCGGCGGCAGGCATGCCGGGAGCTGGACCATGGCGGGAAGCGGGCTGCACGCTGGGGTCGACCCCGCCGGGTGGGCGGCTACCCCCCGGTCCGCGCAGGAAGGGGCCCGCGCCGCACGGCCGCCGCCGGCCTGGCCACGAGTGCGGCCGGTCCAGCGGCTACGTTCCGGGGCTCCCGGGCGGCGGTTCCGGCCCGACGGCCGGTGGCCGGGCCGCGCGCCGCGCGCTATGCCGTACGCGGGCCGATGGTATGCTCCGTGCTCATCCGGAGGGGGCCGGGTACGGGAGCCGTGGGATGTCGAGCGACGGCGTGACGCGCAGCGTCCGGGACAGGAACGACCAGGAAGCCAGCGGTGGTGGAAACGCCGCCCTGTCGTCGTGCGAGTTCAACCTGTTCGCGGCCGTCGGTCGCGAACGGCCGATGCGCGCCGGCGAGCGCCTGTTCCGCCGCGGCGACACCGGCGAGGTCATGTACGTGATCTCCCATGGCCGGGTCGAGCTGGACTTCGGCAACGACCTGGCCACCAAGCAGCTGGGGCCGCAGGAATTCTTCGGCGAGCTGGGCCTGCTGATCGGCGAGCACACCCGTAGCGCCGACGCGGTCGCCGCCAGCGACGGCGCCCTGGTCGAGCTGGGGGAGGATGAGTTCCAGCAGCTTGTGGCACGCGATCCGCACCTGGTAGCGCAGTTCCTGCGCCGCTCCATTACTCGGGTGGTGCTCAACGAGCAGAGCCTGATCCGCCAGCTGCGCCGCCGCAACCAGGACCTGGAGACGGCGCTGGACAACCTCTACGCCACCACCCACCAGCTCAACCAGACCGAGGAGCTGATCCGCACCGACGAGCTCACCGGCCTGTACAACCGCCGCGGCCTGACCCTGCACCTGCAGGAATGCCGCCGGCTGGGGATGAAGGAGGCCATGGGCCTGGTGCTGGTGGACTGCGACCGCTTCAAGCAGGTCAACGACGACCATGGCCACCTGATCGGCGACCGCGTGCTGCAGAACATCGCCGGCATCCTGCGCTCGGTCGCCGGCCCGGACGACGTGCCCTGCCGTCTGGGCGGCGACGAATTCTGCCTGCTGGTCTCGGCGCAGAAGCGCGAAGACGTGATGCGCTACGCCGAGTTCGTGGTGGCCACCACCCGCAACCTGCTGCTGCTGCAGCAGGCGGTGCCGACCATCTGCCCGGTGAGCGTGGGCGCCTGCCTGGTCGAACCGGAGCAGGACTGGAACGACTGGTACGCGCGCGCCGATGCGGCCCTGTACGAGTCCAAGCGCCTGGGCGGCAACCGCGCGTTCTGGATCGACGGCCTGCCGCCGCTCCCGGGCGGATGAGGCTGCGACGATGGACGGCATGCCGCACGACAGCCAGGCGCCGCAACTGCGGACCCTGCTGCTGACCGACCTCTGCGACTCGACCGTCCTGGTCGAGAAGCTCGGCGACGGCCCGGCCGCGGCCCTGTTCCGCGACCATGACCGGCTGGTGCTGGAGCTGCAGCAGCGCTGGCGCGGCCGCCTGATCGACCGCTCCGATGGCCTGTTGCTGCTGTTCGAGCGCCCGCTGGACGGGCTCGGTTTCGCCCTGGACTACCGCCGCGGCCTGGAAGCGCTGGGCAACGCCCACCGCACCGACCCGCTGCTGGCGCGCGCCGGCCTGCACGTGGGCGAGGTGCTGATCTGGCGCAACAGCGAGGAGGCGGTGAACGCCGGGGCCAAGCCGGTCGAGATCGAAGGCCTGGCCAAGCCGTTCACCGCGCGGCTGATGCAGCTGGCCCGGCCCGGCCAGATCCTGCTGTCGTCGGTGGTCGAGCCGCTGGTGCGGCGCTCGGTGCGCGAGCTGGGCGAGCGTGGCAACGAGCTGCAATGGCGCAGCCACGGCCGCTGGCTGTTCAAGGGCGTGCCCGAGGTGCAGGAAGTGCACGAGGTCGGCGAGTCCGGCCTGGCGCCGCTGCGCGCGCCGCGCGGCGACGCCAAGGCGCGGCGCGAGATGCCGGTGTGGCGGCGCCCGGTGGCGATCGCCGCCGAGGTGGTGGTGGTCGTCGGCCTGGTCGTCGGCGGCTGGTTCATGACCCGCCCGGAGCCGGCGATCGCCTTCTCCGAGCGCGACTGGGTGGTGGTGGGCGACCTGCGCAATCTCACCGGCCAGACGGTACTGGACGATTCTCTGGAGCAGGCGTTCCGGATCAGCATCGGCCAGTCGCGTTACGTGAATGTCCTGAGCGAGCTCAAGGTTCAGCAGACGCTGCAGCAGATGCGCCTGGACCCGGACAAGGCGGTGCTGGACCGCAACCTCGCTTCCCAGGTGGCACTGCGCGACGGAGCCCGCGCCGTCATCATTCCGACGGTCAGCGAGGTCGACGACAGGCTGCAGTTCTCCATCGAACTGGTCGATCCCGCCACTCAGGCGACCGTATATGCGGATCACGCCACCGGGCGCGGGTTGAACTCGGTACTCGGCTCGATCGACGAGGTGTCCGGAAAACTGCGAGGCAACCTGGGCGAGGCGATCGCAAGCATCAGTGCGAGCGCGACGCCGCTGCCGCAGGCGACGACCTCCGACCTCAACGCCCTGCGTGCCTACGCGCTGGCCGAGTCGGCGATGGCGAGGATGAAGTTCGACGAGGCCGGTCCGCTTTACGCCAGCGCCATCAGGATCGACCCCACGTTCGCTCGCGCGCACCTCGGCATGGCCAGCATCGCCTGGGCGAGGAGTGAACAGCAGGCGGCCGTGCTCCACGTGCAGGATGCGAAGAAGGTGCGCGACCAGCTCATGCCGCGCGACCAGCTGTTCGTGGATGTGTGGGAGGCGGAGGTCTCGCCGCGCGGCGATTCGCTGGCGCAATGGCTCGCCCTGGCGAAGATGTATCCGGACGACTTCGCGGCGCAGTCCAATGCCTCCTGGTACCTGCTCGTGGACAGCCGCTTCGAAGAAGCGCTTCGACACGCCTGGGCGGCCACCGTGCCGCAGGCTCCGCGCAGGGCGACGACGCTGGCCCACGTCGCCCGTGCCCACAACGCCCTGGGGCAGCCCGAGGAAGCACTCAAGGCGCTTGATGACGCGGGCCCCGGGGCAGCGCTGTCCTCGATGGGCACCCGGGCGGAGTCCTTGATGTTGCTGGGGCGACGCGACGAAGCCAGGAAGCTGCTGGCCCAGGTGGGGCCCGAGTCAGGCAAGGTGATGTGGCTGCTGGCGCAACGGCTGCTTGCCACCATGGCGCTCGAAGACGGGGATGTGGGCCAGGCGGTCCAGCTGTCCTCCATGGTGCGCGACGAGGCGCGGAACCTGCCCGACCCCTTCCCCAGGCATTTCCAGGTGGCCCATCTGGCCGTGCTTTCGGCAGCCGGGCGGAGCATTCCGAGATCGGAACTGGAAACGACCGAGCGGCTGCTGGCAGCCGCGCTGGCCGACCCCGGGCGCGTCTCGCGCCACGAGGACCTGTTCCGGATGGCGGCCCTCAGCTATATCGCCCAGCGGAGCGGCGAGACCGCCCTGGCGCGCCGATGGATGGACTGGCTGGAGCCGCAGGTCGCCGGGTCGGGTAATCCGATGGCCGAGAAGATGCTGGCGATCGCGCGCGCGAACCAGCTCCGGCTGGACGGGAAAGTCGAGGAAGGCATCGCCCGGCTGACTCCCCAGCTGGATGGCAGCGAACTAGTGCAGGCCCGCCTGGTCATGCGCGACCTGTACCGGGACGGGGTACGAGCGGACGAGGCCGCTGCGCAGGATGCATGGCTCCATGCCCGGCGGGGCAGGGCATGGGCGGAGCCGGCACTGGCCCAGTTGCTGCTTCCGCTCAATGCGATGGCAGCGGTGCCGCGCCCGGCAGCGCCGACATGGCAGCAGGGGCACGCTAGATAGCCGGCACCCCGGGAATCGCACCCGCGCCCGGGACGGGCGCGGGTGGGGAGTCAGGACTTCGACAGCTTGGTCCTGATCCGCCCGGCTTCGAAATTGAAGATCACGGTCATGGCCATGGCGGCCTGGTCGGTCAGGTGGTCGGCGAGCAGCTTGCGGGCCTGCGCGATTTCTTCCTTCGAGGCCAGTGTTTCGGTCCGCGCACATGCCATCGCGTCGTCGGACGGCACCTTGTGGCCGACCTGCTCCAGTGCCGCCCGCGGGTCCTTGGCGAAAAGCTCCCGGTATTCGTCATCACTGGACAGCCGGTCGAGAAGCTTGTCGACGACGGCCGGATCCATCGGTTGCCTGGTCTGCTCGGTACTCATTCAATGCCCCCTCGCGCTGCGCCGCACGGCTTGTGCGGCCCGACATCGTCATACTGGCCGGGCTTGCTTTCAAGGGGGAGACAGGATGCGGGTCCGCCGCTGCGCCGTTACATACATCGAACCGCGGGAACACGCGGAGTTCGACCTGGGTTCGCTCCTGGCTGGCGGTGGCGGCGCGGTCCGACGCCAGGAGTGGATCGCGCATGCGCCACATCTTCCCGGAGAGGTGGTGCTGGACATCGCCGAGGTCGAGTGCCTTGGACGCCTGTCGCCCCGTGAGTGGGTCGAGCCCGGGATCCTCGGAGCGGCGTCGACCGCACTGCCGAAGCTGCTGGAGTGCGGCCTGGTGCTTGCCGAAGACGGGGCGGGCGGCGGCGAGGCGAAGCTGCGCGACAGCCATTGGTGGCCACCGGCGGCCATGTTGCACCGGGCCAGCCGCTGGCGCGGTTGCGATGCGGCGGCTGCCACCGAGGCTGCGGGCCTGGCCACCGCGGAGGGCTTGCGCTCGAATCTTGGCAGCCCACCTCCCGCTGTCGTCGCGCGCGCCTCCCCGGACGATCGGGTGCCACTGCCGCGCGCCGCAGGAGCCGGATTCGATGAACTCCTGAAGCGCCGCGCCACGTGCCGCAACTTCGCATCGCGTCCCCTGTCCGCCGAAGTCCTCGGGGCAATGATGCAGCGGGTATTCTCCGCGCAGGAGATCTGGCAGGTAGAGGACGACACGGTATTCCTGAAGAAGGGCAGTCCGTCGGGCGGTGGGCTGCACCCCACCGAGGCCTACCTGATCGTGCAGAACGTCGAGGGGCTGGCGCCGGGGCTGTATCACTACCATGCGATCGAGCACGCACTCGAGCCGATGCCGGCGCCGGAGGACTCGCTGGAGGAGCTGGCCTTGCGCACGGTGGCCGGCCAGTACTGGTTCGCCAACGCCCCGGTCATGGTGGCCATGGCAACGCGCTTCGGGCGCTGCTTCTGGAAGTACCGGCGTCACCCGAAGGCCTACCGGGCGGTCACCATGGACGTGGGCCACCTGTCGCAGACGCTGTATCTGGCGGCTACCGATCTCGGACTGGGCGCGTTCGTCACCTGCGCGATAAACGAAGCCGACATCGAGGAAGCCCTGGGCCTGGATCCGCTCGAGGAGGGCGTGATGGCGTTGGGCGGCTTCGGCTGGCGCGGCGATCTGATGAACAACGCCGAGTTCGATCCCGCCGGCCACGTGTGGCGGACTTGACCGGCCTGTGGAGGTGGTCGGGCGCCGGAATCCGGCGCCCGCTCTCGTAGCAGCGACTTACTTGCGCACGTCCTGCGTATGCGCCTGCAGCGCCGCGCTCAGCCCTTCCACGCCGTCGGCGCCGGTGGGCACGGTGACGCTGGAGCCCTTGAGGTCCTCGCCGATCGGCTGGGCGCGGCCGCCCAGGCACTTGGCCAGGAAGTTCTCGGTGATCGCGTTGAAGGCCTTGTTGTTCTCCGGGCGGGCGAAGCCGTGGCCCTCGTCGGGAAACAGCACGTAGGTGACCGGGATGTTCTTGGCCTTCATCGCCTCGACGATCTGGTCGCTCTCGGCCTGCTTCACGCGTGGGTCGTTGGCGCCCTGGCCGATCAGCAGCGGCTTGCTGATCTTGTCGGCGTGGGTCAGTGGCGAGCGCTCGGTCAGCCACTTCCTGCCTTCCTCGGTGCGCGGGTCGCCCATGCGCCTGGCCAGCTGCTCGTAGAAGCTGGCCCAGTAGGGTGGCACGGTCGCCAGCAGCGTGTTGAGGTTGGACGGGCCGACGATGTCCACGCCGCAGGCGAAGGTGTCGGGGGTGAAGGTCAGGCCGGCCAGAGTGGCGTAGCCGCCGTAGCTGCCGCCCATGATCGCGACCTTGTCTGCGGTGGTGATGCCCTGGCCGACGGCCCACTGCACCGCGTCGATCAGGTCGTCGTGCATCTTCCGACCCCACTCGCCGTCGCCGGCGTTGGTGAACTCCTTGCCGAAGCCGGTGGAGCCACGGTAGTTGACCGACAGCACCGCGTAGCCGCGGTTGGCCAGCCACTGGTCGTAGCTGCTGTAGCCATAGTCGTCGCGCGCCCACGGCCCGCCGTGGACCAGCAGCACCATCGGCACCGGCGCGTCGGCCTTGCCGTCGCCGTCGGCGTCGGCCTGCACCGGCAGGGTGAGGTAGCTGGGCAGGGTCAGGCCGTCGCGCGACTTGATCTCCAGCGGCCACATCGGCGCCAGCGGCTTGCCGTCCAGCGCCGGGCGCGCGGAGAACAGCTTGGTCAGCTTGCCCTCGGCGCCGGGGGTGCGGTCGTAGCGGTAGTAGACCACCGGCGATTCGGCGGCCGAGTAGGTGACGATCCAGGTCCTGTCGTCGAGCGTGCGCGCGTTGACGCCCGCCTCGCCCGGGCCGATGCCCTCCAGCGCCTTCAGGTCGGCGGCGAGCGCGTCGCCCAGCGGCTTCCATTCCTCGCGCAGGTAATCGACCGACACGGCCTGCAGCTCGCCGGTGCGCGGATCGGACAGGCCGCCGCCGATGTCGGCGCGCGCGTCCTCGGCCAGCAGCCTGCGCTCGCCGGTGCCGCTGTCGATCGCGTACACCGCCGAGGTGTTGCGGTTGCGCGAGTCGGCCAGGTACAGGGTCTTGCCGTCGTGGGTCAGGCCCAGGACATTCGTGGTGAGCACGTCCTCGAACGGCACGTCGTCAGCCTTCTCCCAGGCGCTGCCGGCGCGCTTGAGGATGTCCATGCCGCCGTCCGGGCGCGAGCGCTGGGCGAAGCGCAGGTTGTACGCGCCGTCGGCGATGTAGCCGGCGATCTCCTGGGTGTTCTTCTCCACCAGGGTGCGCTCGCCGCTGGCCAGGTCGACGCGGTACAGGTCGTGCCACTTGGCGTCGCGGTCGTTCATGCCGACCAGGATGCTGTCGGGCTGGGTCGGGCTGACGCCGACGACCTGCGCGGTGGTCTTCTCGAACGGGGTCAGGTCGCGGCTCTGGTTGCTGGCCAGGTCCACTGCGTACAGGTGGAAATCCTCGTCGCCGCCGTTGTCGCGCAGGTACAGCAGCGTGTCGGGGCGGTAGGACCAGAAGTAGTTGCGGATGCCGCGCGCCTTGTCGTCGGTCACCGCGCGTCCGGCCGACGGATCGCTGGACGGTGCGACCCAGACGTTCATCACGCCGTCGACGGGCGCGATCCAGCTCAGGTACTTGCCGTCGGGGCTGATCTGCACGCCGGCGCGCTCGGGATTGCCGAACAGCGCATCGCGCGCGATCAGTTCCACTTCCTTGGGTGCCTCGGGCGCGGCGGTTGCCGGCGTGGCGGTGGTCGCGTCGTCCTGCTTGCCGCCGCAGGCGGCCAGGGCAAGGACGAGGCTGGAGGCGACGAACAGTTTGCTGTGGCGCATGGCGGGTTCCCCGGGGATGCCGGCGGCATCGGAAGACGCACGCTAGCCGATGTGCCCCACCGCCGTCGTTCCCGTCCCGTTAAACCACCCCCATGACCGATGGCACGCCCCGTAGGGCCGGGCTTGCCCGGCTGCACCGACGATGGCCTTGCCGGAAGGCAGCGGGGCAAGCCCCGCTCTACGGTGGAGCGAGCCTGCCCGGCGGCGCCCGTCTTGGCCGATGGAGGGTAGTGGCCCGAGCTTGCGCGATGGGTGTCGTAGAGCCGGGCTTGCCCGGCTGGGATGACGATGGCCTAGCCGGAAGGCAGCGGGGCAAGCCCCGCTCTACGAGTGTCGTGCCGCCTTGCCCGGCTGCGCTCGTGTTGGCGGTGGGAGGCCGCGCGGCGGGTGCGCCCGCGGGCTGTGGTCATGTCGCCGGCGTGGACAGGGGGGCGCGATACCCCAATGCCTCCGCCAGGTGGGTTGTGGCGATCGCCGACGCGGCCTCGAGGTCGGCGATGGTGCGGGCCACGCGCAGCACCCGGTGCAGGCTGCGGGCGGTGAGCTGCAGGCGTTCGCAGGCCTGCTCGAGCAGGCGCTGGCCGTCGTCGCCGAGCCGGCAGTCGCGGGTGATGCCGGCATTGTCCAGGCGCGCGTTGAGCCGGCCTGCGCGTTCCAGCTGCCGCGCCTGCGCGGCGATCACGCGCCCACGGATGGCGGCGCTGGACTCGCCCGGCGGTGCGTCCCCGCGCAGCGCCTGCGGCGGCAGGCGCGCCATCGCCAGGTGCAGGTCGATGCGGTCCAGCAGCGGGCCGGAGATCCGGCCCCAGTACTGGCGGATCCGGTCCGGGCTGCAGCGGCAGCGCGAGGACGGGTCGCCGGCCCAGCCGCAGGGGCACGGGTTCATCGCCGCGACCAGCTGGAAGCGGGCCGGGAACTCGGCGCTGCGTCCGGCGCGGGCGACCGTGATCCGCCCCGATTCCAGCGGCTCGCGCAGCACCTCCAGCACGGCGCGGTGCCATTCGGGCAGCTCGTCGAGGAACAGCACGCCGTTGTGCGCCAGCGAGATCTCGCCGGGCCGCGGCGGGCTGCCGCCACCAGCCAGCGCCGCCGCGCTGGCGCCGTGGTGCGGCGCGCGCCACGGCCGCTGCCGCCACAGCCGCGGGTCGAAGCCGCGGCCGCTGATCGAGGCCACCGCGGCCGTTTCCAGCGCCTCGGCCTCGCTCGCCTCCGGCAGCAGGCCGGGCAGGCGCGACGCCAGCAGGGTCTTGCCGCAGCCGGGCGGGCCGCTCATCAGCAGGTGATGGCCGCCGGCGGCGGCGATCTCCAGCGCGCGCCGGGCCTGGGCCTGGCCGCGGACGTCGGCCATGTCCGGCGCCGACGCAGGAGCGGCGGCTGGCTCCTTGCCTCCCTGCGCGCGCGGCAACGCGGTGGTGCCGCCGAGCCCGGCGCAGGTTTCCAGCAGGGTGCGGGCGACGTAGGCCTCGGCATCGCGCGCCAGCGCCGCCTCGGCGCCGCTGCCGGCCGGCACCACCAGGCGGCGGCCGTCGCGGGTGGCGGCCAGCACGGCCGGCAGCACGCCATCGACCGCGCGCAGCTCGCCGGTCAGGCCCAACTCGCCGAGGAACTCGCAGCCGGCCAGCGCGTCGCGGTCGATCTGGCCGCTGGCGGCGAGGATGCCCAGCGCGATCGGCAGGTCGAAGCGGCCGCCATCCTTGGGCAGGTCGGCCGGCGCCAGGTTGATGGTGATGCGCCGCTGCGGGTACTCGAACTGCGCGCAGAGGATCGCCGCGCGCACCCGGTCGCGCGATTCGCGCACCGCGGCGGCCGGCAGGCCGACGATCTGGGTCGAGGGCAGGCCGCCGGACAGGTGCACCTCGACCTGCACCGGCGGAGCGGCGATGCCTGCGCGGGCCCGGCTGTGCACCAGCGCCAGGCCCATGGCGGGGTCACTCCGGGCGCGCGGGCGACTGGCCGGCCGCGTGCAGGCGCGCTTCGAGGTCCTCGACCTGGCGCTCGAGCTTCTCCAGCTTCTCCCGCGTGCGCAGCAGCACCGCGCGCTGCACGTCGAACTCCTCGCGGGTGACCAGGTCGAGCTTGCCGAGGCCGGCCTGCAGCGCGCCGCGGAAGCTGGCCTGCAGCTCCTCGCCGGATTCGCGCAGGCCCGGCGGCACCAGCTCGCTGAGGCGGCGGGCGAGGTCGTCGATGTGGTGCAGGTCGATCATGGCGGTCTCCGGCGTTGAAGGTAGCGTGCGCCGGCGCGGCGACGGCGGGAATCGGGCTGTGGCGCCGCGTCCGGTGGGAAAAATCCGGCGCCAGTTGCAGCATTGGACCGGAGCGCGCCGCCGCGTGGCAAGCGCGCGCCGGGTTATCCTCTGGCTCCGCCTGCGTCCTGGAGCCGCCCGATGAAGATGATCATGGCCGTGATCAAGCCGTTCAAGCTCGACGACGTGCGCGAGGCGTTGTCGGCCCACGGCATCGCCGGCATCACCGTCACCGAGGTGAAGGGCTTCGGCCGGCAGAAGGGCCATACCGAGCTGTACCGCGGCGCCGAGTACGTTGTCGACTTCCTGCCCAAGGTGAAGGTCGAGGTCGCGGTGACCGACGACCAGGTCGAGGCCGTGGTCGAGGCGATCGTGCGCGCCGCCGCCACCGGCAAGATCGGCGACGGCAAGGTGTTCGTCTACGACCTCGGCCAGGTGGTGCGGATCCGCACCGGCGAACTGGACGCCGACGCGCTGTAGCCGGCGGCGCTCAGCGGCCGCGCAGGCCACGGTAGAAGCGCTTCCAGGCGTCGCGCAGCGCCGTCGACCAGCGCGGTGCGGCCAGCGTCGCGGCCACGCGCGCCCCGGGCGCGCGCCCGGTCACGCGCCGCTCGATGCGGTAGGTGTTGGCCAGGTCACTGCGGCGCAGCTCGCGCAGGACCGGCAGATTGCGCAACCAGCGTGGCGTGCGCAGCGCCGAGGCGAAGTCGATCAGTACTACCCGTTCGCCATCGACGATCACGTTGGCCGGGTGCAGGTCGTTGTGGGTGATGCCGCTGGCATGCAGCTGCGCCACCGCGCCGCGCAGGCGCCGGAAGGTCTCGTCGTTTGCCGCCGCCTCGCCGCCCAGCGGCCCCCCCGGGGACGAACTCCATGGCCAAGGCGAGGCCGCCGACCACGCCGACCAGCATCGGCGCATGCGCCCATCCGCGCAGGCGCCGCAGGTGGCGCGCCTCGCGGCGGACCAGAACGCGCGCCAGCGGCGCCAGCGGAGTGCGCCGGTAGCGGCCGTAGTCCTTGACGACCGCGGGCGCATCGTCGACCCGGGTGAGGTAGACGTCGGGTTCGAGCAGGCGCTCGCCACGCTTGAGCAGGCGACGGGGAAGCGCTGGCACGGCGGCGCCACGCGCCGACGGGCACGGTATCAGGCAGTTCATCAGGAATGCGCGTCCGGCCATGGCCGGCGCGATCGCAACGTGGGGGCGGGTATTCTGCGCGCCGCAGGCATGGCGATAAACGCCACGCCGGTCGAAGCTGTGTTTCATCCGGGGCGCCAGTGCGGCCGCGAGGCGGCTGGCCCGCATCGGCTCCCGTGGCGGTCGCGCCGGTCGTCCTGCGACCGGCGCATGGCCTGTCCGCTCAGCCTTGCGCTTCGCCCAGCGCCTCGGCCACGAACGGCGGTGCGACCAGCACGCCCTGGTGCAGGTGCGCGTTGTAGTACTTCGTCTTGAAGCCCTTGGCCGCCGCATCGCCGTCGCGGAAGCCGAAGCCCTGGCCCTTGCGCGCCAGGGTCACGCTCCACCAGCCGGTCGGGTAGCACGGCTGCGGGAACGGCAGGGTCTTGAACGTGCTGAAGCCGGCCTTGCCCATCTCCGAGCGCATCGCCTTGATCAGCTCGAGCTGGGCCAGCGGCGATTCGGACTGCTGCACCAGGATCCCGTCGTCCTTCAGCGCGCGGAAGCAGCTGGCGTAGAAGTCCTTGTTGAACAGGCCCTCGGCCGGGCCGACCGGGTCGGTCGAGTCCACGATCACCACGTCCACGCTGCCGGCCGGGCAGTTGGCCATGTAGGCCACGCCATCATCGAACAGCAGTTCGGCGCGCGGATCGCCGTTGGCATCGCACAGTTCCGGGAAATACTTCTCGGCCATGCGCGTGACCTGCTCGTCGATGTCGCACTGGGTCGCGCTCTCCACGCCCGGGTGCTTGAGCACCTCGCGCAGCGTGCCGCAGTCGCCGCCGCCGATGATCACCACGCGCTTCGGGGCCGCGTGGGTGAACAGCACCGGATGGCTGATCATCTCGTGGTACAGGAAGTTGTCGCGGCTGGTGAGCATCACCGCGCCGTCGATCAGCATCAGGTTGCCCCAGTCGGTCGTCCTGTAGATCTCGATCTTCTGGAACGGCGACTGCACCTCGTCCAGCTTCGCTTCGACGCGGTAGCCGATAGCCGAGCCGGTCGGCTCGAAATGCTCGATGTACCAGTTGTCCTGGGGGCTCATGGGCGGTCCTCGTGGATGGCGCGGGCGCCGGTGGGCGCGGTCGGTCGGGCCGGCGCGGCCGGCAGCGGCGGAAAACCCGCCCGGACGTCCCGGACGGCGAAGGGCGCGCATTGTAACGGACCCTCCCGGACGCCGGGGTTAGAATGCGCGTCCTTCATTGCAGCCCGAGCCGCACGCCGATGAGCGACTGGTCCGCCGACCACGCCCGCAAGACCTGGTCCATCCCGCACTGGTCCGGCGGTTACTTCGACGTGGCCGGTGGCGCCATGCAGGTGCTGCCGCGCGGCGAAGGCGGCCCGGCCTTGGCGCTGCCCGCGCTGGTAGAGGCCGCGCGCGGCCAGGGCATGCAGCTGCCGCTGCTGCTGCGCTTCCCGGACATCCTCGGCGACCGCCTCGGCCGGCTGCAGGCCGCCTTCGCCCGGGCCATGGCCGAGGCGGACTACAGCGGCGGCTACACGGCCGTGTACCCGATCAAGGTCAACCAGCACCGCGGCGTGGCCGGCACCCTGGCCAGCCACCAGGGCGAGGGTTTCGGCCTGGAGGCCGGCAGCAAGCCGGAGCTGATGGCGGTGCTGGCGCTGTCGCGGCCGGGCGGGCTGATCGTCTGCAACGGCTACAAGGACCGCGAGTACATCCGCCTGGCCCTGATCGGCCGCAAGCTGGGCCTGGAGACCTTCATCGTCATCGAGAAGCCCTCCGAGCTGGCGCTGGTGATGGAGGAGGCGCGCAACCTGGACGTACGCCCCGGGCTGGGCGTGCGCATGCGCCTGGCCAGCCTGGGCGCGGGCAAGTGGCAGAACAGCGGCGGCGACAAGGCCAAGTTCGGCCTGTCCCCGCGCCAGCTGCTGGACCTGTGGAAGTCGCTGCGCGACTCGGGCATGAGCGACTGCCTGCAGCTGCTGCACTTCCACATGGGCTCGCAGATCTCCAACGTGCGCGACATCGCCAACGGCATGCGCGAGGCGACCCGCTACTTCAGCGAGCTCTCGCGCCTGGGCGCGAAGGTGCGCTACATGGACGTGGGCGGCGGCCTGGGCATCGACTACGAAGGCACCCGCTCGCGCAGCGAGTGCTCGATCAACTACGGCCTGAACCAGTACGCGGCCAACATCGTCCAGCCGCTGGCCGAGGCCTGCGCCGAGCAGGGCCTGGTGCCTCCGCGCATCGTCACCGAATGCGGCCGCGCGATGACCGCGCACCACGCGGTGCTGGTGGCCAACACCACCGAGGTGGAGACCGCGCCGGAGGGCCGCGTGCCCGACGCGCACGACGACGAGCCGGCGGTGATCCGCCACCTGCGCGAGCTGCACGCCGACCTGCAGCAGCGGCCGCCGCTGGAGCTGTTCCACGAGGCCCAGCATTTCCATGCCGAAGGCCTGTCCGCCTACGCGCTGGGCCAGATCGACCTGCCGCAGCGCGCGCGCGTGGACGACCTGTTCTACGCCGTCGCCCACGGCGTGCGCGCGCAGCTGGACGGCGGCGAGCGCAGCCACCGCCCGGTGCTGGACGAACTCAACGACCGCCTGGTCGATAAGTACTTCGTCAACTTCAGCGTGTTCGAGTCGATCCCCGACGCCTGGGCGATCGACCAGGTGTTCCCTATCGTGCCGATCGACCGGCTCGACGAAGCGCCCACGCGCCGCGGCGTGATCGCCGACATGACCTGCGACTCGGACGGCACGGTCAAGACCTACGTCGAGAACGGCGGCCTGGACACCTCGCTGCCGCTGCACCCGGTGCGGCACGGCGAGGGCTACCGGCTCGCGTTCTTCCTGGTCGGCGCCTACCAGGAAATCCTCGGCGACATCCACAACCTGTTCGGCGACACCGACGCGGTGGAAGTGCGCCTCACGGCCGACGGCGGCTACGAACTGACCCAGCAGCGTCGCGGCGACACCACCGACGTCATGCTCGACTACGTCGGCTACCGCCTGGACGACCTGCGCCAGGCGTACGCGCAGCGGGTGCACGACGCGGGCCTGCCGGAAGCCGAGTCGCTGGCGCTGGCCGCGGCGCTGGAAGCCGGGCTGACCGGCTACACCTACTTGTCGGACGAGCCGCTGGCCTGACGGGCGCCTCGTCCGGCGGGGGCGCGCACCGCCGGCAGTAGGGCATGGCCGCGCCGCCGGTGCGGCGCGCATTGCGCCGGACGCAGCGGCGACCGCCGTCATGCAGGGCACCGGCACGGCGGTCGCGCATGCAACCGCCGGCCGTGTATGGTGAATCCCGGGCCCGGCGGGAGTGCACGGAGTGCTGGAACTGTTGAAGGCGGTCAGCATCGGCCTGGCGACCCTGTTGCCGCTGGCCAATCCGCTTACCACCGTCGCGCTGCTGATGGGCCTGTCGCGCGGCATGAGCGAGGAGGAGCGCGACCGCCAGGCGCTCAAGGCCTCGATCTACGTGTTCGTGATCATGGCCACCGCGTACTACGCCGGCCAGCTGGTGATGAACGTGTTCGGCATTTCGATCACGGGCCTGCGCATCGCCGGCGGCCTGATCGTGGCGTTCATCGGCTTCCGCATGCTGTTCCCGCAGCAGAAGCTGGACGAGACGCCCGAAGTCGAGCGCCGCAGCGAGGAGCTGCGCCAGCACCGCACCGATGACATCGCCTTCATCCCGCTGGCGATGCCCAGCACCGCCGGCCCGGGCACCATCGCCCTGATCATCAGCACCGCCGCGGCGGTGCAGGACGAGCGGCCGTATGCCGAGTGGGTCATGCACGCCACGCCGCCGCTGGTGTTCTTCCTGGCCAGCCTGATCCTGCTGCTGTGCCTGCGCAGCGCCGGCACCATCATGCGCAAGCTCGGCAACAGCGGCGTGGAGGCGTTCTCGCGGCTGATGGGCTTCCTGCTGGTCTGCATCGGCGTGCAGTTCGTGGTCAACGGGATCTACGAGATCGCCGAGGAAGTGGCGGCGCTGCTGCGCCTGTAGGAGCCGATCCTTATCGGCGACCCGACGGCACGGGCGACGCCCCGGTCAGCCCGACGCCCGGTCGCCGATAAGGATCGGCTCCTACGACGAGCGTGTTCGCCTGGCGGCGTCAGCCGCGGTGGACCTGGAACCCGGCGAAGGACTGGGTCACCGGCATGATCTCCAGCCGGTTGATGTTGAGGTGGGCCGGCAGGGTGGCGACATGGAAGATCTGCTCGGCGATGTCCTCGGCGGTCATCGGCTGCGCGCCCTTGTACAGCGTGTCCGAAGCGGCCTGGTTGCCGTGCGTGCGCACCAGGGTGAACTCGGTTTCGGCCATGCCCGGCTCGATCGTGGTCACGCGCACGCCGGTGCCGTGCAGGTCGGTGCGCAGGTTCAGCGAGAACTGGCTGACGAAGGCCTTGGTGCCGCCGTAGACGTTGCCGCCCGGGTACGGATACACACCGGCCACCGAACTGATATTGATGACCACGCCCTTGCGCGCGACCAGCGCCGGCAGCAGCCGGTGGGTCAGCGTCACCAGCGCGGTGATGTTGGTGTCGATCATCACCCGCCAGTCCTCGAGGCTGGCCTGCTGCGCCGGCGCCGTCCCCAGCGCCAGGCCGGCGTTGTTGACCAGCACGTCGATGTCGCGGAAGCCTTCGGGCAGGGCACCGAGCGCCGCCTCCATCGCCGCCGCATCGCGAACGTCGAATCGCGCCGGGTGCACGTTCGCCGCGCCCAGTTCGTCCACCAGCGCCTGCAGGCGGTCGCCGCGTCGGCCGGTGGCGACGACCTTCCAGCCGGCACCGGTGAAACGGCGCGCTGCGGCCAGGCCGAAGCCGGAGGTGGCGCCAGTGATGAAGGCGGTGTGGGTCATGGGGTGTCCTCGGCTTCTCGTAGAGCGGGCCTTGGCCCGCTGTAATCCCCGACGACAGCGTTGGCAGCTGCCCCCAGGCGTGGGCAGCGGGGCGAGCCCCGCTCTACTGGGCTTTTATGGCCATCGCCGGCAGGCCGCTGTCGGCGAGCTTGCGCTTGGCTTCGGCCAGTTCGCTGGCACTGCCGTAGGGCCCCATGCGCACGCGGTAGACGGTCTTGCCGCCCGCCTGGCCCGATTCGACCCGGGCGCCGAGGCCAAGCATGGCGATCTTGGCCTTCACTTCCTCCGCGTCGCCGGAGGCGCCGAAGGCGCCGGCCTGGAGGATGTAGCGGGCGCCATCGCCGGTCGGCGCCGCGGGTGCGGGTGACGGCTGTGCGCTGGCCACCGTCACCGGTGCTTCGGCGACGGCTGCGGGCGCGGCGGTCGGCGCCGGGGGCGGCGCGCGGCCTTCCAGTGCCTCGCGGGCGCGCCGCGCCTCGTCCTGGGCGCGCCGTGCCTCCTCCTCGCGCGCGCTGGCGGCCAGCTCGGCGTCGGACATGCGCACTTCGTTGCCGGGCAGCACGGTGTAGAAGTCGTACTGCGGCGCCGCATCGGCCGGCGCGGTCGCCGCGCCGCCGGCGGGGGTGTCGGCGATGGCCTCGCTGTCGGCGATCGGCGCCGGCTGCGCGTCGGGATTGGCGCGCGGGCCGAAGCGGGCGAAGCCGTCGCCGTCCTTCTTCAGCAGGTCGGGCACGGCCAGGAAGACCACCGCGCCGATCGCCACGCCCGCCACCACCCAGACCCACGCCGGGCGGCCGCTGCTGCGACCATTGCCACTCGTCCGCCGGGCCTGGTTCTTGCCACGTCTTGCCGCCATTACTGCATGTCTCCGTTTCTATCCGGCGCGCGGGTCGGGCGCCTCACATCCGCTCCGGCGCGCTGACGCCGAGCAGGTCCAGGCCGTTGGCCAGGGCCTGGCGCACGGCCAGGGCCAGGGCCAGGCGCGCGTCGCGCAGGTCCGCGTCCTCCACCAGCACCGGCGTGTTCGCGTACCAGGTGTGGAAAGCATAGGCCAGTTCGCGCAGGTACTGGGCGACCAGGTGCGGTTCCAGCGACTGGCCCGCCGCTTCCACCGTCTCCGGCCAGCGCGAGAGCTCGACCATCAGCGAAAGCGAACCCTCGTCGTCGAGCCTTTCCAGCCTGGCCAGCGCATTGGCCTGGTCGTACGCGTAGCCCTTCTCGGTGCACTGGCGCAGCAGCGCGGCGACGCGGGCGTGCGCGTACTGCACGTAGAACACCGGGTTGTCGTTGCTCTGCTGGCGCGCCAGGTCGATGTCGAACACCAGCTGCGAATCGGGCTTGCGCGCGATCAGGAACCAGCGCGTGGCGTCGCGCCCGGCTTCCTCGATCAGATCGCGCAGGGTCAGGTAGGAACCGGCGCGCTTGGACAGCTTCACCTCCTCGCCGCCGCGCATCACCGTGACCATCTGGTGCAGCACGTATTCCGGCCAGCCCCTGGGGATGCCGACGTCCAGCGCCTGCAGGCCGGCGCGCACGCGGGCCAGCGAGCCGTGGTGGTCGGCGCCCAGTTCGGTGATCGCGCGCTCGTAGCCGCGCTGCCACTTGCTCAGGTGGTAGGCCACGTCCGGCACGAAGTAGGTGTAGGTGCCGTCGGACTTGCGCATGACGCGGTCCTTGTCGTCGCCGAAGTCGGTGGTGCGCAGCCACAGCGCGCCGCCCTCCTCGTAGGTGTGGCCCTTGGCGACCAGTTCGCGCACGGTCTCCTCGACCTTGCCGCCGGTGTACAGCGAGCTCTCGAGGAAATAGATGTCGAAGTCCACGCCGAACGCGGCCAGGTCCTGGTTCTGCTCGTTGCGCAGCCAGGCCACGGCGAAGCGGCGGATCGCGTCGAGGTCCTCGGCGTCGCCGCTGCCGGCGACTTCATGGCCTTCGATGCGCACGATGTCGCCGCGCAGGTAGCCGTCGGCCACGTCCTGGATGTAGTCGCCGTTGTAGGCGTCGGCCGGCCAGTCGGCGTCGCCGGGCTTGAGCCCGCGCAGGCGCGCCTGGGTGGAGCGCGCCAGGTTCTCGATCTGCACGCCGGCGTCGTTGTAGTAGAACTCGCGCTTGACCGTCCAGCCGTTGGCGTCGAGCACGCGCGCGATGCAATCGCCGATGGCGGCGGCGCGGGCGTGGCCCACGTGCAGCGGGCCGGTGGGGTTGGCCGAGACGTATTCCACGCCGGCGGTATGGCCCTGGCCGGAGGTGTTGCGGCCGTACTCCACGCCGTGGCGCAGCGCGGCGGCGACTTCGCGCTGCCACGCGCCCGGGGCGAGGTGGAAGTTGATGAAGCCCGGGCCGGCGATCTCGACGCGGGCGACGTCGTCGCTGGCCGGCAGCGCCGCGACCAGTGCCTGCGCGATCGCGCGCGGGTTGCTGCGCGCGGCCTTGGCCAGCAGCATCGCCGCGTTGGTGGCGAAGTCGCCGTGTTCGCGGGTCTTGGGCCGCTCGATGACGAAATCGGGAGTCGCGGCGTCGGCGGGCAGGGTGCCGGAGGCACGCAGCGCGTCGATGCCCTGGTTCACCAGGGCGTTGAGGAGGGTTTTCACGCGGGAGGCGGATTCGTGCGGTCTGGCCGGGCATTTTACCCGCTTGGCCGGATCCGGGCCGGCTTGGGACGGGCCGTGGGCGCGGCCGGCGGCTGCGCATCCAGGGCGGCGGCCATCGCCGCCAGCCGGGCTACGGTGTTCATGTTGCGGCCGGTGCCGGCCTCCCCGGCCGGGATCCGCAGCTTCGAATCGGCCATGCCGGTGCCGTAGTCCACGTAGATCTCCCGTTCGCCCAGCGCGACCCGCTCCTCGCGTTGCCGGCTCACCGTGGCCAGGGCATCCGCGGCCGGGGCGTCGTCGAGGAAGATGACTACGGTGCGGTTGGGTGCCTGTTCCGGGAACGGATTGGCGGCCAGGATCCGCGCCAGTTCCGCGGCGGTGCGGACCAGCACCCGGACCGGCTTGCCCGCGTACTCGTGCAGGCGCCGTTCCAGCGCGGCCTTCACCTGCGCGGCGTCGCGCCCGGTGTGGAACACGACGTTGCCGCTGGCGATATAGGTCCGCACGCCGGCGTAGCCCTCGGCTTCGCACATCGCCTGCAGCTCGGACATCGGTAGCTTGCCGGTGCCGCCGACGTTGACTGCGCGCAGCAGGGCGGCATAGGCGGGCATCGGCATGTCCGGCGGGATCGGGGCGTCCAATCTACCCCGCGGCGGGCGCGCGAGGTCATGGCGACCGGGCGTCGGAATCAGGGCGGCGTCGCCCCGTGCAGACGACGTCGGGTCGCCGATGAATCGGCTCCTACAAAGTACGAAGCGGCGACCTGCACGATCGCGAAAGACGCGGCAGGTGGGGGATGCCGTTGCAGCAGCACAGGGATGTGCTGCGGCCCCGAGTACGGACAGGGATGTCCGCTCGAGGGGGCAGCGGCATCCCCCACCTGCCGCGGCTCCCAACGAAGCCCGTGAGGCATGGCACTCCTGCCGTGGCCATCAGACCATCCCGCGCGCGGCCAGCGAGACCGGCTCGCCATCGCCGACGACGAAGTGGTCGAGCAGCCGCACCTCCACCAGCGCCAGCGCCTGCTTGAGCCGGGCGGTGACCGCGCGGTCGGCGGCCGAGGGGTCGGGACAGCCGGACGGGTGGTTGTGGCCGACGATGACCGCCGCGGCGTTGTGCGCCAGCGCCCGCCGCGCCACCTCCCGCGGATGGACCTCGGCGCCGTCGATGGTGCCGGCGAACAGCTCCTCGAAGGCCAGCGCCCGGTGCCGGGTGTCGAGGAACAGCGCGGCGAACACCTCGTGCCGGTGGGGCCGCAGGCGTCGGGCGAAGTAGCGGCCGGCCGCGGCCGGGTCGGTCAGCGCGTCGCCGCGCT
Organism: Pseudoxanthomonas kaohsiungensis; assembly: GCF_010211765.1. Classification (GTDB taxonomy): domain Bacteria; phylum Pseudomonadota; class Gammaproteobacteria; order Xanthomonadales; family Xanthomonadaceae; genus Pseudoxanthomonas; species Pseudoxanthomonas kaohsiungensis. Next base: position 25,592 of record NZ_PDWO01000019.1, on the reverse strand, counting down.
CCAGCGCCGCGGCCAGGTGCCGGTTGCCCAGCTCCAGCGCGGCGGCCAGCTGGCAGGCGCGGGCCGGGCCCAGGCCGGGCAGGCGCGCCAGCTCGCGCGGGCTGCGGTCGAGCAGGCTGCGCAGCGGGCCGTGCCGCGCCAGCAGGTCGCGTGCGGTCTGCACCGCATCGCGCCCGGGCAGCCCCGAGCCGAGGAAGATCGCCAGCAGCTCGGCATCGGAGAGTGCGCCGGCGCCGTGGGCCAGCAACTTCTCGCGGGGACGTTCGGCTTCGGGCCAGTCGCGGATGTGCATGCGGCCAGCGTGCCCGGGTCGCGCGGCCGGCGGGATCGGTCCGTCGCAGTGCTTGGAGTAAGCTTGGTGGCCTGTTCAGCGTAGGAAACAACCAGGTGAGTGCTACGGCCACCGGCCCGCTTGGCGGGCAGCGGATCCTGTTGTGCGTGGGCGGCGGCATTGCCGCCTACAAGGCGCTGGAACTGGTGCGGCGCCTGCGCGACGCCGGTGCGTCGGTGCAGGTGGCGATGACCGCCGGTGCGCAGCAGTTCGTCACCCCGCTCAGCTTCCAGGCCCTGTCCGGGCACCCGGCCCGGACCACGTTGTGGGACAGCGCCGCCGAGCAGGCGATGGGGCACCTGGAGCTGGCGCGCTGGGCCGACCGGGTGGTGGTCGCGCCCGCCACCGCCGACCTGCTGGCGCGACTGGCGCATGGCCTGGCCGACGACCTGGTCACCACCCTGTGCCTGGCCACCGAGGCGCCGCTGAGCGTGGCGCCGGCCATGAACCACCGCATGTGGCGGCACCCGGCCACGGTCGCCAACGTGGCCCTGCTGCGCTCGCGCGGGGTGCAGGTGATCGGGCCGGACGATGGCCCCCTGGCCGAGGGCGAATCCGGCCCCGGGCGACTGAGCGAGCCCGACGCGATCGTCGACGGGCTGGCCGGCGCGCCTGCCGCCGGCCGGACCCCGGCGACCGGCCTGCTGCAGGGGCTGAAGGTCGTGGTCAGTGCCGGTCCCACTTACGAGGACCTGGATCCGGTGCGCTACCTGGGCAACCGCAGCAGCGGCAAGATGGGCTTCGCGGTCGCCGCCAGCGCCGCCCGCCAGGGCGCGCAGGTGGTGCTGGTCGCCGGCCCGGTGCAGCTGGAGACGCCGCCGGGCGTGCAGCGCGTCGACGTGCGCTCGGCCGCGCAGATGCGCGAGGCGGTCGCCGCGGCGCTGCCGGCGGACGTCTACATCGGCGCCGCCGCGGTGGCCGATTACACCCCGCGCGCGTTCTCGCCGGACAAGATCAAGAAGACCGGCACCGGCGAGACCCTGGCGCTGGACCTGGTCCGCACCCCCGACATCCTGGCCGAGGTCGCCCGCCAAGAGGACGCCGGCCTGAAGCTGGTGGTCGGCTTCGCCGCCGAGACCACCAACGTGGCCGACTACGCGCGGCAGAAGCTGGAAGCCAAGCGCCTGGACCTGATCGTCGCCAACCGGGTGGGCGTGCCCGGCGCCGGCTTCGAAAGCGACGACAACGCCATGACCGCGTACTGGCCCGGCGGCGAGCGCGATTTCCCGGCCGCGCCGAAGGTGCGACTGGCCGATGGCCTGGTCGAGCTGGTCGCCGAGCGGCTGGGGGCATGAATCCGATGGCTGCGCACGAACTGGAAGTCCGCCTTCTCGACCCGCGTTTCGGCGACAGCTGGCCGATGCCCGAGTACGCCACCGCCGCCAGCGCCGGCATGGACCTGCGCGCGGCGCTGGAGACCGAGCTTGTCCTGGCGCCGGGCGACGCGGCGTTGGTACCCAGTGGCCTGTCCATCCACATCGGCGATCCCGGGTTGTGCGCGCTGGTGCTGCCGCGCTCGGGCCTGGGCCACCGCCACGGCATCGTGCTGGGCAACGGCACCGGCCTGATCGACGCCGATTACCAGGGCCCGCTGCTGATCAGCCTCTGGAACCGCGGCCGGGAAACCTTCACGATCCAGCCGGGGGACCGGATCGCACAGCTGGTGTTGGCACCAATCGTGCGAGCGAAGCTGAAGGTGGTGGATACTTTTGCCGGCAGCGCGCGCGGCGAAGGCGGGTTCGGCCACACCGGCGTACGTTGAACAGGGGAAAGGAACGCATGGCGCAGATGGATGCTGGTCCGCTGTCGGCAGGGCAGTTGAGGAGGCGGGCGCCGCTGCTGGCACTGCTGCTGGCACTGCTGGCGGCCTGGTTCGCATGGAGCGGTGTCGTCCAGTGGCGCGCCGATGCGCGCGAGTCGGCGCTGGCGTCGGCCCGCGATGGCCTGGTGGCCGCGGCCTCGTCCGCCATGGCCGCGCAGACCCGCGCGCTGGCCGAGCGGCTCGCGGGCGAGCCGGTGCAGGCCGCGCTGGCCGCCGGCGACCCGGCCGCGGCCGCCGCCGCGCTGACCGCCGGCTGGAATGGCGCGGCGCACGCGCAGGTCCTGCGTGCCGACCTGGCCACCGCCTATGCCGATGCCGCCAACTTCGGCTACGCGCGCCTCGGCCTGCTGGAAAAAGCCATGACCGACGGCGCCGCGGTGGCCGCGGTGGTGCGCGACGACGGCAAGCCGCAGCTGGGCCTGGCCGCGCCGGTGGTGCTGGCCGGCGCACCGGCGGTGGCGTACGTACGGATGCCGCTGGCGTCGCTGACCGCCGGGCTGGAGGCGGCCGAGGTTCCCGGTGGCGCCTACCTGGCCTTGCGCCAGGGCAACTACAACGTGGCCGAGCGCGGCGACACCGCGCTGGCCGGCGGTGCCGACGCCCTTTCCCGCGAGATCGGCAAGACCGGCCTGCGCGCGGCCGCGGCGGTGCCGGACGTGGCCCGCGGGCCGTTCGGGCTGGGCGCGATCCCCTGCATTGTCGCGGCGGCGCTGCTCGCGCTGGGCGCGGTCGTGGTCATGCTGCTGGCCTACGGCAAGCTGCCGCAGCTGCGCCGCAAGGCCGCGGCGGCCGCGGTCGAAGAGGAGACGCCGACGCTGGGCCAGACCATCCAGCGCGACCTGGAATCCGCGCCGGCGCCGGTGCGGGTCGCCCCGGTCGCGGTGGAAGTGCAGCTGGAGCCGGGCATCTTCCGCGCCTACGACATCCGCGGCGTGGTCGGCCGCGAACTGACCCCGCAGGTCGCGGCCTGGATCGGCCAGGCCATCGGCACGGTCATGGCCGAGCAGGGCCTGACCGACATCGTGGTCGGCCGCGACGGGCGCCTGTCCGGCCCGGAGCTGGCCGGCGGCCTGATCGAGGGCCTGCGCAAGGCCGGCCGCAACGTGATCGACGTGGGCATGGTGCCGACCCCGGTGGTCTACTTCGCCGCCTACCACCTGCGCGCCGGCAGCGGCGTGGCGGTCACCGGCAGCCACAACCCGCCCGACTACAACGGCTTCAAGGTCGTGGTCGGCGGCGAGACCCTGTCCGGGGCGGCGATCCAGGACCTGTACGCGCGGATCCGCGATGGCCGCCTGCAACAGGCTGACAGCGCCGGCTCGCTGCAGCAGCAGGCGGTGGACGAGGACTACATCCGCCGCATCGCCGACGACGTGCAGCTGGAGCGTCCGCTCAAGGTGGTGGCCGACGCCGGCAACGGCGTCGCCGGCGAGATCGCCCCGCGCCTGCTGGAGGCGATCGGCGCCGAGGTCATCCCGCTGTACTGCGACGTGGACGGCAGCTTCCCCAACCACCATCCCGACCCCAGCGAGCCGCACAACCTCGAGGACCTCATCGCCACGGTCAAGCGCTTCGACGCCGACCTGGGCCTGGCCTTCGACGGCGACGGCGACCGCCTGGGCGTGGTCACCAAGGAAGGCCAGATCATCTTCCCCGACCGCCTGCTGATGCTGTACGCGGCCGACGTGCTGCTGCGCAATCCCGGCGCCCTGGTCATTTACGACGTCAAGTGCACCGGCAAGCTGTCCGACTACATCCTGCGCCACGGCGGCAGCCCGATGATGTGGAAGACCGGGCATTCGCTGATCAAGGCCAAGATGCGCGAGACCGAGGCCGAGCTGGCCGGCGAGATGAGCGGCCATTTCTTCTTCAAGGAGCGCTGGTACGGATTCGACGACGGCCTGTACTCGGCCGCGCGCCTGCTGGAGATCCTGGCCGGGCGTTTCGAAACGCCGTCGGAGGTGCTGGCCGAGTTGCCCGACAGCGTGTCCACGCCGGAGATCAAGGTGCCGGTGCAGGGCGATCCGCACGTGGTGGTGGCGCAGTTCGCCAGCGCGGCGCAGGCCGACGAGGCGACCTTCGGCGGCGCGCGCCTGACCACGATCGACGGCCTGCGCGCGGACTGGAACGACGGCTGGGGCCTGGTGCGCGCGTCCAACACCACGCCGGTGCTGGTGCTGCGCTTCGAGGCCGACGATGCCGCCGCCCTGGCCCGGATCAAGGACCTCTATCGCGGGCAGCTCGCCCGCCTGCTGCCGGACACGCCGCTGGAGTTCTGAGGTACGCCGGTCTCCTGCGCCAGTGCGGGATCCCCTGTAGGAGCCCATCTTCATGGGCGACACGGGCGTCCGAATGATGGAGCACCGCTTGTGCCGACGGCGCCGGGTCGCCGATGAATCGGCTCCCGAGGACGGTTGATGGCGTCGGGTCGCCCATGAGGATGGGCTCCTACAAACAACGAGGCTGCGCTTCCGGGCGCCGTGACGGGGAGTGGCAGGGATGCATCGCCCCGCGAGGCCGCGTTGGCACGCCGACGGGCGCCGGGCCGCCCGGCGGAGCAGCGGGGCAGAGCCCCGCTCTACTGCTTCGGCGCCGGTGGCAGGTCCAGGGCCACGCGCGCGCCGGGGGCGTCGCTGGCCTTCAGTTCGCGGTAGCGCTGCATGATCTGTTCGATCTCCACGTCCAGCTCGGCGCGCTGCCGCTCGAAGCTGGCCTGCAGCGCCGTGTGGTAGAGCAGCTGCGCGTGGCGCACGCGGATGTCACCGGCGAGTTTGTCCGGGACCGGCTTGCCCGACAGTTCGCGCTCGCCGGCCGTGCGCAGCAGGGTCACCAGCCCCTCGCGCAGGCTGGCCACGTTGTAGCGCGCGGTGTTGATGCTGTTGTCGACCAGGTTGACCCGTTCGGCGAACACGCGGCGCAGCTCGTCCTCGGTCTGGAACGAGGTGAGCATGGCCTGGTCGGTGCGGCGGCGGGTCTCGGCGGCCAGCGCCTCGGTCTTGCGCTTGGCTTCCTCTTCGGCCTGGGCCGCGCGCTCCTCGTCGGTCAGCGCGCGCTGCACCTCGCCGGTGCGCATGCCGCTGCGCACGTTGATCTCCTCGCGCGCGGCGGCCATCGCCTCCGGCGGCAGCGAGTCGGCGCACTTGCGCTGCCCATTCTCGTTCCAGCAGTACAGCTTCTTCGGCGCGGCGTCCTTGTTGGCCTGGGCGAGTGCCGCCGTCGGCAGCAGGATTCCCGCTGCGAGGAGGCCGAGCATCGTTGGAGGGATCGTCTTGATCGGCATCGCGGCAGCCCCCTGCTGTCAGTCAGCCCGTCGGATCGCAACCGTAGCGGGCACGGTAGGCCAGCAGCGGTGCGCGGAATGCGGCCAGTTTCTCGTTTCCGTCGGCGAATGCAAGCAGGTCGCCGAGCCCGGCCACGGCCAGCACCGGCACCCCGGCCTCGGTGGCCACGGCCTGCGCGGCGGAGCGGCGGTCGCCGTCGGCGGCGATCTCCTGGCGGTCCAGCGCCACGGCAATCCCGGCGACCATGCCGCCGCCGGCGGCGATGGTCGCCAGCGCCTCGCGGATCGCGGTGCCGGCGGTGATGACGTCATCGACCACCAGCACCCGGCGCCCGGCCAGCGGCGCGCCGATCAGGCTGCCGCCCTCGCCGTGGGCCTTGGCTTCCTTGCGGTTGAAAGCCAGCGGCAGGTCGCGGCCGCGGCGGGCGTACTCGCAGGCCAGCGCCGTGGCCAGCGGGATGCCCTTGTAGGCGGGGCCGAACAGCAGGTCGAACTGCAGCCCGGATGCGTCGATCGCATCGGCATAGCTGGCGGCCAGCCCGGCCAGCGTGGCGCCGCTGTCGAAGCGGCCGGCGTTGAAGAAGTAGGGCGAAACCCGGCCGGACTTGAGGGTGAACTCGCCGAAGCGCAGGGCGTCGGCGTCCAGGGCCAGCTGCAGGAAGCGGGTGCGGTGGTCGGACATCGCCCGTGTATGGCTGTGGAGAGGCGAACAGGATACCGCTTGGGCTGGACAAGCAGGTGTGGCGGTCCCGGCCGGGCGGACCACAAGGATCGGTATCCGTCTCCTGCTTATCGGTTGGCCTTCGGGGCCGGCTTTGCCCTCAAATTCACCGGCCGGTCATGGCTCACCCAGGGATGGAACGAGTTGAGGTCGGAGCTTATGGCTTTGGGCGGCTCTTGCCCGACCCATGTCACCGGCGGATTCCGCCCCGGGGCCTCGCCGTGTTGTGTCGCCTGCAGGCGTTCGTACACGACGGCAAACGTCGAGTCTTCCTTTTCCTTCTCCGCGACTCCAGGGGATGTTTCCACACGTGGCGCCACAACGCGGGTCCGGACATCCGCGGGAGGGTGCTCCTGGGCGAACGCGGCGGACGTCGCGCCATACGAGAGGATCGCCGCAATCAGTGTCCTGCGCATGCTGCCACTCTCCTCAATGGTCGGGTGCGTCGCCGTAGGTGGCGCGCCAACCCGCCGTGATGTCGAAGTAGAACCGTCTCCGGCCCTGCCAATCCGGCGCACCCTCATCCTTCACGTTGACCACAAGCTCGTCGATCGCGCGGCCGTCGCGATGCAGGAGGCGTTGCTCGGCCAACTTCCATTCCTCGCCGATCGCACGCATGAACTGGCGGGCGATCGCGTACTCGACCGCGACGTAGTCGCGTGTTTCGGAAATGACCAGGGGCGAGTCGGCCTTGCTGGTGCCGGACACCACGGGGAAGTCCGGACCGAGATCCCGGCGCAGGATCTCGGCGAAGGTCGTTGTGGGTTCGACCATGTCTGCCCTTAATTATGGATGCTTCCATACCAGGCGGTTTCTAGAATTCGGATGGATCGATGCTCTGCATATGCATGTTCCCGTTCGCGACTTTGTACAGCGTCAGGGTCATGTTGCTGTATTCGGTACCGTCGGCTGTTTCGGTCTCTTCCAGCGTGAAGGCCTCGGACTTGGACACTGCGCCGGAGTAACGGTCCATGTAGCGGATTTCGTAGGTGCCCGGGCTGATGTCCTCGACCGTGAACTGGCGGCCTGCGGGAATGAAAAACGTCCTCGCTGGCCATGCGCGCGCGCCGTTCACCGCTACCAGCTTTACCAGAACGTCGTCCGAGGTCCTTGCGTTATCCACCGTCACGGATGAGAGGCCGTCGGTGCGGACCATGGGTTCGCCGCGGATGTATGCCGGGCGTTCTGGGATCCTGTCGGCACCTATCCGGTCGGCGATATGATCCGTCGGCGGGCGCGCCGGTTCGAGTGGAACTTTCGTCTTCTCGGCAATGGGCGGCTGGGATTGGTATTCCGGCGGGCTGGGTGGCGCGACGGCATAAGTCGATCTTGTTTTATCCGCCGGCTGCTCCTGGTTGAGCAGCGCCAGAATGAAAAACACGAGCAGAAAAGCGAGGCAGCCGCCCAGCCAGCCGGTGAGAAAACCGTACCTTTTCGGCAAATGTCCCGGAGCGTCCGGCAGTTGACTGTCCTTGAGCTCGTCGACCGAGTCGAGGATGGCCTGGTTGCCATGCTGTTCCGCCACGAGATAGCGTTCGCGCGCGCCATTCAGGCTGTTGACGATGCTGGCGTACGTGTGCCTGCAGTTCGTCACGTAGCCACGCTCGTCGTCGGAAAATTCGAGATCGAAGCCAGTATGCGTATAGCCGCCGTTACGGTGATGGTTGATGGCCTGTATGCCCCGCACAAGCGAAATCGGCCAGTAGCTGACACGGTCCCAAGTCGTCTCCACGACATACAGGGGCGTGATGTTGAGGGATGGCCGGAACGGCCGATTGCGAAAAAGGTGCAACTTGTATAGTTGCGCACCGAAGTAGATGCCAAACAGAGCAGAAGCTCCCCCAAGCCACATCTTGGCGTCGACTGTCCAGCGCGAATCCATAGCCAACCCATAAAGAATGAGCAGCCAGACGATGGAGATGCTTGCTCTGGCAAAAGTGCCCGAGACGGTGGGGCCAAGGGCGAGATGCGCCTGATCACCGCAACGACCGCGGCTGCGGTCCGAGACAACCTTCAGCACGTTCACGGACAAGGAGCTGGCCGGTGCGGACCCTCCCACGGGGAAGACGACTGGGCGCTTGCCGGGGCTATGGGTCCGGTGTGGAGTCTCAGTACGTTCACGATCCTCTTGCGCACTGGCCGGAGCCGGCTCGGGTCGATGGCCCGCATTGGCCTCCTGCGCCCGAATCCAGGCATCGTGTTCGGTGCGAAGCTCCGGGTCGGAAAGAACGGCATAGGAACGGTTGATCAACTGCATGATCCGAGCCGCGTCGGCACTGGGATTCTTGTCCGGGTGGTACTTCTGGGTAAGCGTCTTGTAGGCCGCACGAATGACGAAGTCCGGCGCGTCGCGCGAGACCTTGAGGTTGTCGTAATGGGTGCGAAGCTTGGTCAAGGTTGGCTCAACCAGCCGCGGACCGGTAGCAACGTGGGCCGGTCATCACGCCCTACTCGGCGGGGATGTGGATTGCGATGGCCTTGCCGACCTTGCTGGTCTGCACGCCCGTGTAGCCTGTTCCCGTTGTGTACGCGGAGTTCCCGCTCAGCTGGGTGTTGGCGTAGCCGCTGCCCATTGCGCCGATTACCTGGCTGTCGAAGCCCTGCAACAGGATCGCGTTGGCACCAAGTTCGGCCGCTTCCGCCTTGAGTCGACCGATCACTTTGTTCATACGGCTCTGGGCCGAGAAGCCGTTGGCTCCAAGGTCCGATGCTTCCAGCAATGCGACGGTCTCGTACTTGGCAGGTGGTTCGATCAGGACCCGGACCTGGTCCTCGTCGATGGGCTCGCGTGCAGTACCGACCAGGACGCTGGAGGAGGCGCACGCACAAAGGATGACGGCAAGGCTGTAGATGATGGCGGACTTGAGCAGCTTCATGTGGGTATCCTTGGATAGCCCGTGGTCGGGCCGGAGAGGGCAGATTTGGATTCGTGCGATCCGGATGGGTTCATGTCCCGCACAGGAGCTTCGGAAGGAGCAGAAGGCCGCAGGAGGTGGCGAACAGCAGCCCTCCGCCGAGAAACAGGAGAATGGCGGTCCAGAAGCAGAGCCAGGAGATCCTGCCGAACTGCTCACTGCTGATGCCGAACATGAGAAGGCAACGCTTCCCGCGGACCTTGCGTGCGGTGAGGCGGAAGTCGAGTGTCCGACTTACGGTGGCGAAAAGGCATAAAAGTACGACTGCCATCAGAAGCAACATGGACAGGCCCAGAGCAAGTCCATGGGCCCCCGGGCTTGGGAATTTCTCGTGCAGGATGAGTACGAGGCTCGCGCCGAGCATTGAAACCGACAAGGCGGAAAGGAGCGCGATCGCAATGGTGAACTGCGCCATGGCGATGCCTTGCCAGCGGACGTAGCGGGCATCCATCAGGTGCCGGTTATATATGCACTGGCTCATGGGTTGCATGCTGCCTCGTACATTGCCTCGCCGACGGTTTCTGGCATCACGTCCAGACGCTCAATTTCCCAGATCTCCAGAGTCCTGCTGTAGACAACCTCACCATTGGCATCGCGCCAGGTGAACTGGTCGGATGAATGCTTCCTTGATCCACAGTAGTAGGTGGATCGGGCCACCTCTTCGACATAGGTCTCTCCGGAGGTGGAGCGTTGAGGCGTTACGAACTTGGTTCGTTCCCAGACGGTCACGGAAGTCCCGGTCTTATTGACCGTTTCCAGGTCGAAGGCGATTTCCCTCTTGCCACTCCTGTAGAACGTCCACCATCTATCCGTTGTTCTGCCGTGTCTGTTGCCATGCGAAGGCGCTGGATCTGCTTCTGCTTCTGCTTCTGCAACTGCCGCAGCTACAGCTTCGGCTGCTGCCTGTGCTGTCGCCGCGGCCGCGGCCGCGGCGGCTGCAGAGTCGGCTGCTTCTCGGACAGCGGATGTCTCAGTGTTGCTATCATTCGCTGTCGTTGGCGTATTGCGAGCCTTCGGCACCGATGTGATCAGTTCAGCCGGAACGGCGAAGTTCAGGGCTTGGCCGTCCTTGTGGTACAGGGTAGTGATGCCCACAAGCCGGCCCTGCGCGTCGAACAGCCCGCCGCCACTGGAGCCGCTGGAGATCGGCGCGGTGGTCTGGATGTACTCGCTGCTCTTGTACTCGCGGAATCCGGAGACGAGTCCGTTGGAGAGGCTCATTTCCAGTCCTTGCGGTGCACCGACGGCATAGACTGGATCGCCGACTTCCAGCCATTGTGACGATCCGATCTGGACAGCAGTGAGCTTCCTGTATGCAGGTTCCCCGTCGCTTCTCTTCAGCGGGACCCCCTTCGCGTCTACGTCATAAAACAGTGCATGGATGATGCACAGGTCGCGTGCAGAGTCTTTCCCGGCGATCCAGCCCAATCCGCGGGTTTCGCCAGCGGTCAGAGTGACTGCGCCATACGGCGCCTTGTCCACCACATGACAGTTGGTGACCACAGCGGTGATGTCTTTCTCGCTGCTGGGGATCACTATTCCGCTGCCCGAAAGGATCGTCTTGTCCGGCTTATCCGCTTCCCACACCTCGACAATCACCACGCTCGGAGCGACCCGTCGAAATATCTCCTGTGGGGAAAGATCCTGGGCACTGGCCTGGAACGCTGCCAGCGTCAGCAGGGACAGGAACCTCGCCGGGAAGGCGGCACCCGCGCACCTCACTTGAACACCTTCACGACTTCGCACGTGTCGTCGTTCTCGAAGATGAGCTTGTTGTCGTAGCTGTACGGTTCGTACCTGAGCACTGCCCTCTCGCCGTAGGCGTAGACGTAGCAGTACCGGGTCTGGATGTAGACACCTTCATCTGTCTTGTAAAGGTCCTGGTCGATGCGCCGGACCTCGACGACATACATTTCCGCTCGGGCGGGACCGGTCATGGCCAATAGCGCCAAGGCGCCGGCCATTCCAACGGCTGTTGATATCCGCCCCATGAGTGCCTTCCCCTGCGTATAGGCATTCCGTACGAATCCGGCCGGAGTATGGATATTCCAAACTTCAAGAGTCAAGCAGCGCCGGACGACACCGGTAGGGAAGCTCCATATTTTGTATGGCCTGGCAATCCGGCGGGCCGTACACATGAAGAGCTTTGGCGACAGGCTGCGCGCCGCGCGCATCGCCGCCGGGATGACCCAGGAGCAGCTGGGCTTCGCCCTGGGCGTGACCAAGTCTTCGGTGTCGGCCTGGGAGAACGACCGGGAGACGCCGGGCTTCAGGCTGTTGCCTGCACTTCGCACCGCCCTGGGATCGTCGCTGGACGAGCTGATCTGCGGCCCGGCGACGGCGCATGCGGGCCGGGAGTCGGTCCGGGAAGCGCCGGAGCTGTATATCGGCAATGTGGACGAGAAGACCCTGCTGGTCCGTTACCGGGCGTTGCCGCCGAAGCGGCGCCAGGCCGTGCTGGAGTTGCTGAAGCCGGCGAAGTAGGGCGGGGCCGCCCTGTGCAGGAGCCGGGGAGACCGGACGTGCGTCCGTGGAAAAGCGCCCGCGACGCGACGGCAGCGGCACAGGTGACGCCCTCATGAGTCCGACGCCCGTGTCGCCAGCAAGCTGGGCTCCTACAAGAAGCGTGGCGTCACGAGACGGGGCCCGCCACGGCGGTGCCGCGATTCGCTAGGCTAGCCGCTGGCCTGTCCCGGTTTCCCGCATGCGCATCATCAGCTTCAACGCCAACGGCATCCGTTCCGCCGCCAGCAAGGGCTTCTTCGACTGGCTCCAGGCGCAGCAGGCCGACGTGGTCTGCCTGCAGGAGACCAAGTCGCAGGAGGACCAGCTCTCCGATCCGCGCTTCCGCCCCGACGGCCACCACTGCTTCTACCGCGACGCGAGCACCAAGAAGGGCTACAGCGGCGTGGCGATCTACGCCAGGCGCGAGCCGGACGAAGTGCGCACCGCGCTGGGCCGGCCGGACTTCGACGAGGAGGGCCGCTACATCGAGGCCCGCTTCGGCAACCTGAGCGTGGTCTCGTTCTACATCCCGTCCGGCTCGTCGGGCGAGCTGCGCCAGGGCTACAAGTTCCAGGTCATGGAATGGCTCAAGCCGATCCTCGACCAGTGGCTGGCCAGCGGCCGCGATTACGTGCTGTGCGGCGATTGGAACATCGTCCGCTCGCGCCTGGACATCCGGAACTGGACCTCCAACCAGAAGAATTCCGGCTGCCTGCCGCCGGAGCGCGACTGGCTCAACGGCTTGTGCGCCGACCAGGCCGACGAGGTCGATGCGAAGCAGGGCCGGGGCTGGGTCGACGCCTACCGCGTGCTGCATCCGGAAGGGCAGGACTACACCTGGTGGAGCAACCGCGGCGCGGCGCGCGCCAACAACGTCGGATGGCGGATCGACTACCAGTTCGTCACCCCGTCGCTGCGTGATCGCCTGCGCGCCTGCTCGATCTACCGCGACGAGCGCTTCTCCGACCACGCGCCGTTCACCGTCGACTACGCGGACGGCGGCAAGTGAGCGCGGGCGTCCCGGAGCCGGCGCAGGCGAGCCCGGCGCCGCCGACGAAGCCGGCGTACAAGGGCTGGGCCGGCATCCGCCGTGCGTTCGGAACGCCCTCGGCGCTGACGATGGCGGTCCTGGGTTTCGGCTGCGGGTTGCCGTTCCTGCCGATCGCCTCGATGACGCTGTCCACGCGCCTGCGCGATTCGGGCCTGGAGCTGCACGACATCGGCCTGATCAGCCTGGCCAGCTTCTTCTACCTGTTCAAGTTCCTGTGGGCGCCGTTGCTGGACCGCTACGTGTTCAGGCCGCTCGGATTCCTCGGCCGCCGCCGTTCGTGGCTGGTCGGGGCGCAGCTGGGCGTGGGCCTGGGCCTGGCGGCGCTGGCGTTCACCCGCCCGGAACTGGGGGTGGCCCCGCTGGTGGGCTGGGTGCTGTTCTGCTCCTTCGCCGGCGCCACCCAGGATTCGGTGGTCGATGCCTACCGCATCGAGATCGCGCCCGCCGACGCGCAGGCGGCGCTGGCGGCGACCTACACCCTGGGCTACCGCATCGGCCTGATCCTGGGCGGCGCCGGTGCGCTCTACCTGGCCGACTTCGCCGGCTGGAAGGTGGCGTACCTGGGCATGGCCGCGCTGATGGCGTTGCCGCTGCTGGCGACCCTGCTCAGCCGCGAGCCGGCTACCCCGGAGCTGAGCGTGCAGCGCCGGATCGATTTCATCGGCGCGTTCTGGCAGCCGTTCGCCAGCTTCTTCCGCAACAATGGCGTGACCTTCGGCATCGCCCTGCTGCTGTTCGTGGGCCTGTTCAAGTTCCCCGACCAGGTGATCGGGGTGATGGCCGGGCCGTTCTACCTGGATTCGGGCTATACGAAGGCCGACATCGCCACGGTGTCGAAGCTGTACGGGATCTGGGCCGGCATCGGCGGCGCGTTCCTGGGCGGGGTGTGCGTGGCCGCGTTCGGCTTCCGGCGGATGCTGCTGGTGGCCGCGCTGGGCGTGGCGCTGTCGAACCTCGCCTTCCTGCTGATGGCGCAGTATCCATCGCAGATCTGGGCGTTCTACGCGGCGATCACCGCCGACAACGTCGCCCAGGGGTTCGCCGGGACCACCCTGGTGGCGTTCATGTCGTCGCTGACCGACCGCAACTTCACCGCCACCCAGTTCGCGCTGATGGTGTCGCTGGCCAACCTGCCCGGCAAGTTCGCCGGCGGGCTGTCCGGCTACCTGGTCGAGGCCAGCTCCTACGCCACCTTCTTCACCCTCAGCGCCATGACCGTGGTGCCGACCCTGCTGCTGCTGGCGTGGCTGTGGCCGCGCATCCGCGAGGCCGCGCCAGCCCCGGCATCCGGATGAACAGGGCGGCCGGCGCCGGCTCCAGCCCGCGTTGGATTCGTGGCAGTCTTGGCGGGCAAGGGGCCGAACAGGGGGCTGCATGACCGACCTGCTGCTGCGCGACATCGATCCGATCCTCGCCGACCGCATCCGCCGGGTCTCGGTGGCGCGCGGCTGGACCCAGCACGAGACCATCCTGCGGCTGCTCGAGCAGGGGCTGTTCGCCTCCGAGCACGAAGTCCGGGGCGGCTTCGAGGAGAGCGAGGTCGACGCCCTCGCCGAGGCCATCGCCGCGCTCAAGGAAGTGCCGGCCGGCAAGGGCTTCTGACGCAGCCGCCATGGCCGGTTTGCGGTTGCGCGCGTTGCAGGCCGACATCACCACCCTGGCGGTGGATGCGATCGTCAATGCGGCCAACGCGTCGCTGCTGGGCGGCGGCGGGGTGGACGGCGCGATCCATCGGGCCGCCGGTCCGCAACTGCTCCGAGCCTGCCGGACGCTGGGTGGATGCCCGGCCGGGCAGGCGCGGATCACGCCCGGCTTCCGCCTGCCGGCGCGTCATGTGATCCACGCCGTCGGCCCGATCTGGCGCGGCGGCGGCGATGGCGAGCCGGAACTGCTTGCCGGCTGCTACCGCAACAGCCTGGCGCTGGCCGAGGAAGCCGGCTGCACGAGCGTGGCGTTTCCTTCGATCAGCACCGGCGTGTACGGCTATCCGGCCGACCTGGCCGCGCCGCTGGCGGTGCACACGGTCGCCGCATTCCCGGCACGGCGGGTACGCGAGGTGGTGTTCTGCTGCTTCTCGACCAACGACCTCGAGCGTTACCGGTCCCTGCTCCCGTAGAGCGGGGCTCGCTCCGCTGCTCTTGCCAGCCGTCGTGCGCTCGAAGCCTGACGTCGCAAAACACGATGCGTAGGCGCAGCGGGGCAGCGCCATGCCGTCACGTAGCCGCCGCCTTACGGCAGGGGCAGCGCCTCGTCGCGGAACACCGCCACGTGCGGCACGCCGTCGGCGCCGATCCAGCCGCGGTACATGCCCTCGGTGTTGAACGGGAACGCGACGCTGCCGTCGGCGCCCAGCGCGATCGCGCCGCCGTCGCCGCCGGCCGCGGGAACGTCGCGGTTGATCACGCCGTCGGCGGCGCGGGCCAGCGGCTGCCCGGCCAGGCGCACGCGCGCGCAGATCTCGTGCGCGGCGGCGGCGCGGATGTAGAACTCGCCCCAGCCGGTACCCGATACCGCGCAGCGCCCGTCGGCCCAGGTGCCGGCGCCGATGATCGGCGAATCGCCGACGCGGCCGTAGCGCTTGTTGGTCATGCCGCCGGTGGAGGTGCCGGCGGCCAGCTTGCCTTGCGCATCCAGCGCCAGCGCGCCGACCGTGCCGAAGTAGGCCTTGCCCGGCAGTTCCAGCGGCGTGTTCGACGCCTGCGCCTTGGCTTCCGCGGCCAGCGCGTGCTGCAGCTGCTGCCAGCGCTTCTCGGTGCGGAAGTACGACGGGTCGACCAGTTCGACGCCCTGTTCGGCCGCGAACGCCTCGGCGCCGTCGCCCACCATCATCACGTGCTTCGAATGCTCCATCACCGCACGCGCCAGCACGATCGGGTTGCGCACCCGGTGCACGCCGGCGATCGCGCCGGCGCGGCCGCTGGCGCCGTCCATGATCGAGGCATCCAGTTCGTTGCGGCCGTCGTGGGTGAACACCGCGCCGCGGGCGGCGTTGAACTGCGGCGCGTCCTCCAGCACGGTGATGGCCGCGGTCACCGCGTCGAGTGCCGGCTCGCCCGCCTGCAAGCGCGCGTGGCCGGCCAGCAGCGCGGCCGCCAGCGCCTTGCGCGCGTCGGCCTCGTCCTGCGCCGAGAGGCCCGTGCGGACCACGCCCGCGCCGCCGTGGATCACCAGCAACGGTGATGCGGGCCGTGGGACCGGCGATGCACCGCTGCCGCTGGTCACGGCCTGCGCCAGCGCCAGGAGCGGTGCGGCCACGAGCAGCAAGCAGGCGGACAGTCGCAGCGGATAGCGAGCAAGGGCGTGTACGGGGTTCATGCGGGTCCTCGACAAGGGAGCTCGTGGCGGTCGGGTCAGGGCGGGTGCACCACACCGAGCACGCGCGGTCCGCGTGCGCCGGTCACCGCGGCCAGGTTGCCGGGTCGCCCGGCGAGGGTCTCGCGCGCCAGCCAGGCGAACGCCATCGCCTCGACGAAGTCCGGATCCAGCCCGTGGACATCGGTGGACTCGATGCGCGCGCCCGGCAGGTGCGCGGCGATGCGCGCCAGCAGCTGGGGATTGCGCACGCCGCCGCCGCAGGCGATTACCCGCGCGGTCCCCGGCTGGTGCACATCCAGCGCGCGGGCGACCGTTACCGCGCTTAGCTCCAGCAAGGTTGCCTGCACGTCGGCCGGCGACTCGCCGCCGAGCAGCCGCCGGTCGACCCAGTCCAGGTGGAACTGCTCGCGGCCGGTGCTCTTGGGCGGCGGCAGCGCGAACCAGGCCTCGTCGAGCAGCCGGTCCAGCAGTCCGCCGTCGACCTGGCCGCTGGCGGCGAACGCGCCGTCGGCATCGAATGGCTGGCCGGTGTGGCGCAGGCACCAGGCGTCGAGCAGCGCGTTGGCCGGGCCGGTGTCGAAGCCGCGCACGTCGCCCTGTCTCGGCAGCAGGGTGTAGTTGCCAATCCCGCCGAGGTTGAGCACGGCCCGATCCTCGTCGGCCGAATGCAGCAGCGCGGCGTGGAAGGCCGGTACCAGCGGTGCGCCGTGGCCGCCGGCGGCGACATCGCGGCGGCGGAAGTCGGCCACGGTGGCGATTCCGGTGCGCTCGGCGATCACGTTGCCGTCGCCGACCTGCATGGTGAACGGCGCGTCGCCGTGCGGGCGGTGGCGCAGGGTCTGCCCGTGCGAACCGATCGCCGCGACCTGCGCGGCCGCCACGCCGGCTTCGTCGAGCAGGGCCAGCGCCGCATCGGCAAACGCGCTAGCGACCTGCACGTCGAGGCGCCCCAGTTCGTCCAGCGAGGTCAGCTCGCCGCCCTGGCCGAGCGCGACCAGGCGCTCGCGCAGCGCCGGTGCCCAGGTGTGGGTACGCGCCGCGCGCAGCCGCAGGCCGGCCGTGCCGGTGCGATCGGGGAATTCGACCAGCGCGGCGTCGATGCCGTCGGCGCTGGTGCCGGAGATCAGGCCAAGGAAGAGGTGCGACATGCGCGAAGCGTAGCCGGAACGCGCCGCGGCGGCGATGGAGGGAGCAGGCACCAGTGATTTGGCAATAGACGGCCGCGGCGCCGCATCTTGTAGGAGCCCATCCTCATGGGCGACCCGGGCTTCGGGATGAGGAGGGAGTCACCTGTGACGATGGCGTCGGGTCGCCGATGAATCGGCTCCTACAAGGGCGGCCTCAGCCGCGCTTGTTCTTCTTCGGCTTGGCCTGGTCGGCGTGGGCGAACATCAGCTGTTCCATCGATTCCATCCGCGCCAGGGTCGGGGCGGTCGCCGCCTTGAACGCCGCCAGGTCGGCGCCCTTGAGCGGCTCCGGCGGCGGCATGGTCACCGACAGCGGGTTGCGGTGCACGCCGTTGACGCGGAATTCGTAGTGCAGGTGCGGGCCGGTGGCCAGGCCGGTGGAGCCGACGTAGCCGATCACCGTGCCCTGCGCGACCTGCTGGCCCTTGCGCACCTTGCCGAAGCGCGACATGTGCGCGTACAGCGTGGTGTGGCCGCGGCCGTGGTCAAGGATCACCACGTTGCCGTAGCCGCGCTGGGTGCCGACGAACTGCACCCGCGCATCGCCGGCGGCCATGATCGGGGTCCCGGTGCCGGCGGCGTAGTCCACGCCCTTGTGCATGCGCATCTTGCCCAGCACCGGGTGCCGGCGCGCGCCGAACTTGGAGGACAGCCGCGCGTACGGGATCGGCATGCGGATGAAGCTCTTCTTCAGCGGCCGGCCGTCTGCGGTGAAGTACTCGGCCTTGCCGTTGCGCTCGAAGCGGAAGCCGGTATAGGTCTTGCCGTCGGTGGAGAAGGTCGCGGCGAGGATCCGGCCGGTGCCGATCCGCTCGCCCTCGCGCCAGGTCTCCTCGACCACCGCGCTGAAGCGGTCGCCCGGCTGCACGTCCTTGAAGTCGATGTCGTACTTGAAGATGTCGTCGGTCATGACCGCGATGGCGGCGGGGCTCAGCCCGGCCTTGCGGCCGGCCGCGTACAGCGAGTGGTCGATCTCGGCGCTGGTCACCGCCAGGCGGGTGGTGGTGGCGCGCTCGAGCACCTTCTCGTGGATCTTCTCGCCGCGCAGGTCGAGCTCGACGCGCTGGGTCGGGCTGCGGTCGAAGCGGAACCCGCGCAGGTCGCCGTGCTCGTCCAGTTCGAACGCCAGCTCGGCACCGGGGCGCAGGCGCACCAGCGCCTCGCGGTTGGCCGGGTTGTCGAGGATGCGGTGCATGGTCGCCGCGGGCACGCCCATCCGGTCGAACACGCCGCCGAGGGTCTGGCCACGCTCGACCTGGACCACGTCCCACAGCCGCCCGGCGCCCTCGCCGGGCGCACGCACGGTGAGCGGCGGCAGCTGCAGCGGCAGGGTCGCGTGCAGCTGCGCCGCGGGCTGCAGCTGCGAGGAGAATCCGGGGACGATCGTGGCCAGCAGTGCGCCGAGGGTCGCGAACAGGCTGGCGTGCAGCCAATGCCGGCGGGTCCAGCGGGTGTTGAAGGCGGCGGGAAAGCGCTCCTTCAACTTGCGGTGCAGGTGTCGGTGGTGAAGGATGCCGAGGCGGTCGTGGAACTGCTGCTTGCGGACGCGGCCGTGATCGGTCAGGGACATCGCTTAACTTCCTTCACGGGACCCCGGGGTGCGGCCCATTCCGGCGGTACCTTAAACACCTGAAACTAGTGCGTCAAACCATTGAAGAAGCTGAACTTTTCGCTGGCTTTCCGGTTAACCCGCACGTAACATTTCGTTCAAGTTTGTCGTCGCCCGAACTGTGGAGCCGGTCGTGTTTTCCCCCCAGAACAAGTCCCCGTCCGTGGAAGATTCCCTAGCCCTGATCGGCCGTGGTGCCGACGAGCTGCTCAAGCGCGAGGAGCTGGAGGCCCGTCTGGCGGCGTCGCTGCAGGCCGGCGGCCGGCCGCTGCGGGTCAAGGCCGGCTTCGACCCGACCGCGCCGGACCTGCATATCGGCCACACGGTGCTGCTCAACAAGATGCGCCAGTTCCAGGACCTGGGGCACCAGGTGATCTTCCTGATCGGCGACTTCACCGGGATGATCGGCGACCCGACCGGCAAGAACGCCACCCGCAAGCCGCTCACCCGCGAGGACGTGCTGGCCAATGCCCGCACCTACGAGGAGCAGGTGTTCAAGGTGCTGGACCGCGAGCGCACCGAGGTCCGCTTCAACAGCGAGTGGTTCGGGAAGATGAGCGCGGCCGACATGATCCGCCTGGCCGGCCAGCACACCGTAGCGCGCATGCTCGAGCGCGACGATTTCGCCAAGCGCTATGCGGCGCAGCAGTCGATCGCCATCCACGAGTTCCTCTACCCGCTGGTGCAGGGCTACGACTCGGTGGCGCTGGAGGCGGACGTCGAACTCGGCGGCACCGACCAGAAGTTCAACCTGCTGATGGGCCGCGGCCTGCAGGAGCACCACGGGCAGAAGCCGCAGATCGTGCTGACCATGCCGCTGCTGGAAGGCCTGGACGGCGTCAACAAGATGAGCAAGTCGCTGGGCAACTACATCGGCATCAGCGAGCCGGCGATCGACATCGTGACCAAGACGATGAAGATCGGCGACGAGCTCACCTGGCGCTGGATCGACCTGCTCAGCTTCGACATCTCGGTGGCCGAGGCGGCGAAGCTGAAGGCCGAGGTCGAATCGGGCGCGCTCAACCCGCGCGAGGTCAAGCTGCGGCTGGCGCGCGAGCTGGCCACGCGCTTCCACGACGCCGCCGCGGCCGAGCAGGCGATTGCCGGCTGGCACGCGGTGGTCACCGGACAGGGCGACACGTCCTCGCTGCCGCTGCAGGACGTGGTGGTGCCGGCCGAAGGCATCCGCATCGCCGCGCTGCTCACCGCCGCCGGGATCACGCCGTCCAACTCGGAAGCCAACCGCAAGCTCAAGGAGCGTGCGGTGAAGGTCGAAGGCGCGGTGGTCGAGGATGCGCAGCTGTCGTTCGCGCCGGGCTTCGAGGGCGTGCTGCAGGTGGGCAAGCGCAACTTCGCCCGGGTGCGGCTGGTGGCCGGCTGAGCGAGGGAGCCGGCGGCGGTTTCGGCACGGCCACGGTACGGCACGGCACGGCGAAAGCGAGAATGCGGGAGCGGAGCTCCGGGTGCGCGGCTCCGGAAGGGGCCGCCGTCCTGCCGCATGGGGGTGCGCCGCTCGGACCGGCATCCATGCCTCACCTCGCGGCCGCAGCCATCCATGGCTGCTCGCACCCCCATGCGACAGGACGACGTCCTCGGTGACCGGGATGGTCGTGGCTTTGTTCCGCGTGGTGGATGGCAACGCCGATGCCGATGCCGATGCGGCGGCACTCGGGTGGTGGTTGTTCTCGTGCAACGGCGACCGGTGCGATCGTGATCGCGGAGTACAGCAGCCCAGAGTCTTGCTGTGGCTTCCGCAGCCTCAATCCACGCCACGGCCCCAACGCCTGCAGGGACGTCGTCGCCCCGGGGGTTGGCACAAGTGGCACATGGATGTGCCACGACCCGAGTACGGACAGGACGTCCGCCCGAGGGATGGGCCAACCCCCGGGGCGGCGACGGCCCCTTCCGGAGCCGGCACCCCCGCTTCAACGCTTTACCGCTTCAATGCTTCAACGCTCGATGCTTCGAGGTATGAAGGCCTAAAAGGCGATACGACTCCGCCAGCCGCGCGCTTCAGAGCGAGTGCGTCACCACGCAGTCGCGACCCACCCGCTTGGCCGTGTACAGCGCCTCGTCGGCGCCCCGCATCAGCATCGACAGCGGCATCGGACGGTTCGAAACCGCCACGCCCAGGCTCGCGGTGACCCGCACCGGCGGCGCGGGCGCGTCGAGCCGCATCGTCGCCAGCGCCTGGCGGATCCGTTCGGCCAGGTGCTGGGCGTTGGGCGCGTCCGGGCCGGTCACCACGATCACGAACTCCTCGCCCCCGGTGCGGGCGAACACATCGTGCTCGCGGGTCTGGCCGCGGATGGTGTCGCTGAGCTTCTGCAGCACGAGGTCGCCGATCTCGTGGCCGTAGCGGTCGTTGACCCGCTTGAAGTGGTCCAGGTCCAGCGCGATCACCGCCAGGTGCGCCTCCCGGGTCAACTGCTCCAGCTCCGGGTCCAGCCGCGCGAACAGGCCGCGGCGGTTGAGCGTGCCGGTCAGCGGATCGAGCATCGCGGTCTGCCGCAGCGACTCGGCGGCGCGGAAGCTGGCCAGCATCAGCATGCAGAAGTTGATCAGGTACCAGGTCGACAGGTCGACGTTGACCCAGGCGTCGTTGGGCCCGTACCGGCCGGTCAGGGCCTGCAGCAGGTCGCGGCCGTAGAGGTAGGCCAGCACCGCGCAACCCAGCATCACCAGGCGCGCGGGCACCCGCAGCGGCGGCACGTCCAGCCCGCGCAGCTGCCACAGCACCACCGCCAGCATCGCCAGTTCGGCCACGCTCATCGCCGCGCCCTGTCCGTCGACCGCGTCGCCGGCCAGCCACGCGGCCAGCGACATCGCCACGAAGCCGGGCACCACCATCCATTCCGCACGCGTGAGTGGCCGCTGCTGGCCGAACTTGATCGCCGCGCCGGTCATCACCGCCAGGCCGCCGCAGGCCAGCACGCCGCCGGTCGCGGCCACCACCGCCGTGGCCGTGGTCGAGCCGGCGCGCTCCAGCCCGGTGGCGGCGCCATCGAGCATCGCCGCGCCCACGGAATAGAAGAAGTGACCCAACCCCCAGGAGGCGATGCCACGCACGCCGCGCGACACGCGCGATACGTACCAGAACAGGCCCAGCAGGATCGCCGCCAACGCGCAGTCGGTCAGCAGCAGGTTGTAGAAATCGGTGGTCATCCGCCTCCGTCCCGGCACGGAGCGCCGGCTGCCCCCGCGTCCTGCGGGTTCTCCTACCTCGGCGGCAAGGGTCGCCGATGGCGGCGGCGGCCGGCAAGCCCCGATGGTCGGGGTGGCCGTCGGCGGCGCGCGCGGGCGCCCGATGGGGCGCCGCGCGGCGGCAGCGGGTTCAGTCGCCCAGGGTCAGCAGCGAGGCGTTGCCGCCGGCGGCGGTGGTGTTGACCGTCACCGTCTTCTCGGTGGCGAAGCGCGGCAGGTAGTGCGGGCCGCCGGCCTTGGGGCCGGTGCCGGACAGGCCCTGGCCGCCGAACGGCTGCACCCCGACCACCGCGCCGATCTGGTTGCGGTTGACGTAGACGTTGCCGACCTTCACCCGCGACACGATCCGCTCGACGGTCTCGTCGATGCGCGAATGCACGCCCAGGGTCAGGCCGTAGCCGGTGGCGTTGACCTGCGCGATCACCGCGTCGAGCTGGTCGGCCTTCCAGCGGATCACGTGCAGCACCGGGCCGAACACCTCGCGCTGCAGCTGCGACAGTGACTGCAGCTCGTAGGCGCGCGGGGCGAAGAAGGTGCCATGCGCGGCCGCTTCGCCGAGGGCCACGGTGGCGATGTGGCGGGCCTCGCGATCCATGCGCTGCGCATGGGCATCGAGCAGTTCCAGCGCGTCGGCGTCGATCACCGGGCCGACGTCGGTGGCCAGCAGGCCGGGATCGCCGACCTTCAGCTCGACCATCGCTCCAGCAAGCATCGTCATCACCTTGTCGGCGATGTCGTCCTGCACGAACAGCACGCGCGCGGCCGAGCAGCGCTGGCCGGCCGAGGTGAACGCCGAGGCGATCGCGTCCTTGACCAGCTGTTCGGGCAGCGCCGAGGAGTCGGCGATCAGCGCGTTCTGGCCGCCGGTCTCGGCGATCAGCACGGCGATGGCCGCGTCCTCGCGCGCGGCCAGGGCGCGGTTGATCGCACGGGCGGTCTCGGTCGAGCCGGTGAAGGCCACGCCGGCCACGCGCGCGTCGGCGGTCAGTGCGGCACCGACGGTGGCACCGTCGCCGGGCACGAACTGCACTACGTCGGCCGGTACGCCGGCCTCGTGCAGCAGTTTCACCGCCGCATGGCCGACCAGCGAGGTCTGCTCGGCCGGCTTGGCGATCACGCTGTTGCCGGCGGCCAGCGCGGCGCAGACCTGGCCCAGGAAGATCGCCAGCGGGAAATTCCACGGGCTGATGCACACGAACACGCCGCGGCCCTGCAGCTGCAGCGCGTTCGATTCGCCGGTCGGGCCCGGCAGCTGCTCGGGGGCGCCGAACTGGCGGCGCGCCTGGGCGGCGTAGTAGCGCAGGAAGTCGACCGCCTCGCGGACCTCGGCGACCGAGTCGGGCAGGGTCTTGCCGGCCTCGCGCACGCACAGCGCCATGAACTGCGGCATGCGCTGCTCGAGCAGGGTGGCGGCGTGTTCGAGGATCGCCGCGCGGCTGGCGGCCGGGGTGCGGTCCCAAGCCGGCTGCGCGGCCACGGCATTGGCCAGCGCGCGCTGCACGGTGGCCGCATCGGCCGGCTGCCACTGGCCCACGACCTGGCGGCGATCGGCCGGGCTGGTCACGGTGATGGCCTCGCCGGCAGGGGTGGCGCCCGGCACCAGCGGCGCGGCGCGCCAGGGGCCGGCGTGTTCGTTGAGGCGCGTGGCCAGGGCCTGTAGTTCGTTGTCGTCGGCGAAGTTGGCGCCCATGGAGTTGTCCCTGTCGAAGCCTTGCTGGGTGTAGAGGTCGCGCGGCAGCGGAATGCGCGGATGCGGAATCGATTCGAAGCCGGCCACGGTGGTGACCGGGTCCTGGATGAGGTCGGCCACCGGCACGTCCTCGTCGGTGATGCGGTTGACGAAGCTGGAGTTGGCGCCGTTCTCGAGCAGGCGCCGCACCAGGTACGGCAGCAGGTCCTCGTGGCTGCCGACCGGCGCATACACCCGGCACGGCACGCCCAGGCGGTCGGCCGGCACGACTTCGGCGTAGAGGTCGTCGCCCATGCCGTGCAGCTTCTGGTGCTCGTAGTCGCGGCCGTTGGCGATCGCGCGGACCGCGGCGATGGTCTGCGCATTGTGCGTGGCGAACATCGGGTAGAGCGCGTCGGCATGGCCGAACATGCGCCTGGCGCACGCCAGGTAGGACACGTCGGTGTTCTGCTTGCGGGTGAACACCGGATAGCCGGCCTGGCCTTCGACCTGGGCGCGCTTGATCTCCGCGTCCCAGTACGCGCCCTTGACCAGGCGCACCGGGATGCGGCGGCCGACGCGGCGGGCCAGGTCGGCGAGGAAGTCGATCACGAACGGCGCGCGCTTCTGGTACGCCTGCACCGCCAGGCCGTAGCCTTCCCAGCCTTCCAGCGAGGGGTCGGAGAAGGTCGCCTCGATCAGGTCCAGCGACAGCTCCAGGCGGTCGCTTTCCTCGGCGTCGACGGTGTAGCCGATGCCGTAGGACTTCGCCAGCCGCGCCAGTTCCAGCACCGCCGGCGCCAGCTCGGCCATCACCCGCTCGCGGTTGGCGTGCTCGTAGCGCGGGAACAGCGCCGACAGCTTGATCGAGATGCTCGGCGCGGCGAAGACATTGTTAGAAGCGGGGTCGCCACCCACGTAGTTGCCGCTGCGGCCGATCGCGTGGATCGCATCGCGGTAGGCCTGCAGGTAGCGCTGGGCGTCCTTCATGGTCAGCGCGCCTTCGCCGAGCATGTCGAACGAATAGCGGTAGGCGGCGTTGTCGCCCTTCTTCGAGCGCGCCAGCGCCTCGGCGATGGTGCGGCCCATGACGAACTGGTGGCCCATGATCCGCATCGCCTGGCGAACGGCCAGGCGCACGACGGGTTCGCCGACCCGGCCGACCAGGCGCTTGAACGCGCCGGGCACGTCGTGGCGGGTGAGGTCGTTGAGGTTGACCAGCTTGCCGGTGAGCATCAGTCCCCAGGTCGAGGCGTTGACCAGCACCGACTCGCTCTGGCCCAGGTGCTTTTCCCAGTCGGCGTCGCCGAACTTGTCGCGGATCAGCTTGTCGGCGGTCTCCTGGTCGGGGATGCGCAGCAGCGCCTCGGCCACGCACATCAGCAGCACGCCCTCCTCGCTGCCGAGGTCGTACTGGCGCATGAACGCCTCGATCGCGCCCTGGTCCTGCGCGCGGGCGCGCACGCGCCGGACCAGGTCGGCCGCCAGTGCGTCGATCTCGGCCTGGACCAGCGGTTCCTGGCGGGCCTGCAGCAGCAGTTCGCGGACGTGGGTGGCCTCGTCGCGCAGCCAGGCGGCGGTGATCGCCGCGCGCAGCGCCGATGGCGGCGCGGCGGCGGGCGCGACCGGGATGGCGGCGTGCGGCGGGACGGGGGAATGCGGTTCGGGCGAGGCGTTCATGGGCGGGGGTCGGCTCTGGATCGAACGCCCGGGGCGCCCGGCGACGGCCGCAGGGCGGCGTGGCGGGCGCGGGCGGTCTTGCGGGGCGCCAGGCGCGCCATGATCGCCGGGGCCCGGGGTGCTGGCTTGACGGATTCCCGCGCCGCCGCCGCGGGAGGCGGCACAAAGCCGGCGGGCGGCCGCGTAGAGCGGGGCTTGCCCCGCTGGACGTGTCTGGGTGGTGGCCCGCGAAGGGCAGCGGGTACGCGAAGGGCAGCGGGTACGCGAAGGGCAGCGGGGCAAGCCCCGCTCTACGCCGGTGGG
>NZ_PDWO01000018.1 GCF_010211765.1 Pseudoxanthomonas kaohsiungensis | reverse complement strand
GCCCCCCAACGGACCCCCTGCCCGATGGCGATGGACACGATCCGCATCCGCGGCGCCCGTACCCACAACCTCAAGAACATCGATCTCGACCTGCCGCGCGAAAAGCTGATCGTGATCACCGGCCTGTCCGGCTCCGGCAAGTCGTCGCTGGCCTTCGACACGATCTATGCCGAAGGCCAGCGCCGCTACGTCGAATCGCTGTCGGCCTACGCCCGGCAGTTCCTCAGCGTGATGGAGAAGCCCGACGTCGACCACATCGAGGGCCTGTCGCCGGCGATCTCGATCGAGCAGAAGTCGACCTCGCACAACCCGCGCTCGACCGTGGGCACCATCACCGAGATCTACGACTACCTGCGCCTGTTGTACGCCCGCGTCGGTACGCCGCGCTGCCCGGACCACGGCTATCCGCTGGAAGCGCAGACGGTCGGCCAGATGGTCGACCAGGTGCTGGCGCTGGACCCGGAGCAGCGCTGGATGCTGCTGGCGCCGGTGGTGCGCGACCGCAAGGGCGAGCACGCGCAGGTGTTCGAGCAGCTGCGCGCGCAGGGCTACGTGCGGGTGCGGGTGAATGGCGAGCTGCACGAGATCGACGCGGTGCCTGCGCTGGCGCTGCGCCAGAAGCACACCATCGAGGCGGTGATCGACCGCTTCCGCCCGCGCGAGGACATCAAGCAGCGGCTGGCCGAGTCCTTCGAGACCGCGCTCAAGCTCGGCGACGGCATGGCCATCGTGATGTCGCTGGACAATGCCGGCGCGCCGCCGCAGCTGTTCTCGTCCAAGTACTCCTGCCCGGTCTGCGACTACTCGCTGCCCGAGCTCGAGCCGCGCCTGTTCTCGTTCAACGCGCCGATGGGCGCGTGCCCCTCGTGCGACGGCCTGGGCGTTGCCCAGTTCTTCGACCCGGCGCGCGTGGTCGCCCATCCCGAGCTTTCGGTCGCCGCCGGCGCCGTGCGCGGCTGGGACCGCCGCAACGCCTACTACTTCCAGCTGGTCAACTCGCTGGCCAAGCACTACCGGTTCGACGTGGAGGCGCCGTGGCAGAGCCTGCCCGAATCGGCGCGCCAGGCGGTGCTGTTCGGCAGCGGCGACGAGGTGATCACCTTCTCCTACCTCACCGAGAGCGGCGGGCGTACCCAGCGCAAGCACCGCTTCGAGGGCATCATCAACAACCTCGAGCGCCGCTACCGCGAGACCGAGTCGCCGGCAGTGCGCGAGGAGCTGGCCAAGTACATCAGCGAGCGCCCCTGCCCCGATTGCGGCGGCGCGCGCCTGAACCGCGCCGCTCGCAACGTGTTCGTCGCCGACAAGCCGCTGCCGGCGCTGGTGGTGCTGCCCGTGGACGAGGCCCTGGCCTTCTTCCAGGGCCTGAAGCTGGCCGGCTGGCGCGGCGAGATCGCGGCCAAGATCGTCAAGGAGATCAACGAGCGGCTCGGCTTCCTGGTCGACGTCGGCCTGGATTACCTGACCCTGGAACGCAAGGCCGACACCCTGTCCGGCGGCGAAGCGCAGCGCATCCGCCTGGCCAGCCAGATCGGCGCCGGCCTGGTCGGGGTGATGTACGTGCTCGACGAGCCGTCCATCGGCCTGCACCAGCGCGACAACGAACGCCTGCTGGGGACCCTCACCCGCCTGCGCGACCTGGGCAACACGGTGATCGTGGTCGAGCACGACGAAGACGCGATCCGCGCGGCCGACCACATCCTGGACATCGGACCCGGCGCCGGCGTGCACGGCGGCGAGATCGTCGGCGAAGGCACGCTGGCCGACATCCTCAAGGCGCCGCGCTCGATCACCGGCCAGTACCTGTCCGGCAAGCGCGGCATCGAGGTCCCGGCCAAGCGGCACAAGGCCAACCCGAAGATGACCCTGCGCCTGCGCGGCGCCTCCGGCAACAACCTCAAGGACGTGGACCTGGAGATCGGCGCGGGCCTGATGACCTGCGTCACCGGCGTCTCCGGCTCGGGCAAGTCGACCCTGATCAACGACACGCTGTACGCGCTGGCCGCCAACGAGATCAACGGCGCCTCGCACGCGCCGGCGCCGTACCGCGAAATCGAGGGCCTGGATCTGTTCGACAAGGTCGTGGACATCGACCAGTCGCCGATCGGGCGCACGCCGCGCTCCAACCCGGCGACCTACACCGGCCTGTTCACGCCGCTGCGCGAGTTGTACGCGCAGGTGCCCGAGGCGCGCGCGCGCGGCTACTCGCCGGGCCGCTTCAGCTTCAACGTGCGCGGCGGCCGCTGCGAGGCCTGCCAGGGCGACGGCCTGATCAAGGTCGAGATGCACTTCCTGCCCGACGTGTACGTGCCCTGCGACGTTTGCCACGGCAAGCGCTACAACCGCGAGACGCTGGACATCCTCTACAAGGGCCACAGCATCCACGACGTGCTGGAGATGACGGTGGAGGACGCGCTGAAGCTGTTCGAGCCGGTGCCGGCGATCGCGCGGAAACTGGAGACGCTGGTCGACGTGGGCCTGAGCTACGTCAAGCTCGGCCAGAGCGCGACCACCCTGTCCGGCGGCGAGGCCCAGCGCGTGAAGCTGTCCAAGGAACTGTCCCGGCGCGACACCGGGCGCACCCTGTACATCCTCGACGAGCCGACCACCGGCCTGCATTTCCACGACATCGAGCACCTGCTCGGCGTGCTGCACCGCCTGCGCGACGAGGGCAACACGGTGGTGGTGATCGAGCACAACCTGGACGTGATCAAGACCGCCGACCACGTGGTCGACCTGGGCCCGGAAGGGGGCCACCGTGGCGGCCAGGTCATCGCCACCGGCACGCCCGAGGAGATCGCCGCCAACCCGGCTTCGCATACGGGGCGCTTCCTCGCCCCGCTGCTGCCGGCGTCGAAGGCGGCCAAAGGCAGCAAGCCGGCGGCGGTAGCCAGGCCCGACGTGCTTCCCCCGCGCAAGTCCGCAACCAAGGCCGCGGCCAAGCCGGCGGCGAAGAGGAAGGCGACCCGATGAGCGATACCTCCCCGGCCGCGCGCAAGCAGCTGGCCCGCATCCCCATGAGCGTGCGCTGGCGCGACATGGACGCCATGGGCCACGTCAACAACGCCAAGTACGTCTCCTACCTGGAGGAGGCACGCGTGCGCTGGATGCTCGGCGTGCCTGGCGCGTCGATGACCGACCGCATCGCCCCGGTCGTGGCCGCGACCAACGTCAACTACCGCGCGCCGATCGTGTGGCCCAACGACATCGTCGTGGAGCTGTTCGTCGAGCGCCTGGGCAACAGCAGCGTCACCATCGGCCACCGCATCGTCGACCAGAAGGACGAACGCGTGCTGTACTCCGACGGGAATGTCGTCGTCGTGTGGATGGATACGCAGACCGGCAAGAGCGCGCCGCTGCCCGACGCCATCCGCAACGCCTCGACCTGATCGCGCGGCGGGCCGCGTAGCCGGCACCGGCCCTGGTGGAGGGCTTCGGGGTGGCCGCGCCGACCCCGCCCGCCGGCCCGCCGGATGTCGCCTAGCCGCCTAGGGCGCGGTCTTGCGCACCGCCAGCGTCGCCGGCACTTCGCCGCCATCGGCCAGCACCAGCACCAGCGGCACGCGCTCGCCCTCGACCAGGGTCGCATCGGGCTGCATCAGCATCAGGTGCAGCCCGCCGGGCTGCATCACCGCTTCGCCGCCGGCGGCGACAGGCAGGCGCTCGATCCCGCGCATCCGGCTGACGCCGTCGACCATGCGCGTCTCGTGCAGGGACACCTCGCCGAAGCGCGGGCTGCGCACCGCGACCAGCTCGCGTGCGTCGGCGCAGCGGTTGATGATGCGGCCGAAGCCGGCCAGCATCGGCCGCGGCGCCGGCGGCAGCCGGATCCAGCCATCCTCGATGGAGAGGCACCCGGCCTTGGGCGTCGACGCCGCCGGCGCTGCCCATGCCGACGGGGCGAGCAGCAGCAGCGGGAGGGCCAGCAGGATCGGTCGGATGCGCATGCGCCTATGATAGCGGCCACGCTGCAGGCCGCGACCGGACAGGACATGAACACCTACGTGCAGACCATCGACCACGGCCGGATCCGCGAGGTGCGGCTGGCCCGCCCGCCGGTCAACGCGCTCGACCCGGGCCTGTGCCGCGGCCTGATCGCCGCACTGGATGCGGCGGTGTCCGGGGAGGCCGAGGCGGTCGTGCTGTCCGGGGCGCCGGGCATCTTCTCCGCCGGCCTGGACGTCCCGCACCTGCTGTCGCTGGGCCAGGACCGGCACGCGCTGCACGCCGCCTGGGGCGCGTTCTTCGGCGCCGCGCGCACGCTCGCCGCGCTGCGCATCCCGGTGGTGGCCGCGATCACCGGCCATGCCCCCGCCGGCGGCTGCGTGCTGTCGCTGTGCTGCGACTACCGGGTGATGGCGCGCTCGACCGATCCGCAGAAGCCCTACGCGATCGGCATGAACGAAACCCAGGTCGGGCTCGCGGTGCCGGAGGGCGCGCAACAGCTCATGCGGCGGGTGGTCGGCCAGCATCGCGCCGAACGCCTGCTCGTGGCCGGCGACATGATCCCGGCCGAGGAGGCGCTGCGGATCGGGCTGGTCGACGAACTGGCCGACGCCGAACACGTGGTTCCGCGCGCGATCGCCTGGCTGGAGCCGTTGCTGCGGTTGCCGCGTGCGCCGATGCTGCAGACCCGCGCGCTGGCGCGCGCCGACCTGGTGCAGGCGCTGGAGCCGGACCGCCTGCACCTGGATCGCTTCGTCGAGGCCTGGTATGAGCCGGACACGCAGGCCGGCCTGCACGCGCTGCTGGCAAAGCTGCGCAAGTGAGTAGAGCGGGGCTTGCCCCGCTGCTCTGGTCGTAGAGCGGGGCTCGCCCCGCTGCTACCGCTCCCTGCGCGCGACGCCACAGCAGCGGGGCAAGCCCCGCTCTACGGGGGCGCGTTCGAAGGTGATGTGGCGGTCATGCCGCGCCGGTCGCCACCGGGCGCGACGGATCGGCGATCCAGCCGCTCCACGAGCCGGCATAGACGCGGGCGCCGTGCAGGCCGGCATGCTCCATCGCCAGCAGCAGGTGGCAGGCGGTCACGCCCGAGCCGCAGCTGAGCACCACCTGCGACGGATCGGTGCCGTTGAGCAGCGTTCGCAGCTCGGCGCGCAGGACCTCGGCGGAGCGGAAACGGCCCGCGTCCACGTTCTGCGTGTAGGGACGGTTGAGGGCCCCGGGAATGTGCCCGGCGACCGGGTCGATCGGCTCGACCTCGCCGCGGAAGCGCTCGCCGCCGCGCGCATCGAGCAGCCAGCCCGGCGCCTGGCCGAGCCTGGATTCGACCTCGGCCGCGGTGGCGATCCGGCTGCGGTCGAAATCGGCAACGGGATAGGGCGGCAACGCCGGCGGCGGCTCGACCGCCGCAGTCTCGGGCAGGCCGGCCGCGCGCCACGCCGCCAGGCCACCGTCGAGCACCGCGACCTGGCGATGGCCGAGCAGGCGCAACAGCCACCAGAATCGCGCGGCGGCCATGCTGCCGTCGCTGGCGTCGTAGACGACCACCCGGTGCTGCGGCCCGATGCCCCACTCGCCCAGGCGGCGCGCGAAGTCGCCGGGCGACGGCATGGGATGCCTGCCCTGCCCGGGCACCGAGTGGTCGGACAGGTCGCGGTCCAGGTCGGCGTGTACCGCGCCGGGCAGGTGCGAGGCCTCCCAGGCCGCACGCCCGGCGGCCGGGTCCGCCAGCACGGCGCGCGCGTCGACCAGGCGCAACGCCGGATCGCCCAGCGCCGCAGCCAGGTCCTCGACCGGTACCAGCGTCCCCGCCGTGGTGATCGTCATGCCGCTTCCTCCAGCCGTCGCCTCAGGTTGTACAGGATCGCCGCGGTCGCGCCCCAGATGCGTTGGCCGGGCCAGTCGTACTCGAGCACGCTACGGCGGCGGCCGCGGAACTCCATCTCGACCTGGTGCAGGTGCGAGGCCGACATCAGGAACTCGAACGGCACCTCGAACACTTCTGCCACCTCGTCCGGATGGGGCTGCGGCACGTAATCGGGATCGATCGCCGCGACCACCGGCGTGACCCGGAACCCGCTGACGGTCAGGAACGGATCGAGATAACCCAGCGGCGCCACCTGCACGGCGGCCAGGGCGATCTCCTCGTGGCTTTCGCGCAGGGCCGCGCCGAGCACGCCGGCATCGTCGCGCTCCACGCGGCCGCCGGGAAAGCTCACCTGGCCGCCGTGGTGGCGCAGCGCGTCGGTGCGGCGGGTCAGCAGTACCTGCGTACCGGCCTGGCGCGGCACCAGGCCCACCAGTACCGCCGCTTCCGCCAGCGCGCCCGCGTCCGGCAGCAGGTCGTCGAGCTCGGAGCGGTTCCAGCCGTCGCCGGCGGGCGGGTGCCGCAGCGGATGGAGTACGCCCCCCACCTGCTCGCGTTCGCGCAGGCGGTCGAGGAAACGGTAGCGTTCGCGCTTGCGGTCGGCCAACACGGTCTCCATCAGGTGCCGCCGTTCCGCCTCGCCGAGGCGGGACCAGCAGGCGATCTCGTCGCCGGTGCGCAGGCAGCCGCGGCACAGGCCGTCGCCATCGATCCGGCATGCGCGGATGCAGGGACTCGCTGGCGCGGTGGGATCGACGCTGACAGGCGGAAACGGGATCGACAGCACGGCAGTGGCGGAACCTGGAAGGAGCAAGCGTAGCGCGTCCGGTGCCATGCAAGGCGCGATGCCATCCCGGAAACGACTGCGCCGGCATCGAGCCGGCGCAGAAGGACGATCATGCAGCGGGGGCGATTACTTGATCGCGACCAGCTTGATCTCGAACACCACCGCCACGTTCGGCGGGAACGGCGTGCGCGGGTCGGCGCCGTAGGCCTTGTCCGCCGGCAGCGCCACTTCCCACTTCGAACCGGCCGGCATCTGCAGCAGCACTTCGCGCATGGCGGCCATTTCCACTTCGCTGACCTTGATGCTCGGGATCTGCTGCGCCGGACGGGCCTGCTCCGGACGCTGGCCGAACGGGAACGGACCGGCCACTTCCAGCTGCACGTTGCTGGCCTGGGTCGGCTTGGCGCCGGTGCCGGTCTCGAGGATGCGGTACTGCACGCCGCTGGGCAGGGTCTGCACGCCGGCCTTGGCCTTGTTCTGGGCCAGGAACTGGTCGGACTTGGTCTTGTTCTCGGCGGCGGCCTTGTCGTACTGGGCCTTGGCCTGCTGGGCGCGGGCCTGCTCGCGCTTCTGGAACGCCTCCAGTGCCGGCTTGAGCTGGTCGGCCGTGATCGCCGGCTGCTTCTTGGCCAGCGCGTCCTGCAGGCCCTTGACCACCGACGCGGCGTCGATCTGCTCTCCGCGGCCCTGCAGCTCGGCAAGGTTGTTGCCGTAGTCGTAGCCGAAGTAGTAGCTCAGCTTGCCCTTCTCGGACGTGGTGTCCTGGGCGAAGGCACTGCCGGCCAGGGCCAGGGCCGCAATGGCGACAGCGATAGGACGCAACTTCATCTGGATCGTTCTCCGGAAGGGTGGCGCCAGGACCTCGGGTCCCGGCAGTAGCGGACGCGCTAGGATAGCCGCCGCACCGGCGGCCCGCCAGCGCGGGTCAGGGCTTCGGACCGCCCGCCGGACGGGAAGTTCCAGCCCCGTGCCTTCACATTCCCGACCAGGAGTTCACCGCCATGACGGCCAGCCCCGTCCTCAGCCGCGACGCCGACGGCGTCCGGGTCCTGACCATCGACCGCCCGGACAAGCTCAACGCCCTGAACCGGCAGACCCTGGAAGCCCTCGACGCCGCGTTCGCCGCCGCTGGCGAGGATCCCGACGTCCGCGTCGTGGTCCTCACCGGCAGCGGCGGCAAGGCCTTCGTCGCCGGCGCCGACATCGCCGAGATGAATGCGCTGACCGCGATCGAGGGCCGCGAGTTCTCCCTGCTGGGCCAACGCCTGATGCGCCGGATCGAGCGCCTGCCCAAGCCGGCCATCGCGATGGTGAACGGCTACGCACTGGGCGGCGGCCTGGAACTGGCCATGGCCTGCCACCTGCGCGTGGCCGCCGACAGCGCCCGACTTGGCCAGCCGGAGGTGAACCTCGGCCTGATCCCCGGGTTCGGCGGCACCCAGCGCCTGCTGCGCCTGGCCGGCCGCGCGGCCACCCTCGAGCTGTGCCTGCTCGGGGCGCCGATCGATGCGGCCCGTGCGCTGCAGCTGGGGCTGGTCAACCGGGTCGTTCCGGCCGCGGACCTCGAGTCGGAAACGATGAAGCTGGCGGCGCAGCTGGCCTCGGCCGCTCCGCTGGCCCTGCGGGGCGTGCTCGACGCGGTGTTGCTGGGCGGCGAATGCGGCATCGAGGAAGGACTGCAGTTCGAGACCGCACAGTTCGCGCTGCTGTTCGCCAGCGAGGACATGCGCGAAGGCACCGACGCGTTCCTCGCCAAACGCAAGCCGCAGTTCCAGAACCGCTGAGCCACGCCCCGTCCATGGCCCCGTCCACCGAAGCGACCGCCGCACGGGCTGCACTGCGCCAGCGGTTGCTGGCGCTGTTGCACGCGAGCGACCTCGATGGCGCCTTGCAGGCCGGTCTGATGGACTACGCCGCGGGCGACGATGGATGGGATGCGCCGATCGCCGAGGCGCAGGCTCGGCTGCGCACCGCTTGGGCCGCGCGCGACCGCTACCGTGCGCGCGAAACACGGCTGGCCCGGCGCGCCGCCGAGCGCGCGGCACGTGGTCCGGTCACCGCACAAGCACCCACCTCTGGCCATGAAACGGTTGCCAATGCACCGGTCGTCGACGCACCCCCTCGACCCGCCCTGCCCCCGGCGGCCGCGGCAGCACTGGCGCGTGCACGTGCACGCGCGGCCGGGAAAACAAGCGAATGAGCGTGCGTAGAAGTTCCGCCGGGCGCAGCGCTGCGAAAAAGCCGGCAGCGCCCGCCAAGAAGACGCCCGCGAAGAAAGCCGCAACCGGCACGCAAGCCCGTCCAGGCAAGACCGCGACGCCGCGCGTCACCTTGATGAAGGCCGCCGAGATCGAGGAGATGTTCGCGCGCCTGCAGGAGCTCAACCCGCATCCGACCACCGAGCTGGAATACACCACGCCGTTCGAGTTGCTGGTCGCGGTGATCCTGTCGGCGCAGGCCACCGACGTGGGCGTGAACAAGGCCACCCGCCGGCTGTATCCGCTGGCCAACACGCCGCAGGCGATCCTGGCGCTGGGCGAGGACGGGCTGAAGAAGCACATCGCCACGATCGGACTGTTCAACGCCAAGGCGAAGAACGTGATCGCGACCTGCGCGATCCTGGTCGAACGGCACGGCGGCGAAGTGCCGCGCGACCGCGCCGCGCTGGAGGCGCTGCCCGGCGTCGGCCGCAAGACCGCCAACGTAGTCCTCAACACCGCGTTCGGCGAATCCACCATGGCGGTGGATACGCATATCTTCCGCGTCGCCAACCGCACCGGCCTGGCGCCGGGCAAGGACGTGCGCGCGGTCGAGGACGCGCTGTTGCGCCGGGTGCCGCCGCCATACCTGCAGGACGCGCACCACTGGCTGATCCTGCACGGCCGCTACGTGTGCAAGGCGCGCAAGCCCGATTGCCCGCAGTGCGTGGTCCGCGACCTGTGCCACTGGCCGGACAAGACGCCCGCCTGACCCGCGAAAAAAGAAAAGCGCCCCGCGGTGCGGGGCGCTTCCGTGGCGGTGAGCCGTGGGCGTCTTACCAGGCGAACTGCGTGCGCAGCGCGTACTGGCCGGTCTCGTCGCCGGTCACCTCGTTCTCGCCCTGCGTGTAGTTGAACATGAAGCGCAGGTTGGCGTTGACGTAGTAGTTGACGCCGAGGATCACGCTGGTCGCCTCGCGGTCGGCGATGTCCTTGTTCTCGATGGTGTCGTAGCGCGCGGTCAGCTCCCACAGGCCCTTGTCGACCTTCGGCGAACCGAACACGCCGGTAGCCGCCTTGTACGGCTTGTGGCCGCCATTGAGCAGCCAGCTGCCCTGCAGGTACCAGGTGGACACGTCCTGGTCGCCGCCGATCGGCTGGCCGAAGGTGGCGTTGGCGTACTCGCCCTGGAAGAACAGCGGGCCGAACGCGCCGGCCGCTTCCAGGCCGTAGGCGGTGATCGTGTTGCGGCTGGCGCCGGTAGTGGTGGCGATGGTCTGCGAGGGGCCGCGCCGGCCGGCGTAGCTGGCCACCGCCGACATGTCGGCCGAGCCCTGGTTGGCGTTCTCCTGGCTGGCCCAACCGCCGAAGTGCAGGGTTTCGTTGTCGTTGTTGATCGGCGCCCAGGTGACGCGGCCCGAAGCGCCCATGCCCTCGTTGCGGGTGCCCGAGGCGCCGCGCAGGTTGAACACGGTGAAGCCGGCGGTGTAGTTGTCGCCCGAACGCTGGTAGCCCACGCCCTGCTGGAACTGGCGGCCGCTGAACAGTCCGGTGGCCGACGCGAACGGACGCTCCATCATCAGGATCTCGTTGGAGCTGGTCAGCTCCTCCATCGAGCGGTATGGCTTGAAATGGCCGATGGTGGCCTTGCCGCCCCACAGGCCGGTGGCGATATAGGCATCGCGCAGGCCGTCCAGGTTGGTGCCGGCGGAGAAGTCCTGCTCGAGCTTGTAGTCCCAGCCCAGCGCCTTGCCGGCCAGGGTCAGGCGCGCGCGGCGGAACTCGCTGGTGCCGGTGGTGGCCGCGATGTCGCGGTCGAAGGCATAGGCGTCGAAATGGATGCGACCGCCGATGGAGGCCTCGAACTTCTTGTCCGCCGAGGTGACCTTGATGCCGCCCTTGGTCTCGACCTTCGGCGTGGTCGCCGCGATGTTCTCGATGCTCTGCTGGGTGCCCACGTTGATGTCGGACTGGGCGTCGGTGCGTGTCTCGAGCTCGGCGACCTTGGCCTGCAGCTCGGCCAGCTGCGCCTTCAGCGCGGCCAGTTCGGCGTTCTCGGCGGCGGCCGCATCGAAGGCGGCGGTCGTGCCCAGGGCCGCGGCGAGGGCGACGGCGAGATAGGAATAACGCATGGAGGAACTCCGGTGGTGGTGGTCTGGCGAGAGCGGTGCGGTTCCGCCTGGGAACGTGAAGCACCCGTTAAACGCCGCGCAGCTTGCGACCGCGATCTTTCAGGGACGCGACGGCGATATGACAGAACGGTGACCGGCCGCTCGGCGCCGGCCGCAGCGCGGTGTCACCCCGCGGTCACGTGGATTACGCGGCGCTGTCACGGATCGGTTATGGAATGGCCGCCGCTGGATGCGTCGGCTTCGCGTCCGCCACCACCCACCCGCTGCTTACGGAGTTGCACCGTGAACTTCACGTTCAAGACCCGCGCCGCCGCCGCACTGATCGCGGCCGCTTCCTCGATCTCCCTCGCCCACGCCAACGACGTGACCGGCGCCGGGGCTTCCTTCATCTATCCGGTCATGTCGAAGTGGTCGGCCGACTACAAGGGTGCGACCGGCAAGCAGGTCAACTACCAGTCGATCGGCTCCGGCGGCGGCATCGCCCAGATCAAGGCGGCCACGGTCGACTTCGGCTCGTCCGATGCGCCGCTCAAGCCCGAGGAGCTGGCCAAGTACGGCCTGGCGCAGTTCCCGTCGGTGATCGGCGGCGTGGTGCCGATCGTCAACGTGCAGGGCGTGGCTCCGGGCGCGCTGAAGCTCGACGGCCCGACCCTGGCCAACATCTTCCTGGGCAAGATCGCCAAGTGGAACGATCCGGCCATCGCCGCGCTCAACCCGGGCCTGGCCCTGCCCGACCAGAAGATCACCGTCGTCCACCGCTCCGACGGCTCGGGCACCACCTTCAACTTCGTCAACTACCTGTCCAAGGTCAGCCCGGAATGGAAGGACAAGGTCGGCGAAGGCACCTCGGTGCAGTGGCCGGCCGGCATCGGCGGCAAGGGCAACGAGGGCGTGACCGCCTACGTCAAGCAGGTCAAGGGCGGCATCGGCTACGTCGAGCTGTCCTACGCGCTGCAGAACAAGCTCTCGCACGCGGCCCTGAAGAACGCCGCAGGCCGCTTCGTGCAGCCCAGCGAAGAGAGCTTCGCCGCCGCCGCCGCCAGCGCCGACTGGGCCAAGGCCAAGGATTTCTACCTGGTGATGACCAATGCGCCGGGCGAGAACTCCTGGCCGATCACCGCCACCAACTTCATCCTCATGTACAAGCAGCCGAAGAACGCGGCCGGCGCGAGGAA
Organism: Pseudoxanthomonas kaohsiungensis; assembly: GCF_010211765.1. Lineage (GTDB taxonomy): Bacteria > Pseudomonadota > Gammaproteobacteria > Xanthomonadales > Xanthomonadaceae > Pseudoxanthomonas > Pseudoxanthomonas kaohsiungensis. Next base: position 49,670 of record NZ_PDWO01000018.1, on the reverse strand, counting down.
CGCTAAGACGTTCTTCCAGTGGGTCTATGCCAACGGCGATGCCCAGGCGCGCCAGCTCGACTACGTGCCGCTGCCCGATGCGCTGGTCAAGCAGATCGAGGCGTACTGGGCGCAGCACATGAAGTACTGAGCGGCGGGCTCTCTCCCCTCGCCGTTCACCCGGGAGCGCGGACTTCGGTCCGCGCTCTTTTTTCTTTGAATACAGCCGCTTGCGATGCAACCAGGGGCGGCCGGGCAGAACGCCGGGGGCGCGTCATACGGTTGTCACAAAAACATCATTTCATGTGCCCATCCGCCGGCCCGCCGGCCCAGCCCAGAAACGAGCCCATGAAGCCCTTCCCGCTCCGCCCCCTCGTCCTGTCCCTGGCCGCCAGCCTCGCCCTGGCCGCGTGCTCTGCCGGCGGCGACGCCGACAACGCCGCCACCGCACCGGCCACGCAAGGCGCCGACGCGCCGGCGGCCGGCGAGCAGGTGGCCGCGCAGATCTCCGGCGCCGGCGCGTCGTTCATCTACCCGCTCGTGTCCAAGTGGTCGGCCGACTACAACGCGGCCACCGGCAACAAGGTCAATTACCAGTCGATCGGCTCCGGGGGCGGCATCGCCCAGATCAAGGCGGGCACGGTGGACTTCGGTTCCTCCGACAAGCCGCTGCCGAGCGAAGAGCTGGCGGCCGCGGGCCTGGGCCAGTTCCCGTCGGCCATCGGCGGCGTGGTGCCGGTATTCAACCTCGAAGGCATCCAGCCCGGCCAGTTGCGCCTGACCGGCCCGCTGCTGGCCGACATCTTCCTCGGCAAGGTCGCCATGTGGAACGACCCGGCCATCGCCGCGGCCAACCCGGGCGTCGCGCTGCCTGCCGAGAAGATCACCCTGGTGCACCGTTCCGACGGTTCCGGCACCACCTTCAACTTCAGCAACTACCTGTCAAAGGTCAGCGGCGAGTGGAAGGAGAAGGTCGGCGAAGGAACATCGCTGCAATGGCCGGCCGGCGTCGGCGGCAAGGGCAACGAGGGCGTCGCCGCCTACGTCAAGCAGATCAAGGGTGGCATCGGCTACGTCGAGCTCGCCTACGCGCTGCAGAACGCCATGCCCTACGCCTCCCTGCAGAATGCGGCCGGCCAGTGGGTGCAGCCCAACGCGGACACCTTCGCGGCCGCGGCCGCCAGCGCCGACTGGACCAGCGCCAAGGACTTCAACCTGGTGATCACCAATGCGCCGGGCGAGCAGGCGTGGCCGATCACCGCCACCAACTTCATGCTGATGCCCAAGCAGCCGAAGGATCCGGCACGCAGCCAGGCCACGCTCGCGTTCTTCAAGTGGGCCTTCGAGCAGGGCCAGCCGCAGGCACAGGCACTGCACTACGTGCCGCTGCCGCCGGAGCTGGTGCAGCAGATCGAGGCCTACTGGGCTGCCGAGTTCAAGTAACGGGACAGATCCGGGGCGGCTTCGAAGGAAGCCGCCCCTCCACGCGCCGCGGAGCCGGCGGTCCGCACTCCCTCCCACCGGACCGCCGCGCTCCGCCGCTTCCCGCAGCGACGCCCGCCCCGCGCCGAAGACCCGATGAACACGACGACATTCGAAGCTGCACCGGCCGCCCCCGCCGGGCGCGACCTGCGCGACGCCCGCAACGACCGGCTGTTCCGCTACGCGCTGGTGGCATGCGTGGTGTTCGTCCTGGTCGCGCTGGCCAGCGCCGCCCTGTCGATGCTCTGGGGTGGTCGCCACGCCCTGGAGATGCAGGGCCTGAGTTTCTTCTACTCGGCCGAGTGGAATCCCGTCGAGAACAAGTTCGGCGCGCTGGCGCCGATCTACGGCACCCTGGTCACCGCCCTGATCGCGATGGTGATCGCCGTCCCGGTCAGCTTCGGCATCGCCTTCTTCCTCACCGAAGTGGCGCCTCGCTGGTTGCGCGGCCCGGTCGGCACCGCGATCGAGCTGCTCGCGGGCATCCCTTCGATCATCTACGGCATGTGGGGCCTGTTCGTGCTCGTGCCGGTGATGACGGAGTACGTGACCCCGTTCCTCAACGACACCCTGGGTGAATGGCCGCTCGTCGGCCCGTTGTTCCAGGGCCCGCCGCTCGGCATCGGCATGCTCACCGCCGGTTTCGTGCTGGCGATCATGGTGATCCCGTTCATTTCCTCGGTGATGCGCGAGGTGTTCCTGACCGTGCCCACGCGCCTGAAGGAGTCGGCCTATGCGCTCGGCTCGACCCGCTGGGAAGTGAGTTGGGACATCGTCCTGCCCTATACCCGCTCGGCGGTGATCGGCGGCATCTTCCTCGGCCTGGGCCGCGCCCTGGGCGAAACCATGGCGGTGGCGTTCGTGATCGGCAACAGCGTGCGCCTGTCGCCGTCGCTGCTCGAGCCGGGCACCACCATCGCCGCGCTGATCGCCAACGACTTCGGCGAGGCGACCGAAACCTACCGCTCCGCGCTGCTGCTGCTGGGCTTCGTCCTCTTCATCGTCACCTTCGTGGTGCTGGCCATCGCCCGCCTGATGCTGATGCAGCTCTCGCGCCGGGAGGGCAACTGATGGCCGCCCCCGCCCCCGCCGCTTCCGCTTCCGTTGCCGGGCGCCTGTACCTGAAGCGTCGCATCGTCAACGTGCTGGCGCTGGTGCTGTCCTGCGCCACCGCGCTGTTCGGCCTGTTCTTCCTGGGCTGGATCCTGTGGACCCTGGTGGCCAAGGGCATCGCCGGGATCGACTGGAACCTGTTCACCCGGATGACGCCGCCGCCGATGGAAGAAGGCGGCCTGGCCAACGCGTTCTTCGGCAGCGCGGTGATGTGCGTGCTGGCCATCGCCATCGGCACGCCGCTGGGGATCGCCGCGGGCACCTGGCTTGCCGAGTACGGCAACGCGCGCAAGGCGGGCACGGTGGTGCGCTTCGTCAACGACATCCTGCTGTCGGCGCCGTCGATCGTGCTTGGCCTGTTCGTCTACACCCTGTACGTGATGCAGACCGGCGGCAACTTCTCCGCGTTCGCCGGCGCGCTCGCGCTGGCGTTCATCGTGCTGCCGGTGGTGGTGCGCACCACCGACGAGATGCTGCGCCTGGTCCCGGTGCAGATGCGCGAGGCGGCGCTGTCGCTCGGCATCCCGCAGTGGAAGGTGACCGTCCAGGTGCTGTACCGCAGCGCCTCGGCCGGCATCGTCACCGGCGTGCTGCTGGCCCTGGCCCGCATCTCCGGCGAGACCGCGCCGCTGCTGTTCACCGCGTTCGGCAACCAGTACTGGAACACGAACATCTTCCAGCCGATGGCGTCGGTGCCGGTGGTGATGAACCAGTTCGCGGCCAGCCCCTACGAGTCCTGGCAGGTACTGGCCTGGGCCGGCGCCCTGGTACTGACCGTTTTCGTGCTGCTGGTCAGCCTCGGCGCACGCGCCCTGCTGTTGCGCAACAGGATCACCCATGACTGACCTTTCCCGGAACCCGGCCATGACCGACCACGCCTCCGCCGCACCGATGCAGCGCATCGCGGTGACCGCACACGCCGAGCCGGCCAGCGCCGCGCCGGTCAAGCTCGCCGCGCGCGGCCTGGACTTCTACTACGACAAGTTCCACGCGCTCAAGGGAATCAACCTGGAAATACCCGAGAAGCGGGTGACCGCGCTGATCGGCCCCTCCGGCTGCGGCAAGTCCACCCTGCTGCGCATCTTCAACCGCATCTACGCGCTGTATCCCAAGCTCGAGGCGCGCGGCGAAGTGCTGCTGGACGGGGAGAACATCCTCTCGCACAAGTATCCGATGAACCGGCTGCGCTCCAAGGTCGGCATGGTGTTCCAGAAGCCGGTGCCGTTCCCGATGACCATCTTCGAGAACGTGGCCTACGGCATCCGCCACCACGAGAAGCTGTCCAGGGGCGAGATGGCCGACCGCGTCGAGCACGCGCTGCGCCAGGGCGCGCTGTGGGACGAGGTCAAGGACAAGCTGGGCCAGAGCGCACTGGGCCTGTCCGGCGGCCAGCAGCAGCGCCTGTGCATCGCGCGCGCCGTGGCGCTGCGCCCGGACGTGCTGCTGCTGGACGAGCCGACCTCGGCGCTGGATCCGATCTCGACCAGCCGCATCGAGCAGCTGGTCGAGGAGCTGAAGAAGGACTACACGATCGTGATCGTGACCCACAACATGCAGCAGGCCGCGCGCGTGTCCGACTACACCGCCTTCATGTACCTGGGCGACCTGATCGAGCACGACCGCACCCAGGTGATCTTCTCCAGTCCCTCCAGGCAGCAGACCGAGGACTACATCACCGGACGGTTCGGGTGAGGACGATCGCCTGCGCGGCACTGCCGCGCGATCGGACGAACGCCCGGCCATGGATGGCCGGGCCGGGTTGTCCGAAGCCGAGCCGCCGCGCCATGGACGGCAACACACATTCATTCGATTCCGGACAGCACCCATGACCACGACCCCTCCCCACGAGCACATCGTCAAGAGCTACGACGAGGAGCAGCGCCACCTGGTCGAGGAGATCGTGCAGATGGGCCACGTCGCCGTGGTCCAGCTCGAAGCCGCGCTGGACGTGGTCGATCGCCGCGACGACAGCGCCGCGCGCCGGATCGTCGCCAACGACGAGTCCATCGACGCGGCCGAACGCCGGATCAGCCACGACGTGATGCTGCTGGCGCTGCGCGGACCGATGGCGCGCGACCTGCGCGAGATCCTCGCCGGCCTGCGCATCCCGGCGGACATCGAGCGCATCGGCGACTACGCCGCCAACGTTGCCAAGCGCTCGATCGCGCTCAACGCCGCGCCCCCGCTCCCCCACACCTCCGGCCTCCGTGCCCTGGGCATGCTGGCCGCCGGCCAGGTCCGGCTGGCGCTACGCGCCTACCAGACCAGCGACAGCGAGCTCGCCCTGCAGGTCCGCGAGAACGACGCACGGCTGGACGAGCAGTACACCGCGCTGTTCCGCGAACTGCTGACCTACATGATGGAGGACCCGCGCAACATCACTCCTTGCACACACCTGCTGTTCATGGCCAAGAACCTGGAGCGGATCGGCGACCACGCCACCAACATCGCCGAGAACGTGTGGTTCCTGATCCATGGCGAACAGCCGTTGCCGCCCCGCGAGAAGCGCGACGACACCAGCACCACGGTCAGCGCGCCCTGAGCCGGTGCCCGGGCGCCGCCTCCCCCGGCGCCGGGCCCGCCACGCCGTGATAACGAACCGGGGGTAGACTTGGGCACCCCCCGGCGGCGGGCGCGCCGCTTCCCGCGCCCCAGACTTCACGGAGCACAGCCATGTCCAAGCAGAAACCCGCCGCCATCGCGCTCGGTACCGCGCTCGCCGGCCTGACCCTCACCGGCGCCGCCTTCGCCATGGAGCCGCTGGCGCAGGGCTACATGCTCGCCGCCGGCGAGACCGCCAAGGCGCAGGAAGGCAAGTGCGGCGAGGGCAAGTGCGGCATGGACAAGGTCGACGCCGACAAGGACGGGCGCGTGTCGCAGGCCGAGTTCGTCGCCGCCCACCCCGCCAAGGCCGACCAGTTCGCGAAAATCGATGCCAACCAGGACGGTTTCATCGACGAGGCCGAGCGCAAGGCGCACCACGCCGCCAAGGGCGCCGAAGGCAAGTGCGGCGAGAAGAAGGCCGGCGAAGGCAAGTGCGGGGAAGGCAAGTGCGGCGAGGGCAAGTGCGGCGGCGCGGCATAGGCGCCAGTCCTCGATGCGAGTCCCTCGCGGGAGCCCGCACATCCATGTGCGGGTCATCAGGGGGTCGGATTCCTTTGCCTGGTGGGACTGCTCCTGACCTCCGATGACTTTGCCTGACGCCAGCGCTGGCCTGGGCCTGCGGCGCGCGATGCTCGACGAGCTCCGCGCCGCACCGGCCGGCGCGTTCGATTTCCTCGAATGCGCGCCGGACAACTGGATCGGCGTCGGCGGGCGGCTGGGGGAGGCGCTGGACGAGCTGTCCGATCGCCATCCCCTTACCTGCCACGGGCTGTCCTTGTCGCTGGGCGGGACCGACCCGCTGGACGACGTGTTCCTGGGCCGGACCCGCCGGTTCCTCGACCGCCACCGGGTGCGCCTGTACAGCGAACACCTGAGCTGCTGCACCGACGACGGCCACCTCTACGACCTGATGCCGATCCCGTTCACCGACGAAGCGGTGGCCCATGTCGCCGCGCGGATCCGCCAGGTGCAGGACGCGCTCGGCCGCCGCGTCGCGGTGGAGAACGTCTCGTACTACGCCGCCCATCCGCAGCCCGCCGGGACGCAGGCGATGGACGAGGCCACGTTCGTCGCCGCTGTGCTCGCGGAAGCCGGCTGCGACCTGCTGCTCGACGTGAACAACGTCTACGTCAACGCGGTCAACCACGGCTACGACCCGCACGCGTTCCTGGCGCGCATGCCCGGCGACCGGATCGCCTCCTACCACGTCGCCGGCCACTACGACGAAGCCGTGGACCTGAAGGTCGACACGCACGGGGCGCCGGTGAAGGGCGATGTCTGGGACCTGCTCGCCGAGGCCTACCGCCTGCACGGCGTGCGCCCCACCCTGCTCGAGCGCGACTTCAACCTGCCGCCGCTGGCGGTGCTGCTGGAAGAGGTCGAACGCATCCGCCAGCTGCAGCAGGCGGCCGCCTCCGGCGTGGCGACGGGCAGGCTGCATGGCTGACCTGCGCCAGCAGCAGTCCGCCTTCGCCGCGCACCTGCGCGATCCGGCCGCGAACCCGCCGCCCCCGGGGATCGAGCCGCGGCGCATGGCCATCTACCGCGACCTGTTCTTCAACAACATCGCCGGCCTGCTCGCCGCGAATTTCCCGGTGATCCGGCGCACGCTCGGCGAGGACGCCTGGCGGGCCCTGGTACGCCGCTTCTACTCCACGCACCGCAGCCGCACGCCGCTGTTCCCGGAGCTGGCGCGCGAGTTCATCCGCTTCCTGGAGGAAAGCCCCGACCCCGGCGATCCGCCCTGGCTGCGGGAACTGGCGCACTACGAATGGATCGAGCTGGCGGTGCAGATCGACGACAGCCCGCTGCCGGCGCATGACCCGGCGGGCGACCTGCTGGACGGCATCCCGGTGCTGTCGCCCTGGATACGCGCGCTGGCCTACGACTGGCCCGTGCACACGATCGGCCCGGACCACGTTCCGCCCGCGGCGCCGGGCGCACCGACCCTGCTCCTGGTCCGGCGCGACGGCGATGGCAGCGCGCGTTTCGCCGCGATATCGCCGCTGGTGTACCGCCTGCTGGAGCTGCTCGGCGAAGGTGGCCACAGCGGCCGCGCCCGGCTGCAGGCGCTCGCGGCAGAAGCCGGCGTCGAAGCGGATGCCGGGTTCCTCGCGCAGGGCGCGACCATGCTCGAGCGGATGCGCGCGGAAGGCACCATCAAGGGCACCGTGCCCCGCGCCTGATCCGTCGGCCGCGCGCGCTCTGCTACCCTTCGCGCATGAGCGACGCCGACCTGGAAGATCCCTCCCACGCCGAACCGCCCGCCGCGCCGCCCGGCGCGATGGCCCGCCGCTTCCGCGGCTTCCTGCCCGTGGTCGTGGACGTGGAGACCGGCGGCTTCGACTGGAACCGGCATGCGCTGCTGGAGATGGCCGCCGTGCCGATCGAGCTCGACGAGCAGGGCCTGTTCGTGCCCGGGCAGACCGCGAGCGCGCATTTCATCCCCGCCCCGGGCACCGAGATCGACCCGAAGTCCCTGGAGATCACCGGCATCGACCTCGACCACCCGTTCCGGCTGGCCAAGCCCGAGCGCGACGCGCTCGGCCACGTGTTCAACCAGGTCCGCGCCGCGGTGCGCCGCCACGGTTGCCAGCGCGCGATCCTCGTCGGCCACAACGCCCACTTCGACCTCAACTTCGTCAACGCCGCGGTGGCGCGCACCGGCCACAAGCGCAACCCGTTCCACCCGTTCAGCGTGTTCGATACGGTCACCCTGTCCGGCATCGCCTACGGCCAGACCGTGCTCGCGCGCGCGATGCACGCCGCCGGCTTCGACTGGAACGCCGAGGATGCGCACTCGGCGGTGTACGACGCCGAACAGACCGCGCGGCTGTTCTGCCGCATCGCCAACGCCTGGCCGTCGCCACTGCCGGGCTGAGCGCCTTCAACCGGCCTGCAGGCGGTCGCGGCCTTCGTCCTTGGCCCGGTACAGGGCCGCGTCGGCGCGTTCGAGCAGCGAAGCGGCGGTGTCGGTCGGCCGGCAGGCGACCACGCCCAGGCTGAAGGTGACCCGCAGGCCCTCGATGCCCGCCCACCCCACCCGCTCGCGGAAGGTCGCATGCAGGCGCTCGCAGACCAGCAGCGCCTCGTCCAGCAGCGTGTCCGGCAGCAGCAGGGCGAACTCTTCGCCGCCCAGCCGCGCCAGCAGGTCGCAGGCGCGGCTCTCGGCGGCGAGCACCTGCGCGGCCTCGCGCAGCACCGCATCGCCCACGCTGTGCGACCAGGTGTCGTTGATCCGCTTGAAGTGGTCGATGTCGAGCAGGGCCAGGCACAGCGGGTGGCCGCCGCGACGGACCAGGGCCAGGTCGCGGGCCAGCACTTCGTCGAAGTGGCGGCGGTTGGGCAGCCCGGTCAGCGCATCTTCGCGTGCCTGGCGGCCGTAGGCCTCGGCCTGCTCGCGCAGCTTCTCCAGCAGTTCGCTGCGCTCGCGGTCGGCCGCCACCAGCCGTTCGGCCTGCGCCTGCAGGTCGGCAGTGCGTTCACGGACCAGGCGCTCGAGGCGGCGGTTGCGCGCGTGGTAGCGGCGCAGGCGCCAGCGGTACAGCGCGAACAGCCCGCCCAGCACCACCAGCGCCGCCAGCAGCTGCACGTCCGGGCGCTGCCACCACATCGGGCGCACGCTGAAGCTCCAGCGCGCCGGCCGCGGACTCCAGGCCCCGTCCGGATGTGCGGCGTCCACCTCGAGGGTGTAGTCGCCGGGCGGCAGGCCGATGAACTCGACATTGCGCTGGGTGCCGCGCTCGATCCAGTCGCTGTCCAGGCCCAGCAGGCGCGTGCGGTAGCGGATCCGCTCGGGCAGCAGGTAGCTGAGGCCCGCGTAGCTGACGGCGATGCGGCCGCCACCGGCGAGCGCGTGCCGGGTGGTCCAGTCCACCGGCTGCCCGTCGCGATGGACCGATTCGATCACCGCCGGCGGCGGCTGGCGATCCAGGTAGCGCGGCAGGCGCGCCGGATCGGCGCGCGCCACGCCGGCGGCGGTGGCCAGCCACAGCGTGCCATCCCGGCGCAGGATCGCCGGCGGCGAGGAGCTGCCGTTGCCCTGCGCGCTGGGCAGGCCGTCCATCTCGGTATGCAGGCGCGCGCGGGGCAGCACCGGCAGGCGGCCGTCCGCGACCAGTTGCAGCGCATCCATCGGCACGCGGATCACCCCGCGATTGCTGCTCAGCCAGGCCTCGCCCTGGCGGTCGGGGACCAGCTGGAACACCGCATCCACCGGCAGGCCCTGCTCCAGTCCCACGCGCGAGACCCGTCCATCGCGGTAGCGGTACAGGCCGCGATCGGTGGAGATCCATACCGCCTCGTCCACCTGGCGGAACCCGAACACCGAGCGCGCGCCGCCGCCGGCCGCGTCCAGGTCGATCTTCTCGACCCGGCCGCCACGCAGCACGCTGGCGCCCTCCACCGAGCCGATCCACAGGTCGGCACCGATGCCCGCCAGCGCGGTCACCAGCCCCTGCGGCAACCCCGGCACCGCGGGCGGCGGCTGCACGCCGTCGGCACCGGCCTCCGCGTCGATCCAGACCACCCCGCGCCGACTGCCGATCCAGACCGTGCCGTCGGCGGTGACGCCGATCGCGCGCACGTGCCCGCTGGGCAGGCCATCGGCCTGGGTGTAGTGGCGCAGCAATCCATCGCCGCGCAAGCGGTAGACACCGTCGGCGAAGGTGCCGACCCACAGGTCGCCGGCAGTGCCCTCGGCCAGGCTGAGCACCGAAGGTTCCTCGCCGCCGGCTCCCGGCAAGGCCACGTGGTCGAAGCGGCCGTCCCCGGACTGCCGGTCCAGGCCGCCGCCATTGCCCACCCACAGCACGCCATCGCGATCCTCCAGCACCGCGCGCACGTAGTCGCTGGCGAGTCCGTCGCGACGCGTGAAGCCGGTGAACAGCGTCTCGCGCAGGCGGAACAGGCCGCCGTTGGCGCCGACCCAGATGCTGCCCTCGGCATCCTCCAGCAGGCTGGCGATGCGCCCCCGCGGCAGCACGCCTCCCGGCGGCAGCCAGTCCGCGCCCCTGCCGTCGATGCGGGCGATGCCCCGGTTCTCGGTGCCGACCCACAGCGCGCCGCTGCGGTCGACCAGCATCGTGGTGACGTGGCCCGAGTCGGGCAGCGCGTGCGCGGCGACGATGCGATCGCCATCCACCCGGAACAGCGCGCCTTCCGCTGCGAGCCAGACCGTGTCGTCCGGCGCCAGGTAAGGCCAGACCAGGCCCGCCGGCAGGCCCTCGCCCCGGCCGAAACGGTGCCACGTGCCCGCGGCATCGAGCATCACCAGGCCATCGAGCGTGCCGATCCAGACCCGTCCGCGCGCATCGACCGCCATGTGCGGGAAGCTGGCCCGCAGCGGAATCCCGGCCGGGGGCGGGATGTACGCGAGGCGGCCATCCGGCTCCACCCGGCCCAGTCCATGGCCTTCGAACAGCAGCCACATGCGCCCCTGCCCGTCCATCGCCATGTCGTGGACCAGCGCCTGCGGCCATTGCGGCATGCGCTCGACGTAGGCCCAGCGACCGTCCGCCTCCAGCCGCCCGACATTGCCGCGCGAATCGCTGATCCACAGCCGGCCGCGCGGATCCACGTACAACGCACCGACGCCGTTGTCGCGCAGGGCCTGCTCGCTGCCGCGGTCGAACACGGTGAACGCCACGCCGTTGTAGCGGACCACGCCTTCCCAGGTCGCGAACCACAGGTAGCCATCCGGGGTCTGCGCGATGTCGCGCAGGGAGTTGTGCGGCAGCCCGTTGCGCGTGGTCCAGGCATCGATGGCGTAGTCGCGCAATGCCGGCGCGTGTGGCGCCCCGCTGCCGGCGGCCGCCGCAGCCGCAAGCCAGGGCAGCGAGGCAAGCAGCAACGCGACCACCAAGCGCCAGGCCCGTACCCTCCGGCGCCGTCCCGCCCGCCGCGACCGGCATCCCGCTTCCGAGTCCGACATTCCCGCTCCCCCGAGCCGCGAGCCCCCGCGCCGCACGGCCGTCAGGCGCGCTGGCGCACCGCCTCGAACAGGCAGACGCCGGCGGCCACCGACACGTTCAGGCTTTCGATGTCGCCCGGCATCGGGATGCGCACCAGCCCGTCGCAGTGCTCGCGGGTCAGCCGGCGCAGGCCTTCGGCCTCGCCGCCCAGGACCAGGGCCACGTTGCCCTTCAGGTCCAGCGAATAGAGCGATGGCTCCGCCTCGCCGGCCAGGCCGTAGATCCACACGCCCAGCTTCTGCAGCTCGCGCAGCGTGCGCGACAGGTTGGTCACGGACACCACCGGCAGCCGGTCGGCCGCACCGGCCGACGTCTTGCGCACGGTGGCGTTCACCGGGGCGGACTTGTCCTTGGGAATCACCACCGCGGTCGCGCCTGCGGCCGCGGCGCTGCGCAGGCAGGCGCCGAGGTTGTGCGGATCCTGCACGCCATCGAGCACCAGCAGCAGCGCCTTGCCCGCGGCGGCCTCGACCAGGCCGGCCAGCTCGTGCTCGTCCCAGGTCTTCGCCGCGGCATAGCGCGCGGCCACGCCCTGGTGGCGGACGCTGCCGCCGATGCCGTCCAGGGCCTGGGTGGCGACCTTGCGCACGTCGATGCCGCGGCGCCGCGCCTGCTCTTCGATCTCGACCAGCCGCGGGTTGCGCGCACCGGACTCGACCAGCACCTCGCGCACGTTCTCGGCGTCGTTCTCGACGGCCGAGGCCACCGCATTGACGCCGACGATCCACTGGTTCTGCTTGCTGCTCATGCACGGGGCCGCCGAAGGGAAGCCGGCATTATCGCATCCGGGGGCCGGCACGAGCCGGCCTCGCGTTCACGCCCCGGTGCGCGGCGGCCAGTGTCCGGTGTCGTGGTCCGGATGCTGGTAGGACACGATCCGCGACAGGAAGTCCGCGGCCGCCTCGTCCTCCTCGGTGCGACGGGCCGGCAGGGCGGACAGCCCCTGGACATACGGCAGGCGACCCTCGATCCCGTACTGGATCCATGGCGCCAGCCCCGCCGGGTCGTCGAACGCGCCGGCGGCCAGCGCCACGCCATCGGGGGCCTCGTAGGTCAGCGGGGTCCCGCAGTCGCCGCAGAACCCGCGCCGGACCAGGTTCGAGGACTGGAACCGCTTCGGCTCGCCGCGGGTCCATTCCAGCCGCGCGCCGCGGGTGGACACCAGCGGCGCGTAGTAGGCGCCGAACGCCTTCTGGCACATCCGGCAATGGCAGATCGAGGCGTCGTCCAGCGGGCCGGTGACGCGGAAGCGCACCGCCCCGCACTGGCAGCCCCCCGTATGCACCGCCGGTTCGCTGGCCACGGCGACTCAGTACTTCTGCTTGGTCCGCTTCGCCGGCTGCCCGCGCGGCGGCAGCGGCGGCAGGCCGGTGTCGCGCTCCCTGTCCTCGACCAGGCGGAAGTCGATCTTGCGCTCCTCCAGGCTGGCCTTGAGCACGATGATCCGGACCCGGTCGCCGAGCCGGAACTGCATGCCGCGGCGTTCGCCCGACAACGTCTTCCGCACCGGATCGAAGTGGTAGTAGTCGTGCGGCAGCTGGGTGACGTGGACCAGGCCGTTGACCTTGGACTGATCGAGTTCCACGAACAGGCCGAAGCTGGTCACGCCGCTGATCACGCCGTCGAACTGGCCGCCGACGTGCTGCTCCATCCACGCGGCGCGGTAGCGCTCGTCGACCTCGCGCTCGGCCTCGTCGGCGCGGCGTTCGCGCTCGGAGCACTGCAGCGCCAGACCCGCCATGTCGCGCGGCGCATAAAGAAAAGCGTCCGGCTTCCGCCGCGACAGCGCATGCTTGATCGCGCGGTGCACCAGCAGGTCCGGGTAGCGGCGGATCGGCGAAGTGAAGTGCGCATACGCCTCCAGCGCCAGGCCGAAATGGCCCGCGTTGTCCGGCGAGTAGACCGCCAGGCTCTGGCTGCGCAGCAGCACCGACTCCAGCAGTGCCGCGTCGGGGCGCTCGCGGACTTTCTTCAACAGGCGGGTGTAGTCGCCGGGCTGGACCTTGCCCCACGGCGGCAGGCTGAGCTTGAATTCCTTGAGGAACTCGAGCAGGTCCGCGTACTTGCCTTCCGGGGGCTTCTCGTGGATGCGGTAAGGCGCCGGCACGCCGGCCTTGATCAGGTGCCGCGCCGCCTCGACGTTGGCGGCGATCATGCATTCCTCGATCAGCTTGTGCGCATCGTTGCGCACCAGCATGCCGGCCTGGGTGACCTCGCCGCGGTTGTCCAGGACGAAGCGGACCTCGGAGGTCTCGAACTCGATCGCGCCGCGCTTCGCGCGCGCCTTGGCCAGGACCTGGTAGAGCTGGTGCAGGCGCTCGACGTGGGGCAGCACCGGCGCGATCTCGGCGCGGGCGTCGTCGTCATCCTCGCCCACCGCCTTCCACACCTGGGTGTAGGTCAGGCGCGCATGCGAGTTCATCACCGCCTCGTAGAACTTCGAGCGGGTGACCTGGCCGTCGTGGTCGACCTGCATGTCGCAGACGAAGCACATGCGGTCGACGCGCGGGTTCAGCGAGCAGATCCCGTTGGACAGCGTCTCCGGCAGCATCGGCACGACGAAGCCGGGGAAGTAGACCGAGGTGGCGCGCTTCTGCGCCTCGTTATCGAGCGGCGTGCCCGGCCGCACGTAGTGCGACACGTCGGCAATGGCCACCACCAGGCGGAAGCCGGCCTTGTTGACCTCGCAGTAGACCGCGTCGTCGAAGTCCTTGGCGTCCTCGCCATCGATGGTCACCAGCGGGGTGGCGCGCAGGTCCACGCGGTCGCCGACCATCGACGGCTCGACGGTCAACGGCACCGCCGTGGCTTCGTCCAGCACCTCCGGCGGGAACTCGTGCGGCAGGTTGTGGCCGTGGATCGCCGCCTCGACCACCAGCGACGGGGTCAGGCTGTCGCCGAGCACGGCGATCACCTTGCCGATCGGCGGACGCCGCGCGTCGGGGGCCTGGACCAGTTCGCAGACCACCAGCTGGCCGTCGCGCGCGCCGCCGGTGGCGTCCTGCGGCACCTGGATGTTGCGCTGCAGGCGCTTGTCGTCCGGAACCACGAAGCTGATCCCGGCCTCGGTGCCGAAGCTGCCGATCAGGCGGCTGATGCCGCGCTCGAGCACGCGCGCGATGCTGCCCTCGCGGCGTCCGCTGCGGTCGATGCCGGTGACGTTGGCCAGCACGCGGTCGCCGTGCATGGCCTTGCGCATCTCGTACGGCGGCAGGAACAGGTCGTCGCCGCCGCCGGCATCCGGGCGCAGGAAGCCGAAGCCGTTGGGATTGGCGATCACCGTGCCGGAGATCAGGTTGGTGTGTTCGACCGGGGCGAAACCGCCGCGGCGGTTCTGCACCAGCTGGCCGTCGCGGACCATCGCGCCCAGGCGCTTGCCGAGCGCGTCGAAGCGGTCCTCGGCGGTCAGGCCGAGGGTCTGCGCCAGCTCCTCGGCGGTCTGCGGCCCGCCTGCGTCCTCCAGGGCGGCGAGGATCGCCTCGCGGCTGGCGATGGGGTTGGCGTAGCGCTCGGCCTCGCGCGCCGCATGCGGGTCATGGTGCCTCTTGCGGGGCGCCGCCTGGTGCGCGGTCCCGGCCGGGGCTGGCGGCCGGCCGCCAGCCCGTGGCGGCGGCTCCGGCATCCACGGCGGCAGCTTGGGTGACGCCGCGGGTTTGCCCGGGGTCTTCTTCGTCCGTGCCGCGTCCCCGCCAGCCCTGCCGGGGCCGGTGTCCTTGCGGCCCGAGCCGCCCGCGGCCTTCCCGCCGCGCTTGCCTGTGTTTTTCATGCGCGGATCGTACACCCCACCCGGCTCACGGCCGCGTGCAGGCGTGCGGGCGCCAACGGGGCGTTGACAAGATTTCGGCCACCCTCCAGAATGCGCGGCCTCACCTGCCCAGGTGGCGGAATTGGTAGACGCACTAGTTTCAGGTACTAGCGGGTAAAACCGTGGAGGTTCGAGTCCTCTCCTGGGCACCAGACATCGCAGGCACGCCTGCCTGAAGACCCCCGCCAGACGCGGGGGTTTTTCTTTTCCGGCCGCCATCGCAGGCCCGCGCCCTCCCACCGGCTACGATGCGGATCGGTCACCGGACGCCCCGCCGCGCATGGATACGCAACAGATCCTCTTCCTGGCCATCCTCGCCACCACCCTGGCGCTGTTCATCAGCGGCCGGATGCGCGTGGACGTGGTCGCGGTCCTGGCCCTGCTCGCACTGGCGCTCACCGGGATCCTCGATGCGAAGCAGGCCCTGGCGGGGTTCTCGAGCGAGCCGGCGATCATCGTCGCGGCGGTGTTCGTGCTTTCGGCCGGGCTGGCCGCGACCGGGATCACCGACCGCATCGGCGCGGCGATCGGCCGGGCGGCCGGTGGCAGCGAGTGGCGCACGGTCGCGGTGGTGATGCCCGCGACCGCGGCGCTGGCCGCCTTCTCGCACCACCTGATGGTGACCGCGATGATGCTGCCGATCCTGATGCGCCTGGCGCGCGAGCAGAAGCTGGCGGCCTCGCGGCTGCTGATGCCGATGTCGCTGGCCGCCTCGCTGGGCACCACCCTGACCCTGTTCAGCGCGCCCGCCTTCCTGCTGGCCAGCGACCTGCTCAAGCGCGACGGCGGCGCCGGGCTGGACATCTTCGCCATCACCCCGATCGGCGCGGTGCTGGTCCTGCTCGGCACGGCCTACATGCTGCTGGGCCGCTGGCTCCTGCCGCGGCGCATGGGCGAATCGCCGCAGGGCGACTACCTGCGCCTGGAGCGCTACTACACCGAACTGCTGGTCGAGCCGGACTCGCCCTGGGTCGGCCGCACCCGGCAACAGTTCGAGGACGCCTTCGCCGAGCGCCTGCAGGTGGTGGACTGGCTGCGCCACGGCATGCGCCGCCGGCAGCAGGCCGGCGACCGGCCGCTGGCCGCCGGCGATGTCCTGCTGGTCCGCGCCTCACCCGACGAGATCGCCTCGATCAAGGACGAGCCAGGGCTGGCCCTGCACGCGGTCGCCAAGTACGGCGACAAGCCGCGCGAGGACCCCGAGACCGAAGTGCTGGGCGAGGAACGCCTGGTCCAGGCGGTGGTCGCCCCGAATTCGGAGTTCATCGGCCGCAGCGTGGCCGGGATCGACTTCCTGCGCACCCTGGGCGTGGTCGTGGTCGGCCTGTGGCGGCGCGAGGGCTGGCTGCACGGCGAGCTGTCGGAGATGCGGCTCGAGGAAGGCGACCTCCTGGTGCTGTGGGGCCGCGAGCAGGACCTGCAGCCGCTGGCCGCGCACCACGGCTTCCTGATGCTGATGCCGTTCCAGGGCCAGCAGAAGAGCCGGCGGCGTGCGCCGATGGCGCTGGCCATCATGGCCGCCACCGTCGCCGCGGCCGCCACCGAACTGCTGCCGCCGCAGATCGCGTTCCTGGCCGGCGCGGCGGCCATGGTGCTGACCCGCTGCGTGGCGATCGAACAGGCCTACGCGCAGATCGACGTGCGCATCTTCGTCATGATCGCCGGCGTGATCCCGCTGGGGATCGCGATGGAGCAGACCGGCACGGCCGCACTGGTGGCGCAGTTCCTGCTCGCCCATTCCGCCGAGTGGCCGGTGTTCGTCCTGCTGCTGGTGATGTTCGGCACCGCGGCGCTGCTGACCCAGATACTTTCCGACGCCGCGACCACGGTATTGCTGGCGCCGATCGCGCTGGCGCTCGCGCATGGCCTGGACCTGCCGCCGACGCCGTTCGTGGTGTGCACGGCGATGGGCGCCGTGGCCTCGTTCCTGACCCCGATCGGCCACCACGGCAACCTGCTGATCCTCAATCCCGGCCAGTACACCTTCGGCGACTTCCTGCGCGTGGGCATCCCGCTGACCATCGCCATCGCCCTGGCCACCGCCTGGATGGCGCGCGCGCTCTGGCTGGGCGGCCCGCTGCTGCCCTGGGCGGGCTGATCCGGGGACAGGCGGACGGGTAGAATCGTGGCCTGTCCCCCGCAGTGCCCGCAATGACCGAGACCATCCGCCCCACCTTCCACGGCTTCGAACAGATCCCGCTGCGCGAGTACGCCGAGCGCGCCTACCTGGACTACTCGATGTACGTGGTGCTGGACCGCGCCCTGCCCTTCGTCGGCGACGGGCTCAAGCCGGTGCAGCGGCGCATCGTCTATTCGATGAGCGAGCTCGGCCTGAACGCGGCGGCGAAGCCGAAGAAGTCCGCGCGCACCGTCGGCGACGTGATCGGCAAGTACCACCCGCACGGCGACAGCGCCTGCTACGAGGCGCTGGTGCTGATGGCCCAGCCGTTCTCCTACCGCTACCCGCTGATCGAGGGCCAGGGCAACTTCGGCTCCACCGACGACCCCAAGTCGTTCGCGGCCATGCGCTACACCGAATCCAGGCTCACCCCGATCGCCGAGGTCCTGCTCGGCGAACTGGGCCAGGGCACGGTCGACTGGGTGCCCAACTTCGACGGCACCCTCGAGGAGCCGAGCTGGATGCCGGCGCGGCTGCCGCACCTGCTGCTCAACGGCACCACCGGCATTGCCGTGGGCATGGCCACCGACGTGCCGCCGCACAACCTCAACGAGGTGGTCAGCGCCTGCGTGCGCCTGCTCGACGACCCCGACGCCACCGTCGCCGACCTGTGCGAACACGTGCGCGGGCCGGACTATCCCACCGCCGCCGAGATCATCACCCCGGCGACCGACCTGCGCGCGATGTACGAGACCGGCAACGGCAGCGTCCGCGCCCGCGCGACCTGGCTCAAGGAAGGCACCGGCAACTTCGTGGTCACCGCCCTGCCCTACCAGGTGTCCCCGTCGAAGGTGATCGAGCAGATCGCCGCGCAGATGCGCGCCAAGAAGCTGCCGTGGCTGGAAGACATCCGCGACGAATCCGACCACGCCAACCCGGTCCGGGTGGTGCTGGTGCCGCGCTCCAACCGGGTCGACGCCGAGCAGCTGATGGGCCACCTGTTCGCCACCACCGACCTGGAGAAGAGCTACCGGGTCAACCTGAACGTGATCGGCCTGGACGGGAAGCCGGCGGTCAAGAACCTCAAGGCGATGCTGGACGAGTGGCTGGTGTTCCGCACCGACACCGTCGCCCGCCGCCTCAAGCACCGCCAGGAGAAGGTCGAGCGCCGCCTGCACCTGCTGGAAGGCCTGCTGGTCGCCTTCCTCAACCTGGACGAGGTGATCCGCATCATCCGCACCGAGGACGAGCCGCGGGCCGCGCTGATCGCGCGCTTCGCCCTGTCCGAGGAGCAGGCCGACTACATCCTGGAGACCCGGCTGCGGCAGCTGGCGCGGCTGGAGGAAATGAAGATCCGCGGCGAGCAGGACGAGCTTGCGAAGGAACTGGAGCGCATCGTCGCCATCCTCGGCAGCAAGGCCAAGCTCAAGAAGCTGGTCAAGGACGAACTGCTGGCGGACGCGAAGAAGTTCGGCGACGAGCGCCGCTCGCCGCTGGTCCAGCGCGGCGCCGCGCAGGCGATCGACGAGACCGAGCTGGTGCCCAGCGAGCCGATGACCGTGGTGCTGTCGGAGAAGGGCTGGATCCGCGCGGCCAAGGGCCATGATGTCGATGCCGCCGGGCTGTCGTACCGCGAAGGCGACAGCCTGCTGGGCGCGGTGAAGAGCCGCAGCACCCAGCAGGTGGCGTTCCTGGACTCGACCGGCCGCAGCTACTCGACCGCGGTGCACACCCTGCCGTCGGCGCGCGGCAACGGCGAGCCGCTGACCGGCCGCTTCTCGCCGGCCGCGGGCGCCTCGTTCCAGGCGCTGGCCAGCGGCGACAACGACGCCCGTTTCGTGCTGGCCTCCTCGCACGGTTACGGTTTCGTCACCCGTTTCGAGAACCTGACCGGCCGCAACAAGGCCGGCAAGGCGATGCTCAACCTGACCCCGAACGCGCGCGTGTTGCAGCCGGCGGCGGTGGCCAGCGTCGAGACCGACCGGATCGTGGCGGTGACCAGCGCCGGCCACCTGCTGGCCATCGCCGCGAGCGACCTGCCGGAGCTGGACAAGGGCAAGGGCAACAAGCTGATCGACATCCCCAAGGCCAAGCTCGGCACCGAGCGCGTGGTCGCGGTGGCCGCGGTGGCACCGGGACAGAAGCTGCAGGTGTTCAGCGGGCAGCGCACGATGACGCTGTCGTTCAAGGAACTGGACGAGTACCTGGGCGCGCGGGCGACGCGGGGCGGCCTGCTGCCGCGGGGCTGGCAGAAGGTGGATGGCCTCGCTGTCGAGTGACTTGCGTAGAGCGGGGCTCGCCCCGCTGCGCAGGTGCCGCAATCAGGCAGGAAGCAGCGGGGCGAGCCCCGCTCTACGGGCACCGGCGGTGCCTGCACCGGAGTGACGGATGGACGCTGATTTCTGGCTGCAACGCTGGCGGGAAGGACAGATCGGATTCCACCGCGGCGAGGTGATGCCGCTGCTGGAGCAGTACTGGCCCTCGCTCGCCGTACCGGCCGGCAGCCGCGTGTTCGTGCCGCTGGCGGGCAAGACGCTGGACATGCACTGGCTGGCCGCCCAGGGCCTGCAGGTGCTGGGTTGCGAACTGTCGCCGCTGGCGGTGGAGGCGTTCTTCGCCGAGGCCGGCATCACCCCGCAGGTCCAGCGTGACGCCGACGGACTGCACCATCGGGCCGGCGCCATCGACCTGGTCCAGGGCGACGTGTTCGCGTTGCGCGAGCAAACGCTGGCGGCGATGGATGCGTTCTACGACCGCGCCGCGCTGATCGCGCTGCCGGACGGCATGCGCCGGCGCTACGTGGACGAGGTCTACGGCAGGCTGCCGGCGGGTTGTCGCGGCCTGCTGATCACCCTGGAATACCCGCCCGGCGAGAAGGACGGCCCGCCGTTCCCGGTTCCCGAGGCGGACGTGCATGCGCTGTTCGCGCCGCACTGGGACGTCGAACGGCTCACCCGGCGCGACATCCTCGCCAGCGAACCGCGCTTCGTCGCCGAGGGCGTGACCGCGCTTGCGACCGCCGCGTACCGGCTGCAGCGGCGCTGACCGCCGGTCGCCGCCGGCTGCGCCGTGACCGGCATCGGCAGGGGCAGCGGGGCGAGCCCCGCTCTACGGAAAAGCGGCTCAGCCGTGCGGTGGCGCGCCGTCGCCGCCGATCTTCGACAGCTGGTAGTTCTCCAGGCCGATGCGCTTGATCAGGCCCAGCTGCTGCTCCAGCCACCAGGCATGGTCTTCCTCGGTGTCCTTGAGCTGGGCCAGCAACATGTCGCGGCTGACGTAGTCCTGCTTCTGCTCGCACAGCTTCATCGCCGCGGCCAGGTTGGCCCGCACCTGGTACTCCACCCTGAGGTCGGCCTCGAGCATCTCCACCACGGTCGTGCCCGGGGTGAACGCATGCGGGCGCATGTCCGGGTCGCCTTCCAGGAACAGGATCCGGCGCAGGATCGCGTCGGCATGCTCGGTCTCTTCCTGCATCTCGTGGCCGATGCGCTCGTAAAGCGCCTTCAGGCCCTGGTCCTCGTAGCGCCGCGAATGCAGGAAGTACTGGTCGCGCGCGGCCAGCTCGCCGCGCAGCAGCTCTTTCAGGCAGTCGATGACTTCGGGATGGCCTTTCATGGGTCGGTGCTCCGGACTGACTTGCGGGGCGCAGTGTGCCGCAAGCCGGCGGCCGGTGTTCCAATCGGAATCAGTCGCATTGGGCCGCGGCCGCCACGCCGCGGCATGGAATAATCCGCTGCGGCGGCGCGATCGGGCGCCGCGCCATCACACCTCGTCACTGAAGGGGAGATGCATGCTTCGCTGGATCCGACGCCTGGCGGTGCTGGCCGCGCTGCTGGCCGCCTGTGCGGCCCTGCTGGCCTGGTGGCTGCTGCGCGGCAGCCTGGCCCCGCTGGACGGCGAGCTCGCCGTGCCGGGCCTGGCCGCGCCGGTGTCGGTCGAGCGCGATTCGCTGGGCGTCGTCACCATCGAGGCCGGCAGCGAGCCCGACGCCATGCGCGCCCTGGGATACGTGCATGCGCAGGAGCGCTACTTCGAGATGGACCTGATGCGGCGCAATGCGGCCGGGGAACTGTCGGAGCTGTTCGGTGTGGTGGCACTGGATGTCGATCGCCAGCAGCGCGTCCATCGCATGCGCGCCCGGGTCGACGCGCACCTGGACGCGTTCGCCGGCGACCGCCTGCCGCAGCTGCAGGCCTACGCCGACGGCGTCAACGCCGGGCTCGGCGCGCTGAGCGTGCGGCCGTGGCCGTACCTGCTGCTGCGACAGGCGCCGCGCCGCTGGCAGGTGGCCGATTCGGCGCTGGCCGGCTACGCGATGTACTTCGACCTGCAGGATGCGCAGAACCTGCGCGAGCTGCGCCTGTGGAAGCTGCGCCAGCACGTGCCGGCGGCGCTGTTCGGCCTGCTCGCGCACGATGGCACGCAATGGGACGCGCCGCTGTTCGGCGTTGCGCGCGGCAACGCGGCGCTGCCGGGCCCGGCGCAGGTCGACCTGCGCACGCTGCCGGTGCCCGATGGCGACCGGCCCAGCCGCCTGGCCGACAAGGGCACCCCGGGCAGCAACAACTGGGCCGTGGCCGGCGCGCTCACGGCCGATGGCCGTGCCATCGTCGCCGACGACATGCACCTGGGCCTGCGCGCGCCGAACATCTGGTTCCGCGTGCGCCTGCGCTATCCCGACAGCCGCGCGCCGGATGGCCGCGTCGACGTGTCCGGCTTCAGCCTGCCCGGCCTGCCGGCGGTGATCGTCGGCAGCAACGGGCACGTGGCCTGGGGCTTCACCAACAGCTATGCCGACACGGCCGACTGGCAGCCGGTCCGGCCGTGCGCGGCGGCGGGCGAGCCCGGGTGCGAACCAGTCGTCCGCCACGACGAGGCGATCCGCGTCGCCGGCGCCGATCCGGTGGCGTTCCCGGTCGAGGACACCCGCTTCGGCCCGATCCTGCATCCGGCCGATGCGCAGGGAACCGCACTGGCGCTGCGCTGGGTCGCCCACCAGCCCGGCGCACTGAACTTCGGCCTGGCCGACCTGGCGATCGCCTCGGACCTGGACGATGCGCTGGCGATCGCCGCCGGCGCCGCGACCCCGGCGCAGAACCTGGTGCTCGCCGATCGCGGCGGGCGGATCGCCTGGCGCATCCTCGGGCCCCTGCCGGTACGCGATGGCCGCTGCCCGGCACCATTGCAGGACGCCGTCGCCGCACCCGCGGCCGACTGCGCACCGTGGAGCATCTCGACCACGCGGTCGCCGGTGCTGGCCGATCCCGAAAACCATCGCCTGTGGACGGCCAACGCCCGCGTCCTGGATGGAGAGCCGCTGGCGGTGGCCGGCGACGGCGGCTACGCCCTGGGCGCCCGCGCCGCGCAGATCCGCGATGGCCTGCTGGCGAAAGACCGGTTCGACGAAACCGACCTGCTGGCGATCCAGCTCGACGACCGCGCCGTGTTCCTGCAGCGCTGGTGGCAGCTGCTGCAGGACGAGGCCAGGGGCGCGCCGGCCGGCTCGGCGTTGCATGGCCTGGCCGAGGCGGGCGCTACCTGGCAGGGCCGTGCCTCGGTCGATTCGGTGAGCTACCGCCTGGTGCGGGCATGGCGCCTGGCCGTGCACGCGCGGATCGCCGACGGCCTGACGGCCCCGGCGCAGGCCGCGCTGGGCGAGGAGTTCGCCATGCCCGACCTGCCGCAGCTGGAGGGCGTGGCCTGGCCGCTGCTGGAGCAGCGTCCGCCCCACCTGCTGTCGCGCCGCTACGACAGCTGGAGCGCGCTGCTGGAGGATGCGGCGCAGGAAGTGCGCGACGACCTGGCTGGGAAGGGCCCGTTGTCCGAACGGACCTGGGGCGAGCGCAACACGGCGCGGATCTGCCACCCGCTCGCCAACGCCCTGCCGGGCCTCTTCAGGACGCGCCTGTGCATGCCCGGCGCGCCCCTGCCGGGCGACGGCTCGATGCCGCGGGTCCAGGGCCCGGCGTTCGGCGCTTCGCAGCGGATGGTGGTCTCGCCCGGCCACGAGGCCGACGGCATCGTGCACATGCCCGGCGGACAGAGCGGCCATCCGCTGTCGCCGTTCTGGGGCGCCGGCCACGACGACTGGGTAGAGGGCCGGGCCACGCCCTTCCTGCCCGGCCCGGCAAGGCATACCCTGACCCTGGCGCCGGCCGCCCCGCAGTGACGCCATGCCGGAAGCTGGCCTCCTGCTCGAGACTTTCGCTACCCGGCCGGCAAGCACCAACGCGCAAACCGATCGCCACGTGCCGATCGCCACCACGGAGAACCGTCGCGATGACCCTGCGTTCCGCTGCTTCCTTCGCACTCCTGGCCAGCATCGCGCTGGCCGCCTGCAGTTCGGTCCAGCCGGATCCGGGCACGCCCGGCCGCAACGCGGCCACCGCCGGCGCCTGCAATGCAGGTCCGGTCGCATGGGCGGTCGGGCAGCAGGCCGAACAGGACGTCATGGCCCGGGTCTGGCGCGAAAGCGGCGCCGGGCTGATCCGTCCGATCGGCCCGGGCCAGGTCGTGACCCGCGACTTCCGGCCCGACCGGGTCAACGTCGAGATCGACGCCAACAACACCATCACCCGCATCACCTGCGGCTGAGGGCCCGCTGCAGGAGCCGATTCATCGGCGACCGGGGCTTCGGAACCACGAAAGGGTCGCTTGTGCCGACGGCGTCGCGTCGCCGATAAAGATCGGCTCCTACGGAGCGTGCGCGGCCTCGTGCACGCCGGCCACCGCCCGCCCGGACGGGTCGGCCATCTTCGCGAAGCTCGCGTCCCAGGCGATCGCCGCCGGCGAGGAGCAGGCGATCGACTTGCCGCCCGGCACCGTCTCGGCCGCGGCCGGCGTCGGGTAGAAACGCTCGAACACCGACCGGTAGAAATACGCCTCCTTGGTCTGCGGCGGATTGACCGGGAAGCGCTTGTCGGCCGCGGCCAGCTCGCGGTCGCTGACCTGCGCTTCGGCATGCGCCTTCAGGCCATCGATCCAGCCGTAGCCGACGCCGTCGCTGAACTGCTCCTTCTGCCGCCACAGGATCTGCTCGGGCAGGTAGCCGTCGAAGGCCTGGCGCAGCACGCCCTTCTCCATCCGCTGGGCGCCGTCGCTGCCCTTGCGCACCATCTTGTGGCTGGCGTCCATGCGCATGGCCACCTCGAGGAACTCGCGGTCCAGGAACGGCACCCGCGGCTCGACGCCCCAGGCCATCATCGACTTGTTGGCGCGCAGGCAGTCGAAGTTGTTGAGCGCGTCGAGCTTGCGCACCAGCTCCTCGTGGAACTCGCGCGCGTTGGGCGCCTTGTGGAAATACAGGTAACCGCCGAACACCTCGTCGCTGCCCTCGCCCGACAGCACCATCTTCACCCCCATCGCCTTGATCCGGCGCGCCAGCAGGAACATCGGCGTGGAGGCGCGGATGGTGGTGACGTCGTAGGTCTCGATGTGGCGGATCACCTCCGGCAGCGCGTCCAGGCCTTCCTCGAAGGTGTATTCGAACCCATGGTGCACGGTACCCAGCGCTTCGGCGGCGATCTTGGCCGCGGCCAGGTCCGGCGAGCCCTCCAGGCCGATGGCGAACGAGTGCAGGCGCGGCCACCAGGCCTCGGTGCGGTCGCCATCCTCGATGCGGTGGCGGGCATAACGCGCGGCGACCGCGGCGACCAGCGAGGAATCCAGTCCGCCGGACAGCAGCACGCCGTACGGCACGTCGGTCATCAGCTGGCGGTGCACGGCCGCCTCGAACGCCTCGCGCAATTCCTGCGGCGATACTTCCACGCCTTCGACCGCCTCGTACTTGCGCCAGGGGCGCTCGTAGTACTTCGCCAGCGTGCCGGTCGCGGTGTCGTACCAGTGGCCGGGCGGGAACTGGGCCACGTCGGCGCAGTCGTCCACGAGCGATTTCATTTCCGAAGCCACGCGCAGCCGGCCCTCGCGATCGTGGCCCCAGTACAGCGGGCACACGCCGATCGGATCGCGGGCGATGATGCCCCGGCCCTTCGCCTTGTCCCACAGCGCGAAGGCGAAGATGCCATTGAGCCGGTTGAGGAACGAAGCCGGTTGGTCTTCCACGTACAGCGCGTTGATCACCTCGCAGTCCGACGCGGTCTGGAACGCATAGGGCCGGGTGAGTTCGTCCTTCAGCGCGCGGTGGTTGTAGATCTCGCCGTTCACCGCCAGCGCCAGCTGGCCGTCCTCGGACAGCAGCGGCTGCGAACCGCCGGCAGGATCGACGATGGCCAGGCGCTCGTGCACGAGGATCGCGCCGTCGTCGACATACACCCCGCTCCAGTCCGGGCCGCGGTGGCGCTGCCGCTGCGACAGGTCCAGCGCCTGCCGGCGCAGCGCCTGCAGGTCGTCGCCCGGCTGCAGGCCGAAGATGCCGAAGATCGAACACATGGGGAAACTCCTGGGTCTGGTGGGGTGTTACGGAATTCTTCGCGCATCGCGGCCAGGCGCCCGGCCCTGGCCGGGCAGCCGCCGGGCACAAAAAAACCCGCATCGGCCGGATGCGGGTTCGATGGTGGCCGGGCTGTGCTGCTCTAGCTCCGGTCGCGCTCCCGCATCGGTCGCGCACGGTTATTGGCCGCATTGTTGTTGCGGTTGCAATTGGCCGTGTTGGCGAGGCGGAACGGGTGCATGGGCCGACGTTAACCCGCTGCGCGGACCGCGCGCAACCGTTGCCGCGGCAACTGACACCCCGCTCACGCGGGCCGGCCAATACTTCCCGTGCCCCTCATCCCAGCGCGGATTTCCGCCGTCACCGGAGAGCCGACCTTGCCCGACACCACCCAACGTCTCGCCCGGACCGGCCAGGTCCTGGCCCGCCTGGCGCGCCATCGCCGGATCCTGACCGGCCTGGACTGGAGCCACGCCCCGCCGGCCGAGCCGACCATCGCCCATGCCTCGGGGATCGCCGAGGCGCAGGCCTTCGCCGCCGACCTCGAATCGCTCGGCCCGGCCTTCATCAAGCTCGGGCAATCGCTGTCCACGCGACCGGACCTGGTGCCCCCGGCCTACATCGACGCACTGGACCGTATCCAGGACGAAGTCGCGCCGGTACCCACCGAGGTGATCGAGAAGATCATCGAGGAGGAACTGGGCGCCAGGATCAGCCGCCTGTTCGCTTCTTTCGACCCGGTGCCGCTGGCGGCCGCTTCGCTGGCCCAGGTCCATCGCGCGCTCCTGCGCGACGGCCGCGAAGTCGCGGTGAAGGTGCAGCGCCCGGGCATGGACGCGGCCATCCGCCTGGACCTGGAGGTGCTGTCCGGCCTGGCCGGCACCGCCGATGCGCTGACCGAGACCGGGCGTCGCCTGCATTTCGCCGGCTGGATCGCCGAGTTCCGCAAGATCCTGCTGCTGGAGCTGGATTACCGGCGCGAGGCCGAGAACCTGGAGCGCTTCGGCGAACGCCTGTCCGCCTACCCGATGCTGTACGTGCCGGCGCCGGTGTGGGGCCTGTCGACCCAGCGCGTGCTGACGATGGAGCTGGTGCACGGCGCCAAGGTGACCACCGTCACCGGCCTGCGCCGCACCGAGACCGACCTGGCCACGCCGGCCGGCCAGCTGATGCGCGCCTACCTCGACCAGGTGTTCGTGCACGGCGACATCCACGCCGACCCGCACCCGGGCAACGTGCTGCTGTGCCAGGACGGACGCCTGGCGCTGATCGACCTGGGCATGGTGGCGCAGGTACCGCCGCGCATGCGCGAACGCCTGCTCAAGCTGCTGTTCGCCGCGGTGGACGCGCGCGGCGAGGACGTGGCCCGCGAACTGGTGGCGATCGGCACGCGGCTGGAGCAGTTCGACGACGCCGCCTTCAGCCGCGACACCGGGCAACTGGTGGCGCGCTATGCCACTGGCGGCCGCCGCACCTCCGAAGGCCGCCTGCTGCTGGAACTGGTCGGCTGCTCGGCCGAGCACGGCCTGAGGGTGCCGGCGGAGATCAGCCTGCTCGGCAAGACCCTGCTCAACCTGGAGCGGGTGGCCGATGCGCTGGATCCGCAGATGGACGTGCGCGAGCTGGTCGAGTCGCACCTGCAGTCGATCATGCGCGCGCAGCTGCGGCGCTCGTTCTCCACCGCCAACCTGGCCAGCGAGGCGCTGGAGGTACAGGCACTGCTGCGCGACGCGCCGCGCAAGATCTCCGACACGCTGTCGCTGCTGGCCGAGAACCGGCTGCAGGTGCGCCTGGATGGGCTGGAGAACTCGCGGCTGCTGGAGAACATGCAGAAGATCGCCAACCGCATCGCCGCCTCGGTGGTGACCGCCGCGCTGCTGCTGTCCTCGGCGATGCTGATGCGGGTGGAAACCAAGGCCCAGCTGTTCGGCTATCCCGCCCTGGCGGTGCTGCTGTTCCTGGTGGCGACGGCGCTGGGCCTGACCATCGCCCTGAGCGCGTTGCTGAGCGACCGCAAGGCCAGGCCCAACGAACAGCGCGGGCCGCACTGATCCCGCGCACGGACGGATCGCGGGAGCCATACGCGCCACGTAGAGCCGGGCTCGCCCGGCTGCCGGGCCCACGAACGAAGGCAGCGGGGCAAGCCCCGCTCTACAGGAGCAGGCGCTCGATCAGGCGCGCATAGAGGCCAGGCAGCGCCTCCAGGTCGTCGACCCGGACATGCTCGTCGACCTGGTGGATGCTGGCATTGACCGGGCCGACCTCGATGCAGT
Source organism: Pseudoxanthomonas kaohsiungensis (assembly GCF_010211765.1). Taxonomy (GTDB): domain Bacteria; phylum Pseudomonadota; class Gammaproteobacteria; order Xanthomonadales; family Xanthomonadaceae; genus Pseudoxanthomonas; species Pseudoxanthomonas kaohsiungensis. The sequence goes on along the minus strand of NZ_PDWO01000018.1, from coordinate 21,934 downwards.
GCGCGCCCAGCGGCGCGATGAACCGCGCGTCGGAGGTGCCGCCGCCCGTGCTCTCCTCCGGTGGCGCACCGGCGAACTGGCCCAGCACCTCGCGCGCCACCGCGCGCAGCGTGCCTTCGGGCGTGTAGAACGGCTCGCCGCTGCGATGCCAGCGCAGGTCGTAGTCCAGGCCATGCCGGTCCAGCAGCGCGGCGACCTCCGCTTCCAGCGCCGGGGCGTTCCAGTGCGGGTTGTAGCGCAGGTTGAACAGCACCTGCAGCTCGCCGGGGATGACGTTGTTGGCGCCGGTGCCGGCATGGATGTTGGAGACCTGCAGCGAGGTCGGCGGAAAGCTCTCGTAGCCGTCGTCCCACGCCTTCGCCGCCAGTTCGGCCAGCGCCGGCGCGGCCTGGTGGATCGGATTGCGCGCCTTGTGCGGGTAGGCCACGTGGCCCTGCACGCCCTTGACCGTCAACGTGCCGGACAGGCTGCCGCGGCGGCCCACCCGCAGCAGGTCGCCGAGGCGCGCGGTCGAGGACGGCTCGCCCGTGACGCACCAGTCGATGCGCTGGCCGCGCTCGCGGAACGCCTGCGCGACCTTGCGCACGCCGTCGATCGCATCGCCTTCCTCGTCGGCGGTCAGCAGGATCGCCAGGGTACCGGCGTGCGCCGGGTGCGCGGCGACGAAACGCTCGGCGGCGACGACGAATGCCGCCACGCTGCCCTTCATGTCGGCCGCGCCGCGCCCGTAGAGCACGCCGTCGCGCACCTGCGGGACGAACGGGTCGCTGGTCCACGCCTCGCGCGGGCCGGGCGGCACCACGTCGGTATGGCCCAGCAGCACCAGCACCGGCGCGCCACTGCCGTGGGTGGCCCACAGGTTCTCGACCGCGCCGAAGCGCAGGTGCTCGCAGGTGAATCCGGCGCGTTGCAGCCGTCCGGCGAGCAGCATTTGGCAGCCAGCGTCATCCGGGGTCACCGAAGGACGGGAAATCAGATCGCAGGTCAGGTCCAGCACTTCGCTCATGGTCGGCCGTTGCTCCTTGTGCAACGCAGGATACGTCAGCGGATCAGCCGCGCGTACGGCACGCCCTCGTAGAGCGGGGCCTGCCCCGCTGATTCCTGCATCGTGGCCAGGAGCAGCGGGGCAAGCCCCGCGCTACGAAGCCACCACGCTCGCAGCAGCGGAGCGCGTGCCGCTCAGCCGACGCCGAACAGCTTCTTGAAGCCGTTGTCGGAGAAGCCCTGGCTGAAGGTGCCGTCGTCCCTGACCACCACCGGGCGCCGCACCAGCTGCGGGTGCTCGCGCAGCAGCAGCTTCCACTCGGCCTGGCTGCCGGGCGCCTTGCGACTGTCGGGCAACTGCCGCCAGGTGGTCGACGACTTGTTGACCAGGGCATCGAAGCCGCCGGCCTTGCCGGCCCACTCCACCAGCGTTTCCGGTGACGGCTTGTCGTCGCGGTAATCGACGAACGCGTAGGGCACGCCGAAGCGGTCCAGCCACTTCGTCGCCTTCTTGCAGGTGTCGCAGTTCTTCAGGCCGTAGATCGTCGTGGTCATGTCTTCTTTGCTTCCAGGCCGGGGGTTGCCATCCATGGCGCCAGGTCGCGAGCTCCGGTAAGCCGGCCCGGCCATCCATGGTCGTGCGTTCGCTGTCCTGGCCACCGTCGACAGGACGGTCGCCAGGCGAGCGCAGCTCAGCCACGCAGGAGGTCGTTGATGCTGGTCTTGGAACGCGTCTTCGCGTCCACCTGCTTGACGATCACGGCGCAGTACAGCGAGTGGCTGCCGTCGGCGGCCGGCAGCGAGCCGGAGACCACCACGCTGCCCGGCGGGACGTAACCGTAGGAGATCTCGCCGGTGGCGCGATTGTAGATCCGGGTCGACTGGCCGATGAACACGCCCATGCCGATCACGCTGTGGTGGCCGACGACCACGCCCTCGACCACTTCCGAACGCGCGCCGATGAAACAGTGGTCTTCCACTATCGTCGGGCTGGCCTGCAGCGGCTCGAGCACGCCGCCGATCCCCGCGCCGCCGGAGATGTGGCAATGCTTGCCGACCTGGGCGCAGGAGCCGACCGTGGCCCAGGTGTCGACCATGGTGCCCTCGCCCACATGCGCGCCGATGTTGATGAAGCTCGGCATCAGCACCACGTCCTTGCCGAAATGGGCGCCGCGCCGGGCGATCGTGCCGGGCACCACGCGCACGCCCAGCTTGCGGAACTCGGCTTCGCCGTAGTCGCCGAACCGGGCCGGCACCTTGTCCCAGAACGGCGCCGGCTGGCCGTCCATCACCACCATGTCGTTGACCCGGAAGTAGAGCAGCACGGCCTTCTTCAGCCACTCGTGGACCTGCCAGCCGCCCTTGCCGTCCGGCTCGGCCACCCGGAACTCGCCCGACTCCAGGCCACCGATCACGCGCTCCACCAGCGGCCGGGTGGAGCCGTCGATCTCGTCCAGGGTCAGCGCGGCGCGGCGCGCGAACGCGCTTTCGATCGAGAACTTCAATTCGTCCAGGCCGGGGCCGGCAGGCGCAGCCGGGCGCTTGCGCACGGTCTTGCGGGCAGGGGTCTTCTTCGGCTTCTGCGCGGCCATCAGCGGGGGGCTCCTCGGTTCGGGTTTTCGGGATCGAGCCGTGCACGCAGTTCGGCGCGCAGGACGTCCTGCGCGGCAGCGTCCAGCGGCCGGTCGTGTTCGTCGGTGATCTGGAACAGGTCTTCGGCGCGCTCGCCGAACGTGGCGATGCGGGCGTCGTGCACCCGCAGGTGGCTGGCACGCAAGGCCTGGGCGACATCGGCCAGCAGCCCGGGGCGGTCGGGGCAGACCAGGCCGAACAGGCTGCGGCGCCCGTCGGCCGTGGTGCTGAAGTCCACCCGCGGAGGGAAGCGGAAATGCCGCAGCTGCCTCGGCGCGGCGCGGCGCGGCGCGCGCACCTGGTCCAGCGCGCCCGCCAGCGCCTGGCGCAGCGCCAGCTCCAGTTGCGCCGGATCGCCGCAGGCGTAGCTGTCGGCAGGCAATATCTCGAACGTGTCGAACACGGTGCCATGCGGGCCCATCAGGATCCGCGCCTGGTGCACGGCGTAGCCGTGGCGGTCGAGGGTGGCCACGATCGCGGCGAACAGGCCATCGCGGTCGGGCGAATGCACGAACACCTCCAGCGCGCCGCCGTGCTCGCCGGCGGCACCGCCGATCGGCCTGACCGCGACCTGGGTGTCACCCATGCGCACCTCTACCAGCGCCGCGGCCTGCCAGGCCAGCTGCTCGGGGCGGAAGCGCAGGAAGCTCTCGTCCGGCATCTCGGCGAACTGCCGCTCGATGGTGGCGTCGTCGTGGCCTTGTTCGCGAAGCAGGAGCCGGGTGGCTTCGCGCGCCTCGGCCACGCGCGCCTCGGCGTCGACCGGCGCTTCCAGGCCTTCGCGCAGCACGCGGCGCGTCGCCAGGTATAGGTCGGCCAGCAAGCGGTCCTTCCAGGCATTCCAGAGCTTGGGGCTGGTGCCGGCGATGTCGGCGCAGGTCAGCAGGTAGAGGTAGTCCAGGCGCTCGCGGTCGCCGACCAGGGTGGCGAAGGCGCGGACCACTTCCGGGTCGGAGATGTCCTGCTTCTGCGCGGTCACCGACATGCGCAGGTGCTGCTCCACCAGCCAGACGACCAGCCCGGTGTCGGCCTCGCTGAGGCCGTGGGCGGCGCAGAAGGCGCGCGCGTCGACCGCGCCCAGTTCGGAATGGTCGCCGCCGCGTCCCTTGGCGATGTCGTGGAACAGGCCCGCCAGCAGCAGCAGCTCCGGCTTGCGCAGGCGCGGCCACACTTCGTGGGCGATCGAGAAGCGCTCGTCGCCGGCGCCCGCACTGGCGCTGGCGAAGCCCTCGATGTTCCGCAGCACCATCAGCGTGTGCTGGTCCACGGTGTAGACGTGGAACAGGTCGAACTGCATTCGCCCGGACACCTGCGCGAACGCCGGCAGGTACTGGCCGAGCACGCCCAGCCGCGCCATCCGCGTCAGCGTCTGCACCGGGCGCGGGCCGCGCAGCAGCGCCATGAAGCGCTCGCGCGCCGCCGGGCCTGCATCGGCATAGGCCGGCAGCTGCCGCAGCGACTCGGCCAGCGCGCGCGCGGTCTGCGAATGCAGGCCACGCACTTGCGGATGGGCGGCCCAGGTCGAGAACAGCGCCAGCACTTCGCGCAGGTCGCCCTCGGGCCAGTAGCCGGCCGCCGCGGCCAGGTAGCCGCGGCGCAGGACGAAGTCCGGGTTCAGCGGCTCGGGCTTCGCTTCACCATCGAAGGTCTCTTCGAAGCGCTGCAACAGGCGGTCGCTGATCCGGCGGACGATCGCGGCGCTTCGGTAGAAGCCCTGCATCATCTTCTCGACGCCGAGGCTGTGCTCGTCGTCGTCGTAGCCCAGCCGCTGCGCCAGCGCCTTCTGGTAGTCGAAGCGCAGCCGCTCTTCCGGCCGCCCGGCGACCAGGTGCAGTCCGAAGCGCAGCCGCCCGAGCGAGCGTCGCTCGCGGGCCAGCGCCGCCGCCTCGTCGGCGCCCAGGTGGCCGAGGCCGACCACCGCCTCCAGTTCGCGCACGCCGAACGCGCGCTCGGCCATCCACCCCAGGGTATGCAGGTCGCGCAGGCCGCCGGGGCCGTCCTTGATGTTCGGCTCCAGGTTGTCCGAGGTATCGCCGTGGCGACGATGGCGCTGCTGCAGCTCCTCGCGCTTGGCCAGGAAGAAATCGCGCGGCGGCCAGATTTTCTCCGGCGCGATCGCCGCGGCCAGCGCGGCCATCGCCTCCGGCCCCGCCGCGACCGGACGCGCCTCGAGCAGGGCGGTCATCACGGTCTGGTCCGCCGCCGCCGTCGTGCATTCCTGCGCCGAGCGCACCGCGTGCCCGATGGGCAGGCCGGTGTCCCAAAGCAGGGCGAAGAACCGCGACAGCGCGGCCTGGTGCGCCTGCTGCGCGTCCGGCTCTGCCAGCACCAGCAGGTCGATGTCCGAGCGCGGGAACAGTTCGCCGCGGCCATAGCCGCCCACGGCGATCAGCGACAACCCCGCGCCTTCCGGGATGCAGTGGTGCCAGGCGCGGCGCAGCAGGTCGTCGACCAGGCGTGCGCGCAATGCGAGCAGGCGGTCGATGTCGACGTCGCGTCCGTACCGCTTGAGCAGGCGCGCATCGCCATGGGCAAGCAGTTCGCGCGCGCGCGCGGCCCAGCCGGCCTCGTCGGCCGCGCCGCCGTCGCCGTGGACATCGGCCCCCATCGGATCGACGCCCATGCCGGCGCTCACGCCGGCGGCGTCTGGCCGGAGGCCGGCGGCGGCACGTCGCCGGCGCCCAGTGTCAGCACGTCGACGCCATCCTCGGTCACCGCGACCATGTGCTCCCACTGGGCCGAAAGCTTGCGATCCTTGGTCACCACGGTCCAGCCGTCGGGCAGCACCTTGGTGTAGCGGGTGCCCTCGTTGATCATCGGCTCGATGGTGAAGGTCATGCCCGGCCGCAGCACCAGGCCATCGCCCGGGCGGCCGTAGTGCAGCACCTGCGGTTCGTCGTGGTAGACCTTGCCGATGCCGTGCCCGCAGTACTCGCGCACCACGGTGAAGCGCTCGGCCTCGGCGTAGCTCTGGATCGCATGGCCGACGTCGCCCAGGGTCGCGCCCGGCTTCACCGCGCGGATGCCGCGCCACATCGCCTCGAAGGTGGTTTCGACCAGGCGCCTGGCCATGACCGACGGGGTACCAACGTAGTACATGCGGCTGGTGTCGCCGTGCCAGCCATCCTTGATGACGGTGACGTCGATATTGAGGATGTCGCCGTCCTTGAGGACCTTGCCCGGGCTGGGGATGCCGTGGCAGATCACGTTGTTGACCGAGGTGCAGACCGTCTTGGGATAGCCGCGATAACCGACGTTGGCCGGGATCGCGCCCTGCACCTCGACGATGTGGTCGTGGCAGAGCCGGTCCAGCTCCTCGGTGGTCACGCCCGGCTTCACGTGCGGGGCGATCATCTCCAGCACTTCGGCGGCCAGGCGGCCGGCGATGCGCATCTTCTCGATTTCCTCGGGGGTCTTCAGGTGCAGGGTCATGCGCGGATTATCGCCGATCCGGGACCGTACCTGAACGCGGATGGCGCCTGCTGGCGCGCAGGCGGGAAATCGACCACACCGGCGACGTCCCGGCCCTGCCGCGTCACTTCGGAGCGCGGACCTGAATAGTTAACGTCAAGTGACTGACGCGGCAGGTCACATTTTGCTGAATAGGCCCGGTACCGGACGCGCAATGTGTCACACTATTCCTATTCAGGAATGTGACAACGGCGTCAAATCCTGCTTCCAGGGACTGGAAGGCCTCGCGTCGAATAGTTGGCACGCCTCCTGCTGCATCCCTCCGCAAGCATCACCACACCCCGAACCAACACCCGGAGTTCCCGATGAACCTGTTCAAGAACACCCTGATCGCCACCGCCCTGGTCGCGGCCGGTTTAGCGGGCACCGCCAGCGCCGCCACCGACACCCGCAACTTCCAGGTGAAGATCAACATCACCGAATCCTGCCTCTTCAGCACCAGCGCCTCGTCCGACCTCGACTTCGGCAACAAGGCCCGCCTGTCGGCCAACGACGTCGACAGCACCAGCACGCTGGTGGTCACCTGCACCAACGGCACCCCGTACAACATCGGCCTGAACGCCGGCACGGGCTCTGGCGCCACTGACACCGCCCGCAAGATGACTGGCCCGGGTGGCACCGTTCCATACAGCCTGTACAAGAACACGGGCCGCACCCAGAACTGGGGCGACACCGGCACCAACCGGGTGGCCGGCACCGGCAGCGGCTCTGCCCAGACCATTACGGTGTACGGCCGCGTGCTGAGCGCGGACACCGGCGTGTCGGCTGGCACGTATACCGATACCATCACCGCGACGATCACCTACTGATCGATGCGCCGAGGCAGGGAATGATCCCGTTGACTGTTGATGTACGCGGGCCGCGCCGCTTGCCCGGGCGCGGTTCCCGTATCGGAGGCTGGCTGCTGCTGGCGGCGACGTTCCTGGCAGGGCCGGCCGCGCTGGCAGCCGACCTGCAGGTCAACCCGATCATGCTCGAGTTCGCCCCGGGCGAGCAGTCGCAGGCGCTATGGCTGACCAATTCGGGCACGCAGCCGCTTAAGGCCCAGGTACGGGTCGGACGCTGGACCCAGGCCGACGGCAAGGACCAGAACGAGTCCAGCCGCGACCTGGTAGCCAGCCCGGCAATCCTGGACATCGCGGCCGGCGAGCAGCAGCTGGTGCGCATCATCCGGCCACGGATTGAACCGCTGCAGTCCGAGGCGGCTTACCGGCTGACCATCGATGAATTGCCGGTGGACGGCTCGGAATTGGAACGCTCAGGGGTCCAGTTCCTCCTGCGCTATTCGGTCCCGGTATTCGTCCTTGCCGAAGGCACCGAGCCACTGGGCCCGACCCGGCGCACGGCGAACTCGCCGGCGCACGCACCCAGCCCGGTCGGACTGTCCGCCATGCTGCAGGACCAGGGCGACAAGAGCCTGCTGCGCGTGTCCAACCCGGCCCGACAGCGGGTCCGGATGAGCAACCTGGCCTGGGTGGGAAGCGACGGCCAGCGCACGGAACTGGCCTCCGGGCTGTTCGGCTACGTGCTGGCCGGCCAGGAGATGCAATGGACGATCCCGCTGTCGCCGCAACAGCGGGCCAAGGGCGGCACCTTGAAGGTCAGATTCAATGACGATCCGAACGACCAGACATTGCCGCTGGAAACTGCTGGCCGCTAGTATCGCCGCGGTCTGCACGCCCATGGCGGACGCCGCGCCCTCCCCGAACCCATCGCCCGCCGGCTACGCCGCTACCGGCGCGCTGGACCTGATCGGATCCGACGACCAGCTCCCCGACGCGGATGCCGGCTCGCAGGAGCTCTATCTCGAAGTCTCGCTCAACGAATTCGCCACCGGCCGGCTGGCCCGCTTCGTCCTGATCGACGGCCGGCTGCACACCAGCGCGGCGACCCTCCGCGAACTTGGTCTGCGCTGGCTTGGTGGCGACACCGCCAGCGGCCTGATCGCGCTGGACGACATCCCGGGCCTGCAGGCCCGCTACGACGCCGCCAACCAGCAACTGGCCCTGACCGCACCGCTGGAAAACCTTTCCGGCGAACGCGAGGTCTTCAGCGCGGGGGAGCGGAGCATTCCCCGACTCGATCCCTCCACGCTCGCTGCTGGTCTGCTGTTCAACTACGACGTCTACGCGCAGGGCGACGGCGACTACCAGTCGGTGAGCGGCTGGAGCGAACTGCGGCTGTTCGGCATGGGGCCGGGCGTCTGGAGCAACAGCATGGTCAGCCGCGCCATCAACGTGCGCGGGAACGAAGGCGATCGCGGCAACACCCGCCTGGACACCTCCTGGCAACTCGACCTGCCGGACAGCATGGTCTCAGTGATCGCTGGCGACACCTACAGCGGCTCGCTCGGCTGGACACGGACCACGCGTATCGGCGGCATCCGCGCCGGCAGCAACTTCGGCCTGCAACCCTACCGGGTGACCACCCCGCTGGCCTCGTTCGCCGGCGACGCGGTGCTGCCGTCGACCGTGGACCTGTACATCAACGGCATCCGCCAATCGAGCCAGCAGGTCCGGCCCGGCCAGTTCCAGATCGACACCATCCCAACCATCAGCGGCGCCGGTCAAGCGCAGATGGTGATCACTGACATCAACGGCCAGAGCCGGGTCGTCAGTTTCCCCTGTACAACACCCCGCAGCTGCTGCGGCAGGGCCTGACCGACTGGTCGGCGGAAGCCGGCGTGGTCCGCCGCGACTACGGCATCCGCTCGTTCTCGTACGCCAACGACCCGATGGGCAGCGCCACGGTGCGCCATGGCGTCAGCGACCAGACCACGCTGGAGTTCCATGCCGAGGCCACGTCCGGGCTGGAAATGGCCGGCGCCGGCGGGGCCTGGCTGCTCGGCGAGCGCGGCGGCGTGCTGGACGCCTCAGTGGCCGGCAGCCGTTACCGCGGCGAAACAGGCCAGCAGTACGGGGTGGGCTACCAGTGGAATTCGGGCGTGCTCAACCTGGGCGCGTCCACGCTGCGGCGCAGCGACGACTTCGCCGATGTCGCCAGCCTGGAGGACGCCATGTTACCGCGGCGCATGGACAGCGCCTTCGCCGGACTCAGCCTGGGTCTGTCCCAGATCGGTGCCAGCTACGTTCGCCAGGAAACCGCCGGGCAACCGCTGAGCCGCTTCGCCAGCCTGAGCTGGTCGCGGCAACTGCCGCACAATGGCTACCTCAGCCTGAGCCTGAACCGCGACCTCGGCAATCGCGACGCCGACAGCGCGTTCCTGTACTGGTCGATGCCGCTGGACCGCCGCACGTCGGTGTCCGCCTCGGCGCGCCACAACCGCAACAGCAACGGCATCAGCCTCGAAGCAAACCGTCCCGTCGACAGCGATCTCGGCGGCCTGGGCTGGCGCGTCCAGACCACGCTGGGCGACCGTGCCAGCGCGCAGGGGCAGCTGTCCGGACTGGGCAACCATGGCGCCTGGAGCGCCGGCTTCTTCCACCAGCGCGCGGACGGCCCGAGCCCGCAAAGCACAACCGGTTTCGCCGGCGCCATCGGCAGCCTGCTGCTGATGGAGAAACACCTGTTCGCCATGCGCCGCGTCGACGGCGCATTCGCCCTGGTATCCACCGACGGCATCGCCAACGTGCCGATCCTCCAGGAGAACCGCCTGATCGGCTTCACCGACGAAGACGGCCTGCTGCTGATCAACCGGCTCAACGCCTGGCAGAACAACCGGCTGTCGATCGATCCGCTGCAGACGCCCACCGACTTGCGGCTGGGCGCGACCGAGGTGTTCGCCGTGCCCCCCGGCCGCAGCGGCATGCTGGCCCGTTTCCCGATGCGCAAGGTGCTTTCGATCCAGGCCACCGTAACGGATCCGGATGGCCAGTACCTGGCCCCTGGCAGTGCCGTGTGGCTGGATAGCTCCGACCCGGCGACGGTCCAGCCCTTGACGGTGGTCGGCTACGACGGCCTGATCTACCTGCAGGAACTGCCGCCCGGCGCAGGACTGAAAATCCGCCGCGACGGCGGCTATTGCGACGCGTCCCTCCCGGAGCTGCAGGAACGCACGGGATTCATCGAACTTGACGGGGTGGTGTGCCGATGAACAACGTTTACCTGCCGAACGGGCGCGCGATTCCGGCGTGGCTGCGCGCGTTCCCGCTCGCCGCCCTGCTGGCCTGCTGCTGGCTGTTGCCCGGCAAGGCCATGGCCGCCAACGACTGCTGGATCGGCGGAACCTCGATCGCCTTCGGAAGCGTTGGCGGTGGCGGCGGCACCACGTCCAATAGCGTGACCTTCACCTGCAACAATGAAAGCCAGGCCGTCCGCAGCTTCCGGCTGTGCCTGTACATGAATCCGCTGCTCATCACCGGCGTGGCCCCGCGTCGGATGACCAACTGGGACGATTTCCTGGAGTACGACCTGTATTCCAATCCCGCGATGACCCAGCTGATCGGCTCGACTACCAGCGGCCATGCGGTCTACAGCATCACCCACACCACATCCGCGGCGCAGTCGACCGGATCGATACCGTTGTATGGACGCGTACCGGGGGGCCAGCAGGTCTCCGCGGGTAGCTACTTCGGATACATCACGGAAGTGATCCGCTGGGTGTCCCAGGCCGGCTCCACCCCCCCGTCCGTCGCCCAGTGCGCGGCGTCCGCCTCGCAGGAAACCAACTACGCACCGGTGACCGCGACCTTCGCCAATACCTGCTACGTCAGCGCCGCCACCGACCTGGAGTTTGGGTCCTTCCCGAACCTGTCCACCAACCGCGAACAGACCTCGACCATCAGCCTGCGCTGCCCTACCAACACCGCCTGGCAGCTGGCGCTCAACTACGGCAGTAACGCCAGCGGCACCACCCGGCGCATGGCCGGACCCGGCGGCAACTACATCACCTACCAGCTTTTCCAGGATTCGGCCCGCACCCTGCCCTGGGGCAACACCACGGCCACCGACGTTGAGGGCAGCGGCACCAACGCCGTCCAGACCCGCACCGTCTACGGCCGCGTGCCGGTCCAATCGGTCAACGCGGCGGGCACCTATGCCGATACGGTCACCATCACCCTGACCTTCTAAGCTGGCGGGGCAGCCTTTCCGCCTGGCCGCAGGCCTGGCCGTGGCCCGCCGCCGTTTGCGTGATCCAGTCCACAGATCACGCTTCCCACACACGCGCCATCGCAGGATCGGCTCAACTTCCCGCGGTATCCGCCGAAAGCGTGGCTGAAGGCCGGTTCCTCCGACCGGCAAGGAGCCGCAGATGCGCGCCTGCAAAGCTTTCCTGGCCCTGGCTGGCCTGGCCCTGACGATCGGCGCAGTGCATGCGTCGAGCCAGCAGGCCACCCTGCGCATCTCGATGACAATCGTCGACCGCTGCGATGTCCGCAACGGCGGCGCCAGCCCCAGCGTGGACTGCTCGATCGGCGTGCCCTGGACGGTCGCACCCGCAGCGGCAGCAGCAGCTTCGCTCGTCGCCGATGGCAGCGCCAGCCGGCACTTCCCGGTCCCGGCCAGCGGCCCGGCCGACGGGGCGCGGGTCACCACGATCGTGTTCTGATGATTCGCGGCAGGGCCACGCTCCGGCTGTTCACGCTGGCCATCTGGCTGGCGGCGGCCACGCCTGCCACCTCCGGCGACCTGCGCCTGGAGCCGGTCAGCCTCACCCTGGGGCCGGGCGAGGAAGCCACCAGCCTGTGGCTCAGCAATACCGGCCGGCAGCCCCTGCAGGCCCAGGTCAGGCTGTTCTCCTGGACCCAGGACGGCGGCGGCGAAGTGCTGCAGGCCACCCGCGAGCTCGCAGTGAGCCCGCCGCTGCTGGAAGTCCCGCCGCTGGGTCGGCAACGCGTCCGCGTGGTCCGGCTGGCCGGGTCGACCATCTCGGCCGAAACCGCCTATCGCCTGGTGGTCGACGAGCTGCCCCCGGACAGTCCCCCTGCTGCCGGCGGCCAGGCATCGCTGCTGCGCTATTCGATCCCTGTCTTCATCCAGCCCTCGGCGGCTGCGAAGCCGCGACTTAGTGCCAGAATCGACGAAGATGCCGCAGGGAACCGCCTCCTGCGCCTGCAGAACAGTGGCGACCGGCACGCCCGCGTCGCCGCGCTGGCCTACATCGGCACCGGCGAGCGGCGCCATGCACTGGCACCGAACCTGGCCGGCTATGTCTTGGCCGGCCGCTACAAGCACTGGCCCCTGCCGGCGGACGCAGGTCGCCCGCCTTACGGGCGTTTCGAGGCCGACGTGGATGGCGAGCCCGTGGTCCTGGTCCCCGAGGCAGACCTGCTCACCGGCCGTTGACCCGGGTTTGCCCCCGCCCTACCGGCCCGGCTATAATCCCGCGGCTTTCCCCAGCTCCCGTCCTCTGGCGGGGCCGCCCACGCCGGGCGGGAAGCGCCGGCCCCGTCCGGTCCCGGCGAATACACACCTGACGCCACCCTCCGTGCCGGGGTGCCCGGGCTGGAATTCCAGCTGCGGGTTCGGACACGGAAGCGCCAGGGAGGCCCAACCCCGGAATCGTCTGCTGCGCGCCGCCATGGCCGCACATCCCCGCGCATCAGCCGAAACCACGGCACGCGCGGAGCGGTTCCACTGCCAGGAGTTACAGCAATGCCCCAGATCACCATGCGCCAGATGCTCGAAGCAGGCGTCCACTTCGGCCACCAGACCCGTTACTGGAACCCGAAGATGGCCCCGTACATCTTCGGCGCGCGCGGCAAGATCCACATCATCAACCTCGAGAAGACCGTTCCGCTCTTCTCCGACGCGATGAACTTCATCTCGGCCATCGCCCAGAAGCGCGGCACCATCCTGTTCGTCGGCACCAAGCGCAGCGCGCGCGAGGCGATCAAGGAAGAAGCCGAGCGTTGCGGCCAGCCGTACATGACCCAGCGCTGGCTGGGCGGCACCCTGACCAACTTCCGCACCGTCAAGCAGTCGGTGTCGCGCCTGAAGGAGCTGGAAGCGGCCGAGACCGACGGCACCTTCGAGAAGCTGGTCAAGCACGAAGTGCTGGGCCTGCGCCGCGAGCGCGAGAAGCTGGAAGCCTCGCTGGGCGGCATCAAGGAGATGAACCGCCTGCCCGACGCGCTGTTCGTGATCGACATCGGCCATGAAGACATCGCCATCAAGGAAGCCAAGAAGCTCGGCATCCCGGTGATCGCGGTGGTCGACACCAACTACGACCCGGCCCTGGTCGACTACGCCATCCCGGGCAACGACGACGCCATCCGCGCCGTGCAGCTGTACGCACGCGCCGCCGCCGATGCGGTGCTGGAAGGCAAGGCCGCCGCGCCGCACGCGGCCACCGTCACCGAGGGCGACTTCGCCGAAGGCGACGCCGAGAAGGCCCCGCGTCGCGCCCCGGCCAAGAAGGGCGCGCCGCGCAAGGACAAGGCCGAAGGCGGCGAAGCCGCGGTCGCCGAGTGACCCACCCCGGCGGCCGCCACGCGGCCGCCACTCCGCCGGGCGGCCGCACCTGCGCGCCGTCCGCGGCCCGGGCCTGGCGCCCGGTACGCGCCGCAGGCGCTGCCGGCCGCCGGCCCCGCTCCGCGCCGCGGAGCCACATTCATCACATAACGAGGTAAACCCGTGGAAATCACTGCTTCCCTGGTCAAGGAACTGCGCGAGCGCACCGGCGCCGGCATGATGGAGTGCAAGAAGGCGCTGACCGAGAACGGCGGCAACATCGACGCCGCCGGCGAGTGGCTGCGCAAGTCGGGCCTGGCCAAGGCCGACAAGAAGGCCGACCGCGTCACCGCCGAAGGCCGCATCGCCGTGGCCCAGGCCGGCGGCAAGGCCGTGCTGGTCGAGATCAACTCCGAGACCGACTTCGTCGCCAAGGACGCCAACTTCATCGCCTTCACCGACGCCGTCGCCGCGGCGGCGCTGGCTGCCGGCGCCAAGGACATCGAATCGCTCAAGACCGCCAAGCTGCCGTCGGGCGAGACCGTCGAAGAGGCCCGGGCGGCCGCCATCGCCAAGCTGGGCGAGAACATGCAGGTCCGCCGCATCGTCGCCATCGACAGCGCCCACAACGTGGCCGCGTACGTCCACGGCGGCCGGATCGGCGTGCTGGTCGAGGTCAACGGCGGCGACGCCGAGCTGGCCCGTGGCATCGCCATGCACGTGGCCGCGATGAACCCGCCGTACAACAAGGCCGCCGACGTGCCGGCCGAGTTCGTGCAGAAGGAAAAGGAAATCGAGCTCGCCAAGATGTCCGAGAAGGACAAGTCCAAGCCGGCCGAGATCCTGGAGAAGATCATCTCCGGCAAGATCAACAAGATCGTCAACGAAGTGACCCTGTACGGCCAGCCGTACGTGCTGGACGGCGACAAGACCGTCGAGCAGGCGGTCAAGGCCGCCGGTGCCGACGTGGTCGGCTACCAGCGTCTGGTGGTCGGCGAAGGCATCGAGAAGGTGGTGGAGGACTACGCCGCCGAAGTGGCCAAGGCGATGCAGGTCTGACCCGACCCGCGACGTCCAGCCGCCGCAAGCAAGCAGGAAGGCCGCGGGAATCCCGCGGCCTTCCTGCTTTCCGGCCCGGGCGACGCGCGGCGCCGGCAAAACTGCTGACCGACGCACGCTTTTGCCGGCATACTCCGGCTGATTACCGTCCCGATCGCACCTGATGCACCCCGACCTGGAAGCCCACCTCCTGCATTGCCGCAACCTGCCGTCACCGCCGGCAGTGGCCTTGCGGATCATCGAACTGGCGCAGGACCCGGGGGCGGACCTCAATGCGACGGCGCAGGCGATCGGCGTGGACCCGGCGCTGACCGCGCGGATGCTGCGGGTGGCCAATTCGCCGCTGTACGCGGGCAGGCGCCGGGTCGACAACCTGCCGCAGGCCCTGACCCTGCTCGGATTGAACGCCACGATCAGCCTGGCCCTGGGCTTCTCGCTGGCCCAGGGAATGCGCGGCAGCGGCGACGCCCGCGACCAGGAGCGCATCTGGCGGCGCAGCGTGCTGGCCGCGCGCCTGCTGGGCAACCACGCCGGCGTCAAGCGCCTGGAAGACCTGATGCTGGCCGGCCTGCTCCAGGACATCGGCGCGCTGGCCCTGCTCCAGGCCAAGCCGGAGGAGTATCCGGCGCTGCGGGCGCAGGCGGACGGCAACGACGCGCTGCTGTCGCTGGAACGGGCCGCCTTCGGCGCCGACCACGCCGAGGTGGGCGCGTGGCTCGCACGCCACTGGCGCCTGCCCGCGTACCTCGCCGATGCGATCGACGGCAGCGAGTCGGCGCCGGTCGCCGACGACGCCTTCCAGGCCTGCGTGCAGGCCTCCGGCGTCATCGCCGACCTCTGGCTGGCCGAAGGCGACGTCGACGCGCTGCGCGAACGCGCGCTCGCGCTGGTGTCGGCCTGCGCCGCCGACGGCACCCGGCTCGACGACCTCCTGGTACGGATCGCCACCGCGCTGCCGGAAATCAGCGCGATGTTCGACGTCCACATCGCCCATCCCGGCCACCTGGCCGCGATCGCCGACCACGCCAAGGAGCTGCTGATCCTGCGCAACCTGCGCGAGATCCAGGATGCCGCGCGCGCGCGCAGCGAGGCCCAGGCATCGGAAGCGCAGGTGCGCCAGCTGACCGAGCAGTCGCGGCGGGACCCGCTCACAGGCGTCTACAACCGGCTGCAGATGGAGGAGGTGCTCGAACGCGAGTTCGCCACCGCCGTCGCCCTGCAGCAACCGCTGTCGATCGCGTTCATCGACCTGGACGACTTCAAGCACATCAACGACCGCCACGGCCACCTGGTCGGCGACCGGGTCCTGCACCAGTTCGCGCAGACCCTGCAGCGCATGCTGCGCAGCACCGACCTGGTCGCGCGCTACGGGGGCGAGGAATTCCTGGTCGTGCTGAGCCATTCCAACGAGGCCTCCGCGTCGCGGGTGCTGCAGCGCATCCTCGAGGAAACCTCGCGGATGCCCATGGCGGAGGTCGACGGCAAGCCGCTCTACGTGACGTTCTCCGCCGGGCTGGCCACGCACGGCACCGGCCGCCAGTTCGCCGATGCGCGCAGCCTGCTGGCGGCTGCCGACGATGCGCTCTACGGCGCCAAGCGCGAAGGCCGCAACCGGGTCAGCCAGCACGGGCAGTGAACGGCCGCGCGCGAAGCGAGCCGCACGCCGGGCCTTTCCGCTAGAATTCCCGCGCCCCCAACCCGCCCCCGAGACCGCCATGTCCGAGCTCGCCTACCGCCGTGTCCTGCTGAAGCTGTCGGGGGAGGCGTTGATGGGGGCGGAGGACTACGGCATCGATCCGGTCGTGATCGGCCGCATCGCCCGCGAGATCATGGAAGTACGCGAGGCCGGCGCCGAGATCGGCCTGGTGATCGGCGGCGGCAACATCTTCCGCGGTGCCGGCCTGGCCGCCTCGGGCATGGACCGGGTGACCGGCGACCAGATGGGCATGCTGGCCACGGTGATCAATGCGCTGGCCATGCAGGACGCGCTGGAGAAGCTCGGCGGCAAGGTCCGGGTCATGAGCGCGCTGAAGATCAACGACGTGTGCGAGGACTACATCCGCCGCCGCGCCGTGCGCCACCTGGAGAAAGGCCGCATCGGCATCTTCGCCGCCGGCACCGGCAACCCGTTCTTCACCACCGACTCGGCCGCTGCCCTGCGGGCGATCGAGATCAACGCCGACCTGCTGCTCAAGGCGACCAAGGTCGACGGCGTCTACGACCGCGACCCGAAGAAGCACTCCGACGCGGTCCGCTTCGAGGAGCTGGACCACGACGAGGTCATCGCCCGCGACCTGCAGGTGATGGACACCGCCGCCTTCGCGCTGTGCCGCGACCACGGCATCCCGCTGCGGGTCTACGACATCTCGGTGCCCGGCAACCTGATGCGGATCCTGCGCGGCGAACGCGTCGGCACCCTGGTCCGTTCGCGCCGCTGAGCCGCGGCGTCGGCGGACCGCGGGCGGTCGCCGCCCGCGCCGCGCCGCGGGCGATCCCCGTATAATCGGCCGATTCACGCGAACGGACGGAATACGGCGATGATCAACCAGATCAAACAAGACGCGCAGGCCCGCATGACGAAGAGCATCGACGCCCTTCGCCACAACCTGGTCAAGGTCCGCACCGGCCGCGCCTCCACCGGACTGGTCGACACCATCCGCGTCAGCGCCTACGGCAGCGAAGTGCCTTTGTCCCAGGTCGCGGCGGTGTCGGTCTCCGACGCGCGCTCGCTGGTGATCACCCCGTGGGACAAGGGCATGGTCGGCGCGGTCGAGAAGGCGATCCTGGCCTCGGACCTGGGCCTGACCCCGAACACCGCCGGCACCACCATCCGCCTGAACCTGCCGGCGCTGACCGAGGAACGCCGCCGCGAGCTCACCAAGGTCGTGCACGCCGAGGGCGAGGACACCAAGGTCGCCATCCGCAACATCCGCCGCGACGCCAACCAGCACGTCAAGGACCTGCTCAAGGAAAAGCAGGTCACCGAGGACGAGGTGCGCAAGGCCGAGGACGACATCCAGAAGATCACCGACAAGGCGATCAAGGACGTCGACGAGGTGGTCAAGGCCAAGGAACAGGAACTGATGGCGGTCTGAGCGGTCTGCTCACGGCATGACTGCCCCTCCCGCCACCGCCGGCGCGCCCGTCCCCCGCCACCTGGCGGTGATCATGGACGGCAACGGCCGCTGGGCCCAGCGCCGGCGCCGCCCGCGCGCGATCGGCCACCGCGCCGGTGCGCGCGCGGTCAACCGGGTGATCGATTTCTGCCTGGAGCGCGGCATCGGCGCGCTGACCCTGTTCGCCTTCTCCAGCGAGAACTGGGGGCGGCCGGAAGAGGAAGTCGGCGCGCTGATGAAGCTGTTCCTCAACGCGCTGGAGCGCGAGGTCGACGAACTGGACCGGCGCGGCGTGCGGGTGCGCTTCATCGGCGAGCGCGGTCCGTTCGCCGAGCCGATCCGCGCGCGGATGGCCGCCGCCGAGGCACAGACCCTGCGCAACGAACGCCTGCACCTGGCCATCGCCGCCAGTTACGGCGGACGCCAGGACATCGCCGCCGCCGCGCGGGCGCTGGCCGTCGAGGTGGCCGCCGGCCGGCTGCGCCCGGAGCAGGTCGACGAGGCGGCCGTAGGCGCGCGCATGGCCCTGGCCGACCTGCCGTCCCCGGACCTGTTCATCCGCACCGGTGGCGACCACCGGGTCAGCAACTTCCTGCTCTGGCAGCTGGCCTACACCGAACTGTGGTTCACCGAGACCCTGTGGCCGGACGTGGACGCCGGCGTGCTGCAGCAGGCCCTGGACGACTATGCCGGGCGCGAACGCCGCTTCGGACTGACCAGCGCCCAGATTGGCGCGGAGACGACTCCATGACCCGCACCCGGGTGATCGCCGCGCTGGTCATGGCGCCCGCCGCGATCGCGGCGATCCTGCTGCTCCCCACCCCCTGGCTGGCGGCGCTGGCCGCGCTGGTGATGCTCGCCGGGCTGTGGGAGTGGCTGCGGCTGGCCGGGATCGACGACAGCCTGCCGCGGACCGTTCTGGTGGGCCTCAACCTGCTGCTGATGGTGCTGCTGGTGTGGGCCTCGCGCGGCGATGACGGGTTCTCGCCGGCGCTGTTCCAGATCGTCACCCTCGCCGGCGCCCTGGCCTGGCTGCTGGCCCTGCTGTGGCTGTGGCGGCCGGGCTTCACCGCTGGCGACCGTCCCTGGACCCGGGCCTTCAAGCTGGCCGCCGGCACGGTCGCAGTGGTGCCGGCCTGGTGCGCGCTGTGCCTCATCCACTCCGGCGGCTTCACCGAGCTGGCGCCTGCCGCGGCCGCCATCGACGCCAGCGGCCACCGCTGGCTGCTGGCCGCCCTGGCCCTGGTCTGGGCGGCGGACTCTGGCGCCTATTTCGCCGGTCGCCGCTTCGGCCGCCACAAGCTCGCCCCGACCATCAGCCCGAACAAGACCATCGAAGGCGCCATCGGCGGCCTGGTCGCCGGCCTTGGCGTGGCGCTGGCGTTCGGGGCCTTCGCCGGCGCGACCGTGGCCCAGCTGCCCCTGCTGGCGCTGGTGGCCGCGGCGACGGTGCTGGCCTCGATCGTGGGCGACCTGGTCGAGAGCCTGCTCAAGCGCCAGGCCGGGGCGAAGGACTCCGGCACCCTGATCCCGGGCCATGGCGGCGTCCTCGACCGCATCGACGGCGTGCTGGCAGCCCTGCCCGTGTTCGCGATCGGCAAGGAGATGCTCGGCTTCTGAAGCCGGCCACCGCCATGCCGCCCGTCGCCGACATGACACCCGCCGCAGGCCTCCGCCAGGTCGCCGTCCTCGGCGCCACCGGCTCGATCGGCGCCTCGGCGCTGGACGTGATCGCGCGCTATCCGCAGCGCATGCGTGCCAGCGTGCTGGCCGCCGGAAGCAACACCGGGGCGCTGCTGGCGCTGTGCGCCGCCCACCGGCCGGACCATGCGGTGATCGCCGATCCGGCCGGGCTCGCGCCGCTGCGCGACGGCCTGCGCGCCGCCGGCCTGGCGACCCGGGCCCATGCCGGCGACGAGGCGCTCGAGGCACTGGTGGCCGGACCCGCCTGCGACACCGTGGTGGCCGCGATCGTCGGTGCGGCGGGGCTGGGTTCGACCCTGGCCGCCGCGCGCGCCGGCAAGCGCCTGCTGCTGGCCAACAAGGAGTCGCTGGTGCTGGCCGGCGAACTGGTGATCGCCGCCGCGCGCGCGTCCGGCGCGGAAATCGTGCCGATCGACAGCGAACACAGCGCCGTGTTCCAGTGCCTGCGTTCGTGCCGGGCCGAGGGCGTGCGGCGGCTGGTGCTGACCGCCTCCGGCGGCCCGTTCCGCGGCTGGGACAGCGCGCGCCTGGCCACGGTGACCCCGGCACAGGCGGTGGCGCATCCGAAGTGGTCGATGGGGCCGAAGATCTCGGTCGATTCGGCCACCCTGATGAACAAGGGCCTGGAAGTGATCGAGGCCCACCACCTGTTCGGCCTGGCGGGCGACCGCATCGACGTGCTCGTGCATCCGCAGAGCCTGGTCCACGCCCTGGTCGAGTACGTCGACGGTTCCACCCTGGCCCAGCTCGGCCTGCCGGACATGCGCACCGCGCTGGCGGTGGGCCTGGGCTGGCCCGAGCGCATCGACTCGGGCGTGGCCGGCCTGGACCTGCTGGCCGAGGGCAGGCTCGAATTCGAAGCCCCGGACCTGGCGGCCTTTCCCTGCCTGCGCCTGGCCCGCGAGGCGCTGGTCGCCGGCGGAACCGCGCCGGCGGTGCTCAACGCGGCCAACGAGGAGGCGGTTTCAGCCTTTCTTCAGGGCCGGATCGGTTTCCTAGGCATCCCCGCGCTGGTCGAGGACACCCTCGCCGCATTGCCCGCGGCGCCAGCCGGTTCGCTCGAAGCGCTGCTGGCCGCCGATGCGGAAGCGCGCCGCTTCGCCCGCCAGCACCTGCCCCCCATGCCCTCCGCCGGGATCCGCACCGCATGAGCGCCACCCCGTCACCCGGCGTTCCACGCCAGAGCCGCGCCCATGGGTGATTTCATCGGCTCCATCTGGTGGCTGGTGGTCAGCCTGGGCGTGCTGGTCACCTTCCACGAATACGGCCACTACTGGGTCGCGCGCCGTTGCGGCGTGGACGTGCTGCGCTTCTCGGTGGGTTTCGGCAAGCCGCTGTGGTCGCGCCACAACCGCGCCGGGACCGAATTCGCCATCGCCGCCATCCCGCTCGGCGGCTACGTGAAGATGCTCGACGAGCGCGAAGGCGAGGTGCCGGTCGACCGCCAGGCGCATGCGTTCAACCGCCAGGGCGTATGGCGCCGGATCGCGATCGTCGCCGCCGGACCGGCCGCCAACCTGCTGCTGTGCGTGGCCCTGCTCTGGGTGATGTTCATGGTCGGCCGGCAGGACTACGCCCCGGTCGTGGGCCAGGCCACCGGCATCGCCGCCCAGGCGGGATTCCAGCCCGGCGACCGCCTGGTCGAAGTGGATGGCCGCGGGGTCGGCACCTGGACCGAGGCCGCCATGGCCATGGCCACGCCCGCGCTGGACCGCCGCGACATCGACGTCACCGCCGAAAGCGCCACCGGCGACACCCTCGTCCGGACGCTGCGCCTGTCGCAGCTGCCGGCGGACCTGGACGAACGGCGGATCCCGGAGCAGACCGGCTTCACCTGGCGTTTCCTGCTCGCCCCGGCCCGGATCGACGCGGTCCGCGAGGACGGTGCCGCGGCGGGGGTGCTGCAGCCCGGGGACCTGCTCCTGGCCGTCGACGGCGTCCGGGTGGACTCGGCCGGCGAGGTCTCGCCCCAGGTGCAGGCGCTGGGCCTCCGGGGCGGCCCGGGGATGGTCGAGGTCGAGCGCGACGGCGACCGGCTGGCGCTGGAGCTGCAGCCCCGGGCCAGCACCGATCCGGCGCGCGCCGGACAGTGGGAGCTGGGCATCGTCCTGGCCGCGCCGCAGGCCCCGGCCTACGACGCCGTGCAACGCTACGGCCCGCTGGCCGCCCTGCCCGCGGCGCTGCGCGAGACCGGCCGGCTGGCGTCCGACTCGGTCGGCATGATGCGCCGGATGCTGACCGGGCAGGCCTCGGTCCAGAACCTGTCCGGGCCGGTCACCATCGCCCGCGCCGCCAACGCCTCGGCCAAGCGCGGCGCCGACTGGTTCCTGTATTTCCTCGCCCTGCTCTCGCTGAGCCTGGCGATCATCAACCTGCTGCCGATCCCGATCTTGGACGGCGGTCACCTGCTGTATTACCTTATCGAGTTGGTCAAAGGCAGCCCATTGAGCGAACGCGCGATGGCGGCCGGGCAGTACGTCGGCCTGGCCTTGCTGGCCGGACTGATGGGACTGGCCTTCTACAACGACATTCTGGGCCTGTTGCCGCGATGACCGACCGCCAGACCGGCTCCCGCCCCCACCCTGTCCCTTATACCCACCTTATGCCTCCTACGA
>NZ_PDWO01000017.1 GCF_010211765.1 Pseudoxanthomonas kaohsiungensis | reverse complement strand
CGATCTGGAACAAGCCCCCGATCCACTGGACCGCCGCCATGAACCAGTTCGCGATACTGTTCGGTGACCGCATCGAGCGGGCAGTACCTTGATCACTGCCCTGCACACAAAAAATCGGACACCCCCCTTCTTTCTTCACGCGCCGAGCAAAAAGCTCGGGCGTCGGACAAAATTTCACCATCGATCGAGTTCGGAACTCGGCGGGCCGAGCAAAAAGCTCCGGCATCGGACAAATTTTCATCAACGGCCGAGCTCCGGGCTCGGCGGCCCGAGCAAAAAGCTCCGGCGCCGGACAAAATTTCACCAATGGCCGAGCTCCGGACTCGGCGGACCGGTCCTGCGCCCTGCCCCCTCAGCGCCGCGCCAGGCGGCGCGCGTTGGCGACCGCCTTGCGCCGCACCGGCGCCAGGCCGCGGGACAGCACGCGCTCCCAGTCCGCCCCGGCCCGCAGCGCCTGCGTGGCCGACCACGGCGTGCCCGACAGGCAGGCCAGCAGGAATCGCTGCTGCGCCAGCGCGGCCTCGACCCACATCGCCATCCAGCCCTGGGCGAAGGCGGTCTGCTTCTCCAGCACCATCCCGGTGAACTCGCGGCGGTCGCGCGCCGACGGCGTCGCGCCCGCCGCGGCCATCCGCGCCAGCCGGTGCGCGACGACCTGCGGTGCGGCGATGCCCAGCTCGACCAGCTGGCTGGCCGATCCGCGGCGTGGACGGCGCGGGCGGTTCATGGGTGCGTTCCTGCGATTGGCGTAGGCGGAGCCTAGGCTGCGCGCCGGCGGCGCGGCGTGAAGTGCCTGGAAAGTGCACTCTGACCCCGGTTCTGGATGACGATGGCCCCGGCACTGAAAGGCAGCGCGAGAACAAGGGCGGGCAGAAGCAGCCGGATCACATGCGGTTCCCGTAAATGACCTACTCCCGATAGCCGGACCCGAAGTGCGGGCTATGCAGCTTATCCGCGACATGCCATTGCGAGAAGGCTACGCATCGCCCTCGCGCACGGACGGGTCCCGCACGCGCCTGCTCCGGTACGGCAACACGAACAGGTACAGGCCGCTGGGCACCAGCAGGGCCAGCGGCGGCAGCGGCGAGTAGGTGATCCACGGCGGCGTCGGCCCGAACGCCATCGCCACGAAGTTGGCGACCACCGCCAGCACGAACAGGATCGAGACCCAGCGGTGCAGCTGCCGGATGGCGTGCGCGAAGTTCATGCCGCACCCCGCGGCTGGATCATCTTCCAGCCGTTGCCGGACGGGTCGCGGAAGCCCGCGTCCACCGTGCCGTAGCGGTCGATCGGCTCCTGGGTGAACTCCACCCCGGCCGCGCTCATGCGCGCGTAGGCGGCGCGGCAGTCGGCCACGGTCAGCACCAGCGGCGGCATCGCGCCCTTGGCCACCAGCGCCTGCGCCGCCTGCGCGGTGGCGGCATCGAGCACCGGCGGGCCGGGCAGGAACAGGCCGAGCTGGAACGACGGCTGCTGCGGGTGCTGCACCGTCAACCAGCGGTAGCCGCCATTGCCCACGTCCGTGTGCACCCGGAAGCCGAGCTTGTCCGCGTAGAACGACAGCGCTTCTTCCTGGTCACGCACGTACAGCCCCACCACGCCCACGCCTTCCATCACGCCACCTCGTCGGATTTGATGGCCGACGTTGTACCGCCCACGCGCCGCCGGCGCTTCTCCGAAACTGCGGACTCGAGGTCCGGCCGCTGCGCGGCGCCCAGCACGCATCCCGGCACCCGCCCGGGGGCCTGCACCGCCGCGCGTGCGTCCAGGCGCAACTGCCCCGGGTGCGCCCCGGTGACCTCGCGGAACACCCGCCCGAACGTGCCCAGGCTGCTCCAGCCGGTGCGGAAGGCGATGTCGGACACCGGCAGCCCGGTCTCGCGCAGGAGCGCGCAGGCGTGCTCGATCCGGCGGGTCAGCAGGTAGCGGTGCGGCGGCAGCCCGAAGGCCTGCTTGAACGCCCGCGCGAAGTGCGCCGGCGACAAGGCGCTCACCTCGGCCAGACGGCTGACCGGCCAGTCCTCGTGCGAGGCGGCATCCATGCGGTCCTTGGCCCGGAGGAGGCGGCGCAGCAGTTTGGGGTCCTGGGGCATGCGGGTGTCGACGCGCGTCGTTGGATGGTGGCCGAGCGCGAGCATACGGCACGGGTGGGTCACCGTTTCGACGCCGGAACTGCGCCCCTACCCCTGTTTCAGATCTTCGGTTGCTCGGCCGTGAGTGTCAGCTTGATCGATGTGTAGAACGGATCCGGCCAAACCCCCTCGAAGCCCGAGGCCACAAGCTCCTTATGCACGCATCGCGCCAGAGGCGTCTCCCCTTCGCGCCAACTGCGGGCAACTGTGCCCTCGGCATTCAACCGGAACACCAGCGTGAACACCTTCAGATCCATGCCCGGCTGCGCGCAGGCACCCAGCGCCGACGCCAAGGCATCCCCCTGGGATTGCAACAATTGATTGCGCATACCCGAGGACAGGTTTGCTTCGTTGGCATCGGCAAGCGCCTTGGCCTCTTCGAACCTGACCGGGTCCGCGACAGCCAGCGAAGCCGCCAGAAGCATCAGCTTGAGCATTGCGAGCACCTCTTGGGTCCGATGCAAGTGGAAAGTTCACTCCAATCCCCGGCATCTTCCACTCATCTTGCGGAGCGTGCTTCGGTATAGCCTTCCCAGAAGCCGCTTATCGCCGACGGAAGCGCCGCGGAGAGAAACAGGGTGATGGCGGCGCAGAGCATCAGGTTGCGATGGCTCTTTCGGTAGCCGACCACCAGCAGGATCAGACCAGCGACGAACAGTGCGACCTCGAGGAAGTACATGACATCTCCTTTGTCAGGTTTGTTGCGTCATGGCAGACGGGAGGGGTCCACCAGCCAGGAGGCCAACAACAGAAGGGCGCCCGAGAAGGCCAAGGCTATGCCGCTAACATCGCGAGCCGGCCGCTCCGCAAGCGCGAATGTGGCGACCATCTGCGGCCGCTGGTACGCATACGCCAGCAGGCCGGCGCCAAGCGCGGCCAAGCCGTTGTCCAGCTCCCAACCCTTCGCCACGAAGACGATGGCGTTGAACACGGCCCAGATGCCAAACAGCACGGCGACGACGCGAAGGAAGCTCTTCTTCATGATCGAATCCTTTCGTTCCTGGCATGCCCGCGGCGGCATGGGACCTGCTGAATCTTAGCGCGCCTGGCCCGCCTGCCACACGGCTGTCCACTGCGTTCAAGGGGATGACGAGCCGATGCACCGATTCGAGCGGGGAAGTGAAGCTGCAATCCGACCACTATTCCGGAATCCGCCTTCTGACTCTGCTCCGTAAGTGAACCTGACCCCGCTCTCCCCGTTTCCTAGCTAATCGCGCTACTAAGCGACGGAGCCCGTAGAACTGCAGATTCAACGACAAGCGATTGGTCATCACCCAGATGCCTACGAGCTCTAAGCTCACTATGGACCCATTCCAATATTTCTTTGCCGACACGTTGCGCGGGTGGCAATGGAATGTTTGGAGAGCGCAACGAGGCCGTTGGTGCGAGCTCTAAGCTTCGACCGAACTGCTTGTGCAACGCCTGCCGCTTATCATTGAAGCGCGTCACAACATGATTGTGCTCCCTTCTGGCCACCTCATCGACAAGCTGTGCAGCGCTGGTTTCGTCGATCCCACAAACGGCAGCCACATGCGCAGGCTCGACGAAATAGGATTCCAGATCGCATAGATCTGTCACGAAAACCGAGACGTTCGATAGCGCCGAGAACTTCTGATGTATGCCAGATCGAACCTCGTCGTCTGTCATAAAGTCTCTGTCTCGGTGCACCAAGATTCGAACATTAGGATGATGAGCCGCGCAGAATGATGCCAATAGCGCCACGGAGCGAAGCTCGGTGCAACCGTGGAAGCTCATCACGATCGAGTTTGCTCTCTGGATTCCTGAGTTCTGCAAAAGGATATGCAGAGGGTGATTTTCGTCCGTTTCTGCTAGCTTGTCCTCCCCCAGAACAAGCCAATCCTTATCGCGCAAACTCAGTGTGTCGTACTTGTCGACGGCACCCAGATCAACAAGCAACGCGGAAAGGTCCGGATCTGTCCCGACCAGCGCACCATCTTTCAAGTGAAAACTTGCGACATCATTGGTGTTGTGCACCGCCTGCAGCACATGGCGGGAGTGTGTTGCAAGCACAATTTGCAACCCCTCATCCTTCGACAATAGATCAAGAGCCTCAACCAACTTAACTTGATTGTTCGGGTGCAAGTGTGCGTCGGGTTCATCGAGGAGAAGAAGTGTTGGCTGGTAGAAGCTCGCATACCCGATAATCTGGATCGCCTGCAACGTACCTGTTCCCACCATGTCTAGTGGTCGACGCACACCGTGCTTCTCGTACTCGATAGGGATGTGTTCGTGTCGATTCTCGTCAAATGTGTCGGCATGAATCCGAAGCCCCGGGAACAGATGCTCTATCCGCG
Organism: Pseudoxanthomonas kaohsiungensis; assembly: GCF_010211765.1. GTDB lineage: Bacteria > Pseudomonadota > Gammaproteobacteria > Xanthomonadales > Xanthomonadaceae > Pseudoxanthomonas > Pseudoxanthomonas kaohsiungensis. The sequence goes on along the minus strand of NZ_PDWO01000017.1, from coordinate 78,751 downwards.
CTTCGAACTTTGCCTTCTTAACTGGATCTCTGTAGAGGCGATGCAGAACGTTGCGCAGGTAAAGGTTGGCATCCCCACGGACAGCACCACGGTCCACCACAAGCCTACCTTGGTAGGTTTCTCGGCTTGGAATTCCTGCAAGTCCCGGCTCATAGACGCTGAATGGCCTCTCAGAACTGGAGATTGCGGCGCCCAGCCCGTGAGTTAGCTCACCTGGTGCAACAGTGCTAATGGTGCTGTTTCTACCTCGGCGCAGCGTGACTGAGAAGGACGCGGTTACGCCGCCGTTGTCGACTTCGAAGACCACAGAAACGGGCGCACCAGACTCAGAAAGGCGTTCGCGATGCTTAAGGTCTAGAAATAGGTCCGTAGGTGCATATCGGAGCTTCTCGGGGGCGAAATTCGCTGCACCTTCTGCCTTAGGGATCATCTGAGCAACACACCCTGACACTGCATTTGCAGGACTTTCGGTGCCAGCGCCATTTCAGACGACCATTTTTGCTGTTTTCAGGCCGATTTCGGCCGTTTTCTCCCTGTTCTGGCGGGTTTCCCCGCCATCCAGGCGCAACTATCCCGTAGAAGGCAGCAGATCCTTTCGTGCCATCCACAGGTTCGACAGCGCGAACAGGGTCAGCACCTGCGCGGTGTTCTTGGCCAGCCCGCGATAGCGCACCTTGGCGTAGCCGAACTGGCGCTTCACCACCCGGAACGGATGCTCCACCTTGGCACGCAGGCTGGCCTTGCAGTGCTCCCACCGCTCGGCATACCTGCGTTCGCGCTTGTTCTTCATCGCCTTGATCGTCGACGGCTTCTCCGCGATCAGGAAGCCGGCAACGACGTGCTGCATCTCTTCGCGCTTGTCCGCACCGGTGTAGCCGCTATCGCCGCAGATCGTCTCTTCCTTGCCGTGCAGCAGCTTGTGCACCTGGGTCACGTCACCCACGTTGGCCGCCGTGCACTCCACGTGGTGCACCAGCCCGGACTCATCGTCAACGCCAATGTGCGCCTTCATCCCGAAGTACCACTGGTTGCCTTTCTTCGTCTGGTGCATCTCCGGGTCACGCTCGCCGTCCTTGTTCTTGGTCGAGCTGGGCGCAGCAATGATCGTGGCATCCACGATCGTACCCGCGCGCAGGCTCTGGCCCTTCCGGGCAAGGTGCGCGTTCACGCGTTCCAGGATCTTCGGGGCCAGATCGTGCTTCTCCAGCAAGCGCCGGAAGTTGAGGATCGTCGTCTCGTCGGGGATGTTGTCCAAACCGCTGAGGCGGGCAAAGCGGCGCATCACCGCCGTGTCGTACAGCGCTTCCTCCATGGCCGGGTCGCTCAGCGCGTACCACTGCTGCAGGAAGTGGATGCGCAGCATCGTCGCCAGCGCGTACGGCTGCCGACCAGGACGGCCCAGCTTCGGGTAGTGGGGCTCGATCAGCTTCAGCAGCGCGTTCCACGGCACCACCTGCTCCATCTCGCCCAGGAAGATCTCCTTGCGGGTCCGCTTGCGCTTGCTCATCCCCTCGGCGTCTCCGAACGTCAGCTGCATCGATCGTCAGTCCTGTTGCGTTGCGCTATTGTCGCCCAGTCGGGGGAGTTGTTCAGACCTTCCTTAGCTGTCTGGGCCAACGCAACGGCTACGTGAATGGCCTGAAGAGCACAGCTCATCCCCGCATTATTTCCGCCAGCGAGAAGATTTATTCGATCAAGGTCGAGCCGTAACTCGTCAATTGCCTTGAACTTGCGAATGGTGATTGCTCGGACGCTCAAAACGACCTCCCCAGGCCGCTTGTGAAAAAAGGTCAGGTTTCGCACCTGACCTTTTTGATCAACTCACTTTTACCCGCACTTGCTATACCCACAATTCAAGCAAGTTGCGCACCCATCCATGATCACCAGCGCCTTGGTGCTGCACTTGTGGCACATGGTGGCGCTGGGCGGGAAGCTGGTGCCGTCGCCGGTGACGGCGATGTCCTCGGTGCCGGCGCTCGCGGCAGCCGGCGCCGCGGTCACGTCACTGTTTTTTTTTGAGCGCTCTTCGAACTGCTTGCGCTTCTCGGCGATCAGGGCCTTCTGGTGGGCGCTCATCTCCGGGTCGTGGATCAGGCCGATGGACTTCATGTGCTCCTCGACCACGGCGCCGATCTCGGCGACCAGCGAGGGCATGTAGACGCCGCCGGCCTTGAAGTAGCCGCCGCGCGGGTCGAACACGGCCTTCATCTCCTCCACCAGGAAGGTGACGTCGCCGCCCTTGCGGAACACGGCCGACATGATCCGGGTCAGGCCGACGATCCACTGGAAGTGGTCCATCGACTTGGAGTTGATGAACACCTCGAACGGGCGGCGCAGCTCGTGCTCGGTGCCGGCGTTGAGGACGATGTCGTTGATGGTCACGTACATGGCGTGCTCGACCATCGGCGACTTGATCTTGTAGGTGCTGCCGATCAGGACTTCCGGGCGCTCGATGCGCTCGTGCATGTGGATGATGTTGTCCTTGGCCGCCTCGGCCTCCATCACGGCCCGGTCGACCGGCGCGGCGACCACCGGCGGCGCGGCTTCGCGCGCCTTCTCTTCGGCGGTGACCACGGCGTAACCCTTGATTTTCTTGTCGATCTTGACGGCCATCTTGCGTGTCCTGTGTGCGTTGCGTGGGAGCGGCGACGGCGCCGCCACCGTCCCTCCCCGTCACGGGGAGGGACGTCTTGCGTGGGTGGTGCTTACTTCTTTACGGCTTTCTTCGCGGGCGCCTTCTTGGCCGGTGCGCGCTTGGCGGCGGCTTTTTTCGGCGCGGCTTTCTTCATCGCCTTCTTGGCCGGGGCCTTCTTGGCGGGTGCCTTCTTCACGGCCTTCTTGGTCGCGGCCTTCTTCGCCGGCGCCTTCTTCACTGCCTTCTTCGCCGCGGCCTTCTTCGCCGGAGCCTTCTTGGCAGCCGCCTTCTTCGGAGCCGCCTTCTTGGCGGCAGCCTTCTTGGCGGGCTTCTTCTTGCCCAGCTTCTTGCGCAGGGCCTCGGCCTCGGCGGTGGCGGCGTCCTTGGCGGCGGTCAGCTTCTTCTTGGCCGTGGACATGGTCTTGCTCACGGCCTTGCCGACCTTGGCGGTCCGCTTCTTGACCGCCTTGCTGACCTTGGCGGTTTCCTTCTTCACCGCCTTGGTGGCCTTGGTCGCGGTCTTGCTCGCGGCCTTGCGCGCCTTCGTGGCGGCCTTCTTCGCCTTCTTCACCGTGTTGCTGGTGGTGGTGGCGATCGCGGTGCCGACCTCGGACGCGGTTTCCTTGACGCTTTCGGCGGCCTCGGACAGGGTCGCCGTCACACCATTGCCATTGCTCATGGAGCCCTCCTGGGGGCGCTCTTGGTTTGTGGTAATCGGGGACACGCTAGCTTTCCGGGCGCCATGCAGCGGTGAAGCGGTCGCGGCGGGCGCCCGGAAACAGCGCGCGCCGCGGCCTTCAAGCCTCAGAACTTGCCGTAATACCCTTCCTTGAGGGCGTCGAAGAGGTTGGCGGCGGTGTGGGTCTCGCCGTCGTACTCGATCTCCTCGTTGCCCTTGACCTCCAGGATCGAGCCGTCCTCCAGCTCGAAGCGGTAGGTGGTGTTCTCCAGGTCCTTCTCCTTGACCAGCACGCCCTGGAAGGCGGCCGGGTTGAAGCGGAACGTGGTGCAACCCTTCAGGCCCTGCTCGTAGGCGTAGCGGTAGATGTCCTTGAAGTCCTCGTACGGGTAGTCCGTGGGGACGTTCGCGGTCTTGGAGATCGAGCTGTCCACCCACTTCTGCGCGGCGGCCTGGACGTCGACGTGCTCCTTGGGGGAGATGTCGTCGGCGGCGATGAAGTAGTCCGGCAGCTTGGCGTCGGCCTCTTCGGCGAACGGCATCGCCTTGGCGTTGACCAGGTGGCGGTAGGCCAGCAGCTCGTAGCTGTAGACGTCCACCTTCTCCTTGGACTTCTTGCCCTCGCGGATGACATTGCGGCTGTAGTGGTGCGCGAACGACGGCTCGATGCCGTTGGAGGCGTTGTTGGCCAGCGACAGCGAGATGGTGCCGGTCGGGGCGATCGAGCTGTGGTGGGTGAAGCGCGAACCGACCTCGGCCAGCTCGTCCACCAGCTCCGGCGCCACCGACGCGATCCGCTGCATGTAGCGGCTGTAGCGGGCGTGCAGCACCTTGCCCGGGATCTCCTGGCCGACGCGCCAGCCGTCCTTCGCCATTTCCGGGCGCTGGCGCAGCATCTGCGCGGTGACCTCGAAGCGCTCCTCCATGATCGGCGCCGGGCCCTTCTCGATGGCCAGCGACAGGCCCACTTCCCAGCCGGCCACGGCCATGTCGCGGGCGATCTGCTCGGTGAAGCCCAGGCTCTCGGGCGAGCCGTACTTCATCTTGAGCATGGTCAGGGTGCTGCCCAGGCCGAGGAAGCCCATGCCATGGCGGCGCTTGCGCATGATCTCGTCGCGCTGCTGCTGAAGCGGCAGGCCGTTGACTTCGACCACGTTGTCGAGCATGCGGGTGAACACGCGCACGACTTCCTTGTATTCCTCCCAGTCGAAGCGCGCCTTGTCGGTGAACGCGTCGCGCACGAAGGTGGTCAGGTTGACCGAGCCGAGCAGGCAGGCGCCGTACGGCGGCAGCGGCTGCTCGCCGCAGGGGTTGGTGGCGCGGATGTTCTCGCACCACCAGTTGTTGTTCATCTCGTTGACCTTGTCGATCAGGATGAAGCCCGGCTCGGCGTAGTCGTAGGTGGAGACCATGATCATGTCCCACAGGTGGCGGGCGCGGATGTGCCCGTACACCTTGCAGGCCACCAGGCCGTCGTCGCGGGTGATGTAGTTCTCGTGGGTCGGCCAGTCGCGCCAGACCACCTTGTCGGCGTCGGCCAGGTCGATGTCGCCCTCTTCCTTGCGGCTGACCGGGAACACCAGCGGCCAGTCGCTGTCGTCGGCCACGGCCTTCATGAAGCCGTCGGTGATCAGCAGCGACAGGTTGAACTGGCGCAGGCGGCCGTCCTCGCGCTTGGCGCGGATGAAGTCCTTCACGTCCGGATGGCTGACGTCGAACGTGCCCATCTGCGCGCCGCGGCGGCCGCCGGCGCTGGAGACGGTGAAGCACATCTTGTCGTAGATATCCATGAAGGACATCGGGCCGGAGGTGTAGGCGCCGGCGCCGGCGACGAACGCGCCGCGCGGGCGCAGCGTGCTGAATTCGTAGCCGATGCCGCAGCCGGCCTTCAGGGTCAGGCCGGCCTCGTGGACCTTGTCCAGGATCCCGTCCATCGAGTCGGTGATGGTGCCCGAGACGGTGCAGTTGATCGTGCTGGTGGCCGGCTTGTGCTCCAGCGCCCCGGCATTGGAGGTGATGCGGCCGGCCGGGATCGCCCCGCGGCGCAGCGCCCACAGGAAGCGCTCGTACCAGTAGGCCTTCTTCTCGTCGGTCTGCTCGGCGTCGGCCAGGGCGCGGGCCACGCGCTGGTAGGTGCCGTCGATGTCCGCGTCCAGGGGCACGCCCTGCTTGGTCTTCAGGCGGTACTTCTTGTCCCAGATGTCCTGGGAGGCGGGCTGCAGCGGGATCTCGCCGCTCGTCTTGGTGTTGTCCTGGACCACTTCGAGGCGCACCGTGCTCATGCTGGTTGTTTCTCCTTTACCGCACCTGGATTCGTACTTCCGGGGCCGGACGGGAGCGGGGACGGCAACGCCGGCGGGTCGCGTGGATGCGCGCCGCTCGCCGGGTCAGACGGTGGTGTTCCAGCGGCCGGAAAGGCCGCTACCTGCTGTCTTTTGCTGCCGCATCCGCTCGCCACCCCCCGGCGATTTGACCTTGCGAGGCGTGTTCAGGGAAACACCATCGCTTGGGCCTGGATTCCGTCGCACCGCTACATCTTGTGGCGCAACAGGCCGTCAAGCTACGCCCGGTCCATTACAGTGTCAACCACTTGCGTGACCGGGTTTGCAGTGTTCCAGCGGGGTGGGCGCGAGGGCCGTGGAAAGGCCGGGCGGAGCGGCAGCCAGGCCCTGCAGACGCTACTTCACCGGCTGTTAAAACCGGCCGCAGCAGACTCGTTCAGGTTCATGAGAACCCCCCGCCAAACCCCCTGCCCGTCGAGGAATCCGGCCCGATGCGTCCCGCTGCCACCCTGCTCGCCCTGACCTGCGCCGCCGCCTTCGGCGGCTTCGCCGCCACCGCGTTGGACGGACTGCTGGACAACCGCGCCGAGGCGAACCCGGCGCCGGCCCCGGTGGCCCCGCTCGCGCCGGCTCCGGCGCCGCTGCCGCTGCCGGCGGCCGCCGCGGCGCTGCCGGCGGCGATCGACGGCCAGGCCCTGCCCTCGCTGGCGCCGATGCTCAAGCAGGTGATGCCGGCGGTGGTGAGCGTGCACACCAAGCAGCGGGTGAAGGTGCGCAACCCGTTCTTCGACGACCCGATGTTCCGGCGCCTGTTCCCGCAGGTGCCGCAGGAGCGGATCAACGAGTCGCTGGGCTCGGGCGTGATCATCGACGCCGCCCGCGGCTACGTGCTGACCAACCACCACGTGATCGAGGGCGCCGACGATGTCTCGGTGACCCTGGCCGACGGCCGCACCCTCAAGGCCGAGTTCCTCGGCTCGGACCGCGACACCGACGTGGCCCTGATCCGGATCCCGGCCGAGAACCTGGCCGGCCTGCCGCTGGGCGACAGCGGCCGGCTGCAGGTGGGCGACTACGTGGTGGCCATCGGCAACCCGTTCGGCCTCAACCAGACGGTGACCTCGGGAATTGTGTCGGCGGTGGGCCGCAGCGGCATCCGCGGGCTGGGCTACCAGAACTTCATCCAGACCGACGCCTCGATCAACCCGGGCAACTCCGGCGGCGCGCTGGTCAACCTGCGCGGCGAGCTGGTCGGCATCAACACCGCCAGCCTCAACCCGCAGGGCAGCATGGCCGGCAACATCGGCCTGGGCCTGGCGATCCCGTCCAACCTGGCCCGCGACGTGGTCCAGCAGCTGGTGACCACCGGCGAGGTGCGCCGCGGCACCCTGGGCATCGACGCCCAGGCGCTGGACGCGCGCCTGGCGCGCAGCCTGGGCCTGGCCGAGGGCCAGCAGGGCGCGCTGGTGACCCAGGTGTACGCCGGTTCGGGCGCGGCGGCGGCGGGCATCCGGCCGGGCGACGTGATCATCGGCGCCGGCGACCAGCGCATCGCCGACCCGTTCGCGCTGCACAACTTCGAAGGCCTGCAGCCGGTCGGCGAGCGGGTGCCGCTGCAGGTGCTGCGCGACGGCAAGACCCTGACCCTCAGCGCGACCCTGCGCGAGCAGCCGCGCGCGCTCGATGGCGGCGCGGTGGATCCGCGCCTGGCCGGCGCGCGCCTGGCCGAGCTGCCCGAAGCCCAGCGCCAGGCGCGCGGCCGCGGCGGCGTGCTGGTGGAGGACGTGCAGCCGGGCAGCCGCGCCGCGCGCAACCAGTTGCGCCCGGGCGACGTGATCGTGGCCACCACCGCCGGCCCGGTCGCCGACCTGCCGGCGCTGCGTTCGAGCCTGGCGCAGGCGCCGCAGCAGTTGGTCCTGCTGGTCACCCGCGGTAACGTGCAGGGCCGGCTGCTGATGCAGTGAGGCGGCGCCGCGGGGCCGTCGGCCGGAGCGGTCGGCCGGTATTTGCGTTGGAGCCGTAACGGGACCTACACCGGGCCCGTGGTTCCATGGCCACGTCACGCCATACCGGCGTCGCCCCCCACCGCACGTCTATCGCACGTCCACGAGGAGAACCCCGATGACCCCGACCTCCACCGAGAACATGAAAGAGAACCTGGCCGAAGCCGGTTCGCACCTGAAGGCCGCCGCCGGCGCCGCCGGCGAGGCGATCAAGGGGGCCGGCAGCGCCGCCGGCGACGAGCTGCGCCTGGGCCGTGCCAACGTCAAGGCCGAACTGGCCGACAGCGCGTTGGCCGGGCTGGCCGCGGCCGAACTCGGTGGCGATGCCGCGCGCGAGCAGATGGACGCGCTGATGGACAAGGGCCGCGACCTGATCGACAGCGCCTCGGAGCTGATCCGCGAGCGTCCGCTGGCCTCGTTCGGCGTGGCCTTCGCCGCGGGCTGGCTGGTCGCCGCGCTGACCCGCCGCGACCGCTGATCCGGTCGTCGCGGCGATGAGCGAAGGGGAACGCCCGGGCCCGCCCGGCGGCGCGGGTGCGCCGCCGCTGGACGAGACCCTGCGCACGATCGGCGAGGCCGGCAAGGCCTCGCTGGGCGCCACCCGCGATTCGCTGCGCGCGCTGCGCGCGCTGGTCTCGGCCGACCTGGCCCTGGCCCGCAGCGCGCTGGGCCGCGGCATCGCCTGGGCCGGGGTGGCGATCGTGTTCGGCGCCTCGGCCTGGCTGCTGGCCACCGCCGCGGGGGTGGCGCTGATGCAGCGCTTCGGCCTGTCGTGGCTGGCCTCGCTGAGCATCGCGGCGGTGTTCAACCTGTGCATCACCGCGCTGGCGGCGTGGCGCACTTCGCGCTTCTTCGACTACATGGGCCTGCACGCCACCCGCCGCCAGCTCAGCCGCATGGGTCTGTTCGACGAGCACGGCGACGACCTTGATGAGCCGCCGGGCGACGCCGGCAGCGGCACCGGCATCGGAGATGACCCGGCGCCGCGCGCCGACGCGGTCGCCGCCTCGGTGACCACCGCGGCCACGCCTGCGCAGGAGCCGCCGCGATGAGGTTCGAAGTGCTGCGGCAGCGGGTCGAGCGCGCCGAAACGCGGGTGGAGTCGTGCATGGACCGCGCGTACTCGCACCGGCAGGTATTCCGCGAGGCCTGGCGCCGCGGCTGGACGCCGGGGCGGATCGTGGTCGCCGGCCTGCTGTCGGGGTTCCTGGTCGGCCGCGCCGAACCACTGTCCAAGGTGGGCGGTGCGCGCTGGCTGCAGATGCTGGGCACGGTCTCGACCATGCTCGCCTCGCTGCGCGCGGCCGCCGCGTCAGAAGAGGCGGGCGAGGCGGCCGATGCCGCCGCCGATGTCGCCGCCGAAGCCGCGGTCCAGTCCGGTGCGGCCGGACCGGTGCCGGCCGCGGGTACCGCGCCCGCGGCGACAGTCGCCGCGCCCGGCGATGGGCAGCGGGTGCGGGCACCGTCGCCGGCCGAAGCGGCCACCGAAGTTTCCGAACGCTGATCCTTCCCTCCCACGCGTTGCCGGCCGGCGGTTCCGGCCGCTCGACCGAGCCCGCGCCGCATGACCGAGTCCACGCCCCTGCCGCCTGCCGCCGAGCCGGTCGAACCGCTGCCGGTCCCGATCGACGCGCACCTGCCGCGGCCGCGGCCGCGCGCCTCCACCGCGCTGGTGGTGCTGGCCACGCTGGCGGTGGGGTTCACCCTGTGGGCGGCGCAGGACGTGATCCTGCCGGTGCTGCTGGCGGCGTTCTTCGCCCTGATCGGCAACCCGTTGATCCGGCTGCTGCGGCGCCTGTACGTGCCGCGCTTCCTGGCCGCGGTGCTGGTGCTGGTCGCCGGGCTCGCCGGCGCCGGTGCCCTGGCGGTGCAGCTGGCCGCGCCGGCGGCCGAATGGGCCGAGCAGGCGCCACGCGAGGCGCGCAAGCTCGGCCGCCAGCTGCAGGACCTGACCCGGCCTATGCACGAGGCCAACCGCATCGCCGAGGACATGGCGCGCGCGGCCGCCGGCGAAACCAACCGCAAGGTCGAAGTGGTGCGCACCCGGGTCGACGACCCGTACGCGGCGCTGACCCGCACCCCGCAGATGGCCGCCTCGGTGCTGGCGGTGGTGCTGCTGACGTTCTTCTTCATGGTCTATGGCGAGAACCTGCAGCGCAACGCGATCGCGCTGCTGCCCGGGCGCCAGCAGAAGAAGTTCACGGTGGAGATCCTGCACGGCATCGAGCGCGAGGTCTCGCGCTACGTGCTGACCATCAGCCTGATCAACGCGGTGGTCGGCCTGGCCTTCGCCGGAATCCTCTACCTGCTGGATTTCCAGGCGCAGGAGGCGCTGCTGTGGGGCACGGCGGTGATGCTGCTCAACTATGCCCCATACGTGGGGCCGCTGATCGGCATGTGCATGATGCTGCTGGTCGGCTTCGTCGCCTTCGACGACACCTGGCGTTCGCTGCTGCCGGCGCTGGCGTACCTGGTGCTGCACACGATCGAGGGGCAGATCGTCACCCCGATCGTGCTCGGGCGGCGGATGGCGCTGTCGCCGCTGGTGCTGATCCTGGCGCTGATGCTGTTCGGGTGGATGTGGGGGATCATCGGCCTGCTGCTGTCGGTGCCGCTGCTGGTCTGCGTGAAGCTGGTGCTGGAGCACGTGGAAGGCATGGGCGGCTGGGCGCGGCTGCTCGAGTGAGCGCGCCAGCTCCGTAGAGCGGACCCTGCCCCGCTGCTCCCCGCACCGTAGAGCGGGGCTTGCCCCGCTGCTCCCTCGCGCCCCACGTAGAGCGGGGCTTGCCCCGCTGCGCCGCTTGCGCCCCCAAAGCAGCCGGGCAAGCCCGGCTCTACGTCCGTGGCCTGGTTGGACGCAACGTCGCGGCCGGGCGGGCCCGGCTCTACAATGCCCCGGTGAGCTTCACCGTCCGCGCCATCACCCTCGACCTCGACGACACCCTGTGGCCGTTCGCGCCGATCGGCGCGCGCATCGACCAGGTGCTGCACGACTGGATGCTCGAGCACAGCCCGGCCACCGCGGCGATGTACCCGGTGGCGGCGATGCGCGAACTGCGCGAGCGCTCCTTCCGCGAGCACCCGCACCTGCACCACGACCTCTCGGCGCTGCGCCGGCTGACCCTGCGCGAGGCGCTGGAGGCCAGCGGCGCGTCGCTGGACCTGCTCGAACCGGCCTACGAGGCGTTCTACGCCGCGCGCAACCAGGTCGAGTACTACCCCGACGCGCTCGACGGCCTGGCCCGGATCGCCGCGCGGGTGCCGGTAGCGGCGCTCAGCAACGGCAACGCCGACCTGGAGCGGGTCGGCATCGCCCACCTGTTCGCGTTCCAGCTCGGCGCGCGCGAGCACGGCGCGGCCAAGCCGCAGGCCAGCATCTTCCACGCCGCCTGCGCGCGGCTGGGCTGCGGCCACGGCGAGGTGCTGCACGTGGGCGACCACATCGAGATGGACGTGGCTGGCGCCGCGCGCGCCGGGCTGCGCAGCTGCTGGATCAACCGCGAGGACCGCACCTGGCAGCACGAGGAGATCGTGCCCGACCTGCAGTTCACCACCCTCACCGCGCTGGCCGACTGGCTGGACGCGCACATGCCCGATCGCCCCACCGCGCCGACTGCCGCCGCCGGCGCCCCGGCGCGGGCCGACAACCGAGACCACGCCACATGAACCACAACGCCCATTACGCCGACCCCGGCAGTTCCGCGCTGCCGCTGCACCTGCTCGACCGCGACGGCTACGGCGCCTGGCGCTCGGCGCAGCCGGCGGCGGTGTCGGCGTGGCTGGATGCGCAGGAGTTCCAACCCGCGCCGGGCTCGGTGGCGCTGCTGCCGGGCGAGGGCGGCATCGCCGGGGCGATCGTCGGCATCGGCGATCCGCTGGATCCGTGGAGCTACGCGCATGCGCCGACCGCGCTGCCGTCCGGCGCCTGGGCGCCGGCGGCCGACCTGGCTCCGGAACAACGCGCGGCGCTGCAGCTGGGCTGGGGCCTGGGCAGCTACCGCTTCGAGCGCTACAAGAACCCGCCGCGCGCGCCGGCGCGGCTGCGCCTGCCGCAACTCGATGGCGAAGCGCTGGACGTGCTGCTGGCGACCATGCGCGTGCGCGACTGGGTCAACACGCCGACCCAGGACATGGGCCCGCAGCACCTGGAAGCGATCGCCCGCGAGCTGGCCGCCGAACACGGCGCGCATGTCGAGGTGGTCGCCGGCGAATCGCTGCTGGCGCACAACTTCCCGGCGATCCATGCGGTCGGCCGCGCCTCGCACCGCGCGCCGCGGCTGATCGAGCTGCGCTGGGGCGACCCCTCGCACCCGCACGTGGTGCTGGTCGGCAAGGGCGTGTGCTTCGACACCGGCGGGCTGGACATCAAGCCGGCCGACGGCATGCGCAACATGAAGAAGGACATGGGTGGCGCCGCGCACGCGCTGGCGCTGGCCGCGCTGGTGATGTCGCGCAAGCTGCCGGTGCGGCTGAGCCTGCTGGTGCCGGCGGTGGAGAACGCGATCGGCCCGGACGCGTTCCGCCCGGGCGAGGTGATCGCCACCCGCGCCGGGGTCAGCGTGGAGATCGACAACACCGACGCCGAGGGCCGGGTGATCCTGTGCGACGCCCTCACCTATGCCGGCGAACAGAAGCCGGCGTTGATCGTCGATTTCGCCACCCTCACCGGCGCGGCGCGGATCGCGCTGGGCCCGGACCTGCCGGCGCTGTTCGCCAACGATGACGCGCTGGCGGCCGATTGGATCGCCAGCGGCGAGCGGACCCGCGATCCGGTGTGGCGCATGCCGCTGTGGCGCCCGTACCTGCGCTACCTGACCAGCAATGTCGCCGACCTCGCCAACGCCGGCTCGCGCATGGCCGGCGCGGTGACCGCGGCGCTGTACCTGGAGCGGTTCGTGCCCGGTGGCACGCCGTGGGCGCACCTGGACACCTACGCCTGGAACGACAGCAGCCGCCCCGGCCGTCCTGCCGGCGGCGAAGCACTGGGGCTGCGCTCGGCCTGGGCATTGCTGAAGGCGCGCTACGGGTAGGGCGGGGATCACCCGATCCGGCGTAGTTCCTGTGTGGGAGCCGATTCATCGGCGACCCGAGGGCATCGGGCATCCCGGCGTTGAACGCGACGCGGATGACGCAGGGCTCTTTGATGGCGCCGTTTAACGCAGCGCCAAGAGACGGCGTCGGGTCGCCCATGAGATGGGCTCCTACAACACGGCCGGCAGCTTACGCCGGGATTCGTGTAGGAGCCGATTGATCGGCGACCCGAGGGTGTCGGACATCGCGGCATCGAACGTGCCGCGTGCGGCGCAATGGGCTTTGACCGCGCGCTGGAATGCGGCTCCCGGCGACGGCGTCGGGTCGCCCATGAGGATGGGCTCCTACAGCCAGCCCTTTTGGCGGGCCAGGCGGGCGGCCTCGATCCGGTTGCCGGCGCCGAGCTTGCCGATCGCCTCGGACAGGTAGTTGCGCACGGTGCCCTGGGAGAGGTTGAGCTGGGCGGCAATCTCGCCGGAGGTGCGGCCCTCGCCGGCCAGGCGCAGCACCTGGCGCTCGCGGTCGTTGAGCGGATCGGCTTCGCCCCAGGCTTCCACCGCCAGTTCCGGGTCGATCGCGCGGCCGCCATGGCGCACCTTGCGCAGCGCTTCGGCCAGGCGCTCGGCCGGGGCGTCCTTGAGCAGGTAGCCGACCACGCCGGCCTCCAGCGCGCGGCGCAGGAAGCCGGCGCGGGCGAAGGTGGTGACGATCACCACCTTGACCGGAAGCTCGTGGCGGGCGATGCGCTGGGCCAGCTCCAGGCCGGTCAGGCCCGGCATCTCGATGTCGGTGACCAGCACGTCCGGCTGCAGCCGCTGCAGCTCGCGCCACGCGCTCTCGCCGTCGGCCACCGCGCCGACGACCTCGATGTCCGCCTCCATGCCCAGCAGCGCGGCCAGCGCGCCGCGGACCATGGCCTGGTCTTCGGCCAGCAGGACGCGGATCATCGGCGGTGGCGTGGCGTCTCGGTCATGGCGTGACGGTAGCAAAGGCGCCATCCCCGTAGGAGCCTATCTTTATGGGCGACCCGACAAGGCCGGACCAGGCCACCGACCGCGCCGCGGCATGCCATGCCATGCCGCGGCCATCGGCGATGGCCTTTCCGTGCCGGCCGCGCGGGGTCGCCCATGAGGATGGGCTCCTACACAAGGCGGAACGTGCGCGGCGATCACGGGTGGGCCTGCGCACGTGGTGGCGGCAGCGCAGAGCCCCGCGCGCTACGGGTGGGCCGGTTCGGCGGCGACCGCCGACCAGTGCGGCAGTTCGGCCGCCAGCCGCGTGCCGCGCGGCGACGCGGGCTCGATCGACAGGCTGCCGCCCAGCGCCTGCAGCCGCTCGCGCATGCCGGCGAGGCCGTTGCCGGGGCGGATCGCGCCGCCACGCCCGTCGTCCTCGACCTGCAGCCGCCAGTGCTGCGCCTGCCGGCGCAGGCTGATCCGCACCGCGCTGGCGCGCGCATGCCGGTGGATGTTGGTCACCGCTTCGCGCACGCACAGGGCCAGCACGGTCTCCTGCGCCGGCGGCAGGTCGTCGGTGTGCGCGTCGACCGACAGCGACACGCCCTCGCCTTCCAGCAGCACCTTGGCCGCGGCCAGTTCGGCCGCCAGCTCGGCGGCGCGGATGCCGGTGACCGCGCGCCGCACCTGGGCCAGAGCATCGCGCGCGACCTGGCCCAGCTCGCCGATCTCGCGCCGGGCCGCGCGCGGGTCGCTGTCCAGCAGGCGGCCGGCGAGGTCGGCCTTGAGCGCGACCAGCGACAGGGTGTGGCCGAGCAGGTCGTGCAGGTCGCGGCCGATGCGTTCGCGCTCGGCGGTGGTGGCCAGACGGCGCACCTCTTCCTGCGACAGGCGCAGCTGGGCGTCCTTGCGGTGGCGCTGGCGCTCGACGTGGACCAGCAGGCCGACCACCAGCGTGGTCACCGGCAACCACACCACCGCCGACCACGGGTAGCCGATCGAGCGGGCGGACACCAGCAGCACGACGTTGGCCAGCAGCAGGGCCGCCGCATAGCGCCAGCCGTTGCGCCAGGGATGCGCGCCGAGCATCACGCAGCCGAACACGAAGTAGCTCATGCCACCCGGATACCAGGGCAACAGCAGCAGGCACAGCAGCATCATGCCGATCGCACAGGCGCGGACCCGGCGTGCCGGCAGCGCCAGGGTGCCGACATAGAGGGCGATGAACAGCGGGTAGGACACCGCGGTCAGCAGCCACCAGCGCGCGTCGTAACCCTGCGGGGTGAACACCGGGGTCACGAACACCCACATCGTCCACAGCAGGTGGACGTACTCGGCCCAGGCGGGCGCGCCACGACACTGGCTCTGCATCAGCACCGAGTCGGGCGCGAGCCGGAACCAGCGCGGTGCGAATCCTTCGAACTTCAGCGCGCCCATGGCGATCACCGGGTCAGGAAGCCGCCAGGCGGCGACGGGCCAGGAACAGGAACAGCGCGGCGATGCACAGCAGCACGCCGGCGTGCAGCCAGGGCATGGCGCCTTCGGCGAACCCCACCTGCCGCTGCGCCAGCCGCGCCAGATGGTACGACGGCCACAGCGGCGCGATCGACTTCAGCGCGCCCGGCAGCATCGACAGCGGGATGAACAAGCCCGACAGGAACGCCATCGGCAGGTAGACCAGGTTGATCAGCGCCGGCGCGCCGCGCCCGCCGACCAGGGTGCCCAGCCACAGGCCCAGCGCGCTGAACGGCAGCACCCCCAGCAGGCAGGTCGCGACCAGGCCCAGCCACTGCAGTGGTGGCAGCCGCACGCCGGCCACGGTGGCGGCCAGCACCGACAGCAGCACCAGCACGATCGCGCTGAACAGCATCGCCATCGCCACCTTGGCCAGCAGGTAGGCGCCCGGCGGCATCGGCTGGGCGCGCTTGAGCACCAGCAGCCCCTGCTCGCGGTCCACGGCCACGGTCACGCCGAAGCCGAACAGGGCCACGCCCATGATCCCGAACACGCTGTAGCCGGCGAGCAGGTAGCGCGCGGCTTCGGGCGACCGGTTGCCGCCGAAGATCTCGCCGAACAGCAGGTAGAACAGCGGCGGGAACAGCAGTACCGGCAGCGAGAACGACGGCGAGCGCCACAGGCGCAGGAACTCGAAGCGCGCCTCCTGCAGGTAGGCGTTCCACGCCGGCGCCGGCAGGGCGTCGGGATGGGTACGTGCATGGGTGTCCATCAGGCGGCCTCCTCGGCGTTCATCGGTGGCCCGGACCGTGCGGTGAGCGCGAGGAAGGCGTCGGCCAGGCCGGCGCGGCGCACTTCCAGTTCCGACAGCGACGGATCCTCGGCCAGCAGCCGGCGCACGACCGGCTCGGCCTGCGCGGCGATCACCTGCAGGCGTCCGTCCTCGCCGGCGCGGGCGTCCTGCACCCCTGCCCAGGCGGCCACCTGCGCCGGCGCGAGCACGCTGACGCAACCGATCCGCCGCTGCGACACGCGCGCGCGCATCTCCTCGACCGTGCCCTGCGCCAGCAACCGGCCGTGGTCGATCACCATCACCCGGTCGGCCAGCGCCTCGGCCTCTTCCAGGTAGTGGGTGGTCAGCAGGACCGCGCAGCCCTGCGCGGCCAGCTCGCGGATCGCGCGCCACAGGCCCTGGCGCGCGTCGATGTCCAGGCCGGTGGTCGGTTCATCGAGGAACAGCAGCTGCGGCCGGCCGCACACGGCCATCGCGAACTGCACGCGGCGCTGCTGGCCGCCGGACAGCTGGCCGTAGCGGCGGCGCTGCACCTCCTGCAGCCCGGCCAGGGCCAGGCATTCCTCCAGCGCGCGCGGCTGCGGGTAGTAGCTGCGGGCCAGCGCGACCAGCTCGCGCACCTGCAGCGTGTCGGGGATGCCGGCGGTCTGCAGCATCACCCCGGTGCGGCGCCGCGCCTGCAGCGAATGCGGCGGCAGGCCGAACAGCTCGGCGGTGCCGGCATCAGGCGCGTGCAGGCCCAACAGCAGGCCGATCGCGGTGGTCTTGCCGGCGCCGTTGGGACCGAGCAGTGCCAGCACCTGGCCGGCATGCAGTTCGAGGTCGAGCTGCTCCAGTGCGCGGGTGCGGCCGTACTGCTTGCCGGCCTGCTGCAGTCGCGCCAGCGGCGCGCGGGGTACGGTGTCCATGCGTGGTGGCCTGCGGGGAATTCGCGGCCAGTGTCGTCGGCCGCACGCGGGCGCGGCAGTCGCCGGCTGCAGGCAAAGCGCATGACAGGTGTCACTACGTCGCTGGCGGGGTGGCCGGCACGATGCACCGGTCGCCCGCGCCCCGTGTCGAATGGCGGCTGGCCCGTTCGTCCTGGCATAGAGGTATCCCATTCCGGCGGGAGCGCCGCCCGCCACAAAGTGACTTCCGGCAACTGGTCGCCGTGTACCCTTGCCGCGGACACTGGACCGGGAACCCCTAGAGAACGCAATGAACGCTTCCGCCGAACTGCTCAAGGAACTGAAGCTCCAGCGCAGCCGCACGCCGTCCACCCCGCCGCCGTCGCGGCGCGGGCTGTGGATCGGGCTGGGCGTGGCCGCGGTCGTGCTGCTGGCCGCCGTAGCCGCCTGGCTGCTGCTGGGCGGCGAGAAGGCGCCGGAAGTGCGCACCGCGCCGGTGGTGGCGATCGCCTCCGGTGGCGGCGCCAGCGCCTCGGTGCTCGACGCCAGCGGTTATGTCGTGGCCCGGCGCATGGCCACCGTCTCGGCCAAGGTCACCGGCCGGGTCAAGGAAGTGCTGATCGAGGAAGGCATGCGGGTGGAGGAAGGCCAGGTGCTGGCGCGCCTGGACCCGATCGACGCCGACGCGCAGCGCACGCTGGCCGCCTCGCAGGTCTCGGCCTCGCGGAGCCAGGCCGACAGCGTGCAGGCGCAACTGGTGGAGGCCGAAGCCAACGCCAACCGGCTCTCGCAGCTGGTCGGCCAGCAGCTGGTTTCGCGCGCCCAGTACGAACAGGCCATCGCCCAGCGCGACGCGCTGCGCGCGCAACTGGCGACCGCGCGGCGCAACTCCCAGGTCGCCGGCGACCAGCTGCGCATCGCCGACCAGGGCGTGGACAACACCATCGTCCGCGCACCGTTCTCCGGCATCGTCACGTCCAAGGCCGCGCAGCCGGGCGAGATCGTCTCGCCGCTGGCCACCGGCGGCTACACCCGCACCGGCATCGGCACCATCGTCGACATGGAGTCGCTGGAGGTGGAGGTCGAGGTGGGCGAGTCCTACATCGGCCGGGTGCAGCCGAAGATGCCGGTGGAAACCGTGCTCAACGCGTACCCGGACTGGCGCATCCCCGGCGAGGTGATCGCCATCATCCCGGCCGCCGACCGCGGCAAGGCCACGGTCAAGGTGCGGGTGGCGCTGAAGGAGAAGGACGCGCGCATCGTGCCGGACATGGGCGTGCGGGTGAGCTTCCTGGAGGCCGCGCCGGCGCCCGGGGAAGCGGAGCAGCCGCAGGGCGTGCGCGTGCCGGCCGCGGCGATCGTGCAGCGCGATGGCGCCGACGTGGCCTTCGTCGTCGGCGGCGAGGACACGGTCGAGCAGCGCGCCGTGAAGACCGGCATCGCCATGGGCCAGGACCGCCAGGTGCTGTCGGGACTGGCCGCGGGCGAGACCGTGGTGCTCGATGCACCGGAAACCCTGCAGGACGGCGACACGGTGCGCCTGGCGGGCGCCGACGACACCGAGTAGCACGGTTGCCGGCGTGACAGGCGCGCCTGCGCGCGCGAACCATCCATCACCCCGCCTGCGCGGCTTGCGCGCCGGCCCAGACGAGGAAGTCGAACGATGTCCACCCTGGTCACTCTCCGCAACATCACCAAGACCTACCAGCGCGGCCCAGAGAAGGTGCAGGTGCTGCACGGCATCGACCTGGACATCCCGCGCGGCGACTTCGTCGCGCTGATGGGGCCGTCCGGCTCGGGCAAGACCACCCTGCTGAACCTGATCGGGGGGCTGGACACGCCCACCGGCGGCGAGATCGAGATCGAGGGCGAGCGCATCGACCGGCTCTCGGCCGGCCAGCTCTCCAACTGGCGCAGCGTCCACGTCGGCTTCGTGTTCCAGTTCTACAACCTGATGCCGATGCTGACCGCGCAGAAGAACGTCGAGCTGCCGCTGCTGCTGACCAAGCTCGGCGCCGCCGACCGCGCGCGCCGCGCGCAGATCGCGCTGACCCTGGTCGGCCTGGCCGACCGCCGCAGCCACCGGCCGAACGAACTGTCCGGCGGCCAGCAGCAGCGCGTGGCGATCGCCCGGGCGATCGTCTCCGACCCGACCTTCCTGATCTGCGACGAGCCGACCGGCGACCTGGACCGGCATTCGGCCGAGGAGATCCTGGACTTGCTGCGCATGCTCAACCGCGAGCACGGCAAGACCATCATCATGGTCACCCACGACCCGAAGGCGGCCGAGTACGCGACCCACACCATCCACCTGGACAAGGGCGAACTGGCCGACGCGCCGGTCGCCCACTGACCGGAGGGCGACGCGATGAAGTACCTCTCGCTCGTATGGGCGCAGCTGTTCCGCAGCAAGACGCGGACGCTGCTGACCCTGCTGTCGGTGGTCACCGCCTTCCTGCTGTTCGGCATGCTCGATTCGGTGCGCGTGGCCTTCAACTCCGGCGGCAGCGTCGATGGCGCCAACCGCCTGGTCACCACCTCGCGCCTGTCGATCACCCAGAGCCTGCCGGTGCGGCTGGAGCAGCAGATCCGCACCGTGCCCGGGGTCAAGGACGTGACCTACGCGATGTGGTTCGGCGGCATCTACCAGGACCCGAAGAACTTCTTCCCCAGCTTCTCGGTGGCGCCGAACTACTTCGACGTCTACACCAACCTGCAGCTGCCGCCCGAGCAGCTCAAGGCGTTCCAGGACACCCGCACCGGCGCGGTGGTCGGCGAGACCCTGGCCAAGGAGTTCGGCTGGAAGATCGGCGACACCATCCCGCTGCAGGCGACGATCTTCCCGCGCCAGGGCAGCAACGACTGGCCGCTGCAGCTGGTCGGCATCTTCCGCTCCAAGGACCGCGCCGCGGCCAGCGGCGAGGAACGCCAGCTGGTGATGAACTGGACCTACTTCGACGAATCCAACGACTACATCAAGGGCCAGGTCAGCTGGTACACGGTCGCCCTGGACAACGCCAACCAGGCCTCGCGCGTGGCCCAGGCCATCGACGCGCTGTCGATGAACTCCGACCGCGAGACCAAGAGCCAGACCGAGTCGGCGTTCCAGCAGTCCTTCGCCAAGCAGTTCGCCGACATCGGCCTGATCGTCACCTCGATCATGGGCGCGGTGTTCTTCACCCTGCTGCTGTTGACCGGCAACACCATGGCCCAGGCGGTGCGCGAGCGGATCCCCGAGCTGGCGATCCTGAAGACGCTGGGCTTCAAGGACGGCCTGGTGCTGGTGCTGGTGCTGGTGGAGTCGGTGCTGCTGGTCGGCCTGGGCGGGGTGATCGGCATGGGGCTGGCGCGGGTGATCCTGCCCGGACTGGCGAGCAAGGCCCAGGGCATGCTGCCGGCGACCATCCCGCTGCAGACCTGGATCGTGGGCGCCGTGCTGATCGTGCTGATCGGCCTGGTGGTGGGGGTGCTGCCGGCGCTGCGCGCCAAGCGGCTGAAGATCGTCGATGCACTGGCTGGCCGCTGAGGAGACCCGACCATGAACAAGCAATGGCTTTGGAACCTGCTCACGATCGTGCTGCTCGTCGTGGGCCTGGGCGTGTGGATCTGGCTGCCCTGGCAGGGCGTGCTCGGCGTGGCGGTGGCGCTGGCGCTGTGGCTGTTCCTGACCCGCAGCGGCCGGCTGGCGCTGGCGGCGACCGGGATCGGCATCGCCAGCCTGCCGCGGCGCTGGGGCGCCTCGTCGGTGATCGTGGTTGGCATCGCCGGCGTGGTCGCGGTGCTGGTGGCGATGCTGTCGATGGGTCGCGGCTTCCAGTCGACCATGAACAGCACCGGCGACGAGACCACCGCGATCGTGCTGCGCGGCGGCTCGCAGGCCGAGACCAACTCGGTGATCATGCGCGACCAGGTGCCGCTGATCTCCAGCCTGCCGGGCATCGCCCGCGACGGCGAGGGCCGGCCGCTGGTGTCGCCCGAGCTCTCGCAGGTGGTGAACCTGGTCTCGCGCGAGGACGGCACCGACGTCAACGCGCAGTTCCGCGGCGTCGGCGAGCTGGGCTGGGCGGTGCACGACCGGGTGAAGATCGTCGAGGGCCGCATGTACGGCAGCGGCCTGCGCGAGATCGTGGTCGGCCAGGGCGCGCAGAAGCAGTTCCGCGACCTGGACGTGGGCAGCACGCTTACCCTCGGCAACCAGCAGTGGCAGGTGGTGGGCAAGTTCGCCTCCGGCGACGTGCACGACTCGGAGATCTGGACCGACGCCCAGACCCTGGCCAGCACCTACAACCGCGGCGCCTGGCAGCTGGTGAGCGTGCGCACCGAGGGCAAGGCCGGGTTCGAGCAGTTCAAGGCGGCGATGGCGGCCGACCCGCGGCTCAAGCTGGACGTGGAGACCACCAAGGCCTACTACGCCAAGCAGAGCGGCCAGCTCAACCAGCTGCTGACGATCCTGGGCACGGTGATCGGCGCGATCATGGCGGTGGGCGCGGTGTTCGGCGCGCTCAACACCATGTACGCGGCCGTGGCCGGCCGCGCCCGCGAGATCGCGACCATGCGCGCGATCGGCTTCCGCGGCCTGCCGGTGGTGGTGGCGGTGATGCTGGAGACGATGCTGCTGGCGCTGGTCGGCGGCGTGCTCGGCGGGCTGCTGGCGTGGCTGATCTTCAACGGCTACAGCGCCTCGACCATGGGCAGCAACTTCAGCGCGGTGGTGTTCCAGTTCAAGGTGACGCCCGAACTGCTGTGGTCGGGCCTGAAGTGGGCGCTGGGCATCGGCCTGGTCGGCGGGCTGTTCCCGGCGCTGCGCGCCGCGCGCCTGCCGATCACCGCCGCCCTGCGCGCGCTCTGAGGCGACCGGACTACGGCGCCGGCTCCGCTGAACGGAGCCGGCGCTGTCATCGCACTGTCACCGCGATGCGGTAGAAGGCGGCGCCGGTCGCGCGCTACGCTGTGGCGCCGTCGTCCGATGCGACCGCCATGTCCGCCGTTCCCCTGCCCTCGACGCCAGCCCGCGCGGCCTGGCCGCGCCGCGTGCTGCCGCGGCTGCTGCTGCTCGCCGCCGCCTGCCTGCTGCTGGCCGGCTTCACCCATTCGCGCACCCGCGAGCTGGCCGATCCCGCCGGTGCTCTGGCCGCGCGCCTGGCCGCGCCGGGCGGCGTGTCGCCGCTGCTGCCCAGCGCCAGGATCGAAGCCCTCCTCGCCACCGTACCGAGCCGCAGCGGCCACGTGGCCACGGCGGACGGAGTGCCGGTGTTCTGGCGCGCGCTGGACCCGGGCGACTACCGCATGCATTACGCCTGGCTGGGCGCGCATGGCGGCCAGCGCCAGCGCATGGACTACACGCTTTCGATGCGAGCGCCGACCCACGCGGTCGCACCACGCGGCACCGTGGTCCTGCTGCACGGCTGGATGATGGACGGCGGCTCGCTGCTGCCGTGGTCGGTGGAACTGGCCCAGCGCGGCTACCGCACCATCACCCTGGACCTGCGCAACCACGGCCGCTCCGGCAGTGCGCCGTCCGGCTACGGCACGCGCGAGGCCGGCGACGTCGTCGCCGTGCTGCGCCAGCTGCGCACGCGCGGCGAGGTGGCCGGGCCGCTGCACGTGATGGGCGTGTCCTACGGCGCGGCCACGGCGATCTTCGCCGCCCGCGACATCGGCGTCCCGTCCGACGGCAACGAGGTCGACGACCTGCAGCTCGGTGGCGTGGTCGCGATGGAGTCGTTCGACAACGCCGGCCGCGCGATCCGCGACATGGTCCCGCACATGCTGCAGCGCGCGCCCGACAGCACCGGCGAATGGCTGGCCCAGGCCTGGCTGCGCTGGCGCTTCGACCCGCGCCTGCTGGACGCGGCGATCGCCGACGCCGACCGCCGCCTGGCGCTGGACCTGGACCGGATCGACGTCGGCGCCGCCCTGGCGCAGGCGCCTGCCTGCGTGCTGCTGATCCATGGCCGCGACGACGCGCACGTGCCGGTGGCGCATGGCCGCGCGCTGGCCGCGGCGGCCCCGCGCGCCCGCTACCTGGAACTGCCCGGCGAAGACCACCTGAGCCTGCCGATGCGGCTCGACCGGCTCGCGCCGACGGTGGAGGACTGGTTCGCGCGCACGCCGGTCACCGGCAATGGCGCCTGCCCGCAGCCGCTGGCACCGCGGCACGGCTGAACGCCGACACGTCCCGCTCCCTGTAGGAGCCCATCTTCATGGGCGACACGGGCGTCGGGTCATCGATGGAGTCGCCTGGGCCGAGGGCGTCGTGTCGCCCATGAAGATGGGCTCCTACAGGAGCGGCTGGTGCCGGCTGCGCCACAGACCCTCGCCCGCATACAGCGCCAGGCCCAGCCAGATCGCACCGAAGCCGACCGCGCGCGCGGTATCGAACGGCTCGTGGAAGAACCACACGCCCAGCAGCAGCTGCAGCGTCGGCGCGATGTACTGCAGCAACCCGACCACGCTCAGCGGGATCCGGCGCACGCCGTAGGCGAAGCCGATCAGCGGCACCGCCGTGACCACCCCGCCGAACACCAGCAACAGGTCGGTGCCCAGGCCCCACGCGCCGGAGAAGCCGCCGCCATGGCCGGCCTCGGCCCATAGCACATAGGCCAGTGCCGGCAGGAACAGGTACAGGCTTTCCAGCCCCAGCCCGGCCACCGGATCGACCGCGACCAGCTTGCGCACCAGCCCGTACAGCCCGAACGAAGCAGCCAGTCCCAGCGCGATCCACGGCGGCGATCCCGCGCTGACCGTCAGCCAGGCCACGCCCGCCGCCGCGCATCCGACCGCGATCCACTGCAGCCGGCGCAACCGCTCGTGCAGCACCAGCACGCCGAGCACCACGTTGACCAGCGGATTGATGAAGTAGCCCAGGCTGGTCTCGACCACGTGGCCGGCGTTGACCGCCCAGATGTACAGGCCCCAGTTGAACGCGATCAGCACGCTGCTCAGCGCCAGCGCCGGCAGCGCGCGCGGTTGCGCGGCCAGCCGCCGCAGCCAGCCCCAGCCATCGCGCAGCAGCAGCCAGCCGACCACCAGCAGCGCGCTCCACACCACCCGGTGAGCCATGATCTGCAGCGCCGGCACCGCCTTGAGCAGGTGCCAGTACACCGGCACCACGCCCCAGATCACGAAGGTCGCGGCGGTGACCGCCAGCCCGCGGCGATCGACGGCCGCGTCCGCGCGTGCGCTCATCGGCGCAGCACCCGCGCCAGGGTGATCGTGACCACGCCGGCCAGGATCACCGCCATTGCGCCGAGGTCGTGCGCGGTGAAGCGCTCGCCGGCCAGCCAGGCGCCGAGCGCCACCGCGATCGCCGGGTTCACGTAGGCATAGCTGCTGACCAGGGCCGGGCGCACGTGGTGCAGCAGCCAGACGTAGGTGCTGAAGGCGATGATCGAGCCGAACACGGCCAGGTACAGCAGCGCCAGGGTGCCGTGCAGCGTCGGCACCGCATCGAAACTTTCGCCGCGCAGCAGGCCCACGACGATCAGCATCACGCTGCCGCACAGCATCTGGCCGGCGGCGGCCATGAACGGCGACGGCAGGTCGCGCCCGCGTGACCACACCGAACCGAAGGCCCAGCCGACCGGCGCGACCAGCAGCAGCACCAGTCCGGAGGTGCTGGCGCTGAGGCTGCTGCCGGCGTTGAGCCAGACCACGCCGGCGAAACCGATCGCGATGCCCAGCCATTCCACCCGGCTCGGGCGCTGCCCGAACATCGCCCCGAACAGGCCCATCCACAACGGCACCGACGCCACCGCCACCGCGGCAAGCCCGGACGACACGCTCTGCTCGGCCAGGACCACGAAGCCATTGCCCAGCAGCAACAGCATCAGGCCCATCACGGCGAGGTTCTTCCACTGCGCACCGGTGGGCGCCGGCACGCCGCGCCAGCGCAGGAAGGCGTACATCGCGCCGCCGGCGACCAGGAAGCGCGCGCCGGACACCGCCAGCAGCGGCGGCCAGCCGCCTTCCAGAGCGAAGCGGATCGCCAGGTAGGTCGAGCCCCACACCACGTAGACGATGGCCAGGGCGACGACGACGGCCAGGCCGGCGGCCTGCGCCGGAGCCTGTGCGGGTGCGGACATGGAATAGACGCCGGGGGACGGCCGCAGATTCTAATCCAGAGGACGGGCCGCCCCCGTGCCAGCGGTGGCGCTTCAGCGTTGCGGCGGTGCGCGCCGCGGCCGCCTGAAGGGCCGGCAACGGACGCCTGCGTCCGCTTCACCGCATGGCTTGGGCCGGCGCAGAATCGGGCACGGACCCACCGAGGAACGTGCCATGCGAACCCGTTACCTGCTGCCATTGCTGGCCGCGCTGGTCTTGGCGCCGACGCTGGCCGGCGCGCGCAGCGTGGTCACCGACCCGGCCCTGCCTCGCGCCCTGCCCGCCGACGGGCCGGTGAGCGTCGAGTGGACCGATCCGGCCCAGTTCTCCGACATCCGCTTCAGCAACAACCGCTGGGAAGCACAGCAGGGCAGCTGGGTGGCCGAACTGGCCCGCCACCTCCAGCAACAGGCGGCGCGGCGCCTGCCCGCCGGGCAGCAGATGGAGGTGACCATCACCGACATCCAGCGCGCCGGCCGCTACGAGCCCTGGATGGGCATCAACTACGGCCACGTGCGGGTGATGCGCGACATCTATCCGCCGCGGATGACGCTCAACGTGCGCATCACCGGCGCCGACGGCCAGGTCCTGGCCGAGGGCGAGCGCAAGCTGTCGGACATGAGCTACCTGCAGAATTCCACGCCGGTCGATACCGACAACCTGCGCTTCGAGAAGCGCATGATCGACGACTGGCTGCGGCGCGAACTGCCGGCGCCGCAGGCCTGACCGCCGCGGCCCGCCGGCCTCAGAACTCCGGCGCCAGCGCGCGCTCGATCTGCTCGCGCGGGGCGTTGGTGTAGTTCTTGGGAAGTTCGGCCAGCAGCCGGCTGCGCGCGCCCTCGTGCAGGTGCGGCCGGATCTGGCCCAGCGTCTGCGGATCGGCGGCCAGCACCAGGTGCGCGTAGCGGCCCTCCAGTGCATCCTGGTTGAGCCGGTGCGCCAGCTGCCGGGCGAAGGAGGCCTCGTCGATCTCGCGCGCCGGCACGTCCGCCGGCAGCACCGATGGCATCACGCCTTCGGCCGGGTCGAGGGCCAGGGCCTCCTCCTGGTGCAGCTTCACCGCGCCGTTCTCGCCGCCGAGGTTGCGGAACAGCCGGGCCGACGCACCGTCGGCCACCAGCACCCAGGTTTCGCGTGGGATCCTGCGCATGGCATCTCCTGCCTCCAAGTGAGCGTTGAACCTAGGCGGCCGGGTGTTAGGGCCGCGCGCAGGGATCGTCACGATTCCGTAGACGGGCGGCGCACCCCCGGCCCGGAAGGTGCGCGGGCTTGCAGCGGCCGGCCGTTGCCTCCATCTGTGACCTCATGCCGGCCACGGTCGTGCATCATCCCCGCTGCAACCCAGGAGACGCCATGAGCCGCTTCGACCTCAGCCCGCCCACCCCGCAGCAGCGCGATGCGCTGGTCGCCGGACTCTCCGCCGAGGAAGCGCGGGTGCTGCTCCAGCACGGGACCGAGGCCCCGTTCTGCGGGGTGTTCCTCGACAACAAGCGCGAAGGCACCTACTGCTGCCGGCTGTGCGGACTGCCGCTGTTCCGCTCCAGCACCAAGTTCGATTCGGGGACCGGCTGGCCCAGCTTCTTCGCCCCGTACGACGAGGCCCACCTGGGCCGCATCCGCGATACCAGCCACGGCATGGTCCGCACCGAGATCGTCTGCGCGCGCTGCGGCAGCCACCTGGGCCACGTGTTTCCCGACGGTCCGCCACCGACCGGCGAGCGCCATTGCCTGAACTCGGTATCGCTGGCCTTCGTCGACGCCGCCGACCCGCTCCCCGATCCGCTGCGCCGCGGCGGTGCCGAAGCCGGGCCCGCCTGAACGCAGGGCCGCCTGCACGCGGTTACCATGCACCCTCCGTGTCTGTCCCAGGTGCGTCGCGCATGAAATACCTGCTGCTGGTCTACATCGATCCGGAACTGCTCGACCAGGCCACCGCCGAGCAATACGACGGCGAGATGCGCCACTGCATCCGCCATGCCGACACGCTCGCGTCGCAGGGCACGCTGCTGGGCTTCAACAAGCTCGAGGCGCCGACCCAGGCGCGCACGGTACGGATCCGCGAGGGCCGCACCGCGGTGTTCGACGGGCCGTTCGCCGAGACCAAGGAAGTACTGGCCGGCTACAACCTGGTCGAGGCCGATTCGCTGGAGCAGGCGGTCGAGCTGGCCCGCCAGTTCCCTTGGGCCCGCTACGGCAGCATGGAGGTGCGGCCGGTGGCGGACATGGACGCCGAGCGGGTGCGCGTCGGCGCCTGAGCGTCTGCGGCGACGGCTTCCGCACGGGCGATCCACGCCACCGCGTCGGCGGCCGCACGCCGGCGAGCCGGCTTCACGCCACCTGCGCGCACCGCGCTGCTAGCGTGCGCGCTGGTCCGCACCCCGATGGAGCAACCCGATGCGCGTTGTGGTCCTGCTGTTCGCCCTGGCGATGCCGGTGGTGTCCTGGTGGTCGCAGTCCGGCGCGTTCGGCCCGGACAACGGCACGGTTTCCGACCGCTATCCCACGCTGCTGGTCGCGGCCGGGTACGCGTTCTCGATCTGGGGCGTGATCTTCCTGCTCGGCGTGGTGTACGCGGCATGACAGGCGACGGGGCGGCGTCGCGACGACGCCCTGCTCGGCCGGATCGCGCCGGCCGCTGCCGCCGGTTTCGCCCTGACCGCGGTATGGATGCCGCTGTTCTCGCAGGGGCTGTTCTGGTTGTGCCTGCTGGTGATCTTCGGCGCCCTGGGCTGCCTGGCCTGGGCCGCGCTGCAGCTGTCGCGCGCGCGCGCCGAGGACGGCCGCACCTGGGCCTGGTTGCCACTGTCGCTGCACGCCGGCTGGCTCTCGCTGGCGGCGTTCCTCAACCTGGCGCAGTCGGCGCTGGCCTTCGGATGGACCCGGGAGGATGCGCAGCTGGTGCCGAGCCTGCTGCTGTTCGCGGCCGCGGCCGCGCTGCTGCTCGAGCTCAACCGGCGCATGCGCGGCAACTTCGCCTACGCCGCCGCCGCGCTCTGGGGCCTGGTCGCCGTGGTGGCCGAGCAGTCGCGCTCCGCCCTGCCCGGCGCCGGCGTCGCCACCTGGGTGGCCGCGGCGATCGCGGCGCTGCTGGCGGCGCAGACCTTGTGGCTGCGCGCGCGGCAGACCCGCCGGGCCTGACACCCTCGCCGCGGCAGCCTCAGCCGCAACCGGACGCGTCGTCCTCGCCCACGCACAACCGGAACGCCATGGGCAGGCCTTCGACCTGGCGGCGCTTGCCCACGGTCAGCGCGAACGCGTCCAGCGTCTTGCGCGTGCACGCGCCTGCCTCGTTCGCGGCACCGGCCGCGTCTTCGCAGCGCTCCTCGTAGATGCGGTAGTGGCAACCCCCGCTGCGGCTGGCGAAGCACTCGAAGGTGGCGACGCCGTCCACCGTCGTGGTCTTGCTGAAGAGGGTCTCGGTGCCCTGGTCGACGACGCGGGTGATGCTGGTGGTGCTCGGGCGCGTATCGCAGCCGAACAGCGAGAGCAGGCAGGACAGCAGGGTGGTCAGCAGTCGCATTTCACACCTCGGGAAGCGGGAGGGCCGGCCCCCGCCGGGGGGCGGGACAGGCCGGCGATGGCGGATACGGCGGTCCGGCTCACATGCCCTTGAACAGCGCCATGAACGGCACGCTGACCGGCAACGTTTCGCTGCGCCCCTTCAGCCGCAACGTGCCCTTGCCGCTGTCGTCGCGGACCACCGACGCCACGGCCTTGAGGTTGACGATGGTCGAGCGGTGGACCTGGCGGAACTGGCGCGGGTCCAGCGCCTCGAGCAGTTCCTTCAGCGGCGTGCGCAACAGGGCCTCGCCCTCGGCGGTCACGACCACCGTGTACTTGCTGTCGGCGCGGAAGTAGGCGACCTCGTCGAGCATGATCAGCCTGGTTTCGCGGCCGCTGTTGGCGGTGATCCAGGCCAGCGGCGGCGCGGCTTCCGGCTCGGCCGGCCGCTTGGCGAGGTGCTGCAGCAGCGCCTCGAGCGTGGCCGGGTCCGGCCGTCCGGCGGCCACCCGCGCCTGCAGGCGCTGCACCGTCGCCTGCAGGCGGTCGCGCGCCACCGGCTTGAGCAGGTAGTCGACCGCGCCTTGCTCGAAGGCGTCGATCGCATACTGGTCGTAGGCGGTGACGAACACGACCTGGGTGCGCGGGCTCACCTCCGACAGCGCCGCGGCGACCTCGATCCCGGTCAGGCCCGGCATGCGGATGTCGAGGAAGGCCACGTCCGGCTTGTGCTCGGCGATGGCTTCCAGCGCGCTGGCGCCATCCTCGCATTCGGCCACGATCCGCAGGCCCGGCCAGACCTCGCCCAGCTGCAGCAGCAGCGAGGTGCGCAGCAGCTCCTCGTCCTCGGCGACGACACACTCAAACATCGCGACGCTCCTCGGTGCCGGTGCCGGTGCCGGCGGGCAGCGGCAGGGTCAGGGTGGCGGCCACGCCACTGGGGAAGTTGGACACGATCGAGAACGAGGCGCGCTCGTCGTAGGTCAGGCGCAGGCGTTCGCGCAGGTTCTTCAGGCCGATGCCGGTGCCCGCGGTCGCGCTGCCGAAGCCCTGGCCATCGTCGGCCACGGTCACGGTGGCGTGGTCCTCGAAGCGGCGCGCCAGGATCCAGACGGTGCCGCCGCCGGGCTTGGGCTCGAGCCCGTGCTTGATCGCGTTCTCCACCAGCGTCTGCAGCATCATCGACGGCAGCTGCAGGGCCTTGAGCGATTCGGGCACCTCGACCTTCAGTTCCAGCCGCGCGCCCATCCGGATCTTGAGGATCTCCAGGTAGGCGCGGGTGCGCTCCAGTTCCTCGCCCAGGGTGGACAGGGTGTCGTGCTCGCGCGGCAGCGAACGGCGCAGGTACTGGATCAGGTGGCCGAGCATCTCGTCGGCGCGCGGCGGGTCGGTGCGCGCCAGCACCTGGGCGTTGGCCAGGGTGTTGTAGAGGAAGTGCGGCTCGACCTGTGCCTGCAGCAGGTTCAGCCGGGCCACGGTCAGCGCGTTGTCGGTGGCGCTGCGCTCGGCCTGCGCCTGTTCGTCGCGGCGCTGCTCGGCGACGCGGCGGGTGACCGAGCGCTGCAGCGCCTCGGCGTTCTCGTAGCTGGTGCCCTCGTCCAGGGCGAACAGGTCGACCCAGTGCGGCGCGTCGGGCTCGCACAGCAGGGTGGCGCTGCTGGTGCCCTCGCCCGGCACCACCGTGGCCAGGACGCGGTCGCGGGTGATGGCGAAGCGCGCCAGCACGTTCCATTTCGAGGGCTGGTTGCCGCCGAACGGATCGCTGCGGCGCACCTTCGCCCGCACCTGCAGGCTGCCGCGCGAGGCCTCGATGTCCTCCACCCGCGGCAGCTCGCGCACCGCCGCCTCGACCAGGTCGAAGGCCGCGCCGGCGTCCAGCGGCAGTTCGATCCGCCGTTGCTGGTGGTTGCTCAGCACCGCCGCATCCAGGCGGCCGGCGGCCAGGCGTACCCGGCGCAGGTGGGTGACCGCGCCCAGCACCGCCAGGCCCATCGAACCCCAGGCCAGCAGCCAGAAGATCGCGCCGACATCGCCGAACAGCCCGCCCCAGACGAAACCGGCCAGCAGGATCGCCACGGCCCAGGCGAAGAGGATGCGCAGGATCAGGAACAGGCTGGCGGACACGTGGCACCGGGAAGCGTTTCAGGTGCCGCGGAGCATAGCCGCCGCCCGCGCCGGCGGAAGCCCGCATGCGACGAAGCCGGGAATCGGGCGACGAAACCCCGCCAGGGACCGCTCCGGTTCCGGCCCGCCCGGGCGGGAAGGTCGGGATCGCGCGGCTAGGCGCTGTCTGTGTTCTCGGTGTTGCCGGTCGCGCCGGCCACTTCGTCCAGGCGCGACCAGGCGCGCTCGAACACGGTGCGCGCCTCCTCCTCGGTCAGCAGGCTGGCGCTGACGTCCTCGCGCTGCAGGTACAGGCGCGCCGCTTCGGCCCGCGGCGCGCGCGGATGGTTGAGGAACACGTCGTAGGCCGCGCACACCACCGGCCAGTAGCGGGCGAAGCTGCGCATGGCACGCGCCCGCGGCAGCGCGTGGTAGCGCTGGCGCCAGTGCTCGCGCTCGCGGTCGAGGTCGATCATGACCACCTTCCGTGGTGGTGGTTGCGCGTTGTCCATGGTTGCTGCCCGCTGAGACCGGCGTCGCCGGCATTGGCCACCCTGCGGCGCGAGCATTCCATCGCCGGCGTCGGGAGCGGGTGAAAGCGGGCGCGCGCCTCTGAAGCGTTCAGTCCTCGCGCGTGATCAGGGTGATTTCGCCGCTGGTTTCCAGCACGGCGATCTCGATCCGGCGATCGTCGTCGCAATGGGCCTTGCGCTTAGCCGACTCGAAATCGGCGCGACTCACGTTCTGGCGGCGCAGCGCCTCCCAGAACACTTCGCCCTTGCGCGCCAGCACCACCGGTTCGCCCTCCACCATCCGGTCGGCGGCCTGGCTGCGCGCGGTGACGAAACCCACGCCCCAGTTCAGCCCCAGCAGGGTCGCCGCCAGGATCAGTCCACCGAGGAGCGAGGTGTCCTCGCCGATCAGCGAGTTCTGCACCGCGGTGCCGAGCAGGACCACCAGCAGCAGGTCGAACGGGGTGAACTGCCCGACCGTGCGCTTGCCGGTCAGCCGCACCAGCACCAGGACCACGACATAGACCGCCACCGCGCGCAGGACGAACTCCCACCACGGCATCGCCAGCTCGAACAGGCTGTCCAGCATCGGAACACTCCGCCGTCGCGCCACCGCGACCGTGCGCCATTGGCGTCCCCGCCGCGTAAAACGGCGGTGAATTCGTCCGCGGCGGCCGTGGAGCAGACCGGACCCACGGCCGTCCCCCGTAGAGCGGGGCTTGCCCCGCTACAGGCGCGGCGGCATGGCCGGAAGCAGCGGGGCGAGCCCCGCTCTACGCGGCCAGGGCCATGCCGGCGGCGTGGCCCGATGCCCAGGCCCACTGGAAGTTGTAACCGCCCAGCCAGCCGGTCACGTCCAGCACTTCGCCGACGAAGTACAGGCCGGGCACGTGGCGCGACTGCATGGTGCTGGACGAGACGCCGTCGGTGTCCACGCCGCCCAGGGTGACCTCGGCCGTGCGGTAGCCTTCGGTACCGCTGGCCACCAGGGGCCAGTCGGCCAGCACCGCGGCGACCTCGCGCAGTTGCGGCGGATCGAACTGGCGCATCGGCCGGTTCGGCAACCAGAACTCGCACAGGCGCTGGGCGAAGCGCCGCGGCAGCGCATCGGCCAGCACCGTCTTCAGCTCCGCATCCGGGCGCTGCTTCTGCTGCGCCCGCAGCCACTCGTGCGCGTCGCGCCCCGGCAGCAGGTCCAGCCGCAGTTCGTCGCCGGGCTGCCAGTAGGACGAGATCTGCAGGATCGCCGGACCGCTGACGCCGCGGTGGGTGAACAGCAACGCTTCGGCAAAGGATTGCCCGTTGCAGCGCGCCTCCACCGGCAGCGCCACGCCGGACAGGTCCGCCAGCCGCTCCTGGTGCTTGCCGCTGAGCGTCAGCGGCACCAGCCCGGCGCGCGTGGGCAGCACCGCGTGTCCGAACCGGCGCGCCAGCTCGTAGCCGAACCCGGTGGCGCCCAGGCTGGGAATCGACAGGCCACCGCTGGCCACCACCAGCGCCGGCGCGGCGAACGTGCCCTGCGCGGTGCGCACGCGGAAGCCACCGCCGTCGGCCTGCTCCACCGACTCGATCGCGCAATGGGTGCGGATCTCCACCCCGGCCGTGGCGCATTCGTCCAGCAGCATCTTCACCACCAGCTTGGACGACACGTCGCAGAACAGCTGGCCCAGGGTCTTCTCGTGCCAGGCGATACGGTGCCGGTCGACCAGCTCGATGAAGTGCCACGGCGTGTAGCGGGCCAGTGCCGACTTGCAGAAATGCGGGTTCGCCGACAGGTAGTTGGCCGGCGTGGTCCCGGTGTTGGTGAAGTTGCAGCGTCCGCCGCCGGACATCAGGATCTTCTTGCCGACCTTGTTGGCGTGCTCGACCACCAGCACGCGCAGGCCGCGGCCGCCGGCGGTGAGCGCGGCCATCAGGCCGGCGGCGCCGGCACCGACGACGATCGCGTCGTAGTGCTGCAAGGTCAGGCCGCCGCGGTACCGGTGCGCAGGACCGGGCGCACGACCAGCTCCCTGCCCTCGGCATCGAGCAGGCTGACCTCGCCGTCCTGGACCATCACCGTCCAGCGCAGGCCGCGCGAGTAGAGGGCGGCCAGCGCCTGGACCTGGTCGTCCGGCAGGTCGAGCACCACCAGGTTGTCGTGGCGGGCCAGCGCGCGCGCGTTCTTCTCCCACCACAGGTCGGCGGCGCGGCCGCCGTAGTTGAGCACCACCACCTCGCGCGCACGGCCGCAGGCCTTGCGCACCCGCGACTCGTCCGGCTGGCCCAGCTCGATCCAGCGTTCGACCTCGCCGATGTAGTCGCGCTGCCACAGGTCCGGGTCTTCGTCGGTGCTCAGGCCGCGGCCGAACTCCAGGCGCTCGTCGGCGTACAGCGCGAACGCCAGCAGGCGCACGACCAGGCGCTCGTCGGTCTCGGACGGATGCTGGGCCAGGGTCAGCGGGTGGGTCGCGTAGTAATGGCGATCCATGTCGCTGATCTGCAGTTCGGCACGCACGACGGTGGCTTTCAGTGCCATGGACAGTCCTGGGGTGGCCAGCTCCGGTCGGAGGCGGCGCAGTGGCGGAGGGGAAGCTGCATGATACCGCCCCCGCCCGTCGCTCCCGGCTTCAAGGACCACGCACGGGCATGCCTGCGCCGCGCCGGGCAGGTATGCTTGCGGCCCCGCCGGCGCTGCCGGCACGCCGTGCGGCATTGCGAATGAGCGACACCCCTCCCGATCGACTGGCCCTGGATCCGCGCAGCCCGTTCCACGACGCGGCGATCATCGAGCGCGGCGTGGGCATCCGCTTCAACGGCCAGGAACGCGACAACGTCGAGGAATACTCGGTCAGCGAGGGCTGGATCCGGGTCCAGGTCGGCCGCTCGCGAGACCGCCGCGGCAATCCGATGACGATCAAGGTCAAGGGCACGGTCGAACCGTACTTCATCGAACCGGCCTGACCGGTCCGCACCCGCTCCTCAGCCGGCGCAGGCGGCCGCCATGCGGTCGTCGGCATGCCATAGCGCGCGGCGGGCCAGGTCGTAGGCGCTATTGGCCGCATTGGGCAGCACGTGCTCGGCGCGCACCGGATCGGCGCCGGCCGCCTTGGCGGCCTCGACCTTCTGCAGTTCGTCCAGGTGCAGCAGCAGCGGCTGCATGAGTTTTTCCAGGCGCCCTCGATCGCAACGCCCGTACGCGGCCTCGAGCGCGGCCACCTGTTCGCGGATGCGGCGGCTCGCCGTGCCGTCCAGGCCGGGCGCGGGCTGGTAGCTGATCGGCGCGGCCTTGTACGCATCGCCGGTGGCCTCGCTGCCCAGGTCGGTGCCGCGCTCGTGCCGGGCCGGATTGAAGCGCACGGCGGGCGACGGGCGCGCGGTGGCGTGCTTGATGTCCTTGCCGAACAGGAATTCGGCGATCTTGCGCTGCGCACGCTGGATCTGCTGCTGGACCACGTCGGCCGCATCGCCGTCGCTGATCCAGT
This sequence comes from Pseudoxanthomonas kaohsiungensis, assembly GCF_010211765.1. Taxonomy (GTDB): domain Bacteria; phylum Pseudomonadota; class Gammaproteobacteria; order Xanthomonadales; family Xanthomonadaceae; genus Pseudoxanthomonas; species Pseudoxanthomonas kaohsiungensis. The sequence goes on along the minus strand of NZ_PDWO01000017.1, from coordinate 44,347 downwards.
CCTTGGCGAATCGGGTCGACCGCACTTCCACCGGGTTGCGTGGTTGCAGCAGGCGCGTGGCGGCGTCCTCGGCCGCTGGCGTCGCCACCCCATCGGCGGCGCTCCACCGGTCGTCCGCCGGCAGGCGCACGCGACCGTCGGCGTCGTACAGCGGCCCGCCGGTCGCCGGCCGCGTCGCTGCCGGCCGCGCGCGGTCCGGCGTACCGGGGCTTGCCGCGGCTTCGGGCACGCGTGGCGGGGGCGAGGCGCCGATGTCGCGCACGGCGGGCACCGGCGGCGAAGCCTCGGGCGGCAAGGCAGACCCTGCCGCGGGTGGGCGCGCGACGAACACCAGCTGCACCCGGGACGGGTCGGCGGGCGCGGCACGCAGCGCACGCGGTGGTCCGAGCAGGAGCTTCGCCGCCAGCACCAGCAACGCGAGCGTGGCCGCGGCCGCCACCAGGCGCGGCAGGAGGTCGTCATCCCGGCGTAGGGTCCACGGGCCGTGCACGGGGGAATGGCGTCTCCGCTTGTCGTAGGCCCCGATGACCGCGGGTGGGTCGCGCGAGTTCCCCGGCGTCCATGACATCGTGCACGCCGTTCATGCACGGGATATGCCAGCATCCCGTCTGCTTCCCCCTCCGCAGTCTTGCATGCCCGATACCGCCACCACCTCGTTCGACGGCATCGAGTTCCTTCGCGGCGGAGGCCTGGTAGCCGGGCGGATCGCCCGCCACGACTGGTCCGCGCATCCGCTGGGCCCGCCGGCCCAGTGGCCTCCCGAATTGAAGACGGTGCTGTCGATCATGCTCGGCTCGCGCTTCGCCATGTGCGTGGGCTGGGGCCCGGACCTGCTGCTCTTCTACAACGATCCGTACATGCAGGTGCTCGGCGCCAAGGAGCCGTCCGCGCTCGGCGAACCGATCCGCGAAGTGTGGTCCGAACTGTGGGAGGACATCCGCCCGCTGGCGGAGACCGCCATGGCCGGCACCGCCACCTGGGTCGAAGACATGTACCTGCGCATGCAGCGGCATGGCTTTGCCGAGGACACCTGGTGGACGTTCACCTACACCCCGGTCCGCGATCCGGACGGGCGCGTGGTGGCGATGCTCAATGTCACCCACGAGACCACCCGCCGGGTGCTCACCGAGCAGCGGCTGGCCGACGAGAACAACCGCCTGGCGCGCATGTTCGAACTCTCGCCGGCGTTCATGGCCCTGCTGAGCGGACCCGGGCACCGCTTCGAGTTCGCCAACTCCAGCTACCTGCGCGTGGTCGGCGACCGCGACGTGATCGGCAGGACCGTGGCCGAGGCGCTGCCGGACGCGACCGCCCAGGGCTGGGTGGACGTGCTCGACCGGGTCTACGCCTCCGGCGTGCCGTTCGTGGCCCAGGGCGCGGTGTTCCGCGAGCAGGCCGAGCCGGACGGACCGGTGACCGAGCGGCAGCTGGATTTCGTCTACCAGCCCATGCGCGCGCCCGACGGCAGCATCGACGGCATCTTCGTCACCGGCATGGACGTGAGCGCGCGCGCGCTCAGCGAAGCCCGGCTGCAGGCGCTCAACCAGGACCTGGAGCGCCAGGTCGCCGAACATGCGCAGGAGCGTTCGCTGACCTGGCAGGTCACGCCGGACATGCTCGGCGTGCTCAATGGCGACGGCGTACTGGAGAAGACCAACCCGGCCTGGGAACGCACGCTCGGCTGGACCAGCGCCGAGCTGGCCCGGCACCCGGTGCGCGAACTGGTCCACCCCGAGGACATGCCGGCGGCGATGGAGGCGCGGGCCCGGCTGCACGCCGGCGAGCCGATGCTCGGCTTCGAGTGCCGGCTGCGCACGCGCGACGGCGACTACCGCACGCTGTCGTGGGTGGCCTCGCCGGAGGGCGGCAAGTTCTACTGCAGCGCACGCGACGTGACCGAGCTCAACGCGGACGCGCGCGCGCTGGCCGATTCGCAGGCGCTGCTGCGCAGCCTGTTCGAGACCAGCCACCAGCTGCAGGGCCGCTGCGCGCTGGACGGCACCCTCGAGGACGCCAACCGGACTGCGCTGGACGCGATCGGGCGCGGGCTCGAGGAGGTGGTCGGCCTGCCGATGTGGGAGACGCCCTGGTTCGCCGGCACGCCCGGCATGGGCGAGCGCATGCGCCAGGCGTTCGCGCGCGCGCGCGCCGGCGAGGTGGTGCGCGAGGAAATCACCCTGAGCCTGCCGGCCGGCCAGCGCACCTTCGACCTGTCGCTGCGGCCGCTGTACGACGCCTCGGGCAGGATCAGCGCGGTGGTGCCGGAGGCGCTGGACATCACCGAGCGCCGCGCGACCGAGGAGGCGCTGCGCCAGTCGCAGAAGCTCGAGGCGATGGGCCAGCTCACCGGTGGCGTGGCCCACGACTTCAACAACCTGCTCACCCCGATCATGGCGGCGCTGGAGCTGGCCGACGACCCGGACGCGCGCCCCGAGCGGCGCGCGCGCACCCTGGCGGTGGCGCGGCAGTCGGCCGAGCGCGCGGCCATGCTGGTGCAGCGCCTGCTGGCCTTCGCCCGGCGGCAGCCGCTGCAGGCGGTGGCGGTGGACATCGGCCTGCTGGTCGACGGCATCGCCGAGCTGCTGCGCAGCAGCTTCGATCCGCGCATCCGCATCGTCGTGGAACGGGGGTCGGCGCCGCTGCGCGCCCATGCCGACGGCAACCAGCTGGAGATGGCGCTGCTCAACCTCGGGGTGAACGCGCGCGACGCGATGCCCGACGGCGGCACGCTCACGCTGTCGGCACGCGGGCTGGCGCTAGAGTCTGGCCGCGACGCTGCGTTGCCGGCCGGGGACTATGTGGTGATCGCCGTGGCCGATACCGGCCGGGGCATGGACGAGGCCACCCGCAGGCGGGCGGTCGAGCCCTTCTTCACCACCAAGGGCCTGGGCAAGGGCACCGGCCTCGGGCTGTCGATGGTCCATGGCCTGGCGTCGCAGCTGGGCGGGGAACTGCGGATCGACAGCCTGCCCGGGCGCGGCACGACGATGGAGCTGTGGCTTCCGGCCACGGCGGCATGATTCCCTTATTCCACCAAGACGACGAACGACAGGAACTCCCGATGGCGACGAGCGAACCGCACAAGGCGGTGGCCCTGGTGGTGGACGACGAGGCGGGAGTGCGGATGTGCACGGCCGACGTCCTGCTCGACATGGGCTACGAGGTGGTGGAGGCCGATTCGGCCGAGGACGCCCTGCGCGAACTGGAACGCGGGCTGGTGCCGTCGCTGCTGATCACCGACCACCTGATGCCGGGCATGTCCGGTTCGGACCTGGCGCGGGAGGTGCGCGGCCGCCATCCGCAGGCGGCGGTGATCGTCGTATCCGGCTACACCGACGTGCAACTGGAGCCGGGCCTGGTGCTGCTCGGCAAGCCGTTCCGGCTGAAGGAGCTGCGCGACTGCGTGGAAGCGGCGACCGCGCGCGGCTGAACTTATCCGGGAGCCGGGCGACGGCGTAATGCATTCCGTCGCCCGGCCCGCCCGTAGAGCGGGGCTTGCCCCGCTGCCGTGGCCTTGCGGTAAAAGGATCAGCGGGGCAAGCCCCGCTCTACGCGATGGCCTCGCGAGGAGGAGCAGGAGCGGGGCGAGCCCCGCTCTACGAGGCGCGACGGGTTATTCGCCGGTCAGGTCGACCACGTCGAACGGGGTGACCGGATCGACGTCGGCGTCGTAGTCCACGTCGTCGCGCTCGAAGCCGAACAGCTTCAGGAAGTCGTGCTTGTAGGTCGCGTAGTCGGTGACCTCGAACAGGTTCTCCGTCGTCACCGTCGGCCACAGGTCGCGGCAGGCCTGCTGCACGTCGTCGCGCAGCTCGCGGTCGTCCAGGCGCAGGCGGTTGGAGTCGTCGGTCGGCGGCGGGTCGGTCGCGTACAGGTGCTCGCGGAAGGTGCGCTCGAGCTGCTCGATCGTGCCTTCGTGCAGGCCCTTGGCCTTCATGATCCGGTAGACGATGGCGATGTACAGCGGCATCACCGGGATGGCGGCGCTGGCCTGGGTCACCACCGACTTGAGCACGGCGACGTTGGCCTGGCCGCCGCCCGGCTTGAGCGCCGCGTCGATCGCGTGCGCGGCGCGGTCCAGGTCTTCCTTGGCCTTGCCCAGCGCGCCGTGCCAGTAGATCGGCCAGGTGATCTCGGTGCCGATGTAGCTGAAGGCCACGGTCTTGGCGTCGGCGGCCAGCACCCCGGCCTTCGACAGCGCATCGATCCACAGCTCCCAGTCCTCGCCGCCCATCACCCGGATGGTGTCGGCGATCTCCTGCTCGCTGGCCGGCTCGACCGTGGCGTGGATGACCTGGTCGCGGTTGGTGTCCACCGCGGTGGCCTCGTACGGCTGGCCGATCGGCTTGAGCGCCGAGCGCTTGAGCTCGCCGGTATCGGGCAGGCGGCGCACCGGCGAGGCCAGCGAATAGACCACCAGGTCGATCGGCCCGCCCATCTCGCGGGCCAGCTCGATCGCCTTCTCCCGCACTTCGTCGGAGAACGCGTCGCCGTTGATCGAGCGGCTCCACAGCCCGGCCTGCTTGGCCAGCTTGTCGAACGCGGCCGAGTTGTACCAGCCGGCGTTGCCGGTCTTCTTCTCGGTGCCGGGCTTCTCGAAGAACACGCCCAGGGTGGCGGCGCCGTAGCCGAACGCGGCGGTGATGCGCGCGGCCAGCCCGTAGCCGGTCGAGGAACCGATCACCAGCACCCGCTTGGGGCCGTCGTGGCGGATGCCCTTCGACTGCACGTACAGGACCTGGTCCAGCACGTTCTTCTCGCAGCCCACGGGATGGGCGGTGGTGCAGATGAAGCCTCGGACCTTGGGATGGATGACCACGCGGACTCTCTCGGATGCGGAGGGGAGCGCGGGCGCGGGGGCGCCTGCGGAGCGGCACAGTCTAATTCCACCGGCCGAAAAACGACCCTTCTGCGGCGTATGGCGGCAATGCGACGGCGACCGCGTCGCGGCCGAACGCGTAGAGCGGGGCTCTGCCCCGCTGCCCTGGCGTGGCGACGGGCGGACCGGCGAGCAGCGGGTCACGGACCCGCTCTACGGGAGCGACACGGCGTCCGGGCATGTGGACACCGTTGCGGCGACCGCCTGGGGCTGCGGACGGATCCGTCTTCCTACACGGTGGGGCAGGTCCGCTGGCGGCGCGACAGGCTGCGCGCGGCCCAGGCATAGATCGCCAGGCCCGCCACCGCGGTGGCGGCGCCGACGTAGCCGGTGGAGGTCCAGCCGAATCCGGCGGTGATCGCCATGCCGCCCAGCCAGGGACCCAGCGCGTTGGCGGTGTTGAACGCGGCGTGGTGCGAGGCCGCGGCCAGGGTCTGCGCGCCATCGGCCACGTCCATCAGGTGCGACTGCAGGATCGGCCCGAGCGCGCCCATCATGCCGATGCACACCGTGGCCAGCAGCAGGCTCCACGGCCAGTGCGCGGCCAGCGGGAACAGCAGCAGCATCGCCACCGCCCAGCCCAGCACCACCGGCACCGCGCGGAACTGCAGCCGGTCGAACAGCCAGCCGCCGAGGATGTTGCCGATGACCCCGCCGAGGCCGAAGCCGGCCACGCCCAGCGGAATCCAGGCCGGGGCCACGCCGGTGACCTGGACCATGGTCGGCGCCAGATAGCTGAAGACCGAGAACATGCCGGCGAAACCGATCGCGCCGATCAGCAGCGCGTGCCATACCGGCAACCGGTTGAAGGCGCGCAGTTCGTCCAGCGGGCGTTCGCGCGCGCCGGTGTCCACCGCATGCGGCAGGGCGAAGGCGATCAGCGAGACGGTCACCAGCGAGACCAGCGACACCGCCGCGAAGGTCCAGCGCCAGCTGGCCAGCTGCCCCATCCAGGTCGCCAGCGGCGTGCCGACCAGGATCGCCAGGGTCAGGCCGAGCATCACCAGGCTCACCGCGCGGCCGCGGGCCTCCGGCCGGCTGATCGATACCGCCGTCAGCGCGGCCACGCCGAAGTAGGCGCCATGCGGCAGGCCGGCGATGAAGCGGAACAGCAGCAGGCTGCCGTAGTCCGGCCCCAGCGCGCTGGCCAGGTTGCCCAGCGCGTAGAAGCCCATCAGCGCCAGCAGCAGGGTCTTGCGCTTCATCGCCCCGCCCAGCACCGCCAGCAGTGGCGCGCCGACCACCACGCCCAGCGCATAGGCGCTGATCAGGTGGCCGACCTGCGGCTCGCTCACGCCCAGCTCGGCGGCCATGTTCGGCATCAGGCCCATGCCGGCGAACTCGCTCGTGCCGATCGCGAAGCCGCCCAGGGTCAGGGCGGCGAGGATCAGCGTGTAGCGGCCACGGCTGATCGGCAACGGCGGCGCGGCCGCGGGCGCGGCAGGGAGGGAAACGGACATGGCCGCCATTATGCTGCGTTGCAGCAAGATCGCCTAGGCCGGCGGGCAGCACGCTGGCGTCCTGTTCATGCAACGACGAGGACCGCCACGCCGGCCTGACGCGCTTCCCGTGGGTGCTCACGACCCTGCGGGCATCGCGGCGTCGCCTCAACCGCATCGGCCATCCATCGCTGTCGGCATCCGCGTCGGAGACCGGTGTGTCGATCGCCTGGCGGCCCGGGCGTCGTCCATGTAGAGGCCGGCGACAAGCAGGCCGACCTGGACTGCATGGGAGCGCCGGATGGGCAGGGTGATCGTCGAACAGATCGTCAGCATCGATGGCTGCGTCGAGGATGCGCAGGGTGGCATCGGCTTCTTCTTCGATGCGCAGGAGCTCCAGGCGACCGACAGGAGCAGCTGCGGATGCTGCGCTCGGTCGGCGCCATCGTCTTCGGCGCGCGTACCTACCGCATGTTCGCCGACTACTGGCCGCAGGCCGACCCGGTGGCCGAACCGGTAGCGGTGCCGATCCGCGAACTGCCCAAGTTCGTGGTCTCCTCCACCCTCGCCGCCGCGCCCTGGGATGCGGACCAGTCGGCCACCGTGCTCCGGGGCGACGGCGTGGCCGCGGTGCGCGGGCTGCGCGAACGCATCGACGGCGACCTCGTCATATGGGGCAGCCTCACCCTGGTCGATGCGCTGCTGGGTGCCGGCGAAGTGGACATGCTGCGCCTGCGTGTCGTGCCGGTGCTGCTGGGCGGGGGGCGTCCGCTCGCGCCGCCGGGCACGGCCACCCGGCGCTGGCGGCTGGCGCGCGTGGAGAGCTTCGGTGGCGGCGTGGCGGTGCTGGAGTACCACGCCTTGGCATGAACGGCCGGGCTGGCGGCGTCGGGGCGTGGCTGCCCTGCGTGCGCCAGATCGCGCCGCGGCTCCTATTCGTACAACCGCTGGCAGCGCTCGCAGAAGAACGCCCGGCGCCTGGCCAGGCCCAGGTGCTTGCGGTACGCCAGGCGCTGGCCGTCACGCGGGCAGACCGTGCGGGTATGCACCTGGTAGTGCTTGCGCAGGACATGGGCCTTCTTCCAGCGCAGGAAGTCGAAACTGTACTCGCGCGCCTGGGCCACCAGTTCGCCGAGCTTGCGCGCCGACAGGGCGCCGACGCGGCTTTCCGGGTGCACGCGGATCCGGTGCAGCACCTCGTTCTTGATGATGTTGCCGACGCCGGAAAACACCTGCTGGTCCAGCAGCGCGTCGGCGGCCAGCGCCTGCGGCCGCGCACGCAGCTTGCGCCGCGCCCGGGCCGGATCCCAGGCGTCGTTCATCACGTCGGCGCTCCAGTCGTAGACCTCGTCCAGCGGCTGATCGATGAATTTCACCGAGCAGGCGTAGAAGTTCAGCTCGCCGCCGCCGTCGAAGCCCAGCGCCAGGCGCGGCGCGGCCTCCCTGCGTTCGTCGATGCGGTAGCTGCCGAACAGCATGAAGTGGAGGCGCACGCTGAAGCCATCGAACTCCAGCAGGAAGTGCTTGCCCCAGCTGCGCAGCGCGCGCAGCCGGCAGCCGGCCATGCGCTGGATCGGCTCGCGGCTGTTGCCGCGCACGTGGACGACGCGCCGGCCCGCGAAACCGGCCGCTTCTTCCCTGAGGATGACGATGGACGGACCTTCGGGCACCGCCCCAGTATCGGCGCCAGCGGTGAGCCCGCCGTCAAGCCGGCCTTGCGCGGCCGGGCACGGCGGACGTGACAGACTGTGCCCGCAACCGCGCCACGCCGCCGCCTGCTGCCATGAACTACCTCGCCCACGTCTATCTCGCCCGCCCGGATCACGAAGCCATGCTCGGCGCGCTGCTGGGCGACTTCGTGTTCGGCACCGCCGCGCTGGCGGACTGGAGCCCGGTGGTGCGCCGCGAGATCCTCGTCCACCGCAGGGTCGACCGCTACACCGACGACCACCCTCAGGTGGTGCAGGCCCGTTCGCTGTTCGGCGAAGGCCGGCGCCGCTACGCCGGCATCGCCCTGGACGTGTACTACGACCACTGCCTGGCCCGCGACTGGGATCGCTGGAGCGAGCTGGCGCTGGACGATTTCACCGCGCCGTTCTACCGCTACCTGCTCTCGCGCCTGGACGAGCTGCCCGGTCGCCTGCACGCGATCGCCCCGCGGATCGCCGCGCACGACTGGCTGGGTTCGTACCGGGACCGGGCCAACGTCGACCTGGCGGTGACCCGGATCGCCACGCGCCTGTCGCGCAACGGCGAACGCCTGGTCGACTGCCTCGACGACCTGCGCACGCACGAAGCGGCCATCGCCGCCGGCTTCGAGGCCTTCTTCCCGCAGCTGGTCGGGCATGTCCAGGCGCTGCGGCGCGAAGGGCCGCTCGCGGGCGGATGACCGCGGCCGCTCGATTCCGCGTTTGTTTCCGCGTCGCCATCAGATCCTGCCGAGCCGGCCATGACCCTCGCCCTCTACGCCCACCCGTTCTCCTCCTACTCGCAGAAGGCGCTGGTCGCCCTCTACGCCAACCACACCGCGTTCGAGTACCGCAGCCTGGAGGAAGCGGCCCACCGCCACGACCTGGAGGTGTTGTGGCCGATCAAGCGCTTCCCGGTGCTGGTCGACGGCGAGCGGACGGTGGTCGAGGCGACCACGATCATCGAATACCTGCAGGTGCGCCGGCCCGGTCCGCTCCAGCTGCTGCCGGAAGACCCGATGGCGGCCGTCGGCGTGCGCATGCTCGATCGCTTCTTCGACAACTACGTCGCCCGGCCGCAGCAGAAGATCGTGTTCGATGCGCTGCGCCCGTCGCACGAGCGCGACGCCTACGGCGTGGTCGAAGCCCGGCGCCTGCTCGACACCGCCTATGCCTGGCTGGAACGGCACCTGGCCGACGGCCGCCGCTGGGCTGCCGGCGATGCGCCCAGCCTGGCCGACTGCGGCGCGGTGCCCTTCCTGTTCTACGCCGACTGGACCCATCGCATCCCGGACGGATTCCGGCGCGTGCACGGCTATCGTGCGCGCCTGCTCGCCTGGCCGCTGTTCGCGCGCGCGGTCGACGAGGCCCGCCCGTTCCGCGGCTACTTCCCGCTGGGCGCCCCCGACCGCGACTGAGCCGCGGCAACGATGGCAAGCGAGCGTGAGAGGCGCGGCGGCATCCGGGGCCCGGGCCGCCGTCGCACCTCGGCGGCGGCCGCCCGATAAGCGTGCGCCGATCACCGGGGCCGCTTCCATCGCGCGCCGGCGCCGGTCCCGCCTCCCACCTGGACCACCGGTCGGGTGATGGCCCACGGACCCGCATCCGTGGTGCGCCCAGCGCCTCCGCCCGTCGTGCTGCACCGCAAGCTGGACCTCGCCGCGTCGGATGTTAGCGTTAACACTGACCACGGGGGATCCAATGAACCGACCGAACCGGCGCAGCCGCCGCATCCGCCACACCGTCCTCGCCGCCGCGCTCCTGTGCGCCGGCCTGACCGCCCACGCCGGCACCGGCCTGCGCCTGGGCGAGGCCGGGTACTTCAGCAAGCCGGGGCTGGACGTGCTGGCCTTCAGCAACGTCTATGACGGCAACTTCAGCGACGCCAAGATCGCCGGCGTCGAACTGATCCACCATGGCGTGCGCACCGCCACCAACGGCGACGTGCGGCTGGCGCCCACGCCGGAACAGTGGGACGCGGCGGCCACCCTGATCGAGCGCAAGGTGGATCCCGCCAGCGGCGCGGTGACCACGCGCATGCGCTTCGACGCGGAGGATTTCGAGTATTCGGTGCGGGTCGCCCCGCGCGGCGACGGGGTCGCGATCCAGGTGCTGCTGGACCGGCCGCTGCCGCAGGCGCTGGCCGGCAAGGCCGGCTTCAACCTCGAGTTCCTGCCCTCGGCCTACTTTGGCAAGGCCTGGCTGGCGGACGGCCGCAGCGGCCAGTTGCCGCTGTACCCGTCCGGCCCGAGCGGACGGGCCCAGGACGGCGGCACCGTGCGCCTGCCGATGGCCAGCGGCCGCCGCCTGGTGCTGGCACCGGAGGATGTGCAGCGGCGGGTGTCGATCGAGTCGCCCGGTGCCGAGCTGCGCCTGTACGACGGCCGCAACCAGGCGCAGAACGGCTGGTACGTGGTGCGCTCGCTGCTGCCTTCGGGGAAGACCGGCACGGTGCTGGAGTGGACCCTGTCGGCCAGCACCGAACCGGGCTGGACGCGGCAGACGGTGATCGGCCACTCGCAGGTGGGCTACCACCCGGCGCAGCGCAAGGTCGCGGTGCTGGAGACCGACCGCAACGCTCCGGCCCCCGGCAGCGCCCGCCTGCTGCGGGTGGACGGCGACGGCGGCGCCCGCGAGGCGCTCGCGGCGGTCCCGCGGCGCTGGGGCCAGTACCTGCGCTACGACTATTACACCTTCGACTTCAGCGACGTGCGCGAGCCTGGCCTGTACCAGATCGAGGCCGCCGGCCAGCGCACCGCGCCTTTCCGCATCGCGGATGACGCCTACGCCACGGCCTGGCACCTGACCCTGGACGTGTTCTTCCCGGTGCAGATGGACCACATGTTCGTCAACGAGGCCTACCGGGTCTGGCACGGCCGCTCGCACATGGACGACGCCCGCCAGGTGGCGCCGGGCAAGGAGCACTTCGACCTGTACGGACAGGGCCCGGAACTGGACTCGCCGTTCCAGCCTGGCGAGCACATCCCGGGCCTGGCGATCGGCGGCTGGTTCGATGCCGGCGACTTCGACCTGCGCACCCAGACCCACTACTCCACGGTGATGTCGCTGGTCGACACCTGGGAGCTGTTCGGGCCGCGGCGCGACGAGACCACGATCGACCAGAAGCGCAGGCACGTGGAGATCCACCGGCCCGACGGCGTGCCCGACCTGCTGCAGCAGATCGAGCACGGCACGCTGATGCTGATCGCCCAGCACCGTGTGTTCGGCCACGCCATCCCCGGGATCGTCGAGCCGGACCTGGGCCAGTACACCCACCTGGGCGACGCGGTGACCAAGACCGACGGCCGGGTCGACGATCCGTCCGACCCGGATTCGCCCCACGACGACCGCCTGGCCTTCACCAGCAATACCACCGCGCTCAACTACGGCTCGGCGGCGGCGCTGGCCGCGGCCAGCCGCGTGCTCGGCGGGCATGACGCCGCGCTGGCGGCCGAGAGCCTGGCCACCGCGCGGAAGGTGTGGGCGTTCGAGCAGGGCCGCGAGCCGAACCTGTTCAAGGTCGGCAACACCACCGGCGGCGACCCGCAGGACGAGCAGCTGCGCGCGGCCGTGCAGCTGCTGCTGGCCACCGGCGAGGCCCAGTACGCGCAGGCCATCGCCGCGCTGTGGCCGGCGATCGACGCGCGCTTCGGCTTCAATGCCGGCGCGGTGGTGCGCGTGCTGCCGGAGATGGACGATGCGTTCCGGGCGAAGTTCCGCGAGCGCGCGGTGAAGTTCAAGGAGGAACGCGCGGCGATGGTCGCCGACAATCCCTATGGCGTCCTGATCACCCGCGGCGGCTGGGCCGGCAACAGCGCGGTGGTGGGCATGGCCACCACCAACTACTGGCTGCATACCGCGTTCCCCGACCTGTTCGACATCGAGGACACGCTGCAGGGGCTCAACTACCTCTACGGCACCCACCCGGACTCGAACCTCTCGTTCGTCTCCGCGGTCGGCGCGCAGTCCAAGACCGTGGCCTACGGCAGCAACCGCGCCGACTTCAGCTTCATCGCCGGCGGCGTGGTCCCGGGCGTGCTGGTGCTCAAGCCCGACTTCCCCGAGAACAAGAACGACTGGCCGTTCCTGTGGGGGCAGAACGAGTACGTGATCGACCTGGGCGCGCGCTACCTGTTCCTGGTGCACGCCGCGCAGGCGCTGCTGCAGGAGCGCTAGCACAAGGCCGCACGGGCGGGCGCGACGCGGGTGCCGCCCCTACGCCACCCGCCGCCGTGGATCGTCCGGCCGCTGGAACAACACCCGCTGCGGCCGGTGCAGCACGAAGCCCTGGCCGTAGTCCACGCCCAGCTCGCGCAGCACCGCCAGGGTGTGCTCGCCATCGACCCACTCGGCCACCACCTTCAGCCCGCGCTGGTGGCCGATCTGGGCCACCGCGTTGACGATCGCGCGGCTCATCGGGTCGCTGCCGAGGTCGCGGACGAAACTGCCGTCGATCTTGATCACGTCCACCGGCAGGTTCTTGAGGTAGCCGAACGAGGACATGCCGGCGCCGAAATCGTCCAGCGCGATGCGGCAGCCGGCCGCACGCAGGCGCTCGATCACCCGTACCACCCGCAGCAGGTTGCGCACCGCCACGGTCTCGGTGATCTCCAGGCAGATCCTCGCGGCAGGTACCTCGAACTCTTCGATGGTGTCGAGGATGAAGTCGGCCAGGCCCTCGTCCTCGATGCTCGCCCCGGACAGGTTGATCGCGCAGGTGCGCAGCGCATCGCCGCAGGGATGCAGCCGGGCGAAGCTCGACACCGCGGTGCGGATCACCCAGCGGTCCACCAGCGGCATCAGCCCGTAGCGCTCGGCCGCCGGGATGAAGGCGCCGGGCAGGAACACGGTGCCGTCCTCCTCGCGCAGGCGCAGCAGCAGCTCGATGTGGATCGCGCCATCCGGCGCAGGCACCAGCGGCACCACCTCCTGGTAGTCGAGCAGCAGGCGGTCCTGCTCCAGCGCCCAGCGCAGCCGGTTGGCCCACTCCATCTCGCTGCGGCGGCGGCTGGTGTCCTCGTCCTCGCGGTACGTGCAGACGCGGTTGCGGCCGCTTTCCTTGGCCTGGTAGCAGGCGCTGTCGGCCCACGCCAGCAGGTCCTTGAGCGTGCAGCCGTCGCGGTCGACCATGACCATGCCGATGCTCGCGCTGACCGCGTAGGTCCGTTCCTGCCAGACGAACATCACCCCTTCGATGCACTGGCGCAGGCCCTCGGCCAATGCCAGCGCCTGCGCGGCATCGACGTCGAACGCCAGCAGCCCGAACTCGTCGCCGCCCAGCCGCGCCAGCAGGTCGCCGGGACGCAGGCGCGCACGCATCGCATGCACCAGCTGCACCAGCAGCTGGTCGCCGGCCATGTGCCCGGAGACGTCGTTGATCAGCTTGAACTGGTCCAGGTCGATGTACAGCAGCGCGAACGGCGCCGCGTCGGCGCGCCCCTGGCGCAGCTCCAGCGCCTCCTGCAGGCGGCGCTCGAACTCGCGCCGGTTGCACAGCTCGGTCAGTCCGTCGTGCGCGGCCTGGTAGCGCAGCCGCTCGGTGAGTTCGCGCTGTTCGCTGGTGTCGCTCGCCACCATCAGCAGGTACGGCGCGCCGTCGACCTCGACCTGCGCCAGCGACGCGCTGGCCCAGAACGCCTCGCCGTCGGCTGCCAGCACCAGTGCCTCCTGGCTGGCCCAGGTGCCGCCGGTGGTGGCTTCGGCCATCGCCTGGCCACCGAGCAGCGGATTGGCGAACAGCGACACCAGCGGCGTACCGGCGACCCGGCCCAGGCGTTCGCGTGCGACCTGGTTGGCGTAGGCGATGCGCCCGTCGCGGGCATCGGCCAGCAGTACCAGCGCCGGCAGCAGTTCGTTGAGCACGCGGAAGCGCGCCTCGCTCTCGCCGAAGCGCGCATACATGCGCCGGCCCAGCTCGACCGCGCGGCGATGCGTGGTGGCCTGCGACAGCAACAGCAGCGACAGCAGCACGCTGATCGCGATGCCGGTGGCGACGATCAGCTGCAACCGGGCGGTGTCGACCGCCGCCGAACGCGGCCAGGTCGTCAGTTCCCAGCGGCGGCCGCCGAAGTCGACCCGGCGGACCTGCAAGGCGCCGCCGGCCGCCGGCACCGGCGCGGTGGCGAACATCTCGTCCTGCCCGGGTTCGGCCCCGAGGTCGCGGATGTGCACGTGCAGGTGGTCGAGGATCCGGCCATGCAACGCCTGCCGCAGCATCGGCTCCAACCGCAGGCTGATCGCCAAGGCGCCTATTTCCCGCGCGCGGCGCTGTTCCAGCGTCAGCGGGCTCGGTCCGCGCGAGTACACCGGCAGGCGCACGGTGACGCCGCGGGCGGCATCAGCACCGCCGCTGAACTGCAGCAGGGGAAAGGGCGCGGAGATCGAGGGCGCATCGGCATCGCGTGCGCGGTGCAGGGCGACCAGGTTGCGGGGCTGGGTGGCGATGTCCAGCCCGACCAGCATCTCGTTGCCGCGCAGCGGCGCGGCGAACTCGTAGCGGTAGCCGACATGGCCGCGCGCGCCGGCCGCCGGGTCGCGCCGCGCGAACACCACGGCCACCAGCCCCGGCACCCGCTCGCGGGTGCGCAGGTTGGCCTGGTACTGGGCGAACAGCGCCTGGTCCATGTGGTCGTTGGACAGGAACACGGTCTGCATGGCCCGCAACGCCTGCGCGGCCGCATCCAGTGGCGCTTGCGCGCGCGCCTGGGCGGCGTCGGCCAGCGACTGCTGCATCACCTCGGCGCGATGCTGCGCGGCGCGCCATTCGCGCCGGGCGAGCTCGGCGGTGAACAGCAGGCCGACCACCAGCACCAGCAACGCCCAGGCCGGGGACGCACGCAGGCGATCGCCGGGGCTTGCCTCCGGCGCGGCCTGGATGTGGTCCTGGAAAGGCATGCGGATCCTCTACGGCCGGGCGGCCGGTGCCGGTCGCACGGGGAGCATCGGCCCCGCGTCGGTCCGGGCGGCTGGCGCCCATTCTGTTACAAGGTCGGTCGCTCCGCTGGATTCTTGAACCGGGCGGGGTTATCGGGCCGGGCCGCGGCGCCACGCGCCACGGTCGCAGCGGGCCTGGCACGGCGAAGCCGGCCCGCCCGCCGCCCCGCCAGCCGGGCACGCCTGCGCGCTCACATGCCGTCCGGGCGGTGGAACGACACGGCCGCGCTCAGGGCGACGACGGCTCGTAGCGGTAGTGCCAGGGCTCGTCCGGCGAACGCAGCGGGCCGCTGAGGCTGGCGCCGGACTCGCGTACCGCCGCGGCCAGGCGCGCGGCCCAGCCGTCGGCGATCCAGCGCGACTGCACGCTGCGGCTGTCGGTGCCGGCGACCAGGGCGTCGCCCTGCACCACCTGGAAATCGTAGGCCAGCGCCTGGCCATGCGACGACAGTCCCGGCGCGGCCAGGTTGACCGCGGCCGGCGGCCGCCAGCTGCGCAGCCAGCGCTCGAACAGCGCTTCGCGGCCAGGCCTGCAGGCGCGGGTCGCGGCCCGCAGCAGCGCGTCGGCGGCAGCGCCCACGGAGGCGTTGCCGTTCCACTTGCGCACCTGCTCGTCCAGGCTGCGCACCTGGAGGTTCACGTGCAGCGCATAGCCGGGATTGGCCGCGGCGAACGCCGCCTGCACCCGGGCCACGTCGGCATGGGCGGCGCGTTGCGCGGCCGATCCCTCGTACGCCTCGATCCGTTCCTGGCTCCAGCTCCACTGCCCGGCGAGGTCGGCGGCACGCAGGTAGCTGCGCACCGCCAGCAACTGGCGGCCCTGCCCGTCGATGCGGGCCAGGGCTTCGCCAGCCTGCACCGGCAGGCTCGCCGCCGCCGCGTCGAAGCAGGCGCCGGGGACGGCGGGCGCGGCATGCGACCACTGCGAGGCCAGCAGCAGGACGATGCCCGCGGTGCCGGGGAGGAATTCCATCGCCACGCCAGCTCCATCGATCCGGTTGCGGCAGCGTAGGCCGGGCGGGATGAAGGCCGCCTCACGGCAGGAGGCGGAGACCGGTCGGTTACGATGCCCGGCCCTGGTTGCCGCCCGCCCCCCGTGCCCCACTACTCCGGCCCACTGCTACTGCGCGAAAGCGCCCGCGCGCTGCTGGCCGCGCGCGAGTCCGGACATCCCGAGCGGACCGGCTCGCTCGACCTGGGCCGCAGCCTGGACACGGCCGCCCTGGGGCCGGACCACTGGCGCTGGCGCGGCGCGACCTATCCGTGGCCGGGCGCGCTCAAGGACCGCACGATCTACTGGTTCGACGGCGAGGACTGGGCGCCGGCTGCCCGCTACGCCGGTTCGCTGATCAAGCTGGTGCCGACGGAATGGGACGTGCCCACGTTCGAGATCGACGGCATCAAGATGCTGCCGACCTCCAGGGAATCGCCGCTGGACGATGCCCGGCGCAAGGTCGCGCTGGTGGAGCCGCGCGGCAAGGTCGTGCTCGATACCTGCGGCGGCCTGGGATACTTCGCCGCCTGCTGCCTGGAGGCGGGCGCGGCGCGGATCGTCTCGTTCGAGAAGAACCCCAGCGTCCTGTGGCTGCGCACGCTCAACCCGTGGTCGCCCGATCCGGACGCGGCGTCGTCGGGCGGACGCCTGGAGTTGCGGCACGGCGATGTCTCCCGGGAGATCGCCGCGCTCGGCGACGGCACGGTCGATGCGCTGCTGCACGACCCACCGCGCTTCGGCATCGCCGGCGAGCTGTACTCGCAGGCCTTCTATGACCAGCTGGCGCGGGTCCTGCGACGCGGCGGCAGGCTGTTCCACTACACCGGCAGCCCCAACCGCCTGACCAGCGGACGCGACGTGCCGCGCGAGGTCGCCCGGCGGCTGGAGAAGGCGGGGTTCCGGGTGCAGCTTGCGCTGGACGGCGTGCTGGGCGTGCGCCGCTGAGCGGCAGGCACTGCGGACCGCCCACGCCACCCGCGCCCGCGCCCCGCCGCGTCGCGACGGGGGCGGACGGCCAGCCCGCTAGAGTTTCAGTTCGCCGTTCTCGACGATCGGCTTGTCGTCCAGGGTCACCGTGCTGCCGGGCAGGAACACGGTCTGGCCGATGCCGGAGTGGTTGTCGCCACCGGCCCAGGCATTGGCGCCGGTGCCCACGGTCACCGCGCCGGCCGGCACCCAGCTGCCGGCACTGCCCTGCCCCAGCTTCACCGCCGGGTTGATGCCGAGGTTGAGGAACGAGAACTCGGCCTTGCGCGGATCGTCGGAGGCGTCGTACATCGCCTTCAGGTCCGCATAGCCCGGGCCGCTGCCTTCCATCGCGGTGACCTTGCCGTCGGCGATGGTGAGGGCGAGCCTGTCGATCTTCTTGCCGCGGAAGCTGCCGCCGGTGTCGACCAGGGTGCCCTGCGCGCTGCCGGGCACCGGCGTGGTGTACACGTCGCCGGCGGGCAGGTAGACCGACACGGCCGCCCCGCCCTCCCTGACGTCCTCCTCGGAAATGATGCCGTCGCTCACGCCGACCTTGCGCCCCTGGATGCGGAACGTCAGGTCGGTGCCGTTGGGATTGGTCACGTGGACCACGTTGCCGGCGGCGAGCGCGGCGCGGATCTGGGCACCACGCTTCTGCAGCTCGGTGTAGTCCATGCTCACGCCCTCCCAGAACATGCGCGCCAGCGCATCCTGGTCCATGCCGAAGCGCTCGGCGCGCCAGGCCGTGGGATAGAGGTTGTTGCCCAGCTCGACCAGGCGCACGCCGCGCTTGAACATCGCCTCGGCCACCGCTTCGTTCGCCTTGGCGCGCGCGGCCACGCGCTTGGGGTCGGCGCCCTCGAACAGGTTCTCGCTGGTGCCGTTGCCGAGGCTGATGACGACGTCGACCGCGTCGACCAGCCTGGCGACGAGCGCGTCCTGGCGCGCGTCGTACTTCTCTGGGACATCGAAGAACAGCCGCTTGCTCAGCCGGTCGCTGCCGTACTCGATCATCGGGAAGCCGCCGACCCTGGCCACTTCCACCGCCAGGTCCTCCATCAGCTCGGCATCCTGCAGGCGCCCGGTGATCAGCACCGAATCGCCCTCCTTCACCCCCGCGCTCTGGGTGACGATGCGCCGGGCCAATGCCTCCAGGTCGACCGGCGGCGTGGCCGCCGTGCTGGCGGGCGCGGCGGCGGCCGCCGGCGCGGTGGCGGTGGCCGCCGGCTCCTCAGCGGACGTCGCCGCCTCCTGCTCCGCGGGGCGCTGGCACGCGGCCAGCGAACAGAACGTCGCCGCCACCAGGGCGGCATGCAATGCGCGCTTCATCAGGGCTTCTCCGTCACTGCCGCGTTGGCAGGTGCCGATCCTACGGTCGCATCGACGGCACGGAACAACCGTTCATCGGCCGCCGTCCGGCAACGGAAGACGCGGAAATTCCGGCCATTCCGCGCCACCTGCGCTGCATCGGAACGGCGCGTCGACGCGCGCGTGGAACCCGCAACGGACGCTGGCAAGTGCCGCAAGCGCCCCGCCTGGGGCGTTCGCCAGGCTCAGTCCGGCACCGCGGGGAGCTCGGGAGCATCGAGCCCATGGAACGGGTCACGCCACGCCTGCAGCGACTCGATGCGCGCGTACCAGCGCGCGATCGCCGGCCAGGCGTCCAGTGGCAACCCTGCCAGCGGGTAGTGCGGCAGGAAACTGGCCATGCGGAAGTCCGCGTACGAGAGGGTGTCGCCCAGCAGCCAGGGCCGCGTGGCCAGTTCGGCGTCGAGCAGCGCGGCGCTGTCGGCGAAGCGCCGCAGGCCTTCGTCGACGTTGGCCGCGTCCACCGGGCCCAGCGCGTAACGCTGCTTGGTCACGCGCTCGAACTGGACCATCTCGCACGCGCGCACGAAATTCTCCTTGCCCCAGCTCAGCCACTGGATCATCGACGGCTCGGCGGCGCCGGTACGCCAGAAGTCCGACCCCGCCGCCTGCGACAACCGGCAGGCGATGGCATCGGCTTCCCACAGGCTGCCGCCGTCGGACAGCACCAGGATCGGCAGGCGCAGGCAGGGATTGAGCGGCCGGTAGCGCTCGGCCTGGCCCGGGGCTAGCGGCGCGGCGAACTCGAACTCCACCGGCGCCGAGACCTGGCGGGCGACGGCGACGGCCAGGCGCGGATTCGGGTTGCGGCTGTAGAGCAGCTTCACGCGACGCGATCGCGGGCGCGGTGGTAGGCCACCAGCGCGTTGGCATGGCCGTGGCCCAGGCCGTGCTCAGCCTTGAGCAGCGCGACCTGTTCGGCGTGCCTGAGTCCGGCCGCGCCGTCCAGCACGGCGAACCAGTGCGACACCGGGTGCCCGTAGGTCTTCTCGATCGAGGGGAAGTAGGAGGCGGGGCCCTTGGGCCTGGCGCTGGTGTCCATGAGCGGTAGTCCGTCGGGAATTCATGTCCACGACGTACCGCGGGCGCGGGTTTCGACATGCGGCCGCACCGCTTCGCGTACCGCGCTCCACGTACCGGCAGGGCCCCGGCCACCGCCGCAGCCGGGGCCCGCCCGCCAAGCCGCGGGTGTCAGTGCGGCCGGGCGACGCCGCGCAGCAGTTCCTGGGAGGCGGCCGGATCGCGGCTGTGGGCGAAGTTGGCCAGCGAAACGATGCCGACCAGGCGCTTGTCGCGATCGACCACCGGCAGCCGGCGCATCTCCAGCGCCGCCATGTTCGCGGCGACGTCGTCGATGTCGTCGTCCTCGAAGCAGTACTTCACGTCCGGCGACATCGCCTGGCGCACGGTCGCCTCCGGTCCGTGCCCGCTGGCGACGGCACGCAGGACGATGTCGCGGTCGGTCAGGAACCCGACCAGGCGATCGCCCTCGCCGACCGGCAGGCTGCCGACATCGTGCGAGGCCATCAGGCCGGCGGCCTCCCGCAGGGTGGTGTCGGGGGCGACCACGCAGACATCGGTACTCATCACTTCACTGATACGCATCGGACTTCTCCTGGTGTGCGGGGGTGGATGGCGCAGGCGGGCATACCGTCGAGGTCAGTGGCGCTTGGCGTGCCAGTCGCCGTCGGCGCCCTTCTCGTACTTCTCCTTCACGGCCGCCCAGGCCACGCGGTGGGCTACCTCCTCGCGCGACGCGTCGCCGCGCCGGTCGTCAGGGTCCTTGTACTGGTCCCAGGCGCTGTTGAAGGCCTCCTTGTAGATTTCCTGGGCGTGCTCGGGCACGTGGTCGCGGACCGACCCGGGCAGTTCGGACACGGTGCGGTAAGGCATGGCGGCGCCTCTTCGATCGAGTGGAATGCCAGCCTGTCCGAGAACGGATTAAGCCGCCGGCAACGCGGTGCATGGCCGAGGTTAAGGCGCGGCCGTTGCAACGGCCGCGCAAGCACGCGAACGGACGTGTCGCGCGGACGACGGGCGTGATGGCCGAAACCGCAGGGGACGCCGGCGCCTGGACGACGCGCCTCGCGCCGCATTCGCCCCGACCGCGGCTATTCCTCTTCGCCCGCGGCCCCGGGCCTGGCTTCGCGCTGGTAACGCCGCTCCAGGAACCACCACATCGCCGCGCCCCACAGCACGCCGCCGATGGGGAAGATCACCATCGACAGCGGAAGCAGGACGCGCAGGTCCGCGCCCGCGACGGCCCACATCACCAGCGAGTAGACCAACGCGACCACCAGCCCCCAGCCCAGTACCCCGCACAGCAGGATGAAGCGTAAAGGCCCCTTGCGGCGGATCCTGGCCCAGCGGGCCAGCGGATCGGAATCTGCAGCCATCGTCCACGTCCTGTGTCCGGTTCCCCGCCGGCATCTTGCCATCCGGGCGCCCCTCCTGCACGGCGGTTTGACAGCCAGGCAGCCCCGCCGCCAGCATCGACCGCTCATCTGCACGGGGGCTGGCGTGGATCGACGGAATTTCCTGGCCGCAGGCGGACTGGCGATGGCCGCGCCGATGTGGCCGGCCAACGGTGCTGCGGCGAGGCCGCCCGGATCGACCGACCCGCTGCACGATCCGCTCCTGCGCATCGACCTGGTATCCGACGGCCTGGACCTGGATCCAGGCGAGTACGCCGCGCAGCTGCGGCAGGTCGTCGCTGCCGGGGCGGTCGATGCCGACAACTACTCGCGCGGCGGCGTCATCGGCCGGCTCGAGACCCTGTTCGCCGAGCTGCTCGGCAAGCCGGCGGCGATGTACGTGCCCACCGGCACGCTCGCCAACCACCTGGCCGTGCGCCGCCTCGCCGGCGATGACCGGCGCGTGCTGGTCCAGGCCGAAAGCCACCTTTACAACGACAGCGGCGATGGCGCGCAGGCGCTCAGCGGACTGAACCTGGTGCCGCTGGCGCCGGGACAGGCCACGCTGCGGCTGGCCGACGTACAGCCCTGGGTGGAGCGTTCGCGCGGCGGCCGCGTGCGCAACGAGGTGGGCGTGATCGCGATCGAAACCCCGGTCCGACGCCGCGACCACGCCATGGCCGATTTCAGCGAACTGGAGCGGATCAGCGCCTACGCCCGCGAGCAGGGCATCCGCCTGCACCTGGACGGCGCCCGCCTGTTCACCCTGCCGCTGCACTCGGGGCGACCGGTGACGGCGTACGCGGCGCTGTTCGACAGCGTCTACGTCTCGCTGTGGAAGAACTTCAACGGCGCCGGCGGCGCGATCCTCGCCGGCAGCGAGGCGTTCATCGATGGCCTGTTCCACCAGCGGCGGATGTTCGGTGGCGCCCTGCCCTCGGCCTGGCCCCAGGTGGCGCTGGTGGAGACGTACGCGACGCGCTTCGAGGACGACTACGCACGCGCCTGGCGCGCGGCGGACGAACTGGTCGCCCACCTCGAGGCCAGCGGCAGGTTCCGCGCACGCCGGCTGCCCGACGGCAGCAGCCGCTTCTTCCTTTCGGTCGCCGGCACCGCACCGGACCTGCTGGCCGAGCGCGCGCGCGGACGCGGCATCGTGCTGGCGTCGCCGCATCCGGATACCGGCGAGTTCCCGGTGCAGGTGAACCCGACCCTGCTGCGGCTGCCTCCAGCCGAGCTGGCCCGGCGCATGCTGGGTTCGCTCGACGGCTGACCGGCCGTCGTCCGGCCACGGCGACCGCGCCGCCGGCATCCTGCGCTGCCGATGGAACGGTCAGGGGCCGGCGCTTAGCCCTTCCGGTGCGACACGGACACCTCGATGTCCAGCCCGAGCTGCATCGACTTCCAGTCGCCGTGGTCGCCCACGTTGACCACCACCCGCGCCACCTTCTTCGGCGGTGGCTTGGGCACGCTGGTGCCACTCAGCACAGGCTTGACGTCGACATCGATGTAGACGCCGTCGCCCAGTTCGATCGAGACGCGCTTCTTCTGCACCCGCGTTGCCGTGGTGGTTCTCCTGCTGCTGTTGCCCGGGCAATTTCGCGCACGCGCCGGTCAGCTGCGATAGTTGAGATCGAACGTGAACTCGACTTCGAACGACTTCGTCTCGTCGGTCGGATCGCCGATGTCCAGGGTCAGCACTCCGATCCGCCTGGGAACGGGGCGCGGCTTGGGCACCGACACGCCCGTGGCCTTGGGCTGGATCGACACGTCGATGACGACGCCCTCTCCAATCTGGAAGTGGTGTTTCTGCACCGAAGGTTCGCCTGTCATGTTCGTGCTCCTCGTTGTGGCGCCGGGGACGGATCGGACGCCGGCGGGGCGGGCGCGGGCCCCGACGGTGGTGCGACCAGGCCCGTCCGCCGGAACACGGCCTGGGTATCGATGCGTGCATCGGGAATGCCGGCCTCCCGCGCGCCCTTCAGGGCGAGGCGCGCCTCGTCGAGCCGGCCGAGCACGGCCAGCGCCTGCGCGTTGTACAGGGCGACCTCGCCGGGTTCGTGGCCCAGGGCCAGCGCCTGCCGCGCCAGCCGCAGGGCGCTGTCGCCATCGCCCAGCTGCGCGCGGTACCAGCCCAGCGCGGCCAGCGCCTTGGCGTCGTCGGGCTTGGCGTCGATGAAGCGCTGCGCCTGGCGCGCAGCCCGCTCGTAGGCCGGCCGCGCCTGCGCGGCCGTGCGCGGGTCGGCATCCAGCGCATCGCCCAGGAAGCCGACGTAGAAGAAGTCGCCCGGATTGAGTTCGGCGGCCCGGCGGTACATGTCCGCGGCACCGGCGTAGTCGCCCTTCTGGTAACGCAGGGTGCCGAGGTTGCTCAGCGAGCTCTCGTTCGGCTCGATCGCCAGCGAGCGTTGCATCGCCTGCTCGGCCGCGTCGTTCTCGCCGACCGACAGCAGCAACGCGCCGTAGATCGTCCAGTAGTCGACGTTGTCCGGGCGCAGCGCCACGGCGGTGCGGTAGGAATCGATCGCTTCCCGGTATTGCCCGAGCCGGAACTGCTGGTAGCCGAGTTCGGCATGCACCTGCGCGTTGCCCGGGCTGGCCTGCATGGCCTGGCGGAAGTCGGCCATCGCCTCGTCCTCGCGGCCGTGGTCGATGTGCACCTGGGCGCGGCCGACCAGCGCCTGCCAGCGCATCGCCGGGTCGTCGACGATGGCGTCGTAGTACTGCAACGCCTGCGATTCGTCGCCCTGCACCCGGTACAGGTCGCCCAGCGCCAGCTTCACCTCGCCCAGCCCGCCATCCATGTTGAGCGCGCGCAGGCAGGCCAGGCGCGCGTCGTCGAAGGCATCGGTGTTGCGATGCGACTCGAAGCTCCACAGCCCCATCCGGCACAGCGCGGCCTGCGCACGCGCGAAGCCAGCGTCGACGGCCAGGGCCTTGCGGAACTGGGCTTCCGCTTGCTCGCGGGCGTCGCCGCCGCGCGCAGCCGCCAAGCGGTCGATGCCGAGCAGGTACGCATCGAACGCGGCCGCGCTGTGGGTGGGCGTCAGCCGCTTGCGCAGGCTCTCGCGCTCCTCGGGCAGGATCTCCAGCAAGGCGTCGACCACCGCGTTGGCGATCTCGGTCTGGGTGTCGAAGATCGCGTCGGCGTCGCCGTCGAAGTTGCGCGACCACAGGGTATAGCCGGAACGGGTGTCCGACAGCCGGGTGCTGATCCGCAGGCGCTGGCCGTCGCGACGGACGCTGGCGTCCAGCAGCGTGGCCACGCCCAGCAACCGGCCCAGCGCCTGGATGTCCTGGCCACGGTCGATCGCCTCGGCCGGGCGCCACGCGGCGACCTTCAGGCCATGCACGCCGGCCAGCGCACCGAGCATCTCCACCGACAGCCCTTCGGCGAAGTAGCGGTCGTCGCGCGCATCGCTCAGCGTGGTGAAGGGCAGGACGGCGATCGACGCCTCCGCCGGCGCCGCCACCGGCCCGGCATCACGCCCGCGCCACCACCAGGCGCCGATCGACAGGACCAGCGCGGCCAGCAGCCAGAGCGCCCAGGAGCTGCGCGACATGGGAGGCGCCAGGGCATCGCCCGGGCCACCCTCCACGCCCAGGGGCGCATCGCCCGGCGGCTCGACGGGCGTCGCTGGTGCCGGCACGGACGGCACCGCCGCGGGCGCTTCCGGTGGCGGCGCGGCGGCCGGCGGCATCGCCCCGGCCGCTTCCGGTGGCGCTTGCAGCGTGCCGATGAAGCTGTAGCCCAGCGCATGCCGGGTCTGGATGTAGCGCGGCTTCTGCGAATCGTCGTCCAGCGCCGCGCGCAGCTGGGCGATGGCGCGGGTCAGCACGCCCGGGGTGACATGGCGATGCCCCCACACCTGGTCGAGCAGCTCGTCGCGCCCCAGCAGTTCGCCCGGCCGGCGCAGCAGCGCCAGCAGCACCGCGAACGCCTTGGGCTCCAGCGGCTGCGGTTCGCCGTCGCGCAGCAGGGTATGGGCGGCCGCGTCGACCACGATGCGATCGAACCGGAAGCGCGTATTCAGGCCGTCGTCGCCGGGGGCGGGCGGTCCGGTCCCGGGCTTCATCGCCACTTCCTCATCATTGCCTCATGAATTCAGCGAACACGCATGGAACGATCGCAACGGCCTCATGACCCGCGTTGGCGTCCCCGGGATGCTGGCCCGGCGCCGGCGATGCCGCGCCCACCCACCTTCTGGAGACGCACCATGAACGCTGTGATGACAAACCGTTCCCTGGCCCAGCCGCTGCCTGCCGTCCTGGACACCCCCCTGGCCTTCAACCTGCTGCATCGCCGCCGGAACATCGGCGAGTACCGACCGACCTCGTTCGACCTGTCGCGCTTCAACCGGCTGCTGGCGCGGCTGGGCCGGACCCAGGGCCCGATGGACGTCGACCAGCTGGCGACGGCCGCCCGGCAGCTGTCCGCCACCGGAGATGACGAGGCGCCCGGATGTATCGCCCAACGGATTGCGTGGATCGAATCGGTCGCCGCCATGGCCGCCGACCGCGCCTGGGCGGCCGCCAACGAGGTCGTCGAATGCGCGCGCCTGGTGGTCGATTACGCCAACGACAGCCAGGACCTGATCCCGGACTGGCTGCCGCGGATCGGCCGCCTGGACGATGCGATCGTGCTCGAGGCCGCCTGGCCGACCCTGGGCCGCGAGGCCGCCGGCTACCGCGAGTTCGTCCGCCTGCGTGCGCTGGAGGCCGGGCTGCGCGGTTGCGAGCCGGAAGAACTGCCGTTCGACCGCGGCGCCTGGCAGGCCGCGCGCGTGCACGAGGCGGCCCTGTCGGCGCACCGCCGGCGGGTCCGCGAAAGCACCTACGTGCCCGCACCCTCGGCGATGTTCCGCGTGCATTGAATGCACGCCGGCCGCCGCGGAGCCAGCAGCGGATGCCGCCCCACCGGGCGGCATCCGCGTTTGCGGGGTCGCGCCGGACGCGGGCATCCGCACCCGCACGCCGGAGGGCCGCCAGCGACACCCTTCGCGGGGTCGCCAGCAAGCTGTGCTCCTACCGAAGACCGCGCGATCAGCGATAACCGAGGCGGGGCGTCGGCAAGCTGTGCCCACGAGCAGGCGATCAGCCTTGTACTTCGATATTGGCGTAGCGATCGTGCGAGTCCTTCACCTCCGGACGGCGGCGCGGGGCCGGCACGGGCTTCGGCGGCTTGCGCGGTGTGCCGGATGGCGGCTGCCTGGCGGTGTTGCGTGGCCCGGCCACGCCACTGGCGGTGCCTTTCCCCTTCGCACCCGTGGCCGGCTTCTTTCCCGGCCTGGATCCCACGCTGGTCATGACGCCCGCTCCCGGTGTCCCTTCCATGGCAACGCGGCACGGCGTCGGAGCCGGCCAGGAGTTACCGGTTCCGACGGGGAAACCATCGCTGAACGACGCGCCGTTCCGCGCGTTCGCCGGTCCGCGCGAGGCGTAGTGTCGATCCCGGGGCAACCGGCCCCGCGGCAGGGAGCGACGCATGGCGTTCAGTACCGCAGGAAGATCCGGACCGTTGGCCGACATCAACATCACCCCGCTGGTCGACGTGATGCTGGTGCTGCTGATCATCTTCATCGTGACCGCGCCGATCCTGGCCCGGCCGATCGACATCGCCTTGCCGCAGCGCGTCGATCGCGCGCCCGACCGGGTCGAACCGCCGCCGATCGAACTGCGGCTGGATGCCGCGAGCCAGCTCACCTGGAATGGCGTTCCGGTCGCGGCCGCGGTGCTGCCGGCACGCCTGCAGGCGGAGGCCGACGCGCACGCCGGCCAGGTGCCGGAGCTGCGCATCGCCAGCGATCCGGCGGCCGACTACCAGGCCCTGGTCAGGGTGCTCGCGGCGGCCGACGCCGCCGGCATGCAGCGCATCCGGTTCGTGCAGCGGTAACCGCGAGCGGGGCTCCGCCCATCGCAAGGACGGAGCCCCGCCAAGGTGGTGGAACTGCGCGCCGGCCGGCGCTCGCAGTGCGCGGAATGCGCGTACCCCGCCCCCACCGCTGGCCTCAGGCCAGCGCGCCGCGGTGGCGGGCCGGCGGCGGGCGCAGGTACGACCACTCGCGCCAGGCGTAGTACAGCCCGACCAGCAGCATCATGCCGCCGAGGCCCAGGAAGATCGGCGCCGCCACCGCATTGGCGTGCGCCAAGGCGAACACCTGGAAGGGCGTGCCATCGAGCGTGGCCATCGGCGAGGCGTGGATGACGAACAGCAGGCCCAGGGCCAGGTTCACCGCGACTCCGCAGCGGCGAAGCCACGCCGGCTGGCGGCCCAGCACCAGCGCGATCGCATGGCCCAGGGCCAGGCCCACCAGCAACGCCATCGTCAGCAGGCGAATGCCGCTGGTGGCGAACACCGGATCCAGCGCCAGCCCCTCCACCGACAGCGTCGACGGCAGCAGCATCCGCGCGAACGGCTGCGGCGCGGCGTACATCCATACCGGGAACAGCAGCGTGGCGACCAGCGACAACGCGGACAGGCCGCGCGGCATCCACTCCGGCCCGTGGCTGGGCTTCCAGCGGAACACGCCGGGCCGGCGGCGGCGGATCCAGCCGGCCAGCGCGAACCACAGCAGCAGCAGGCCCAGCCACTGCAGGAACAACCCGTCCAGGTCGACGTGCTGCTGCGGGTTCAGCGCCGCATGCATCACCAGCACCACCGCGCCGCCGGTCGCCCAGATCAGGAAATGGTGGTTGTCGGCGCCTTCCACCAGCGCCGGCCGCGCGTGGTAGCGCTGCGCGTACTCGGCCGGCCGGCCGAAGGCCTGCAGCATCGCCATCGCCATCGCCCGGTCGGGCGGGCGGCCGGACTCCTGGGCACGCCCGGCCAGCTCCTCGGCCAGCAGCGAGCGCAGCTCGGAGGCGACATCGTCGCGACGCGCGCGCGGCAGGCAATCGGCCACGTCGCGGACATAGGACTCCAGGATCTCGTTGGCATCCATCACTTCGTCTCCTCGCGCAGGAACCCGTCCATCACCCTGACCTGGTCGCGCCAGGCCGCGGACAAGGCAGCGAACGCGCGCTTTCCTTCGCGGCTCAGGCGGTAGTAGCGCCGCGGCGGCGCGTAGTCCTCGTCCCACTCGCTGGCCAACAGGCCCTGGGCCTCCAGCCGTCGCAGCAGCGGGTACAGCGTCCCTTCCTCGACCGGCATGCCGCCTTCGGCCAGCGCCTGCTTCAGCGAATAGCCGTACTGCGGCACCTGCAGCCGCGACAGCACCGCCAGCACCAGCACGCCGCGGCGCAGTTCCACCAGTCCGCTGCTGTCCCGCTCCACCATGGCCGGTACCCGTTACTGTTTCGCGCACAGTAGACCTGGCCCCTCTACTGTGTCAAGCACAGTAGAGGGCTCGAAGCGGTGGTCGCGGGCATCATCCGCCATGCCCGGCGCGCGGCGAGACCCTTCACATCGACCTGATCAAAGGGTCACGGCCGCCTTACCCCCGCCACGGCACGCTTGGCACGAACCACGAGGAGACCGGCCATGCACCTGATCCTGAAGACCGCTGCTGCCGCCGCCATCGGCGTCGTCGCCTGGCGAGCCTGGCAGCGGCATCGCGCAGATGGCCACCGCAGCGACATCCGCGACGAAGCCGACATCACGCCACCGCGCGGCGACCCCCGAGTGCCGGCGGTCGAGCCCGAACCGGAGGCGGCACCACGCGCGGCGGCCCATTTCAGCCGCGGGTTCGGCGAAGAGGTCTGAGTCCGCCCACGACTGGACGCGTTCGCATCGTTGCCGCCGCGGCTTGCAGCGGCGCGAACGGCCGCCGCCTGTGTCGGCGGCGGGGTCCGGGGGCGTAGCGCGCGCGGCGGCGCGCGTGGCCTGCGTCCGTTTCGGTGCATGCACGGATGATGCCCCGCACGTCCGGCCGCTCCCCCTTCCCCGACCTGTGCAGTCGGCCACATGGCAAGACGGTCGCGCTACCCTGTGCTCCGACACCGGATTGCGTAATCCGCATGGACCTGGACCTGCTGCCGGCCCTGCTGGGCCTCGCCCTGCTCGGGCGATGCGGTCAGCCGCTGGATCGAGTTGCGGCGGGAACACGCCGCGGTCGCCATGCAGCCGTTACCCGCCTGGCCCAAGGGCGAACCGCCCACGGACCGTCCGGCGGGTTGACGCGCGCCGCGCGGCCGCTTCGTCGCACCCTCAGCCCAGGTCCACCTTGGCGACCTTGTCCTGGTAATCCTTCTTCGGGTCGATGCCCATCAGCATCTTCACCCCGGCGAGCAGGTTGTTCTCGTTGAGCCACACCTCGCCCTGGTCCGGATCCAGGCGCAGCAGGGCGAGCTTCGGGTCGTCCTTGCCTTCGTACCAGGCGGCGACGAACGGATTCCAGAGGCGCTCGACCACCGCCCGGTCGGTATCCACCACCAGCTGGCCGCCGATGCTGGCGAACAGGGAATGGCCCTTGGCGGCGAAGGCCGCCACCGCGCGCCGCGGCGCGTCGAGCTGGCGCACCAGGCCGTTGTCGGTCGAGGTGAAGAACCAGATCGGCCCGCGCTCCTCGTGCTCCAGTTGCGCGGTCATCGGCCGGGTATGGCCATCCTCCAGCCCGTCCACGCCCAGCATCAGGGTCATGTCGGACTTCAGGGCTTTCCAGAATTTCTTTTCGAGATCGGCGGGTGAGGTCATGGCGCGCAGCTCCATCGGGAGCTGCCACCGTAGCGCCGCAGGTGGTCGCGCCTGCGTGAAGCGGACGCGCATCGACGCCGCGTCCGGCGCCAACGATGCCGGTCGTTCAGGCTAGCGCCACCGGACGATGGCCTCCGATCACGCCGATGCGCTGCGCAGGCGACGCGGCTTTCCGTGGGCCCTCTGTGCGCACCGCAGCACGCCGCGCTTGTTGCCCGGCAGGGGGCTCCCCTGCCGGAGGATCCGCTTTCGCGCCTGCCGGCTCACTGCACCGGGCGGCGGTAGACCAGCACCGGGATTTCCGAATGGGTCAGCACCTTGGCGGTCACGCTGCCCAGCACCAGGGCCTTGACCCCGCGGCGCCCGTGCGAGGCCATCGCGATCAGGTCGCACCCTTGTGTACGCGCGGCGGCGATGATCGCCTCGTGCGGATCTTCGTCCATGGCCACCTCCGTCCGGTGGGCCACGCCGGCGGCCGCGGCCCGGGCCGCAGCGTCCTGCAGGCGCCGGTCGGCGGCCGCGCGGGCGTGGGCTTCGTAGCTGCTGGCCGATTCCACGACCTGCTCGGGCGTGTAGGCGATGGCATGGAACGGCTCGACCACGGTGAACAGGGTGACCCGGGCGCCCAGCGCCCGGGCGAGCGCGAGCGCCTGGTCCAGCGCATGGTCGGACAGCGGCGAACCGTCCGTCGGAACCAGAAGATGCGTGTACATGGCATGGCCTCCTTCGGGGAACCGGCGCCAGTCTCCCTCCCGGTCCGTGCCGCTTCATTGATCCTGGTCAAGCCGGGTGGGATACCCCGCGCGGGCATGGAATGCGCGCGAGCGGGCTCGCGGATTGATCCCGGACCGCCAATCCCTACACTGGTGCCTGAGCTGCCCGCTGGGCAGCTGCGCACGGGGGCGCGACGCATGATTCTCACACTCCAGGAACTGATTACGCCCGACGAGCTGGCGCTGATCAGGCAGAAGATCGCCACGGTGGCGTTCACCGACGGCAGGGCCACGGCCGGCGAGCTGCTGCACAAGGCCAAGAACAACCAGCAGATCCCCGGCAACCATCCGGTGATGAAGGACATCGCCCACGTCGTGATGCAGGCGCTCGGGTGCTGCGATCCGTTCATGAGCCTGGCCCAGCCGCGGCGGCTGGCGACGATGCTGGTGAGCCGCTACGAGCCGGGCATGGCCTACGGCTTGCACGTGGATGCGCCGATCATGGGCGAGCCCAACCACGTGCGCAGCGACGTCTCGTTCACCCTGTTCCTCAGCGACCCCGACAGCTACGACGGCGGCGAGCTGGCGTTCGACAGCGGCAGCGGCGAGACCGCGTTCAAGCTGCCGGCGCGTTCGGCGATCTGCTATCCCACCGGCCAGCTGCACCGCGTGCGCCCGGTCGAGCGCGGTGAACGCCTGGCCGTGGTCGGCTGGGTGCAGAGCCTGGTGCGCGAGCCGGCCATCCGCGAACTGCTGCACGACCTGTCCGAGGCGCGCGAACTGCTGGCAGGGCAGGAAGGTTCGGCGCGCGCGCTCGAGCTGATCAACAAGTCCTACAACAACCTGTTGCGGCGCAACGCCGAACCTTGAACGGCGCCCCGACGACGGTCGGCGCGGGTATCGGGGGTAGCGTCCACCGGATCGCGCCAGGACCCGCGCGACACCGGCCACCAAGGACGGCACGCCGTGGCTGCCATACCGGAACGGTTATCCCCCGCGGCGCGATCGCCATCGGTCGCGGCGCGGCGTGATGGCACCCTGTGCGGCGTCCGACTTGCCGGCCAGGTGGAGCCCGCCCATGAACTTCCGACCCTTCCGACCGATCGCGCTGCTCGCCGGGCTGCTGTGGCTGCTGGCGACCGTCGCGCACGCCGCACCGGCGGCGCAGAAGCAGACCTTCGTCCTCGTCCACGGCGCCACCGCCGGCGGCTGGGAGTGGAAGCGCACCGGGCAGTTCCTCGCCGACGACGGCCACACCGTGTACCGCGCCACCCTCACCGGGCTGGGCGAGCGCATGCACCTCAACGGCCCCGACATCGACCTGCAGACGCACATCGACGACGTGGTCAACCTGATCCTGTTCGAGGACCTGCACGACGTGGTGCTCACCGGCCACAGCTACGGCGGCATGGTCGTCACCGGGGTGATGGACCGGATACCCGAGCGCATCCGCCACGTGGTGTTCCTCGACGCGGCCGTGCCACAGGACGGGCAGGCGCTGTGGGACCTGTTCGGCAGCCGCGGGCCGCTACCGGCCGACCGCTTCAAGGACGGTTTCATGCAGGTGCCGTGGGTCAAGCCCGGCGATGCGCCGCCGCACAGCGTCAAGCAGTCGATCCGGTGCTTCGAGCAGCCGGTGTCGTACCGCAACCCGGCGGCGCTCGCGTTGCCGGTGACCTACGTCGCCTTCGTGCCCAAGGACCAGAAGATCGAGGAGCGCGCGAAGACCGACCGCAGCTGGCAGAACGCACAGGCCCGCGGCTGGACGATGCGCACCTTCCCCGGCGGCCACGTCGCCCAGCAGGAAGACCCGCGCGGCGTGGCGAGCCTGATCGAGGCAGCGGTCGAAGACCGCAACCGGGCGCCGCGCGACGCCATGCCCTGAGCGGGAGGAGTCGCGCCGCAAGTTTGCGGGGGCCGGGGCGCACGCGGCATCGCTCCGCCGCGAGACGGCGCCTGTGGAACGCGTCCGCCGTGTTGCCGCTGGTTCAATGCACCGTCAGCACGATCGGTTCGTCGCGGGTGATGACCATCGTGTGTTCGTACTGCGCCGAACGGTTGCCGCGCGCACCGACCAGGGTCCAGCCGTCGCCGGCTTCCTCGACCAGGCGGCTGCGGGTGGAGACGAACGGCTCGATGGTGATCACCAGGCCTTCGTGCAGCACGCGGGTGTCCTCGGGATCGTAGTAGCCGGAAATCTGCTCGGGCTCCTCGTGCAGGGCGCGGCCGACGCCGTGGCTGGCCAGGTTCTCGATCACGCGGAAGCCGAAGCGGCGCGCGGTCGCCTCGATCGCCGCGCCGATGCGGTTGAGCGGCTGGCCGGCGCGGGCCACCTTCATCGCCTCGGCCAGCGCGGTACGCGCGGCGTGGCACAGGCGGGTGTCGCGCGCCGAGGCTGCCGGCAGCACGCGGGTGCCGCCGGTATCGGCGAAGTAGCCGCCGAGTTCGGCGGACACGTCGACGTTGAGCACGTCGCCGGCGCGCAGCACGCGCGCGCCGGGTACGCCGTGCGCGGCCTCCTCGTTGACGCTGATGCAGGTCGCGCCGGGAAAGCCGTACACCAGCCTCGGCGCCGGTTGTGCGCCGGTTTCGGCCAGCAACCGTTCGCCGATGGCGTCCAGCTCGGCGGTGGTCATGCCCGGCTGCGCTGCAGCGAGCATCGCCTCGCGCACGCGGGCGACGATGCCGCCGATGCGGCGCAGGGCTTCGAGGTCGGCGGGGGATTCGATGGTCATGGGTGGACTCTAGCGCGTTCGCCGCCGCAATGGTCCGGCTTCCACAGGCGCAGCAGCGCGCCGGCCATGCCCAGCGCGGCCAACCCGGCCCACTGCAGCAGCGGCGCGAACACGAACACCAGCCCGCCCTGCGCATCCAGGTGCACGAACGCCGCGTCGACATAGGCGACCAATCCCGGAATCGCCACGATGAGTGCGCCGCCGGCGAAGACCCGTGATGCCACCCGCGAACCGCGCAGCAGCCGTAGTCCGAGTGCGAGCCCGGCATATGGCGAGACCGCCCAGAGCAGCATCAGCGCCAGCACGCCGTAGCCCGACGCGTCCCGGTAGGCGTAGTTGTCGCCCCATGGCCGGGCCATGTGGATGCCAATCGCCACGGTGGCGACGGTGCACAGGAGCAGGAACAGGTAGAGGGAGGTTTCGAGGCGGTTCGGGGCCATTGGGCTGGCGTACCGGTACTGGGTCGGACGCTCTTCGTACCACAGGCGTGTCGCACAGCGCGTCCGTCCACACCGCGACGACGCCACCGGGCGCAGGCTGCGCACTCAGTCCCGCCAGGAGACCCGCATGTCCGTCCTGCTCGCCACCGCCACCACCGCCTCGACCGCCGCCACCGCAGGCATGAGCCTGTTCATGATCATCGGCGCGATCTTCGGCCTGATCCTGACCGTGCTGTGGATCCTGGTGCCGTTCGCCCTGTTCGGGATCAAGCCGCTGCTGCGCGAGCTCATCGCCGAACAGCGCCGGGCCAACGAACTGTCCGCCCGCATCGCCGCCGCGCCGGCACCGGTGGTCGTCGCCGATCCGCGCGACCTGCGCCCCGACCCGCGCACCGAACCCTATATCCGCTGACGCCGCCGTCGCGCCGGGGCACCCTGGCTCGCACGCCCGGGCACCCGGCAGGCGCAACCGCCGTGTCCGTGCCGCGGCGTGGAGCCCGGGCCCCGTCCGACTACTCGACGCTCCCGCTACGCCGACAGCACCCAGCGGTAGCCCACGCGGTAGATCGCCCCTTCGCCGGTGATGTCGCCGGTGCGCATCTTTGGCCCGATCGGGCCGCCGAACGGGTCGCCATTCTCGAACGTGAGCCGGATGCCGTAGTGGCGCAGCGCATCCGGCCCGAAGAACGAATCGATCAGGCCGCTGATCGCCTCGGCCACCGCATAGGCCGCGCCCGCGGCCAGGCCGCCGCTGAAGTAGGCCGCCGCCACTACCGCGATGACGCTCATGGTGGTGGTGAGGGCGTTGGCCACCTCGCGGTCGTCGCTGTCGGACTCCACCAGCATGAAGATCGCATAGAGGTGGCCCGGATAGTTCTCGATGAGCTTGAGGTTGTAGCGGCCGATCGGCTTGGCGCCGAAATCGGCATAGGTGCCCGAGTCGAAGTCGCCGGCATCGAACGCATCGATCGGATTGCTGTTGCCGGTCGCGCCGATCAGCATGCCGCCGAACACGATCTCGTCCGCGCCACCGCCACCGGTCTCCTGCACGCAGTGGATCGCGCGCAGTTCCAGGATCGCCTTGGTGTAGCGCGGGGGCGCCGGTACCGGGGGTGGGTCGCGGTCGCGATCGACCACCTTGATCACCGGGCGGTCGATGCCGTCGCGCTCCACCGGCCGCAGCAGCGGACGCGCCTTGCGGAACCCCTGCACGTCCATGTCCTTGAGCAGCGCCGGCATCCGCGTGCCGTCGCCGATCGCCACGATCCGCGGCCGGATCCGCCGAAGCGCCTTCGGCGGCAGCGCTGCGATCGCGCGGGCGATCCGCATGTCCCCGCTGTCGGCCGCGGCCTCCATCGGATAGCGCGCCGGGTCGATCGCGTGCAACGCCCCTTTTACCGCGGCGGCCACCACGTCCCGGGCGACGGCCTTCGCGGCCTGGCGCTGCGGGGGCGACAGCCCGGCGGCGAAGTCGACAGGCGCAGCCACCTGTCCCATATCGGTCGCGCGATCGATGCGAGTCACTTTCCTGGCCAGGGTGTCCATGGCGCATCCTTTGTTTGCGGGCAGTTCCCCTGCCAACGGCAGACGCGCGCGCCTGCGGCCAGCCATCGAAGGTGGCCGGCGCCGCTGTCCGGACCGCCCGCCCGCTAACGCGTACTCGCGACCCGCCCGTCCTGCGTGGCCAGGCGCTGGAGCACTTCCGCGCATGCGCCCGGGTCGAGCGGCGGGTAGTACACGTAGCCCTGGACGATGTGGCAGCCCAGTCCGCGCAGCAGCTGCACGTGCGCGGCCGACTCGACGCCCTCGGCGACGATGTTCTTGTCCAGCGCGCGGGCCAGGGCGATGATCGAGCGCACCACCGCCAGCGACGCCCCGTCTTCGGCCAGGTCGGCCATGAACGCACGGTCGATCTTCAACGTGTCGACCGGCAGGCGCGTCAGGTACGCGAGCGAGGAATAGCCGGTGCCGAAATCGTCGATGGCCACCGTGGCGCCCGCCTCGCGGAGGGCCTGGAGTTGCTGCAGGGCGGCGCCGCTGCCGCTCACCAGCAGCGATTCGGTGACCTCGATCTCCAGGTCGCGCCATTGGATCCCGCTGGCGGCCACCGCGCGTCCCACCGTGTCGGCCAGGTGGCCCGAGCGCAGCTGGTAGCTGGAGACGTTGATCGCCAAGAGCCCGGGATCGATGCCACCGGATTTCCAGGCCGCCAGCTGGTGGCACGCCTTGCGCAGCACCAGCTCGCCCAGCTCCTCGATCAGGCCGCACTCCTCGGCCACGCCGATGAAGGTATCGGGAGCGATGCGGCCGCGGACCGGATGGGTCCACCGCGCCAGCGCCTCGGTCCCGACGATCCGGCCGCTGCGGCTGTCCACCCGCGGCTGGTAGTGCACCTCGAGCAGGCCCGCGCGGATGGCCGCGCGCAGGTCGTTCTCCAGCTGTACGCGGTTGAGCGCAGCCGCGTTCATTTCCTCGTCGAAGAACGCCATGCGCCCGCCACCGGCCTTCTTGGCGCGGTACATGGCCACGTCGGAGTTGTGGATCAGTTCGTGCGCCTGCGAACCATGCTCGGGATACAGGGCCACGCCGGCACTGAACCCGACCACCAGTTCGGTGCCGTTGGACACCAGCGGCGTGGCGAACGAAGCCGCCAGCCCCGACGTGATGCGCGCGGCGTCGGCCGGCGACTGCACGTTGCGCAGGATCACGAAGAACTCGTCGCCGCCGAAGCGCGCCAGGAAGCTGTCGGGTCCGATCCCCTGGCGGATCAGCTCGCCGGCGCGCACCAGGACCGTATCGCCCTGCGCGTGGCCGAGGCCATCGTTGATCGACTTGAAGCGGTCGAGGTCGATGAACACCGTCGCGAACGTCTCGCCGCTCGCCTTCGCGCCCTCGATGGCCAGGTCCAGCGCCTCCAGCGCGGCCAGCCGGTTGGCCAGGCCGGTCAGCGGATCGTGCCTTGCCTGGAACAGGAGCAGGTTCTCGTGCTCTTCCACCGCCAGCGCGACGGCGACGCGTTCGGCCAGGTCGCGCACCTCGAGCAGCACCTCCTCGCCCGGCGTGCCCCCGTCCCCGCAGGCCAGCGCGATCCAGGCGCGCGACTGCTCGCGATGGCCGACCGCCAGCACCAGCACCTCCTGCACCCCGCGCGCGGCGAAGCCTTCGCCGACCTCCCGCATCGGCGTCCACTGCCCTGGTTCCAGCGCATAGGCGGCCTCGTGCAGCGTGTCCGGCAGGGCGCTGCCCGCTTCCACCTGGCGTTGGCCGCGCATGCGCAGGAAGTGCCGCTTCGGCTGCTGCGGATCCACGCCGGCCAGGCTCACGCCGATGCCGTCCACGCGGCTGATCTCGTGGATGCGCGCGATGACCACGTCCACCACCGCCGCCGCGGGTACGCGCTCGAGGATCAGCCGGTCGATCTCCGACAGGATGCGCAGGGTGTCCATCTGCCGGCGGATGCGGCCTTCCATGTCGTCGAAGGTCCGCGCCAGGGTCTCGAACTCGTCGTCCATGCGGGTGTCGGCCTGCGTCGTGGCACCCTGCCCCACCGCGCGGATCCGGCCCACCAGCCGCTCCAGCGGCACCAGGATCCTGCGGATCTCCATGGAGCTGAGCATCAGCACCAGCAGCAGCAGGCCCAGTGCCAGCGGCGCCAGGAACCCGAGGTAGCTGGCCAGCACCGGCGCGCGCTCGGCGACGGCGGTCACCCGCCAGGATCCGGCGCCGAAAGCCGGCTCCAGGAACAGCTCCCATTCGTCGCGGATGGCCGTCCTCGTCTGCGCTGCTTCCGGCAGGTCGCCGTGGCATCGCAGCACGCGGTCACCGGCCAGCACGCAGAGCCGGCCATTGAACGCCTGGTCGTCGCTTTCCCCCCACAGGAAGCCGGGTCGGACGACGCCCGCCAGCAGGCCGTCGCCGCGTTCGCTGCGGTTGGGGACCAGGATCACCACCTGGGCTTCCTCTCCGTCCTGGCGCGCGGGCAGCACCACCAGCGCGGTGGACAGCGCCTGGTCGCCCGCATGCCGCGCCAGCCATCCGCCCAGCCCGGCACCGCCGGCCGCCCCGTCCAGCGGCAACGGCAAGGTTTCGACGCTCGAGAAGAACGGCGCCAGCAAGGCCGCGTCGGCCTCGGTGGACCGGTCGTTGGCGCCCACCTGCCGCAGCAGCGCGTGTGCCGACTCCAGGCGCTCGAACAGGTTCAATGCGTAATGCTTGATCTCGGTGCGCAGTGCGGCCTGGCTGGTCTCGAGCGCATCGGCCGACGCCGTGCGCCAGGCCAGCCAGGACACCGCCGCCGCAGGCACCACCACGGCCACGCAGAAGGTCAGGAAGATCCGGCGCCCCAGGCGGCTGCGCAGGAAAGTACCTTCGATCCAGGGAGGCAGCTGCATGCCGGCGGGTCAGAAATCTTCGGCAGGGCCGATGTAGGCGCCGTCGCGGGCACGGATCACGTCGTCGAGGCTGTCCTTCTGGCTGACCTGCGCCTTGAACACGCCGTCCTTGCCGGCGCTGAAGAGGTCGTAGTCGCTGTTGAGCGGATTGAGCCGCTTGTCCTTGCGCGCCGCACCCTTGCTGCCCTTCACCCCGGCCAGCTTGGTGTAGTGGTACGGACGCTGCCAGGGGTCGAGCAGCGCGCCCTTGCCGATCTGCGCCAGCGAGTCGGGCAGCTGCCCGCCGTTGTCGGTGCGGTAGCGCAGGATCAGCATTTCCATCAGCGCGATGTCGGCCTGCGCGGCCGCGCTCTTGGAGCGATCGACCTGCTTGGTGAACTGTCCGACCGCCAGCACCGTCAGGACCGCGGCCACGCCGACGGCGAACATCAGCTCCAGCAGGGTGAAACCCCACACCCGGCGCGCGCTGC
This sequence comes from Pseudoxanthomonas kaohsiungensis, assembly GCF_010211765.1. Classification (GTDB taxonomy): domain Bacteria; phylum Pseudomonadota; class Gammaproteobacteria; order Xanthomonadales; family Xanthomonadaceae; genus Pseudoxanthomonas; species Pseudoxanthomonas kaohsiungensis. The sequence continues at coordinate 6,282 of NZ_PDWO01000017.1, read as the reverse complement.
TGGACCGGGCCCAAGGGAACCGGGTTCGGGATTTCGGTACTGGCATGTCGGTCCCGCATTCGAGCGGGCCCGGGCAGTCCTGCGCCTGGCGATCCCGTAGTTCGTCGGAAGGCGCGTCCCTGGCCCCCATAGCACGGCGTGAAGCCGCTGGGCGCAGCACACCCGCGCAGTTCTACGTGCAACCGTGACAAGGCTCCGTGATGTGCCGACCCTTGCCGTATCAAGATCGGCTCGGACGGCCAGAGCTTGATCGCCCGGCTGGCTGCCGGCTTAACGGGTCAGGTTCGGTGCCCGCCAGACAGGGCGCGTGGCAGCCACCGCTGCCACGCCTCCGGCGCAGGTCACGCCACGAAGGCCACCCCGCCCGCAGACCGGGCCGCTCGCCGCCTCAACCGAAATCGGCGTCCAGCACGATCCGGTAGCGCGCCTTGCCGGCGCGCAGGTGGTCCAGCGCCTCGTTGACCCGGCGCATCGGGAAGTGTTCGGTCTTCGGCGCCACGCCGTGGCGGGCGGCGAAGCCGAGCATGGCGTCGAGCGCGCCGCGCGAGCCGGTGGGCGAACCCGACAGCGACTTCTGGCCCATGATCAGCGAGAACGCCGGCACCGGGATCGGTTCGAGCACCGCGCCGACCACGTGCAGCCGGCCCTTCGGCGCCAGCGCGGCGAGCAGGCCGTTCCAGTCCAGCGGCACGTTCACCGTGTCGATGACCAGGTCGAACGTGCCGGCCAGTTTCTCCAGTGCGGCGGCATCGCCGGTGGTGACCACGTGGTGCGCGCCGAACGCGCGCGCCTCCTCTTCCTTCGAGGCGCTGGTGGTGAACGCGGTGACCTCGCAGCCCCAGGCGCGGCAGAACTTCAGCGCCATGTGGCCCAGGCCGCCGATGCCGACCACCGCCACGCGCGCGGTTGGCGGGATGCCCAGCTCGCGCAGCGGCGCGAACACGGTGATGCCGCCGCACAGCAGCGGCCCGCACTCGGCCGGGTCCAGGCCGTCGGGAATCGGCATCACCCAGACCCAGTGCGCGCGCACCTTGTCGGCGAATCCGCCGTGGCGTCCGCCGATCGTCGGTTGCACCTCGCGGCACAGCTGCTGGTTGCCGGCCAGGCAGGCGTCGCAATGCAGGCAGCTGCGCGCGTTCCAGCCCAGGCCCACGCGCTGGCCCACGACGACGCCCCTGGCGTTCGGCCCGAGCGCCGTGACCCGCCCGACCACCTCATGGCCCGGCACGAACGGGTACCGGGTGAAGCCCCACTCGTTGTCGAGCATCGACAGGTCCGAGTGGCAGATGCCGCAGTGCTCGACCGTGATCTCGACCTCGTCGGCCCCGAGCGGGCCCGGGTCGTACTCGAAGGGTTCGAGGGCGGCACCGGGCTTCGGTGCGGCCCATGCGCGGTAGGTGGCCATGGCGGGAATCCTTCGGATCGCGGGGGACGAGGCCGGACGATACTCCGGCCCGGCGACGTGCGCTGCCATCGGCAGCGGCATCTTCCGCGCTTCAGGCCTGGCGACCCGGGGCCGCCTGGCGGCGGCGATGCCGGTACAGGCCCAGCGCGGCGACCAGCGGCCCGATCCAGCCCGCAACGAGGGCAAGCTCGCCCGCCGAGCGCACGGGCACGTCCAGCCGGCCGATCCGCAGCGACGCGACGCCGGCCACAAGCCAGACCAGGCTGACCGCCATCAACAGCGCCACGATTCCGACCGGTCTGGAGAAGGCCACTTTGCGCTCCTGTGCGTGGGATGGGACGACTGCTGCCGGTCGGTCCGGGAGCGGGTACTCCTGCCGCAGGACTGCGTCGAACATCGGCACAGTGTACGTCCCGGCCCGCACGCCCCTGCCACCGTTCACGGGCGCAAGACGGCCGGGTGCCTAGGTTCTCCCCCAGCATCGTCCGATGCCATCACCACCCGGTCCGCCGCCCGGCGGCACCCGACAGGAGAACACCATGATCAAGTGGGCCATCATCTTCGCCGTCATCGGCCTGGTCGCCGGCGTGCTCGGCTTCGGCGGCATCGCCGGCGGCGCCATGGGCATCGCCAAGTTCCTGTTCATCGCCGCGCTCGTCATCGCCGCCGTGCTGTTCCTGCTCGGCGTGACCGTCTTCAAGAAGGTGACATAGCGCGACGCGGCAGGGTCAGGGTGCACTTTCCGCGACGCACAGCGGGGCCGGCGAGGATCGGCCGGCCGCGTGCGCCGGGAAGTCGAGAGGAAAGTGCACTCCGGCCCTGTTTCGCCTGTTTCGACCTCTCAACCGGGAGGCGAACCAGGCCCCGGTGGCTGCGCCACCTCCGAGATCCATGCGTGGATCAGGCCGGCTTGGAAGAACCGCACCGGGCCACGGAAACCGCCGGCACGAAGGATCGCTTCGACCTGGTCCGGCGGCAGTACGGCGACATCGTGTGCATACGCGTGGCGCATGCGCTCCAGCGCCTCGGCCGGCACCTCGGCGCCGGCCATCATCGCCATCCACCCGCGCAGCAGCACCGCGTACTCGGGCGAGGCCGTGTCGGCGCACAGGTCCGAGCTGGCCAGGCGCCCGCCCGGCTGCAGCCGCGAGGCGATGCCGCGGAAGAAGGCCGCGCGCGCGTCCACGTCGAGGATGAACTGCGACACCAGGAAGCAGGTGGCGGCATCGAACGCCGCCTCCTCTGGCAGGTCCTCGACATAGCCCTCGTGGAAGCGGCAGCGCGCAGCGAAGCCCCCTGTCCGGGCGCGCTGGCGACTCACCTCCAGCATCGCGCCGGAGGGATCGAGCGCGGTGAAGCGCCAGCCCGGGAAGCGCCGCGCCAGGTGCGCCATCTCCACGCCGGTGCCCACGCCCACGCATAGCACGTGCGCCTGCTCGGGAAGCCCGGCGAACAACGGCTCCAGCAGCAACTGCAGGCATTGCCGGATCGGCGCGGTCTTTTCCCACTGCCGGTCGTAGCCGGCGGCCTGCTGGTCGAACAGGGATTTCAGATCGTCGGGATGCATGGAGGGGCAACAGGTCGGGTCACGGTGGCTACTGTAGCGGCCAGGGAATACGCGCCTCCTGTCGCCCTGCCCCGCGCTGCCGTCACCCGCCCGATTCCAGCCGCACCGGCGGCGGTGCGTCGGGCGGACCGACCTGGTGGATCACGTTCACCAGCGATTCCGGGCCCGACGCGAACAGGACCAGGGCGAGGCGGGTGCCGTCCACTTCCCATTCGCGGCGGCGGCGCTCGAAAGGCTCATCCTGCTGCCCGGCGTGGGCCGGCGCGCCATGGCGGGCCACCAGCGCGCGGGTCACATCCTCGAACACCTGCAGGTCGACGCGCCCCTCGCGCGGTGCCCGCAGCGAGAGCGTCACCTGCGCCAGCGCGTCGCCGTCGAAGAAGAACGCGGCCGTGAAGCGGTGGCCGGCCAGGTCCACATCCTGCAGGCGCAGGCCCTCGATTTCGCCGCCGGCCAGTTCGTCGGCATCGCCGGGCACCCGCGCCTGTGGAAACCGCGCCTGCACCTCTGCCGGGCTCATGCCGTAGCGCGCGTCCTTCCAGAGCGTCTGCGCGCCAGCCGGCGCGGCCTGCAGGGCCAGGGCCAGTAGCACCGCTGCGATGAAGTTGTTCATGCTCCCTCCGTGGAAACGCACGCCCCGGCAGGACATGAGGCGCGGGACAAGAGTGTCACCCGACCACGGTTCTGTCAGCCAGTCGCGCGCACGCGCAAAGGCCAGCTGCCCCCTGCTTTCGCGGAAGGGTCCAGAGGCCAACGAGAGGGATGCGGGACTGGCGGGAACCGCCAGCCCCGGCACGCCGGGACGCACGGCGGACGGGCGCTTCGCCCCGTTCCGCCCGGTTCCACTACCACACGGGCATGAAACCGGCTCCCCACGTCAGTGCCACGTTGCAGATCATCGCGCCCCCGTAGCCTGCGATGAATTTTTTCCGCCGCTCCGGCGCGACCGCGTCCAGGACCGCGGCAGCCAGAAAGAGCAGCCCGACGAGTCCCGTCGAGACAATCCAAGCCATACCCAACATGGTGTGCGCCCCCCTTGCGCGCAGGATTTCTATACCAGAGAGCAGCGTGTGAATGCCCGCTGCGCTGCAACGAACCGGGAACGGGGTCGGGAACGGGGTCAGGTTGGAGCGACCCGGGTTCTTCGGACAGTGGACCTAGGGCACATACCCCAGGCGATTGAACCGCTCCTCGTATTGGGCGGGTGATTGGTAACCCAGCGCCGAGTGCATGCGCGTGCGATTGTAGAAGGCCTCGATGTAGTCGAACACCGCCAGCCGTGCGGCTTCACGCGAGGCGAAGACCCGGTCCGGCATCAGCTCGAGTTTCAGTGTGCCGAAGAAGCTTTCCGCCATGGCGTTGTCGTAGGGCATACCGGGTCGGCTCATGCTCAGCAGCATATGGGCTGCCTCCGCTTTTGCCCGATAGCTGGCGCTGGTGTACTGGCTGCCGCGGTCGTGGTGAAGGATCACCTGGGGTGGCGGGCGCCGCTGGACGATCGCCATGTGCAGTGCGCGTTCGGCCAGGTCGAAGGTCTGCCGCGACGCCATTGCCCAGCCGACGATTCTTCTGCTGCAGACGTCGAGTACGGTGGCCAGGTACAGCCAACCTTCGCGCGTGGGGACGTGGGTGATGTCGCCGGCCCAGACCCTGTTGGGAGCGGGGCTCGCAAACGGCCAGGCCAGTCGATTGGGCGCGGCGGGCGCGCACTGGTACGAAGAACGCCCCCGCAGGAAGCGCCGGCGTCGCTTCGTGATTACCCCGTGCTGGCGCCGCAGACGCGCGACCCGGTGCCGCCCACAGGACTCGCCGCGACTGACCAGCACCCGCCACAGCCGGCGTGCGCCGTAGGCCTGCCGGTGTTCTTCGTGGGCGGCCCGGATAACCGCCACTAGCCGTGCATCGGACTGCGAGCGGGCACAGGGGGTGCGGCTTTGCCAGGCATGGAAGCCGCTGCGCGACACGCCCAGCGCCCGGCACAGCGCGCTCACCGGATAGGCCGCTTGCTGGGCCTGGATCCAGGCGTACCGCGCGTCGGTGCGCTCGCGAAGTACGCCTCGGCTTTTTTTAGGACCTCAAGCTCCTGCTCGGCCCGCGCCAGGGCGCGTCGCAATCGCATCAGTTCGGCCTGCTCGAGCGATCGTCGGCCAGAGCCCGGAAATGCCTCCTGCTCGCCGTGGGTCTGTACCGCCTGGCTCCACTTGTACAGGCGGTTGCGGGGCACGCCCAGTTCCCGCGACAGCTGCGCGATCGGCTTGTCCCCGACCTGCATCTGCCGCACCGCTTCCCGCTTGAACTCGGCCGTGAACTGCTGACGCTTGACCATCGAACACCTCCGGGACCATTGTCCCCTTTATCGGGTGTCCGAATTAGCCGGGGCACTCCAGGTTCACTTCCTACGCCGCGCGGCGCCGAGTCCCGACGGCAATGGCGGATGGCGCGGGCAGACACGCTGCGACACCGGCGGCACCCTGCCTGCATGGCCCGCCTGCCGAGAATCGACCTGCCTGGCATCCCGCAGCACGTGGTACAGCGCGGCAACAACCGGCTGCCCTGCTTCCTGGATGACGGCGACCGGCTGCGCTACCTGCACCTGCTTGCCGACGCGCTGCTCGCCACGCGGTGCCGCCTGCACGCCTACGTCCTGATGGACAACCACGTCCATCTGCTGGTCACGCCGCAGGACGCCGGTGCCATCGGGAAAATGATGCAGCGGCTGGGCCGCAACTACGTCGCATTGTTCAACGGACGCCATGGGCGCACGGGCACGCTCTGGGAGGGACGCTACAAGGCCTGCCTGGTCGACAGCGAGCGCTACGTGCTGCGCTGCTACCGCTACATCGAGCTCAACCCGGTGCGCGCCCGGCTCGTCGACGATCCGGTGGCCTACCGCTGGTCCAGTTGCGCCGCCAACACCGGCCAACGCCCGGGTTCCGGGCTGGTGCCCCATGCCGGCTGGCTGGCGCTGGGAAGCACCGACGCCGAACGCGCGTCGGCCTACCGGACACTGCTGGACGAAACGCTGGACGACGACACGCTCGCCGAGATCCGCTCCTACCTGCAGCAGCAGCGCGCCCTCGGCCACGACGCCTTTCGCGCCATCGTCGAAGCCAAGACCCGGCGCTTCGCCGGAACCCGCCCAGCCCACCGGCCGCCAAGGCCGACACCCACTACAGGGAAGTGAACCTGGAGTGCCCCGGCTAATTCGGACACCCGATAAAGGGGACAATGGTCCCGGAGGTGTTCGATGGTCAAGCGTCAGCAGTTCACGGCCGAGTTCAAGCGGGAAGCGGTGCGGCAGATGCAGGTA
>NZ_PDWO01000016.1 GCF_010211765.1 Pseudoxanthomonas kaohsiungensis | reverse complement strand
CGCGGTCCGACCGAACGCCTGCCCCGCGCCCGACCCGCTGCGATGCCGCACGCCAACTTGCCATTGCGACTCCCCCCACCGAAGTCCGACGCCCCACCCCAAACACGAACGCCACAACCCGCCTAACGCCTAAGTTAAGCCGAGCCGCGAAGCGGCTTCGGCTTGAACGCATTGTTGGGCAGCAAGAGAGCATCGCGCAATGTCGGGCAGGACGGCGTATCCGAAAGGCCGAAGCGACGAACCCCGCTGCGCGCCTAGTGAGCCATCTGCTGCCACCTTGGCCGGCCGCGACGAACGAACCGCCGCGAACCCTAGAGCGCGCCCATCGACGCTACCGAAGAAGAACGATGCCCGCCGACCAACAGCAAGTGACCGCCTGGCAACGCAGCGAACTGTCCGATCCATACGAAGCCCCCCAACCTCGCGCTTTTCCACTGCCCAACTACCAGTAGACCCCCAGCGGGGGCGTAGCGCGAGTCTGCGGCCCAGCCCGTGGCATGGTCAAATGGGAAAATCCCAATGCCGTCACCGGTTTACTTGTTGGTGGCGGCGTCTCGGAGGGGGGCGGCTACGGGGATAGACGGCATGGAGGCCCCGATAAGCCTTATGCCGGCGAGCAGGCCCCAATATCAGGGGTCTATCACGCCCGCAATCGTGATGTCTGCTGCACGGCGCCCCCTCCGGGGCCCGCCGGAAACTCCAAGCCCGGGTCGCACCCGTCAGGCGCAACCGGATCAGCCCCGCCGGATATCCCTGGCCTGAAGGCTCCGGCGTGGATGCGACCCAAATGGGGCGGCGGCCCGGTTCGTGAACTGCCTGGCCGACAGCGACGCTCGATCAGCGACCGTTCGCTTCTGGTCACCTGCTGCAGTCAGTTCGCTTCGGGCCTCTGGCGATCCGGGGACTCTCGGAGGTCAGCGTCACGCCCTCGCGGTCAGCCCCACTGGAGCCAAAACCCACAACGGAGGGTGATCCAAGAGGGTGGGCAAGAGCGGAGGAGCCTACAAACGGGGGCTCGGGACCAAGAAGCAGGTAGACCCTGCACCCCACGCTAAAATCCGGATACCCTTTTATTTTCCGGCGCCTGAATGGCCGCCACCCGGGCAGGGCCGAGGCTGCCGTGGCCCACCCGGATGGGGTGGGGTCCTCCCGCGGGCCGGACTGGCCCGCGGCTACAGCCAGTCCCGGGCGACCAGGTAGTCCTGCAGCCGGGCTTCGGCGCTGCCGGGTTCCGGCTGGTAGCCGTACTCCCAGCGCACCCGCGGCGGCAGGCTCATCAGGATCGATTCGGTGCGCCCGCCGCTCTGCAGGCCGAACAGGGTGCCGCGGTCGTAGACCAGGTTGAACTCGACGTAGCGGCCGCGCCGGTAGAGCTGGAACTCGCGCTCGCGCTCGCCGAACGGGGTGTCGTGGCGGCGCTCGACGATCGGCAGGTAGGCGTCCAGGAAGCCGTCGCCGACCGCGCGCAGGTAGGCGAAGTCGCGCTCGAAGTCGCCGTGCAGGTCGTCGAAGAACAGCCCGCCCACGCCGCGGGTCTCGTTGCGGTGGCGCAGGAAGAAGTATTCGTCGCACCAGCGCTTGTGCTCGGCGTAGCGCTCCGGGCCGAACGGGGCGCACAGCCCGGCCGCGGTGCGGTGCCAGTGCGCGACGTCTTCGTCGAACGGGTAGAACGGGGTCAGGTCGAAACCGCCGCCGAACCACCAGGCCACCGTCTCGCCGTCGCGCTCGGCGCGGAAGTGGCGGACGTTGGCGTGGGTGGTCGGCAGGTAGGGATTCCGAGGATGGAAGACCAGCGAAACGCCGGTGGCGCGCCAGGAGGCGCCGGCCAGTTCCGGGCGTGCGGCGCTGGCCGACGGCGGCAGGCGCGTGCCGGACACGTCGGAGAAGCCGATGCCGGCCTGCTCGAACACCGCGCCGTCGCGGAGGATCCGGGTCCGGCCGCCGCCAGCGTGGCCGGTGCCGCCCTCCGGCTGGCGGGTCCAGGCATCCTCGGCGAAGCGGGCGCGGCCGTCGGCCGCCTCGATCGCTGCGCAGATCCGGTCCTGCAGGCCGGTGAGATAGTCGCGTACGACGTCGAAATCAGGGTCCATGGACCCATTCTAGCCGCCGCGTCCCGGCCCCCATTGATCGCGATCAAGCCCGCCGGGGGCGGCCAGGTCAGCGCGGCGCGGACCGGAACTGGTCGCGGACCGCCGGGGTGCACAGCTTCCACACGATCCAGCCATGCAGGGCCGCGAACACCAGCGCGCCTGCCAGGCTGGTGACCAGGGTGACGGTGCGGTTGAACTGCATCTGCGCGGCGAACCGCTGGCCCTCCGGCGAGGCCAGCATCTCCGCCGGGAACATGTCCTGCAGCCCGTCGAAGAACGGTCCGATCAGGGCCAGGGCGGCGAAGTTGGCCAGCGCTCCGCCCACCAGCAGCAGGATGAAGGCCATCCGGGCCCATTCGCGACGCCGGAGCAGGCCCCAGGCGGCGGCCAGGAACAGTCCGGCCACGAGCAGCAGCGCCAGCGACAGCGCATGGCGGTGCTCAAGCGTCCACAGCACGCCGCGCGGCACTTCCGGCTGTGCGGCCAGCCCCGCCACCACCGCGTCCGGCAGGAGCAGGGCGAACAGCATCTGCGCCAGTGCCCACGCCACGCCCAGAGCCGCCAGCACCAGCGAGATGCGGGCCAGCACGGTGACGAAGCTGGCGGCGGCGGGCAGGGGCGGCGGCGTGTTCATGGAACTCCCGGGTATCGGACCTCCGCCATTGTGCCGGCGCGTGGCCGTGGAACGAACACGGGGACGGTGCCGGGTCCGGGTGGGCCCGGACCGTCGGCGACCCGGTGGTGGCAGGCGGCCGCTCCGTCGGCCTCCAGGTGCGGGGGCGGGGTTCGCGCATCGCGATGGCGCCGGCGTGGATGACGCCCGCCAGGCCTCCGTCGGCGCATCTGCGACGGCGTGGCCGCCGGCAAGCCGTGCTCCTACCGGGGATCGACCAGGGCGGGCAGGATGTGGCCGGCGCTCAGCGGCGCCACGGTTACCGGGAACGGCGCCTGCGGCGCGATCCAGGCCAGCTCGGCGATCTCGGCGCGCGCCTGCGGCTGGCCCTGGACGTCCACCACGAAGACCTCCGCGCGCACCCGGCGCCCAGGCTCGTTGACCGCCGCGTCCTCGAACTCGCCCAGCCGCCGCGCGCCGGCGGCGAGCAGGCGCACGCCCAGCTCCTCGTCCAGTTCGCGCGCCAGGGTGGCCAGCGCGTCCTCGCCCGGCTCGCGCTTGCCGCCGGGCTGGATGAAGGTGGACGAGCCGTGCTTGCGCACCAGCAGGACCCGGCCCTGGCCATCGACGATCACCGCGGCGACCGTGCGGATCGTACCGGGTGCAGCGGTGTCGTCGGCCGTGCTCACTTCAGGGTGCGCTCGAACAGCTTGAGGATGCGCTTGTACTCGTCCAGCCAGGAATCGGCGCGGGTGAAGCCGTGCCGCTCCAGCGGATACGGCGCGATCTCCCAGTCGTCCTTGCGCAGCTCGATCAGGCGCTGGGTCAGCACCACCGAATCGCGGAAGAACACGTTGTCGTCGATCATGCCGTGGGCGATCAGCAACTCGTCCTGCAGGCCCTGCGCGTACTCGATCGGCGAGGATTTGCGGTAGGCCTCCGGGTCGAGCTCGGGCGTGTTGAGGATGTTGGACGTGTACTCGTGGTTGTACTGGGTCCAGTCCACCACCGGCCGCAGCGCGGCGCCGGCCTTGAACGTGCCCGGCGAACGGAACAGCGCCATGAAGGTCATGAAGCCGCCGTAGCTGCCGCCGTAGATGCCGGCGCGGTCGCGGTCGCCCTGGTGGTGGGCCACCACCCAGTCCAGTCCGTCCAGGTAGTCCTCCAGCTCCGGGTGGCCCATCTGCCGGTAGATCGCGGTGCGCCAGTCGCGGCCGTAGCCCTCGCTGCCGCGGTAGTCCAGGTCCAGGACCACGTAGCCGCGCTCGACCAGCAGCTGGTGGAACATCTGCTCGCGGAAGTAGTTCGGGTAGCGCGCCGAGACGTTCTGCAGGTAGCCGGCGCCGTGCACGAACATCACCACCGGGTACTTGCGGCCCGGCTCGTAGGTCTTCGGGCCGTAGAACTTGCCCCAGATGCTGCCGGCGCCATGCTTCGACGGCACCTGCACGTACTGCGGCCGGATCCAGTCGCGCGCCTTGAATGCGGCGCCGCGGGTGTCGGTCAGCACGCGGGCGTCGCCGCCGGTGGACGGCACCACGGCCAGCTGCGGCGGCAGGTAGCTGTCCGAATACCGCACCAGCACCTGGCGGCCATCGGGCGAGAGGCTGAAGTCCTCGACGCCGTCCAGCGCGGTGATCTCCTTCACCTGGCCGCTGGCCAGGTCCAGCGCGCAGACCTCGTAATCGCCCGGCCACTTGCGGTTGCACAGCAGCAGGAAGCCGCTGCCGTCGGCGGTCGGCACCGGCGAGGAAGCCTCCCATTGGCCGGAGGTGCGCTGGCGCGGCCGCTCGCTGCCGGCCTGGGTGTACAGGTGCGACCAGCCCGATTCCTCCGACAGCAGCCACAGCGTGCGGTTGTCCGCCAGCCAGCCGAAGTCGTTGAAGTTCCAGTTGATCCACGCCGGGTCGGTGAGGCGGTGGCGCGGCTGCAGGCGGGCGCCTTCGAGGTCGACGCTGGCGATCCAGCGGTCCTTGTTGTCGATCGCACGCAGCATCACCGCGGCGTTGCGGCCATCGCCGCTCCACTGGATCCGCGGGCCATCGCCGTTGTCGCCGGCGGTGGTCACCTGCACGCCGCGGTTGCCCTTGAGCGGCTCCTTGCCGGCGGCGCGGCGCAGCGTGGCCAGCGGGTCGGTGGCGATGCCCGGCAGGACGTCGAAACCGAGCTCGCGCACGCTGCCGTCGCGCGCATCCACCAGCCACAGCCGGTGCGGCAGCGGATCGTTGCGGCCGACGCGGGTGCGTACGTCCTCGAATTCCTCGTAGCCGGACTCGGTGACGTAGGTCGGCATCCTGCCTTCGCGGCCGGCGTCGGCGTCCTTCTTCTTTGTCACCACCAGCAGGTGGCGCGCGTCGGGCGACAGGCTGCTGTCGACGATCTCCACCTCGTCGCCGAGGAAGGCCGGGGCCGGGGCGCGGGTCGGGTCGGCCTTGCGCCAGGCGTCCTCCTGCGCGCGCTGGGCGTCGCGCTGCTCCTTGTCGCGGCGCAGGGTGTCGATCGTGCGCAGCTGCTGCTCGCGCAGTGCGTCGGCCTTGGGCGCCGCGGCCGGATCCTTCTCCGCCTTCAGCGAGGCGACCTGCGCCACGCCGCCGCCGGCGTTCCATTTGAACCAGTCGTTGCCGGCGCGCCAGGTCACGCCTCCGTCGGCGGCGAAACGCGGCTGCGATTCGGATGCCGCGCTTCGGGTGAGCTGGGTCAGCGCGCCGCTGGAGAGGTCGCGCAGGAACACGTCGCCGTTGCGGACGAAGGCCATGCGCCGGCGCTGGGCGTCATAGACCGGGTTGGCCGCGTCCAGGCCGCCGCGTTCGCTGTCGGCCACCTTCCGCAGCGCCCCGCCGGCCACCGGCTGGCGCCAGGTGTCGCGGATCTGGCCGCCTTCGCGCCGCAGCAGCAGTTGCGCTTCGCGGCTGTCCCAGCTCCACCAGGCCCGCTCGACCGGCGCGCCGATCCAGTCCGGGTCGGCCATGGCCTGTTCGATGGTCAGGGCCTCGGTCGGCGCGAGGGTGGGGACCGGCCCGGCGGCAGCCGTCGTGATCGGCGGCTGGACGAGCAGGGAGATGGCAAGAAGGGCCGGAGACAGCGCGCGCAGGGGCGGTTGGGACATGGGCATGGCAGGCAGGGAACGGAAGCGGGGCAGGGTAGCAGTCCCGCCAGGGGCGGCCACTGTGGAAGGTCATGCCGCCACGCCCCTGGCCCGCGCCTGGTGCCGGGCCGGGCGTCTTGCCTGGCCGGCCGGCGCCGGCCAAGCTAGCCGGCATCGCAGGGCAGGCACCGGCTTGCTGCACAGGGAACGCGACGCCACCGATGTCCGCCGTCATCCACGCGCATATTCCCGGCTCGGGGCAACTGGCCCTGGCCTCGGGCGATCCGCAACGCGTGCTGGTGTTCGGCGCCGCCGGCCCGGTGACGCTGGCCGGCTTCCTGGCCCAGGCGCGGCACCTCGCCGGATCGTTGCCCGAGGCGCGCCACGTGGTCCACCTCGCCGAGGACCGCCAGCGCTTCCTGCTCGGCTTCTGCGCCGCGGCGATGCGGGGCCAGGTCGCGCTGCTGCCGCCGTCCGGAGCGCCGGGCACGGTCGCCGAGATCCTCCAGGCCCACGCCACCGGAGGCGCCTACTCCCTGGACGGCGAGGCCATCTCGCGGTCGATGCGTGAGCACCCGCAGGCGCCGCCCACGGTGCCCAACGTTGAGGAGGCCGCACTGGCCGCGGTCGGTTACACCTCCGGCAGTACCGGGCGGCCGCAGGCGCATGCCAAGACCTGGGCGGCCTTCGCCACCGGCACGGTGCAGAACCTGGCGGCGCTGGCGGACCTGTGGGGCGGGGAGCAGCCGCAGATCGTGGCGACGGTGCCGCCGCAGCACATGTACGGCATGGAACTGTCGGTGCTGTTGCCGCTGCTGGGCGGCGCGGCGGTACATGCCGGCCGTCCGCTGCTGCCGGCCGACGTGGCGCTCGCGCTGCAGCAGGCACGCGCGCCGCGGCTGCTGGTGACCACGCCGGTGCACCTGCGCGCGCTGCTGCAATCGGGCGTGGCGCTGCCGCCGCTGGCCGGCATCGTCTCGGCCACCGCGCCGCTGCCGCGGGAACTGGCGGCCGAAGCCGAGGCGCGCTGGCACACCGAGCTGCGCGAGGTGTTCGGTTCGACCGAAACCTGCGTGATCGCCCGCCGTCGCACGGCACACGAGGAGGCGTGGACGCTGCTGCCGGGCGTGCGCCTGGCGCCGCAGCCGGACGGAACCCTGGTGCAGGCCGCGCACCTGCCGCAGCCGGTGCTGCTGGCGGACCTGGTCGAATTGCAGGCGGACGGCCGCTTCCACCTGCGTGGACGCCAGGCCGACCTGCTCGAGATCGCCGGCAAGCGCGCCTCCTTGGGCGACCTGACCCGGCGCCTGCTGGCCATCCCCGGCGTGCAGGACGGCGTGGTCCTGCAGCTGTATGCAGGCCGCGGCGACGGCATCGGCCGCATCGCCGCGCTCGCGGTGGCGCCGGGGCTGGCCGCGCCGGCGATCATCGATGCGCTGCGCGGGTCGGTCGACCCGGTCTTCCTGCCACGACGGCTGCGGCTGCTGCCCAGCCTGCCGCGTAACGCGACCGGCAAGCTGTGCCGCGAGGAGCTGCTCGCCTTGCTGGAGGGTGCCGGGCCCGCGCGTTCATCCGCCGTGCCGGAAGCCGGCGGCGACGCACCCTAGAATCACGCCGCCGCACGCCGCGGCGCACCGGCTTCCCGACCGTCTTGAATCCCCGGCACTCCACCGTCCCGACCCCGCGCACCGCGCCGCCGCTCCTGGCCGCCGCCCTGGTCGTGGCCGCGCTGCTGGCCGGCTGCGGCGGGACGCGCCCGGAAGCGCCGCCGCAGGCACCGGTGGCGCCCCTGCCGCCCGCCCGCGTCGATCCGGTGGTGCCCCCGGTGAAGATCGGCCTGGCCCTGGGCGGTGGCGCGGCCAAGGGCTTCGCCCACATCGGCGTGATCAAGATGCTGGAGGCCAACGGCTTCAAGCCCGAGGTGGTCGCCGGTACCAGCGCCGGCAGCGTGGTCGGCGCGCTTTACGCCAGCGGCATGGACCCGTTCCAGCTGCAGGAGCATGCGGTGTCGCTGGACGAAGCCAGCATCCGCGACGTGCGCCTGTTCTCCGGCGGCCTGGTGCAAGGCCTGGCATTGCAGGACTACGTCAATGAACAGGTCGGCAAGCGGCCGATCGAGCGCATGCGCAAGCCGTTCGCCGCAGTGGCCACGCGCCTGGAGACCGGCGAGCGCACCGTGTTCGTGCGCGGCAACACCGGCCAGGCGGTGCGTGCGTCCAGCAGCGTGCCGGGCGTGTTCGAGCCGGTGACCATCGGCAGCTACCAGTACGTGGACGGCGGCGTGGTCAGTCCGGTGCCGGTGGATGCGGCGCGTGAACTGGGCGCGGATTTCGTCATCGCCGTGGACATTTCCAGCAAGGCGCGCGGGCGCCGGCCCGACGGCATGCTCGGCATCGTCAACCAGTCGATCGCGATCATGGGCCAGCGCCTGGGCGAGCAGGAACTCACCCGCGCCGACGTGGTGATCCGGCCGAACGTGCTCGACTACGGTTCGGCCGACTTCACCCGCCGCAACCAGGCGATCCTGGAAGGCGAGAAGGCCGCGCTGGCGGCGTTGCCGCAGATCCGCGAGCAGGTACGGAAGCTGCAGGCACAGCGCCTGGCGCAGGCCCGCGAGAAGCAGGCGCGCGCCGACGCGGCCAAGGCCGCGCTGGCGGCGCCGGCGACGGTGGCCTGCGAGGACGACGGCTGGCGCTGGAATCCGCTGAAGAAGAAGGACGAGGCCTGCGGCGAACGCCGCTGAGCCGCTCCGCTCACGTTTGCCGTGCTCCGTTGCCGGGCTTCGGGGCCGCGTAGAGCGGGGCTTGCCCCGCTGACTGCGGTGCCCCTTGCTAAAGGCAGCGGGGCAAGCCCCGCTCTACGGGAGGCTGCGGCAGCGGGGCAAGCCCCGCTCTACGGGCGGCCGTGGCAGCGGGGCGAGCCCCGCTCTACCGGGGCGCGGCGGCCGAGGTGTCGTCGTGGTAGACCGCGTCGCGGAACGCCTTGTGCAGGGGCATCGTGCCTGGCGGCAGCCACTGGGCGAACAACACCGCGGTGATCCGGTTGACCGGATCGACCCAGAACAGGGTGTTGGCGGCGCCGTCCCAGAAGAACTCGCCGACCTCGCCGGAAGGCTCGTTCGCCGTCCGCGGCGAGGCGGTGCGCACCGCGAAGTCGATGCCGAAGCCGACCTGGCCCTTGCCCGGAAGCCACGAGCGCTCGGTGAGGCCGATCGACGCGGGCAGGGCGTCGCTGGCCATCAGCCGGATCGTGGCCGGCTGCAGGATCCGCGCGCCGTCCAGCTCGCCGCCCTCGAGCAGCATCCGGCTGAAGCGCATGTAGTCGTCCAGCGTGGACACCAGGCCCCAGCTGCCGGGAGTAAGTGCGCGCTTTCGGCCATTGAGCTTGAGCGCCTCGACGTCGGCGACCCGGCTCATCACGCCGTCGTCGCTGCGCATGTACAGCGCGGCCAGGCGCGCGCGGTCGGCGTCGCGCAGGGTGTAGCGCGTGTCGTGCATGCGCAGCGGGTCGAACACATGCTCCTGCAGGTACGCATCGAACGGCTGGCCGGACAGCACTTCGACCAGCCGTGCCTGCACGTCCACGGCCGGCGAGTACACCCAGCGCCGGCCGGGGTGGTAGAGCAGCGGCACGCGGGCGATCCGGCGCACTTCCTCGGCCAGGGTGTGGTCCAGGTTCTCGGGGTCGGCCTGGCGATAGAGCTCGCCGAGCGGTCCGGCCGCGCCGTTGCCTTCGACCAGCCCCGCGGTGTGGCGCATCAGGTCGCGGATGGTGGGCGCGCGCGCCGGCGTTTCCAGCAGCGGCTTGCCGTGCACGTCGGTGCCCGCGTACACGCGGACGGCGGCGAACTCGGGCAGGTGCGTGGCCACCGGGTCGTCGAGCTGGAACCTGCCCTGCTCCCACAGCTGCATCAGCGCCACCCCGGTGACCGGCTTGGTCATCGAGAAGATCTGCACGAGGGTGTCGCGCGCCATCGGTCGGCCGGCTTCGCGGTCGGCCTGGCCGAACGCCCCGAAGTAAGCCTCGCGTCCGTCCTGGTAGACCAGCGCCGACACGCCCGGCAGCTTGCCGGACGCGACGTACCCGGAAAGCACGCGGTCGATGCGTTCGCCATCGATGCGGGCGACATCGGCCGCGCCCCCGGCGGCAGGCGCTGGTTCCGCTGCACCGGCTGGCGGGGCGGCCAGGCAGGCGAGTGCGAACATCAGGACGAGCAGCTGCGTTCGGTGCATCGGAGTTCCTCCCGGGGACCCGGAGCGTGGCGGCGGTACGACGGCGGCATCGGCGCGTCGCGCCGGCGCGGCAGTATCGCAGTGCGCGGCGCACGGGCGGCAACGGTTGCCGGCGAAAGGAAAGCGGATGCGACGACCGGCGCGGCGCGCAGTCGGCTCAGGCCTGGGCCAGGCCGTGCACTCCGTCGATCTCCACCTGCAGCTCGCGCCGGCAGACCTGGGCGTGCAGCAGCAGCCGCGGGACCGCCGGATCGAGCCGCGCGGCCAGCTGCGCGGCGACCCCGGGTGCCGCCCCGCGATCGCGCACGTAGACCTTGAGCAGGCTGCCCGCGCCCAGCGCGGCGGGCAGCTCCGGCGCCTGGCGGCGCGCGGTCGCGACCAGGCTGTCGAGGTTGGCCAGGGTCTCGTCGAGTTGCGCCTGCAGCGAATCGGAATGCTGCGAGGCATGGCCGACGATCGCGGCGGTGCCGGACAGCAGCAGCGGCATCGCGCTGCCGGCGGGGGGCAGCATCGCCCGCGCGAAGCTGGGCGACTGCGGGCCGTACTGGCGCGGATACCGGTAGGCGCTGACCTGGCGCGGGTTCTCGACCGGCGTGCCGGGCTCGCGCGAGGCCAGCCAGTACACCTGCAAGCGGCGGCGGCCGTCGCAGCTGCCGATCGCGGTCGCCGCCGGCAGGCGCGCGGCGTCCAGCGCGCCCATGCCGGCGACCCGGCCCACGCAGAAGCGGCGGTAGCGCTCCTCGTCACCCTCGCCGAGGGTGATGGCATCCATGTAGTTCCAGATCCGGAGCAGGTGCGGGGTGTCGCAGCCGGCCATGAACGCGGCCATGCGCGCGTAGGCCCGCCTGGCGGCGTCCTCGATCCCGTCATGTCCTTCGTCGACCTCGATCGCGCCGAACAGCAGGCCGCCATCGCTGGCCCAGGCCACCTCGCCATCGCGGCCATGCTGCACCGGGCCGCGTGCGTGCCAGACCTCGATCAGCGGCGGCGCGTCGTCCAGCGGCTGCAGCGGCACCCGCAGCCAGCGCGGATCGTCGCTGGCGGGGGCGGAGGAGCCGAAGCCGAGCACGGCCAGCACGCGGTCGTCGGCCAGCTGCCGCGGCAGCGTGTCCGCGGCTGCGTAGCGGAACTCCAGCCCGGGCGCGGCCGTGGTTCCGGCGTGGCCCGGGAACGGCTGCGGCCGGCTCACGGGTTGCCGCCCTGCAGCGTGTCCCCGCTGAAGCGCTCGCCGACCTGGCGGCGCCGGCGCAGCCAGCCGCGCAGCGCCTTCGGCGCCAGCTGCAGCGCGGTCAGCGCATAGACCAGGCGGAACACCCGCAGCCGCCAGCGCACGGCCTTGTTGTCGAACACGTCGCCGGCCAGCATCGAGATCACCGCCTGTTCCAGCTGCAGGGTGTTGCGCGGCTGCGCGAACAGGGCCTCCATCACCGGGGTGGTGAAGCGGTAGATGAACCAGGAGAAATAGCGCAGGCCGCGGCGCAGGCGCTTGTCCATCGCGCGCTGCTCGGCCGCTTCGCGCGAGGGGTCGCGCAGGATCGCGTCGACGGTCTTCGCGGCCTGCTCGCCGCCGTTCATGCCCAGGTAGACGCCGGAGGAGAACACCGGGTCGATGAAGGCGAACGCGTCGCCGGCCATGACCCAGCCCGGGCCGTGCATGCGCGTGCAGGTATAGGAATAGTTGCCGGTGGCGTGCACCGGCGCGATCCGCTGCGCGTTGCCCATCCGCGCCCACACCGAGGGGGTGTCGCGCAGGGTCTGCATCAGGAACGACTCGTTGTCGCCGCTGCGGGTCTTGAGGTATTCGGGGAAGCACACCGCGCCGACGCTCATCACGTCGCCGGTCAGCGGGATCAGCCACATCCAGCCGTGGGCGAAGCGCTCGACCGTGATGTTGCCGGCCTCCTCGCCCTCGCGGCGGGTGACGCCGCTGAAGTGGCTGAAGATCGCCGCCGACTGGTGCGCCGGGTTCTTCTTCTTCAGCTTGAGCTTGCTGCCGAGGAAGGTGTCGCGGCCGCTGGCATCGACCAGGTAGCGCGGACGGAAGGCGAGCGCGTTGCCACCGGCGTCGCGCGCATGCACCCGGGCCGGGCGGCCGTCGGCGCCGAACTCCACCTGCTCGACCTTGACCTGCTGCCGCGCATCGACCCCGTTGGCCAACGCGTTGTCGAACAGCAGCGCGTCGAACTCGGCGCGCTTGACCTGGTAGGCGTAGCCGAACTTGGGATCCAGTGCGCGGTCGAAGCGGAACACGTTGATGCTGTCGCGGTCGCCGCGCATCGGGAAGTCGGCGCCGGGCTTGTGCACGCCGATCCGCTTCACCTGCTCGAGCACCCCCAGGCGTTCGAGGATCGGCAGGTTCATCGGCAGCAGCGACTCGCCGATGTGGAAGCGCGGGTGCACGTCCTTCTCGAGCAGCGTGACCTTCCAGCCGCGGCGGGCCAGGAAGGTGGCCGCGGTCGTGCCGGCCGGGCCGCCGCCGATCACCAGCACGTCGACGGCCACCTCGCTGCCGCCGGCCTCCGCCCCGTCCGCCGATTGCTGCCGCGCGGCTGGCGCGGTCGGGGGCGGCGGCGATTCGGAAGGGGTCATGCGCAGGCGGCCGGAAGGGGGCGTGGGGAGGCCGGGATGATAGCGCGGCAGGCCCCGCGCGGCTTCACGAAGCGCCCGGACTTGCGCGTCGGCGGCCGATGCCGGATCGTGGCCGGCCTTGCGCAGTCCCGGACCCGAAACGATGTCGCAGACCGAAGCCGAACGCGAACTGGCCGAACTCCTGGTCGAGAGCTTGAACCTGGAGGGCGTGGACCCGCACGCGATCGACCCGGAGGCGCCGCTGTTCAACGACGGCCTGGGCCTGGATTCGATCGACGCGCTGGAACTGTCGCTGGCGGTGGGCAAGCGCTACGGGGTGCAGCTGCGCGCCGAAGGCGAGGACAACCGCCGCATCTTCGCCTCGCTGCGCGCGCTGTCGGCGCATGTCCAGTCGCAGCGCCGGTTGACGTGACCGCCGCCCCGGCGGAGCCGGACAAGGGCCGCGATCCGGCGCGGTCGCTGGTGCTGCCGGTCCAGCTGGTGCTCGGCGTGCTGTACCCGTTCCTGGCGCATGCCGCCGGCACCCGTGGCGGCGCCTGGGCGGCGTTGGCCCTGGCCGACCTGGTCCTGTTTCTGCTCGCCGCGCCACTGCTCGGTCGTCGCTGGTGGGCGCTGGCGCTGCTGGCCGCACTGCTGGCGGCGTTGGCCTGGGGCAGCGGGACGGTGTGGCTGGACCTGCTGCTGCTCGCCCCGCCGGTGCTGTTCACCGCATGGCTGGCCTGGTTCTTCGCGCGCAGCCTGCGGCCGGGGAGGTCCCCGCTGGTCACCCGTATCGTCACCGCGCTGTACGCGCAGGCCGGCTGGGAGATGCCCGACGGCCTGCCTGCCTATGCGCGCCGGCTGACCGCCGGCTGGGCCGGACTGCTGGCCTTCCTGGCCCTGGCCAACCTGGCGCTGGCACTGTGCGCGGTGCCGGGCGGGGTGCTGCATGCCTTCGGCATCGCGCCGCCGGTCGCGGTCCCGCACTCGGCCTGGTCGTGGTTCGCCAACCTGCTCAACTACGGCTTGGTGGGCGGTTTCATGCTCGGCGAGTACCAGTACCGCAAGCGCCGGTTCCCCAGGCGCCCCTACCGCAACGGCCTGGACTTCGCGCGGCGCATGGCCGCGCTCGGCCCGGCGTTCTGGCGCGACCTGCTGCGCTGAACGCGCCGACCGCCGCCGGCGACGGCCGCGGCGCGCAAGCCCGTTATCCTTGGCGGATGCATTTCGAGATCCCGCACGACGATCCCTGCCTGGCCGGGCACTTCCCGGGGCGACCGCTGGTCCCCGGCGTGGTCCTGCTGGAACGCGTGCTCGCCGCGATCGAGGCCGGTGGCGCGATCGCCGGGCCGCTGCGCCTGCCGCAGGTGAAGTTCCTCAGGCCGCTGCTGCCGGGCCAGCCGGCGCGGGTGGTGCTCGACGGTGCCGCGCCGCGCTGGCGGTTCGAGGTGGTGGGCGAGGAGGGCGTGCTCGTACGCGGCGAACTGGTGGCGGGAGCCGGCGTCGATGGCTGAATCGCAGGTGCGTGCGCCGCCGTCCTGGAAGCACCGGCCCGAAGGCGGCACCCGCGGTTCGCTGGCCCTGATCGTCGGCATCGCCCGCCACGGCGGGCGCGGCCTGGCCCGGCTGTGCCTGTATCCGATCACGCTGTACTTCCTGCTGGTGCGCGGCCCGGAGCGGCGCGCCTCGCGCGCCTGGCTGGCGCGGGTGCGCGGGCGCGACGCCGGCCCATGGGACGTCGCCCGCCACATCCACACCTTCGCCTCGACCATCCTCGACCGGGTGTTCCTGCTCGGCGGGCAGACCTGGCGCTTCGACATCCGCGTGCACGGGCTGGACCCGCTGGTGGCCCTGGTCGACCAGGGGCGCGGGGCGTTGCTGTTCGGCTCGCACCTGGGCAGCTTCGACGCGTTGCGGATCCTGTCGCGGCGACGGCCGGGGCTGAAGGTCCGGATCGTGCTCGACCGCACCCAGAACCCGGTGCTGACCGGCATCTTCGAGTCGCTGGATCCGGCGCTGGCGCAGTGCGTGATCGACGGCAGCCAGCCGGGCGCGGCGATCGCGCTGGAGATCCAGCACGCGCTGCAGTCCGGCGAGCTGGTCGCGCTGCTGGTCGACCGCGCGCAACCGCACGAGGACACCGCGCCGGCCCCGTTCCTGGACGTGCCGGCGCCGTTCCCGCTCACGCCGTGGAAGCTGGCCGCGGCGCTGCACGCGCCTGTGCTGCTGTGCTTCGGCCTGTACCGCGGCGGCAACCGCTACGACCTGTACTTCGAGCCGTTCGCCGACCTGGCCACCGCGCCGCCGCCGCGCGCCGCGCGCGCGCAGTGGCTGCAGCAGCAGGTACACGCCTACGCGGCGCGGCTGGAACACCACGCGCGGCGGATGCCGTTCAACTGGTTCAACTTCTACGACTTCTGGAGCGGACACGAGCGATGACTGCAGCAACCCATCCGTGCCTGCGCCTGGCGCTGCTGGCCGGCCTGCTTGCGCCGGCGTGCGCACCCGCCTCCACCGGCCCCGGCGCCGACTGGATCCTGCAGGCGGTCGCCCGTCCGGCGCCCAGCCGCACCGTGTTCGTCGAACTGCGCGAATCGCCCATGCTCAAGCAGCCGCTGCGGCTGCAGGGCGAGTACCGGCGCGAGACCGATGGCCGGCTGGTGCGCCAGGTGCACGCGCCCTACGCGGAGACCACCACGCTCGCCGCCGGCGAGGCGGTGGTCGAACGCGCGGGACGCGCGCCGCGGCGGATCGCGCTGTCGCAGGTGCCCGAACTGATGGCGGTGCAGGCCGGGTTCGGCGCGCTGCTGGCCGGCGACCGCGAGCTGCTGCGAACGACCTACGAGGTGGAAGCCGGCGGCACCCGCGAGCAGTGGACGCTGCGACTGGTGCCGCGTGATCCGCGGCTGGCGCGCTCGCTGGCGCGGATCGACCTGTACGGCCGCGGCGCCGAGCTGCGCTGCGTGGAAAGCCATCCGGCCAAGGGGCCGCCCCAGCGCACCCTGATGGCCGGCGCGGCCGCCGCCGCCGACGGGGTGGCCGAACCGGCGGCGCTGGCGGCGCTGTGCCACGGCGGCGCGTCGCGATGACCGGTACCCCGGGCGCGGCCACGCGGCTGGGCCTGCTGCTGGCCTGGATCGCGTTGCTTGCGGCGGTGGGCTGGGCACTGGGCCGCGGCCTGCGCGTGGAAGAGGACCTGCGCCGCTTCCTGCCCACCCCGCGCACGCCGGCGCAGGTGCTGCTGGTCGACGAACTCGGCGAAGGTCCCGGCTCGCGGGTGCTGCTGCTCGCCCTTTCCGGCGCGCCGCCGGAGGCGCTGGCGGCGCGCTCGCAGGCGCTGCGCGCCGCGCTGGCGGCGCGACCGGAGATCGCGCTGGCGGCCAACGGCGAGCACGGCGGCCTGGATGCGATCCCCGCGCACCTGCACCCGTACCGGTACCTGCTGTCGCCGACCCTGGACACCCAGGCGCTGGATGCGGCCTTCCTGCAGGAGGAACTGCAACAGCGCGTACAGGACCTGGGTTCGCCGGCCGCGGACCTGGTCGAACCCTTGCTGCCGTCCGACCCGACCCTGGAAACGCTGCGCCTGGCCGAGGCATGGCAGCCGGCCAACGCGCCCGAACGCCGCCACGGCGTCTGGTTCGACCGCGCCGGTGCGCAGGCCCTGCTGCTGGTGCAGACCCACGCGGCCGGCTTCGACAGCGCCGGCCAGCAGGCGGCGATGGCGGCCATCGACGAGGCCTTCGCCGCCACCGCGGATGCGCGGCCCGCAGCCGCCGCGACCCGGCTGGAAGTCTCCGGACCCGGCGCATTCGCCGTGGCCATCCGCGGACGCACCGAACGGGAGATGCGCTGGATCGGCACCGCCGACACGATCGGCCTGTTGCTGTTGCTGGGCCTGGCCTACCGGCGCTGGAGCATGCCGCTGCTCGGCGCGCTGCCGCTGGCCAGCGGCGGCCTGGCCGGGCTGGGGGCGGTGGCCTTGCTGTTCGACGGCGTGCACGGCATCACCATCGCGTTCGGTTTCACCCTGATCGGGGTCGCGCAGGACTATCCGATCCACTTCTTCAGCCACCTGCGCCCGGGCCAGTCGCCGCACGCCAGCGTGCGCGCGTTGTGGCCGACCCTGGTCACCGGGGTGGCCTCGACCTGCATTGCCTACGCGACCTTCCTGTTCTCCGGGGTCGAAGGACTCAAGCAGCTGGCGGTGTTCACCATCGCCGGCCTGGGCGTGGCCGCGGCGAGCACGCGCTGGCTGCTGCCAAGGCTGGTGACGCCGGCGCGGCGCGATCCGGCCGACTCGCGCGTGCTGGGGCGGTTGTGGCGCGAAGTCGAGCGGCTGCCGCGTCCACGCGTGGCGCTGGCGGTGGTGGCATCGATGGCGTTGGCGGTGGTGGTCTTCGCGCCCGGTGCGTTCTGGCAGAACGACCTCTCCCGCCTGACCCCGGTGCCGCCGGCCGACCTGCACCGCGATGCGCAGCTGCGCGCGGAACTGGGTGCGCCGGACGTGCGCTACCTGCTCGCCCTGCAAGGCGCCGATGTCGAAGACGTGCTGCAGGCGTCCGAGCGCGCCGCGCCGTTGCTGCAGCAGTTGCAGGCCCGCGGCGTGCTCGACGGCTACGACCTGGCCGCGCGCTACCTGCCGAGCGTGGCGACCCAGCGCGCCCGCCAGGCCGCGCTGCCGGCCGAGCCGCAGCTGCGGCAGGCGCTCGCCGCGGCGTTGACCGAGCTTCCGTTCCGCGACGATGCCTTCGAGCCGTTCGTCGCGGACGTCGCGGCTGCGCGCGCGGCCGCGCCGCTGACCGCCGACGACCTGGCCGGCACTCCGCTGGAACTGCCGGTGGCCGGGCTGCTGGTACGCGCGCCGGACCACGCCACCGCGCTGGTCTCGCTGACCGGGCTGCACGATCCGCAGGCGCTGGCCGCGGCGGTCGCGCCGCTGGGTGCGCAGCTGCTGGACCTCAAGCAGGCCTCCGAATCGCTGGTCGCGCAGTGGCGGGTGCGGCTGCTGGCCGCGCTGGCGGTGGCGGCGCTGCTGCTGGCCGGCACGGTCTGGCTGGCGCTGCGCGAACGCGCGCGCGTGCTGCGGGTGCTGGCGCCGATGGCGCTGGCCACGCTGCTGATCCTGGCCGTGCTGCGCGCGCTCGGCGTGGAACTGAACCTGTTCCACCTGGTCTCGCTGATCCTGGCCGCCGGCCTGGGCCTGGACTACGCGCTGTTCTTCGACCATGCCGGCGACGATCGCGGCGAGCAGCTGCGGACCCTGCATGCGGTGATCGTGTGCAGCCTGACCACGCTGCTGGTGTTCAGCCTGCTGGCGTTGTCCTCGATCCCGGTGCTGCGCGCGATCGGCGGCACGGTGGCGCTGGGCGTGGCCTTCAACTTCGCCCTCGCCCTGCTGGTCGCGCGTGCGCCAGGCAAGGAGGCTGCGGCGTGAGCGGCGTCGCGCTCGACCGCACCGGCATCCTCGCGCGGGTGCCGCACCAGGGCGCGATGTGCCTGTGGGACGAGGTCCTGGACTGGGACGCCACGCGCATCCGCCTGCGCGCCGGCAACCATCGCGACCCGGTGCATCCGCTGCGCGCGCGCGGACGCCTGCCGGCACTGGCGTTGTGCGAGTACGGCGCCCAGGCCATGGCCGTGCATGGCGGCCTGCTGGCCTCGGCGCAGGGCGGGTCGGCGGCGGCGGGCGTGCTGGTGGCGCTGCGCGAGGTGGTGCTGGCGGTCGACCGCATCGACGACCTGCCGGGACTGCTGGAGGGCGAAGCCGAACTGGTCGCGGCCAGTGCGGCGAGCCAGCAGTACGCATTCCGCCTGCTCCACGGCGGCCGCGTGCTCGCCAGCGGCCGTGCCGCGGCGATGCTCCGGACGTAGGTGCCGCTCCGGATCCTGCTCCTACAATGCAGGCATGACAGCCCACCAGACTCCCATCCGGCGCGCCCTGGTCACCGGCGGCAGCGGCGACATCGGCGGCGCGATCTGCCAGGCCCTGGCCGCGATCGGCATGGAGGTGATCGTGCATGCGCACGGCAACCTCGCCCGCGCCGAGGCGGTGGCCGCGTCGATCCGCGAACGCGGCGGGCGCGCGCAGGCGCTGGCCTTCGACGTCGCCGACGGCGCGGCGGTGGGCGCGGCGCTGGAGCCGCTACTGGCCGGCGGCCGCATCGACGTGCTGGTCAACAACGCAGGCATCCACGACGACGCGCCGATGGCCGGCATGACCGATGCCCAGTGGCAGCGGGTGATCGACGTATCGCTGCACGGCTTCTTCCACGTCACCCGGCCGCTGCTGCTGCCGATGGCGCGGGCGCGCTGGGGCCGCATCGTCAGCGTGTCCTCGGTCGCGGCGGTGCTGGGCAACCGGGGCCAGACCAACTACGCCGCCGCCAAGGCCGCGTTGCACGGCGCCAGCAAGTCGCTGGCGCGCGAGATGGCCAGTCGCGGCATCACGGTCAACGTGGTCGCGCCGGGGGTGATCGAAGGCGCCATGGCCGGCGCGCAGTTCCCGCCCGAGGCGGTGAAGCAGCTGGTGCCCGCCGCGCGCGCCGGGCGGCCGGAGGAGGTGGCCGCGCTGGTGGCGTTCCTGTGTTCGGATGCGGCCGGTTACATCAATGGCCAGGTCATCGGCGTCAACGGCGGCATGGCCTGAGCCGCTCAGCGGCCGGCGCCGCTGCCCGCGTCCGCTTCCACGGGTGAGGCGCGCCAGCCGCACAGCGCGAGCAAGGGCCCGGTCATCAGGGTGGTGGCGATCGCCAGCACCAGCAGCAGCGTGAACATCTCCGGCCCGATCAGGCCGGCGTCCAGCCCGACCTTCATCACGATCAGCTCCATCAGGCCGCGCGCGTTCATCAGCGAGCCGACCGCCAGGCTGTCGCGGGTCGACAGGCCCGACCACCGGGCGCCGAGGCCGCCGCCGGCGACCTTGCCCAGGACCGCCACCAGCAGGACCAGCAGCAGCGCACCGAAGCCGGCGGCGGTGAAGGCGCCGGTGCTGGTGCCGAGCCCGGCCAGGGCGAAGAACACCGGCATCAGCAGCACCAGCGCGAGATGCTCGATGCGCTCGACCAGGCTGTGCAGCAGGCGGTCGTCACGCGGCAGGCAGGTGCCGAACAGGAACGCGCCGAACACCGCATGCAGGTGCAGCCATTCGGTCGCCGCGGCGCAGGCGAACAGGCCGACCAGCAACGCGGCCAGTACCGTGCCCGAAGGCCGGCCGTCATGCGCGTGGCGATGCAGCAGCCACGCGTACAGTGGCCGCAGTCCGCCGTAGACGACCGCCAACAGCAGCGCCAGGCCCGCCAGCGTGCGCAGCAGCGTCGTCCAGTCGCCGCCATCGGTCAGCGCGACCAGCAGCGCCAGCACGATCCAGGCGGCGACGTCGAGCAGGGCCGCGGCCGACAACGCGAGCCTGCCGACCCGCGTGTGCTGCAGCCGCCGGTCCTTGAGGATCCGCGCCAGCACCGGGAAGGCGGTCACCGCCAGGGCCACGCCGAGGAACAACGCGAACGGCCAGAACCCGATCCCGGCCGGCGCCAGGGTGCCGTGCAGCAGGGGCGCCACCGCCAGGGCGAGGGCGAACGGCAGCAGCGCCGAGAGCCCGGCCACGCGCGTGGCCGCGACCACCTGCGCGCGCGCGCCGTCCGGAGCGCGCAACTCGGCGCCGATCACGAACATGAAAAGCACCAGGCCCAGGGTCGCCAGGGCCGACAGTGCTGGCAGCGAGGCGGCGGGGAACAGCGCCGCATGCAGGTCGGGCAGGGCGGCGCCGAACACCACCGGCCCCAGCAACAGGCCCGCCGCCATCTCGCCGATCACCGGCGGCTGGCCCAGGCGCGCCAGCAACAGGCCGCACAGGCGTGCGACGACCAGGATCACGGCGATCTGCAACAGCAACAACCCGGTCATCGAAGCTCCGCCCTCCCAGGCAAACGCAGACTTATACCAAGGGCGGCGGAGCGGGCGACAGCGCGCCGCCGCCGCTTGCGCCGCGCCGCCGATCAGCCGCCGGGATCGACCCGCGGCGGCTGCAGGCGCACGCGCCGGTACTCGTTCCACACGTCCCCGTGCCGGAGCACCTGGCGGACCACGTGCGAGGTGATCCGGTACAGGTCGCGCAGCGGGCGGAAGTGGCTGTGCCGCAGCGGGCCGCCGTCATCGCCGCGATAGCGCGTCTCCACCGGCACCGACACGCAGTGCACGCCGAGACGGCGCGCGGCCGAGATCAACAGCTGCGCCTCGAACACGAAATCCTCGCCCGGCACGTCCTCCAGCGCGATCACGCAGGCCGGGTAGTAGCGCTGCCCGCTCTGGGTATCGGCGATCCGGTGGCCGGCCGCCCAGGCCACGCCCCAGTCGCCGAAGGCGTTGGCCATGCGCCGGTGCGGCGGCGCCGCTTCGCGGTGGCGCAGGCGCGCGCCGATGATGATGCAGCGCGGGTGCCGGGCGGCGGCGTCGAGCAGGCGCGGCAGGTCGGCCGGGTCGTGCTGGCCGTCGCCGTCGATGGTCAGCACCCCGCGCGCGCCGCGGGCAAGCGCCTCGGCGAAGCCGGTGCGCAGCGCCGCGCCCTTGCCGAGCCGCCGCGGATGCCGCAGCAACGTCACCGGCAGCCCGTGCAGGCGGTCGCCGGTGCCATCGTCGGAACCGTCGTCGACCACGATCACCCAGGGACAATGCCGCAGCGCCTGTTCGACCACCTCGCGGATCCGTAGCGCTTCGTTGAGCGCGGGGACCACCAGCGCGACCTCGCCCGTGCGGGCGACCGCCTCAGCCATGGTCCAGCTCCACCCGCAGCACGCGGCCCGGGCCGGCGGGCAGCAGCGCGACGCCGTCGCCGCGCGCGATCGCGGCGAACAGGACCAGCAGCGGCGCCATCGCGTTGCCGGCGGCCACCGGCGCGGCGACCGCGGGGGCCTCGCCGTCGACCAGCACCAGCCTCAGGCGCGGCCGTCCGGCCGTGGCCGGGCCCAGCACGAGCGCGCCGCCGAGCAGGCCCTCGGTCTGCGCGACCTGGCGCAGCAGCCCCGGCGCTTGGCCGTCGTAGCCGACCAGCAGCACCGCCCCGGCGCCGGTGGCCCGCTGTGCCAGCGCCTCCAGCAGGCCCATCGCGAAGTCCGCGCTGATCGCGGTCGCCGGCTCCATCGCCCCGGCGGCGATCGTCCAGTAGCCGGCGGCGGCGTTGTGCACGGAGTTGTGGAAGCGGGTCGGGGACAGTTCCAGCGGCGCGGTGGCCAGGGTCTGGCACAGGTGTTCGGTGATCGCCAGGTCGCCGTAGGTGGAAACGAACACCGACGGCAGCGTCGAAGGATCGCGCCCGGCGTCGAGGCAGGCGGCCTGCGCCGCCTCCAGCGCCACCAGCACCGTGTCCGGCGCGCGCCGGCGTTCGTTGGGCGGCAGCAGCGCCGGGGCCGGGCGGGTGCCTTCCTCGACGGCCGCGCCGGCGAGCAGCCCGCGGAAGGCCGCCCACGAGGGTGCCTGCGCGGTCCACAGGCCGAGGCCTTCGATGCCGGCGGTAAGCGGGATGGCGGTCATGCGCGCGAAAACACCAGCGAACAGTTGTTGCCGCCGAAGCCGAACGCGTTGTTCATCGCGTGCTCGATCCTGCGTTCCTCGTTGGCGAAGCGGATCTGCGGGCCGCAGGCCGGATCGGGGTCGCTGCTGTGGAGCGTGCCCGGCAGCCGCCCGTCCTCCAGCGCGAGCAGCGCCAGCACCGATTCGACGATGCCGGCCGCGCCCAGGGTGTGCCCGGTCCAGCCCTTGGTGGAGCTGGCGTGCAGGGTCGCGGGGAACATGGCGGCCACTGCCCGCGCCTCGACGCTGTCGTTGGCCGGCGTGGCGGTGCCGTGCAGGCTGAGATAGCCGATCGCGTCCGCAGCGAGACCGGCGCGGGCCAGCGCGCCGGCCATCGCCCGCTGCGCGCCCA
The DNA here is from genome assembly GCF_010211765.1 of Pseudoxanthomonas kaohsiungensis. Lineage (GTDB taxonomy): Bacteria > Pseudomonadota > Gammaproteobacteria > Xanthomonadales > Xanthomonadaceae > Pseudoxanthomonas > Pseudoxanthomonas kaohsiungensis. Next base: position 76,002 of record NZ_PDWO01000016.1, on the reverse strand, counting down.
GGCCCTGCGGGTGCGGAGCGGACATGTGGTGGGCGTCGCTGGATTCGCCGTAACCGGCCAGCCAGCCGCGCGCATCGCGCGGTTCGCGCTCGAGCAGGGCGAAGCCGCCGCCTTCGCCCAGCGACAGGCCACGCCGGTTTGCGTCGAACGGACGGCACGGCTCGGGCGAGACCAGCTGCAGCGCGTTGAAACCGTACAGGACGCTGCCGCACAGCGTGTCCACGCCGCCGACGATGGCCGCGTCGGCCAGGCCGGCCTGCAGCATCCGCGAAGCCAGCGCGAACACCTTGGCGCTGGACGAGCAGGCGGTGGCCACGGTCAGGCACGGGCCGCGCGCGCCGCTCACCTCGGCGACGAAGTCGCCCAGTGCGTGCGGGGTGTGCACGAGCACCCGCGCCAGGGCGTCGGGGATGCGTCCGTCGCGCTGCTGCGCATAGGCCGCTTCGGTTTCGCCGATGCTCGAAGTCGAGGTGCCGACCAGCACCGCGACGCGGGTGGCGCCATGGCGCGCGACCGCGCCGCGCACCTCGTCCAGGAAGCCGTCCTGGTGCAATGCGTGCCAGGCCAGGCGGTGGTTGCGCGATTCCCATTCGGCCAGTTCCGGCGGCAGGGGCGCCTGCTCGAGCCCTTCGACCCGGCCGATCCAGCAGTCCAGCCGCGGCACGTCGCCGAAGTCGTTGCGGCGCAGCCCGCTGCGACGGTCGCGGATCGCCTGGCGATGCGCATGCAGGCCGGCGCCCAGCGCGGTGGTCGCGGTGTGCGCATTGATGGCGAGCGGGATGCTCCGCGGCGGAGGAGGGATCGACTGCAACGGAGCGGCTGGCCGGCTGGCGTGTAGGTGGCTGGCGAGTATAGCCACAGGCCTGCGTCGCCCCCGTGTTGGGGAACATGAACCGCCACGCGCCGGCGGCGGCGGACGCGCTCGCTTCCGCGCATGGCGCATTTCCGACACAATCCCCGGGATTCCCCACTCCTGAAGCAGGGCGCGGCGCGCGCGCATGCAAGCCTACGTCTACAAGAGCCGACGCAAAGCCGACACCTTCGTGTTCCTCGCCGCCCGCGACGACTTCGCGAGGCTGCCGGAGGTCCTGCGTGCGCAGCTGGGCGAGCTGGCGTTCGTGCTGGAACTGGCGCTGACCCCCGACCGCCGCCTGGCCCAGTCGGACCCGCAGCTCGTGCGGGCGAACCTGGCCACGCGCGGCTTCCACGTGCAGTTCCCGCCCACCGCGGTGGTCGCCGCGAACCTGCCGGGGGAATGGGACCTTGACTAGCTTCGTCCGCCAGCGCCGGATCGCGCTGGGCGCGGGCGTGGCCGGGGTCGTGCTCGCCCTGCTCGCCGGTATCCAGGGGCCGGCGAGCCTGTTGCCGGGCCTGCTTGCCCAGCTCACGCTGGCGCTGGCGGTGTCGTGGTGGGAGGGCACGCGGCCGTTGCCGCGGGACCTGCGCGCGCTGCGGCCGGCGCTGTCCGGCCTGCTGCTGCTGTGGGGGCTGGGTTTGCTGCTGGCGTTCGCCCTGCTGGCCTGGCCGCTGCAGGCGCTGCGGCAGGGCGGCGGGATCGGCGCGGCGCTGGGTGCCAGCGGCATGGCCGCGGCGGTGCTGCTCGCGCTGTGGCGGACCTGGCCGGTGTGGCAGGCGCTGGAACGCGAAGACGGCCTGCTGGCCGCCGCATGGCGCCGCTTGCCGCAGCAGGACAGCGGCAGCTGGTCGGGGCTGGGCGTGGCCGCCGCCGTGGCCGCGATCCTGGCCGGGCTGCTGCTGCTGGGCTGGCCCGGCCTGGTCCCTTCGCCGGCACGCTGGGGCCTGGCGGCGGCGCTTGCGCTGGCGCAACCGTTGCTGCACCTGTGGGTGCAGCGGGCGCCGCGACCGCAGGCGGTCGCCGGTCCGCTGGAATTCCTCGCCGCCGCCTCGCCCGGATCGGCGGAATCCCCGGCCGAACCGGTGCCCGACGCCGGCGACCTGGCCGGCGCGCTGTACGCGGCCGCGCGAGGCGGCCGCGTCGACCGTGCCCTGCAGTTGCTGGATGCCGGCGCCGACGCGCATGCGCCGCCACCGCCGGGCGACCGCGACCAGCGTTGCCTGGCCGCCCTGGCCGCGGTGCTGCCGGACCTGCGCCTGCTGCGCGCGCTGATCGCGCGCGGCGTCGACCTCAATGGCGGGGGCGGCACGTCCCCGCTGCTGGCGGCGACCCGTGACAGCTGGCACGGCCGGCCGGAAGCGGTGATGACCCTGCTCGCCAACGGTGCCGACCCGCGCGCCACCGATGCCGACGGCAACACTCCCCTGCACCACGCCGCGCGCAGCACCGACCCGGGGGTGGCCGCGCTGCTGCGCGACGCCGCCGCCGACGTCGATGCGCTGAACCACGACGGCTTCTCGCCGCTGGGCGTGGCCTGCGCGAGCGGCAACTGGCGGCTGGCCAAGTTCCTGCTCGAACGCGGCGCGCGCCCCGAGCCGGCGGACGGCCAGCCGGCGCTGCTGGCCGCCGCGGCCAGCGAGGAGGACGATCCGGCCGGCGTGCAGCTGCTGCTGAAGTTCAAGGCGCGGGTGGGCACCCCCGGCCGCGGCGCGCGTACCGCCCTGCACGAGGCGGCTCTGGCCGGCCATGCCGACATCGTCGCCGCGCTGCTGGCCGCGGGCGCCGACCCGCAGGCGCGCGACGCCGGCGGCCGCACCCCCTGGCTGGAGGCCGCCCGCGCCCTGCGCGGTGGCGTGATCGAGCACCTGGCCGCGCAGCGCATCGACGTCGGCGCCATCGACGGCGAAGGCCGCAACGCGCTGGTGCTGGCGGCCGGCGCCGAACAGGCCTCGCTGGCGCTGGTGCGTCGCCTGCTCGAGCTGGGCGTGGATCCGGCGCAGGCCGACAGCACCGGCCGCCGCGCGGTCGACGTCGCTGCCGAGGCCGGGCGCTGGTCGATCGTCGCCGCGCTCGATCCGGCATACCCGCTGCCGGCGGCGGTGGCCGACGCGGCCGCCGACCAGCCGGTCGAGGAGCGCCCGCCGCTGGCGCTGCTGCGCGATGGCCTGCAGGCCGGACGGCTGGAAGGCCTGGCTTCGCTGGCACGGCTGTGCGCGCCGTCCGAACTGGGCAGCCTGCTGCACGATCCCGCGTTGCGCGCGCATGCGCCGGCCGTGGCCTGGCTGCTGGCCCATGGCGCCGACCCGGAAGCGATGGCCGCGGGCGAAACCGCGCTGACCGCCTTGCTCGACCATGGCGGCGACGCCGCCGCGGCGATCCACGTCCTGCTCGGCCAGGGCGCGTCGCCGGCGGGCGGCGGTGGCCTGGCCCGGTTCCTCGCCGCCTGCGTGCAGCGCGACCAGGCCGGGCGCGGCAACGAGCAGCTGGCACTGGACCTGTTCCTGCAGGGCGCCGATCCGTTCGCGCCGTCTCCCGCCGGCGACCCGGCGCTGTCTCTGGCGGTACGCCTGGGCTGGCTGCGCCTGCTGGATGCGCTGCTGGACGCGGGCGTCGACCGCGAGACCCGGGACGGCCACGGCATGACCGCCCTGCACTTGGCCGCCGCGCTGGGTCGCGAGTCGGCGCTGCGCCGGCTGGTCGCGCAGGGCGCCTCGCCGGATGCGCGCGCCGCCGACGGTCAGACGCCGCTGGGCGTGGCCCTGGCCAGTGGCCGCCGCGACCTCGCCGACTGGCTGGACTGGCGCGTGTGGCCGCTGCCGCGCCGACCGCTGCGACCGGGCGATGTCGTTTCGGCGGCCATGGCCGGCGATGCCGACGCGGTACGCCGCCTGCTCGAGCTGGGATTCCCGGTCGATGCGGTCGATGCGCAGGGCTGCACCGGCCTGCTGCGTGCGGCCGGCGGCGGCCATGCTGCCGCGGTCGACCTGCTGCTGGCGCGCGGTGCCGATCCGCAGCACGCCGCGCACAGCGGCGCGACCCCGCTGTCGGCCGCGGTGAGCATGCGCCAGACCGCGATCGTCAACGCGCTGCTCGACGCCGGCGCCGATCTCGAGCACCGCCTGCCCGGTGGCGTCACCGTGCTGATGCTGGCCTGCGCGCTGGGCATGCCCGACATCGCCGCGCGGCTGCTGACCGCCGGCGCCGACATCGATGCCGGCGACAGCCAGGGACTGGCGCCGCTGCACTGCGCTGCGCTCTATGGCTTCACCGGCCGCGACCGCACCCGCCTGCTGGCCCTGTTCGACACCCTGCTGCTGGCCGGCGCCGAGGCCGACATGCCTGCCGCCGGTGGCGTGACGCCGCTGCTGCTGCTGCTCGGCGCGCGCGCCGAGCCGGGCAGCGCCTGCGACGAGCCGGTGGTCCTGGCCGGCCTGGAGCGGCTGCTCGAGGAGGGCGTGTCGCTGGAAGTGCAGGATCCACGCGGCTTCGGCCCGCTGCACCTGGCTGCGCTGCATGGCCTGGGCGCGGTGGTCCAGCGCCTGCTGCGTGCCGGCGCCGACCCGGACCTGCGCGACACGCTCAACCGCAGCCCCCGCGAGATCGCGGTGATGCGCGGCTTCGTCGACGTCGCCGCCGAGTTCGCCCCCGCCCAGACCGGCGTGTCGATGGCCCGCTTCCTGCGCGAACCGCACGGCTGAGCCCGGTCAGCCGGCGCCGCCCGGCGGTGGCGGCTCCGGCGCCGCCGGCGGCTGCGCGGCGGCGCTGCGATCCTCGTCGGCGTCGAACAGCCGCAGCAGGTCGGTGCGTGCCTGGCGCGCGCTCTGGGTGACGGCCGCATCGTCGTCGTAGACCAGGTACTGCTCGCGCAGCAGCGCCTCGTCGTGTTCGCGGAACCAGCCCACGTGCTCGGCGGCGATATCGGCCGGCATGCCCAGCTCGCGCAGCACCCGCTCGCCCACTTCCAGGCTGCTGCCGAGCAGTTCGCGGTACGGCTCCACGCCCAGGTCCATCAGCCGCCAGGCATGTTGCCGGTTGCGCGCGCGCGCCAGGATCTTCGCCTGCGGATAGAGGCGGCGGATCAGGCGTACCGCGCGCAGGTTGCTGTCCGGATCGTCGGTGCAGACCACGAACACGCGCACGTGCTCGGCGCCGGCCGCGCGCAGCAGGTCGGAGCGCGTGGGGTCGCCATAGAAGATCCGGCCCCCGCTGCGGCGCACGTCCTCGACCTGCTCCGGGCTGCTTTCCAGGGCCACGTAGGGAATGCGCTGGGCGGCCAGCAGCCGTACCACGATCTGGCCGAAGCGGCCGACCCCGGCCACCAGCACCTGCGGCTGCAGCTGCGCGCCGGGCGGGATGTCGTGCGCGTGCGCGGGTGCTGGTGCATGTTGCGCTTCGTGGCGGCGCACGCGCGCGTCCAGCGCCAGCAACAGCAGCGGCATCAGCGCCATCGACAGGCCGACGATCGCCACCAGCCGGTCGTGGTTGTCCGTCGACACCAGGTCCACCCGCAGCGCCCGGGAGGGCCACCTTCCTGCCGCGATGCGCCGCAGTCCTTAGGGCAGTGTTTGGGCCGTCGCAGGATGCGCGTCGGGAAGCGCAGGAAGCCGCAGGGCAGGCCGGAAACGACCGCTGCCTATACTTGGCCGGGCGGGGTTCGCCCGCCGGGAACCGTATGCCGCCAGCCCAAGGCCCCCTTGTCTTCGACGACGTGGTCATCGACTTCGACGGCCGGCGGCTCTCGCGTGGAGGCTGCGAGCAGGCGTTGGAGCCGAAGGCGTTCGCCGTGCTCGCATTGCTGGCCGCCTCGCCCGGCCGGGTCTTCACCCGCGACGAGATCCTCGACGCGGTCTGGGGCCACCGGCATGTCACCCAGAGCGTGCTGAACCGGATCATGAGCCTGTTGCGACAGGCGCTGGGCGAGGACGCGCAGCACGCGCGCGTGCTGCATACGGTGTACGGCGTAGGCTACCGCTTCGACCTGCCGGCGCCCGCGCCGGTGGCTGGAACGGCGGTGCCCGACGTGACCGCCGCGACCGCCGCGGACCTGCCACCGCCACGGCGACGAAAGGCCTGGCCGGTCGCCGCCGCGATCGCCGGGCTGCTGGCGGTGGCCGGCGGCGCATGGCTGCTGGTGGAGGGCGCGCGGCCCGGTCCGCCGCCGCCGGCCGGCGCGGCGGCGGGGGCCGCTGCGCCGTCGCTGGCGGTGCTGCCGTTCGCCGACCTGTCCCGGGCCCGCGACCAGGAATACCTCGCCGACGGCCTGGCCGAGGACATCCTCAACCAGCTCGCCCAGTCGCAGTCGCTGCGCGTGGTGGGGCGCACGTCGAGCTTCTCGTTCAGGGGCCGGAACGAGGACCTGCGCTCGATCGGCCGCCAGCTCGGCGTCGACCACCTGCTGGCAGGCAGCGTGCGCCGCGACCGCGACCAGCTCCGGGTCACCGCCCAGCTGGTCCGTGCCGACGACGGCACCCACCTGTGGTCGAAGACCTACGCGCGCGAACTGCGCGACGTCTTCGCCGTGCAGGAAGAGATCGCGCGCGACGTGGCGCAGGCCTTGAGCGTGAAGCTGGACGTGGCCCGGTTCAACCGCGAACAGGGCGGCACCACCAGCGTCGATGCATACGACCGGCTGTTGCGCTGGCGCAGCATCGTCATGCGTGGACAGCTGGATCTCGAGCACGACCGCGAGCGCCTGCAGCTGGCGCGCGAGATGGTGGCGCTGGACCCGCAATGCGTGCTCTGCCGCGACCTGCTCGCGCGCTCGCTGGACTCGGTGGCGCGGGAGCTGGGCGCGGTGGCTGGCGGGCCATTGCGCGCCGAGGCGCGGCAGGTGCGCGCGGAGATCGCGCGGGTCGCGCCGGACAGCTGGGTCGGCAGGCTGATCCGCGCCGACATGATGTGGCGCGGGGGCGACCGGGCCGGGGCGATCGACCTGGCGCGACAGGTGGTGGATTCCGGGCCGCCGACCAAGGAGCGGGTCTGGGACTACGCCTTCATGATCTACGCGATGGGCCACCTCGAGGAGGCCACCGCCCTGGTGGAACGGGTGCGCGCGTTCGAGCCCATGGCGTTGTACCTCTCGCGCGACCTGCAGTACGACTACACCGCGGCGCGTCGCTTCGACGATGCCGAGGCCGAGTACCGGCGCGCCCGCGTGCTGGACGGGAGCCAGCTGTCGCCGGACTACCTGGCGTTCTTCCGCCAGCTGGCGGGCAGGCGCGCCGCCGCGCCGGAGGAACTGCGCGAACTGCATGCCCGGCTGCTGCGGCAGGGCCGGGAATTCGACACCCCGTTCTTCCACGAGCTGGGCACAGTGCTGGACGATCGCGGGGCGATGCTCGCCCTGGTGCGCCGGGCGCTGGTGGACGATGCCTATGGCGGTGGTACTGGCGCGGCCTACGTGTGGACCAACCTGGCCGATGCGCTGGGCGATGCCGACCTGGCCGTGGCCGCGATGCGCAGGGACCTGTCGGGCTGGGAGGGGTTCGACCGCGGGGCGATGGCCCCGCCGCCGTACGTCGCGCTCTGGAACGCGCCGTACTCGAAGGTGCGCGCGCACCCGGAGTTCAAGCGGCTGCTGGTGGAAACCGGGGTGGTCGACTACTGGCGCCAGACCGGAAAGTGGGGCGACGGCTGCGCGCCGGTGGGCGAAGACGATTTCCAGTGCCGGTGAGCGGCAGGCGGGCGGGTCGCGCCTGGCCACGCCGCCCAGCGCCGGTCGCAGGAGCCAGCGCGGCGCATGCGGCGGGCCGGGAGAAGGCGAAGGCCGGCAGGACCGGCCTTCGCTGCACGCGACCGGGCGGAACCGGCCTTCAGTTGCTGGCCTTCTGCTCGACCTTCTCGCCGAGCTTCTGCACGTCCTTGCCCAGTCCTTCCATGGTGTTGCACGCGCAGAGCGTGGCGAGCGAGAACGTGGCGAGCAGCAACAGGGCAACGGAACGCTTCATGTGTCTCTCCTGGAGACGAGGTCGGTCAGGGTGCGAGGATCGCATGCCGGGCCGTCCGCCCGCGAGATCGGGGAAGGCCGGCGGTGCGTGACGCGAGCCGCAAAATCCGGACGGCGGGGATGACCGGCCGGTCGAACAACGAAAAGCCCCGCGATGCGGGGCTTTTCGTCACCGATGCGGCGCTGGAGATCAGCGCTTCATCGAGCTGAAGAACTCGTCGTTGGACTTGGTGTTCTTCATCTTGTCGAGCATGAACTCCATCGCGCCGATCTCGTCCATCGGGTGCAGCAGCTTGCGCAGGATCCAGATCTTCTGCAGCAGTTCCGGCTCGATCAGCAGGTCCTCGCGGCGGGTGCCCGAGCGGTTGATGTCGATGGCTGGGAACACGCGCTTCTCGGCGATGCGGCGCGACAGGTGCACTTCGGAGTTGCCGGTGCCCTTGAACTCCTCGTAGATCACCTCGTCCATCTTGCTGCCGGTGTCGATCAGGGCGGTGGCAATGATGGTCAGCGAGCCGCCTTCCTCGACGTTGCGCGCCGCGCCGAAGAACCGCTTCGGGCGGTGCAGGGCGTTGGCGTCCACGCCGCCGGTCAGGACCTTGCCCGAGGACGGCACCACGTTGTTGTAGGCGCGCGCCAGGCGGGTGATCGAGTCCAGCAGGATCACCACGTCCTTCTTGTGCTCGACCAGGCGCTTGGCCCGCTCGATCACCATCTCGGCGACCTGCACATGGCGCGCGGCCGGTTCGTCGAAGGTCGAGGAGATGACTTCGCCGCGCACGGTGCGCTGCATTTCGGTCACTTCTTCCGGGCGCTCGTCGATCAGCAGCACGATCAGGTGCACGTCCGGGTGGTTGGTCGTGATCGCGGTGGCGACCTGCTGCATCATCATCGTCTTGCCCGCCTTGGGCTGGGAGACGATCAGCGCGCGCTGGCCCTTGCCCTGCGGCGCCATCAGGTCGAGGATGCGGCCGGTGATGTCCTCGGTCGAGCCGTCGCCGCGTTCCAGGCGGAAGCGCCGGCGCGGGAACAGCGGGGTGAGGTTCTCGAACAGGACCTTGTTCTTCGACGCTTCCAGCGGCTCGCCGTTGATCGTGTCGACCACGGCCAGGGCGAAGTAGCGCTCGCCGTCCTTCGGCCAGCGGATGCGGCCGGACAGGTGGTCGCCGGTGCGCAGGTTGAAGCGGCGGATCTGGCTGGGCGAGATGTAGGTGTCGTCCGGGCCGGCCAGGTAGCTGGCCTCGGCCGCGCGCAGGAAGCCGAAGCCGTCGGGCAGGATCTCCAGCACGCCGTCGGCGGCCACGCCCTCGCCGTGGCGGGTGAGGACCTTGAGCAGGGCGAAGATCACGTCCTGCTTGCGGGCGCGGGCCACGCCCTCGTGGATCTGCAGCTGCTCGGCGATCTCCAGCAGCTTGTGCGCCGGCATCCGCTTCAGGTCGCCCAGCGAGTACTGCGGGAAGCCCTCCGGCACGCTCGGGTGCGGGCGCGGCGGGTGCTGCATCTGGTTGCTGCCGTTGTCGTCCTGCATGCCGCCGTCGTCGCGGAAGCCGCGGTTGCGCTCGCGGTCGCGGCGGTTGCGGAAGCGTTCGCGGCGGTTGTTGCGGCCGCCGCCTTCGCGCTGGTCGCCCTGGCCACCATCGCCGCCCTGCGATTGACCGGGGCCACCGGCGTTGTCGGCCGAAGCGGATGCGGAAGGGGTGTCGCCGCCGGACGGCGGGGGCGGGGCCTGGGGGGGCGGCGGAGGCGGCGCCGCAGCAGCGGCCGGCGGCGGGCTGGCCGCCTCGCTGGCGGCATCGGCCGGCTTGGCTACGCGCTTGCGCGCACGCTTCTCGGCGGGTGCGTCGTCGCTCCCGGGCGCTTCAGGCAGGGTGTTCTCGGACAAGAGTGCGATTCCTCGCTGGTAGGTGCGAGCGCCCTGTACGGGCGTTTGGATCCTGGTGGGATGGGTGGTCCGGGTCGGCCCGGACGGGACGCGGCCGCGGATCTGCGGTCGGTCTAGGCGACACTAACACCGGGCCCCGGGGGGCGGCAAGGGCGCCGCCACGGCGGTTCAGGCACAGGCAGGACGGCCTCGCCGGCCGTCCCGCGGGGGCTTCAGAGGGTCTTGTCGATCATCTGGGTCAGCTGGCCCTTGCCGACCGCACCGACCTGGGTGGCCTGGATCTGGCCGTCCTTGAACAGCAGCAGCATCGGGATCGAGCGCACGTGGTACTTGATCGCGGTGGCGCGGTTCTGGTCGATGTTGACCTTGGCCACCTTCATGCGGCCGTCGTAAGTCTCGGCCAGCTCGTCGACGATCGGCGAGATCATCTTGCAGGGACCACACCATTCGGCCCAGAAATCGACCAGGACCGGTTCCTGGGACTGCAGCACGGCGCTGTCGAAATCGGCATCGCCGATGTGCATCACCTTGTCGTTCACTTGTTGTCTCCGTGGATTGCCGGCACCGCCCGGCCGAGCCTGGCGTTGCCTTTGGGGTAAACTGGGGCGTTTCGCGGAGAAGTCAAGGGGCTACCGTCCCCCCGACGGCCGCGCGATCCGACGACGGCCCGCAGTGTGCGGCGCGCCGGAACCCTATGCAAGGCCGCCTGCCGCACCACGCTGCGCCGGGCCATATGAAGACTGGATGATGAGCGACAAACCGCTGACCGATGTGACTTTTTCCTCGTTCGACCTGCACCCGTCGCTGCTTGCGGGACTGGAAGAGGCGGGCTTCTCCCGCTGCACGCCGATCCAGGCGCTGACCCTGCCGGTCGCGTTGCCCGGGCGCGACGTCGCCGGCCAGGCGCAGACCGGCACCGGCAAGACCCTGGCGTTCCTGGTGGCGGTGATGAACCGGCTGCTGACCCGCCCGGCGCTGGCCGAGCGCAAGCCCGAGGACCCGCGCGCGCTGATCCTGGCGCCCACCCGCGAACTGGCGATCCAGATCCACAAGGACGCGGTCAAGTTCGGCAGCCAGCTCGGCCTGCGCTTCGCCCTGGTGTACGGCGGAGTCGACTACGACAAGCAGCGCGAGCTGCTGCAGAAGGGCGTGGACGTGATCATCGCCACCCCGGGCCGGCTGATCGACTACGTCAAGCAGCACAAGGTGGTGTCGCTGCACGCCTGCGAGATCTGCGTGCTGGACGAAGCCGACCGCATGTTCGACCTGGGCTTCATCAAGGACATCCGCTTCCTGCTGCGGCGCATGCCGGTGCGCACCGAGCGCCAGACCCTGCTGTTCTCGGCCACCCTGAGCCACCGCGTGCTCGAGCTGGCCTACGAGCACATGAACGAGCCGGAGAAGCTGGTCGTCGAGACCGAGTCGATCACCGCCGCGCGCGTGCGCCAGAAGCTGTACTACCCCTCCGACGAGGAGAAGCTGCCGCTGCTGATCGGCCTGCTGTCGCGCAGCGAGGGCGCGCGGACCATGGTCTTCGTCAACACCAAGGCGTTCGTCGAACGCGTCGCCCGGGCGCTGGAGCGGGCCGGCTACCGCGTCGGCGTGCTCTCCGGCGACGTGCCGCAGAAGAAGCGCGAGAGCCTGCTCAACCGCTTCCAGAAGGGCCAGCTCGAAATCCTGGTCGCCACCGACGTGGCCGCGCGCGGCCTGCACATCGACGGCGTCTCGCACGTCTACAACTACGACCTGCCGTTCGACGCGGAAGACTACGTGCACCGCATCGGCCGCACCGCGCGCCTGGGCGCCGAGGGCGACGCGATCAGCTTCGCCTGCGAGCGCTACGCCATGGGCCTGCCGGACATCGAGGCCTACATCGAGCAGAAGATCCCGTCCGAGCCGGTCACCGCCGAGCTGCTGACCCCGCTGCCGCGCCCGGAACGCCCGAAGCCGGAGGCCGGCGAGGGCGAAGGCGAGGACGAGGAGAGCATCGGCCAGATCTTCCGCGAGGCGCGCGAGCAGCGCGCCGCCGACGAGGAGCGGCGTGGTGGCGGCCGTTCGCGTGGCGGCAGGCCCGGCGGCGAGCGCCGCGAGGGCGAGCGCCGTCCGCGCAGCAAGCCGAAGGCGGCCGCCGGCGTGGCGGTCGCGGGCGCCGCGGTGGCTGCCACCGCGGCCGGCGGGGAGCAGGCCGCACCGGGCGCTGCGCGTCCGCCGCGGGCGCAGGCCGGCAACGGCCAGGGCGAAGCGCGAGCCGAAGGCGAACGCGGGCCGCGCAAGCGTCGCCGCCGCCGCCATGGCAAGCCGGTGGACGGCGCGGCTCCGGCCGCCGATCCGCAGACCACCGCGCCGTCGCAGGTCCCGGCGCTGCGCCAGGCACCGGTCGAGTCCGGCAAGAAGGATTCGCTGCTCAGCCGCATCGGCCGCAAGCTGCGTTCGCTGGTCCCGGGCGGCTGATCCGCCGCTACTTGCAGGCAGCCCAGCCCGCACGGGCCGAGCCTGCCCGCGACGCGTCGCCGTCGGCACCGGCGACGCCCCCGCGGTACCGTCGTGGCGCCCACGAATGGCCTACGCGACGAAGCAGGAGGCGACCTCAGCGGCGCCGGTTGCCGCCCCTGTCGCGCGCGGCAGGGCGCTCCGACATAATCGCGGCATGAGCGTCCTGCGATTCGAGAACGTCAGCAAGCACTATCCCGGCGGCCACCAGGCGCTGGTGGACGTGAGTTTCGGCGTGGACGAAGGCGAGATGCTGTTCGTCACCGGCCACTCCGGCGCGGGCAAGAGCACGCTGCTGCGGCTGATCCACCTGTCCGAACGGCCGAGCAAGGGTGCGGTCGTGTTCGGCGAGCGCAACCTGCAGCGCGTGCGTGGCGGCAAGGTCGCGCTGCACCGCCGCGATGTCGGCGTGGTCTACCAGGACCACCGGCTGCTCACCGACCGCAGCGTCGGCGAGAACGTGGCGCTGCCCCTGATCCTGCGCGGCACCCGCCGCGCGGACATCGGCAAGCGGGTGCGCTCGGTGCTCGAGCGCATGGGCCTGGGCCACCGCGAGAAGGCATTGCCGACCCAGCTGTCGGCGGGCGAACAGCAGCGCGTGGGGATCGCGCGGGCGATCATCGCCGAGCCGCGCCTGCTGGTGGCCGACGAGCCGACCGGCAACCTCGACCCGACCCTGTCGGCGGAGATCATGGAGCTGTTCGCCGGCCTGCCCGACCGCGGCACCAGCGTGCTGGTGGTCAGCCATGACCTGCCGCTGCTGCGACGCATGCGCCGGCGGGTGCTGGTGCTCGACCATGGGCGGCTGGTCGACGACATCTCGCCGCAGGACCTCGCCGAATGAGCGCCGACACGACCGCCCGGCCCGCCGCGGCCCCATCGCGCCTGCGGGTCTGGTTCGACCAGCATCTGCACGGCCTGGCCTTCAGCCTGGGCCGCGCGCTGCGCAAGCCGTGGGCCACGCTGCTCACCATCGCGGTGATGGGGCTCGCCCTGGCGCTGCCGCTGGGGCTGTCGATCGTGATGGACAACCTGCGCCACTTCGCCGGCAGCGTGCAGCAGTCGCGCGAGATCAACCTGTTCCTGAAGGCCGACGTGGACGCGGCCGCTGCGGAAAGGATTGCCGGCACCCTGCGCGGGCGCGGCGACGTCGCCTCGGTGGAACTGCGCACGCCGGAGCAGGCGCTGGCCGGCTTCCGCGAGAGCAGCGGCCTGGGCGAGGCGCTGGATGCGCTGGGCGACAACCCGCTGCCGAGCCTGCTGATCGTGGTGCCGCGCGGGGACGACGACGCCGGCCTGGTCGCCGCGCTGGAGGCGCTGCCGCAGGCCGACCAGGTCCACCACGACGCGATCTGGCGCAAGCGCCTGGACAGCTGGCTGCGTTTCGGCGAGCGCGTGGTCCAGGTGCTGTCGCTGCTGCTGGGGCTGGGCGCGGTGCTGGTGGTCGGCAACACGGTGCGGCTGGACATCCAGTCGCGGCGCGAGGAGATCGGCGTGCTGCAGTTGCTGGGCGCCAGCGACGGCTTCATCCGGCGCCCGTTCCTCTACCTGGGCGTCTGGTACGGGTTGGGCGCGGGCCTGCTCGCGCTGGGCCTGATCGCGGCGGCGGGCTGGGCCCTGCGCGAGCCGCTGGCGGCACTCAGTGCCAGCTATGGGAGCCAGTTCGCACTCAAGGGTCTGGATGCGCTGCACTCCGGGATGGTATTGCTGGGGACTGTCCTGCTCGGCTGGCTGGGGGCCCGGGTGGTCACCGGACATTTCCTGCGCCAGACCCGGCCCACGGAGACCTGATGGCCGCACAAGAGCTCAAGCATCTGATCAGCGACGCGCCGCGGGTGATGGTCGCCGATGGTTCCAAGCTGGTGCGCAAGCTGATCGCCGACGTGCTCGCGCGCGAGCTGCCGGGCGTGCAGGTCGTCGGCTGCGCCAGCATCGCCGAGGCGCGGACCGCGCTCGACGCCGGCGCGGTCGACCTGGTCACCACCGCGCTGTCGCTGCCCGACGGGGACGGCCTGGAGCTGGCGCGCAGCGTGCGCGAAGCCGCCGGCCAGGCCTACGTGCCGGTGATCGTGGTGTCCGGCGACGCCCAGCAGCACCTGGTCGAACGCCGCTTCACCGAGTTCGTCACCGACTACTTCGACAAGTCGCAGGGCCACGACGCGCTGGCGGAGTTCATCCGCGGCTACGTGCAGCCGCAACCCATCGTCGGCGCGACCGTGCTGTACGTGGAGGACAGCCGGGTGGTGGCCGAGGCCACCAAGCGCATGCTCGAGCGCCAGCAGCTGAAGGTCATCCATGTGCTGACTGCCGAGGAGGCCTTCGCCCTGCTGACGGCCGAGTCGCTGGGCCGCATCGCCGACCGGATCGACCTGGTGCTCACCGACGTGACCCTGAAGGGCGAGCTGAGCGGGCGCGACGTGGTCGAGCGCATCCGGATCGACTTCGCCTACGGCAAGCGCCGCCTGCCGGTGCTGGTGATGACCGGCGACGGCAACCGCCACAACCAGTCCGAACTGCTCAAGGCCGGCGCCAACGACCTGGTGCAGAAGCCCATCGAGGAACGCCTGCTGGTGACCAAGGTGCTGTTCCAGCTGCGCGTGGCGCGCCTGGACGGCGGCCGCGCCAACTGACCGTGGGCGGCGAAGACCGGATCCGGCTGGAACCGTCCTGGAAGGCGCGCATCGGCGACTGGCTGCTGCGCCCGGAGATGCAGGCACTGTCGGAGTTCCTGCGCCAGCGCAAGGCGGCCGGCGCGCGCATCTACCCGCCGGGCCCGCAGATCTTCGCCGCCTTCGACGCCACCCCGTTCGAGCAGGTCAAGGTCGTGGTGCTCGGCCAGGATCCGTACCACGGCCCCGGCCAGGCGCATGGCCTGTGCTTCTCGGTGTTGCCGGGCGTGCCGGTGCCACCGTCGCTGCTCAACATCTTCAAGGAACTGGAAACCAGCCTGGGGTTGCCGCGCCCGGAGCACGGCTGCCTGCTGCCCTGGGCCCGGCGCGGCGTGCTGCTGCTCAACGCGGTACTGACCGTGGAAGAGGGACGCGCCGGCGCCCACCAGGGCAAAGGCTGGGAGGGATTCACCGACCACGCCATCCAGGCCCTGGCCGAAGAACGCGAAGGCCTGGTGTTCCTGCTGTGGGGCAGTTATGCCCAGGCCAAGGGCAAGGTCATCGACCCGCGCCGCCACCGGGTACTGAAGGCGCCGCATCCCTCGCCGCTGTCGGCGCACCGGGGGTTCCTGGGTTGCGGGCACTTCGCCTCGGCCAACGAGTACCTGGCCCGGCGCGGGCTGGGACCAGTGGACTGGTCGCTGCCGCCACGGGCCGAGGTCGAGGCGCTGCTGCGCGCCACGTAGGCGCCGGGAGACCGGACACCCGTCCGTGGAAAGCCGCCCGCGACGCCGTCCCCCCCGAGCGAAGCCTGGCTGGCCGGATTCATCTCGGCCGCCCCCTCGATTCGCACGTAACGACGCAAATAGAACAATCAGTGGAATATCTACATGTTTATTCCATTGGTGAAGAGGTCCATTCTGCCGGCCAGTCGCAGGGCCACCCCGATCCGCATCCCGCGAATCCGCCCCGCGTTCCTGTCCGAGGTTTCCATGAACCACCTGTATGCGCTCCTGGGCCGCATCGGCCTGTCCCTGATCTTCATCGCTTCCGGCTGGAGCAAGCTCGCCGGCTACCTCGCCAGCCAGCAGTACATGGAGGCGATGGGCGTGCCCGGCGCGTTGCTGCCGCTGGTGATCGCCCTGGAAATCGGTGGTGGCCTGGCCGTGCTGGCTGGCGTGTTCACGCGCAGCGCGGCGCTGTCGTTGGCGGTGTTCTCGCTGGCCGCCGGCTTCCTGTTCCATGCCGACCTGGCGGACCAGAACCAGTTCATCCACCTGATGAAGAATGTCGCCCTGGGCGGCGGCTTCCTGATGCTGGCCGCCAACGGCGCCGGCGCCTTCAGCGTCGATGCCTGGCGCCGCGACCGCAAGCTCTCCCCCGTCCTCAGCACCGGAGGTGCCCTGTGATCACCCTGCGACCGGCCGGCGAACGCGGCCACGCCAACCACGGCTGGCTGGACTCCTGGCACAGCTTCTCCTTCGCCGAATACTTCGACCCGGACCATGTGCACTGGGGTCCGCTGCGGGTGATCAACGAGGACCGCGTGGCCGCCGGGCAGGGCTTCGGCACCCATGGCCACCGCGACATGGAGATCATCAGCTACGTGCTGGAGGGCGCGCTCGGGCACAAGGACTCGATAGGCAATATCGAGACGATCACCCCGGGCGAGGTCCAGCGGATGAGCGCCGGCACCGGCGTGACCCACTCGGAGTTCAACTACGACAGCGCAGGCACCACCCACTTCCTGCAGATCTGGATCCTGCCCGAGCGCACCGGCATCGAGCCGGGCTACGAGCAGAAGCGGTTCGACGACAGCGAGAAGCGCGGTCGCCTGCGGCTGGTGGTCAGCCCCGACGGCGCCGACGGCTCGGTGACGATCCACCAGGACGCGCGCATGTACGCCGGCCTGTTCGACGGCGACGGGTCGGCGGAGCTGGCGATCGCGCCCGGTCGGCTGGCGTACGTCCACCTGGTCCGGGGCACGGCCACGGTCAACGGCCGCGACCTGGGCGCCGGCGACGCCCTGCTGTACCGCGACGAGCCGGACGTCCGGATCGAGCGCGGGCAAGGCGCCGAGGTGCTGGTGTTCGACCTGCCCGAGCTGGCCCGCCACTGAGCCCCTGGATCGGGGGCCATGGCCCAAAGGTCATGGCCCCCTTGAAAGGCGCCGCCGGGCCCTCACACCGATTGGGAGGGCGTGGTGCGCGATGCCTCGCCCGCCCTTGGCTGGCGTTCAGTTGCGTGCCAGCAAGTCATTGATTTTGCTGGATAGAATCCGCCGTGCTGTTGCATGGATGCAATGCTGGGAACCATCTCCGGCGTTAGCAGTCCAATCACCCGATTGCTAATATGGCCGCCATGACCCAGACCCTCCGCTCGACCAGTCTCGTCACCAGCAACCTGCCGATTCCCAGCCCGCTGGGGTCGCTCGAGGCCTATATCGGCGCGGTGCACCAGATCCCGGTGCTGACCGTCGATGAGGAGCAGGACCTGGCCCGTCGCTTCCGCGACGAGGAAGACCTGGACGCCGCCCGCGAACTGGTCCACTCGCACCTGCGCTTCGTCGTGCACGTCGCCCGTGGCTACAGCGGCTACGGCCTGCAGCTGGGCGACCTGATCCAGGAAGGCAACATCGGCCTGATGAAGGCGGTCAAGCGCTTCGACCCGGACATGGGCGTGCGCCTGGTCAGCTTCGCGGTGCACTGGATCCGTGCCGAGATGCACGAGTTCATCCTCAAGAACTGGCGCATCGTCAAGGTCGCCACCACCAAGGCCCAGCGCAAGCTGTTCTTCAACCTGCGCAAGGCCAAGACCCGCCTGGGCTGGATGAACGCGGCCGAAGTCACCGCGGTGGCCAGGGACCTCAACGTTTCCGAACGCGAAGTGCTGGAGATGGAGTCGCGCCTGTCCGGTCGCGATATCGGCTTCGACGCCCCGGCCGACGAGGACGACGAACACGCCCCGCCGTCGCCGGCCGCCTACCTGATGGCGCAGGACGAGGATCCTTCGCAGGCGTATGAGCGCGCCGACAGCGAGGACCACCAGCTCGAAATGTTGCGCGAGGGCCTGGCCGGCCTGGACGCGCGCTCGCGCGACATCATCGCCCGCCGCTGGCTGGACGCCGACAGCAAGGTCACGCTGCAGGAACTGGCCGACGAGTACGGCGTGTCGGCCGAACGCATCCGCCAGATCGAGGCGAACGCGATGAAGAAGATGCGGGCGCTGCTGGCGGCCTGACCAAGGACGTCCAGTGCTACCGCAACGGCCCGGGCACAAGTCCGGGCCGTTTGCTTTCCGGTCACTTCCCAACGATGGTCGGGTTGTCCGTGGCAAGGTGGGCATACGGGAACGCTGCCCCGCACGCACCCAGGCGGAGGCGGGTCGGCCCATGGCGCCGCGGTCATTCAGCCCGGCGGGTCTTCCGGCACCCGAGCCACCGGCAGGTGCCAGCCGTGGCGGATCGCCATGTAGCGCAGGCCGAAGCAGGCCAGCGCACCGGCTGCCATCGCCGGGTACGGCGGAAGCCCGGTGACGTGCGCCAGCGCGACCACGCCACTGCCCAGGAGCGCGGCCACCGCATACAGCTCCGCCTGCAGGACGACCGGGGTGCGTGCGACCAGCAGGTCGCGGGCGATGCCGCCACCGATGCCGCTCATCATGCCGAGCAGGGTCGCGGCGAAGGGAGAGAGCCCGAAGGCCAATGCCTTGCTTGTACCGAGCACGGCGAACAGCGCCAGGCCCGCCGCGTCGAACAACTGCACCGGATTGCGCAGGCGCTCGATCGACTCGTGCCGGTAGAAGGTGACGACGCCCGCCAGCATCGCGGTGGCCAGGTAGCGCCAGTCGGCAAGCGCGGACGGTGGCTGGTCGCCGATCAGCACGTCGCGGGCCAGGCCACCGGATACGGCCGCCGCGCACGACAGCACCAGCACGCCGAACAGGTCCAGCCGCTGGCGCACGGCGAGCGTGCCGCCGCTGAGCGCGAACACGAAGGTGCCGATCAGGTCGAACAGCAGCAGGAGGGTGGACACGGCGGCCGCATGCAGGGAGGCGAGGGCAAGGATCGCAGCGGCACGCGCGATTGTCATGCCCGTCCGGCGCGGATGCACCAGCTCGCTGCCGTACTCCGTGGCCCCGCGTCCGCCCGGCGGTGCCTACTCCGGCTTCGCCGGCGGCCGTTCCCCGTCCCCACCCTTGCCGAGGATGATCCGCGCCGCACGCTGGTAGCTCCAGTAGGCCCAGGCCCAGTTGAGCAGCACCACCAGCCGGTTGCGGAAGCCGATCAGGAAGAACACGTGCGCCGCCAGCCAGAACCACCAGGCCAGCAGCCCGGACAGCTTGAACCCGTGCAGGTCGACCACCGCGGCCATGCGGCCGATCGTGGCCAGGTTGCCGAAGTCCCGGTAGCGGAACGGTCGCGCGTTCGCGCCCTGCAGGCGCGCGCGGATCGCCACGGCCACGTGCCGGCCCATCTGCTTGGCCGCCGGCGCCACGCCCGGGACCGCAGCGCCGTTGGCCTGCTTCACCGCGGCCAGGTCGCCGGCGACGAACACGTGCGGTTGCCCGGGCACGCTGAGGTCAGGTTCGACCGGCACGCGGCCGGCGCGGTCCAGCGGAACGCCCAGCGATCGCGCCAGCGGCGAAGCGGCCACGCCGGCGGCCCAGACCACGGTTCGCGCGGGCACGAACACATCGCCCAGGCGATAGCCGGCGCCGTCGATGGCCGTCACCGGTACGCCGGTGGACACCTCCACGCCGAGCTTCTCCAGCTGCCGGCGTGCGCGGTGCGAGAGTTCCTCGGGAAACGACGCCAGTACCCGAGGCCCGGCTTCGACCAGGCGTACGCGCGCGCTCGCCGGATCGATGTGGCGGAACTCGTCCTTCAGCGTGTGCCGGGCGATCTCGGCCAGGGTGCCGGCCAGCTCGACCCCGGTCGGGCCGCCACCGACGATGGCGAAGCTCAGCCATGCCGCACGCTCGCCAGGATCGGTGCAGGCTTCGGCGCGCTCGAAGGCCAGCAGCAGCCGCCGGCGCAGGTGCAGCGCGTCATCCAGTGACTTCAGCCCCGGCGCATGCCCGGCCCAGTGGTCGTTGCCGAAGTACGCGTGGGTCGCGCCGCTGGCCAGCAACAGGTAGTCGAAATCCAGCGCGGTGCCGTCCGCCAGCACGACCTGCCTGCGCGCCGGATCGATCGACGTCGCTTCGCCCAGCCGCACTTCGACATTGCGCTGCCGGCGCAGGATGTGGCGCAGCGGCGCGGCGATGTCCGGTGCCGACAGCCCGGCGGTGGCGACCTGGTACAGCAGCGGCTGGAACAGGTGGTGGTTGCTGCGGTCGAGCAGGGTGATGCGCAGCGGCGCGCCGGCCAGTACACGCGTGGCCCACAGGCCGGCGAAACCGCCGCCGATCACGAGCAGGTGGGGAAGACGGTTGTGGTGGTTCACCGGGTTCCTCCGCGCGGCGCGGCCGCATCGTCCTGGTCGATCCTGGAATGGCGGCGCGTATCGGGCATCCACACGTACACCAGCAGCGAGACTGCGATGCAGGCGGTGACGTACCAGTAAAAGCCGCTTTCGAGCCCGGCGCGCTTGAACCACAGCGCCACCGATTCGGCGGTGCCGCCGAACACCGCCACCGTCAACGCATAGGGCAGGCCAACCCCGAGCGCGCGGATCTCCACCGGGAACAGCTCGGCCTTCACCACCGCGTTGATCGCGGTGTACCCGCTGAGCGCCACCAGCGCCAGCATCACCAGCCAGAACGCCTCGCCCGCGCTGCCCACCGACTGCAGGCGGCTGAGGATCGGCACGGTCAGCAGCGTGCCCAGCACCCCGAAGGCGATCAGTACCGGGCGCCGCCCGATCCGGTCCGACAAGGCGCCGACCAGTGGCTGCAGCAGCATGAACACGAACAGCGTCGAGGCGTTCACCCGCGCCGCGTCCTGGCTGGACAGGCCGGCGCTGTTGACCAGGAACTTGTGCACGTAGGTGGTGTACGTATAGAACGCCAGCGTGCCGCCCATGGTCAGCCCTACCACGGTCAGTAGCGCGCGCGGGTGCTGCAGCAGCACCCGCAACGTGCCCTGGCGACGCTGCTGCGCGGCCGAGGCATCGGCCTCGCTGCGCGCGAACGATTCGGTTTCCGCCATGTTCCGCCGCAGCCACAGCGCCGCCACCGCGGCCAGCGCGCCGATCGCGAACGGGATCCGCCAGCCCCATTCGCGCAGCTGCTCGGGCGTGAGCAGCAGTTGCAGCGCCAGCAGCACCGCCAGTGCGACCAGGTGGCCCATCACAAGGGTCACGTACTGGAAGCTGGACCAGAAGCCGCGGTGCTCGCGGCCGGCCATCTCGCTGAGGTACGTGGCCGAGGTGCCGTACTCGCCGCCGACCGACAGTCCCTGCAGCAGGCGCGCCAGCACCAGCAGTATCGGCGCGGCGATGCCGATGCTGGCGTAGCCCGGGGTGAAGGCGATGACCAGCGAGCCGGCGCACATCATCCACACCGACAGCAGCAGCGCGGCGCGGCGCCCGTGCCGGTCGGCGTAGCGCCCGAGCAGCCAGCCGCCGAGCGGCCGCATCAGGAAACCGACGGCGAAGATCGCGGCGGTCTTCAGCAGCTGGCTGGTGCGGTCGCCGCCGGGGAAGAACACCTCGGCGAAGTACAGCGAGAACGCCGCGTACACGTACCAGTCGTACCACTCCACCAGGTTGCCGACCGAGCCGCTGAAGATGCTGCGCAGGCGGCGGGCCGGGGTGAGTTCGCGGGCGGGTTCCATCGGCCGATTCTGGCACGGACGCGCGTCGACCCGCAGGCGCCGCGGTTGTGCAAGACTGCGCGGCACACGGACCAGGGAGCGAACCGATGGCCGAAGCGGAAAAGCGCATCGCCCTGCTGATCGACGCGGACAACGCGCCGGCGGGCAAGATCGACGTCATCCTGGCCGAGGTGGCCCGCCACGGCGTGGCCAACGTGCGCCGCGCCTACGGCAACTGGAAGAGTTCCAACCTCAAGCAGTGGGAAGCGGTGCTGCACGAGTACGCCATCCGCCCGATCCAGCAGTTCGCCTACTCGTCAGGCAAGAACGCCTCGGACATGGCGATGGTGGTCGATGCGATGGACCTGCTCTACGCGCGCAACCTCGATGGATTCGCCATCGTCTCCAGCGATGCCGACTTCACCCCGCTGGTGATGCGCCTGCTCACCGACGGGGTCAAGGTCTACGGCTTCGGCGAGCAGAAGACGCCCAAGCCATTCGTCAACGCGTGCTCCAAGTTCACCTACATCGAAGCGCTCGGCGCGCCGGCCGACAACGGCAAGGCCGAGGCGACGGCGAAGAAGACCGCGAAGGAGCTGCGCGGCGACACCCGCCTGGTACAGATGCTGCGCAGCGCCGTGGAGTCCGGCAGCGGCGACGACGGCTGGGCCAACCTGAGCGTGGTCGGCAGCCAGATCAGCAACCAGGCCTCGTTCGACCCGCGCAACTACGGCTACGGCAAGCTCAGCGACCTGGTCAAGGCCAGTGGCCTGTTCGAGATCAAGCAGGAGGGCAAGCTCGTGCTGGTGCGCGACAAGCCGGGCCGCAGCTCCGCGGCGAAGAAGTCGGCGGCCGGCAAGGCGGCCTGATTCGCACGCGGCCGCGCCTGCGTCCGGAACGGGCGTGGCTCCACGGGCGCAGGCTTCATCGGTCCGCGGCATGCCTGCGTGCCCGGTCGATGCTGCCATTGCGATGTTGCGATCAGTAGAGGTCGACCGGATCGATGTCCAGCGACCAGCGGGTGCGCCGTGCCTCGGGCAGGGCGTGGATTGCCGGCAACGCCGCGTCGAGCAGCGCATGCAGGACCGGGCGCGTGGCCGCGGACAGCAACAGCTGCATCCGGTAGAGACCGGCGCGCCGCGACATCGGTGCGGTCACGGGACCGAGCAGTTCGATTCCCGGCGCGGCCATGCGATCGGCGGCGTCGTGCAGGATCGACCTGGCCGCACGCAGGAACGCGTCGGCGTTCCCGGCCTGCTGATCCTCGGCGCGCAGCATCGCCAGGTGGGCGAACGGCGGGAAGCCGGCAGCTTCGCGCTGGGCCAGCTCGTCCCTGGCGAAGGCGTCGTAGCCGCCGTTGAGGAGGTCGTGCAGCAGGCGATGGTCGGGGTGGTGGGTCTGCCACCACACCTGGCCCGGGCGTCGCGCGCGGCCGGCGCGGCCGGCGACCTGGATCAGCAGTTGCGCCAGCTTCTCGCCGGCACGGAAATCGGACGAGAACAGGCCCTCGTCCACGCCGACCACCACCACGCGGGTAAGGTGGGGCAGGTCGTGGCCCTTGGCCAGGATCTGGGTGCCGACCAGGATGCCGGGCCTGTCGCCCAGTTCGGCCAGCAGTCTTGCCAGGCCGTCGCGGCGTTGGGTGGTGCCGCGGTCGATGCGCAGCACCGGCCAGTCGGCGAAGCGTTCGGCCAGCAGCTCCTCCAGCCGCTCGGTGCCGACGCCCTGCGGCTGCAGCGCCAGGCTGGCACAGTCCGGACACGCCAGCGGGCGCGACTGGCGGTGGCCGCAGTGGTGGCAGACCAGCTTGCCGCCGCCGGCGTGGACGGTCAGCGGCGTGCTCTGCACCGGCGTGCTGCAGCGCGGGCAGTGGGCGCTCCAGCCGCAATCGTGGCAGAGCAGCACCGGTGCGTAGCCGCGGCGGTTCTTGAACACCAGCACCTGGCCGCCATCGCGCAGCGCCGCGCCGATCATCTCGAGCACTTCCGGGGCCAGGCCGGCCTGCAGCGGACGCTTGCGCACGTCGAGGATGCGCACCGCCGGTGGCCGCGCCTCGCCGGCGCGCTGGCGCAGGCGCAGGTGCGCGTAGCGGCCGGCGCCGGCGTTGTGCAGCGTCTCCAGCGACGGCGTCGCGCTGCCGAGCAGGACCGGCACCGCCAGCGCCTTGCCGCGCACCAGGGCGAAATCGCGCGCGTGGTAGCGGATGCCGTCCTGTTGCTTGTAGCTGCCGTCGTGCTCCTCGTCGACCACGATCAGGCCGGCCTCGGGCAGCGGGGTGAACACCGCCGAGCGGGTGCCGACCACCACCCGCGCCTCGCCGCGCCAGGCCGCGGCCCAGACCCGCGCGCGCTCGCCGTCGGCGAGGCCCGAATGCAGCGCATGCACCGGCACGCCGAGGCGGGCGCGGAAGCGCGCCAGGGTCTGCGGGGTGAGGCCGATCTCCGGCACCAGCACCAGCGCCTGGCGGCCGCGCGCCAGGCAGTCGGCGATGGCATGCAGGTAGACCTCGGTCTTGCCGCTGCCGGTCACGCCCTCCAGCAGCACCGGAGCGAAGCCGCGGGCCGCGACGATGGCGTCGATCGCCGCCTGCTGTTCCGGGTTGGGCGGCGGCCCGGCCTGCGGATCCGGCGCGCCGGGCGTGGCCGGAATCGCCACGCGCTCGGCGTAACCACGCTTGGCCAGGGCGCGCGCGGCGTCGCGCCAGCCTTCCAGTTGCCGGTCCAGCCTCTCCTCGTCCGCGGGCCCGGCTTCGAGCAGCTCCGCCAGCCGCCGCGGCCGGGTATTGCGACGCAGGCCGGCCAGGCCGGTGGCGCCGGCTTCGGTCAGCAGCCAGGCCCATGCATGGGTATCGGGCAAGGGCTCGCCCGCCCGCAGCGGCGCCGGTAGTGCGGTGGCAAAGACTTCGCCGGGCGGGGCGTGGGTGTAGCGGGCGAGCCAGCGCAGCGAGTCCAGCAGTTCGCCGCTGAACAGCGGTTCGGCATCGGGCAGGCCCCTGGCCTGGCGCAGCTCGATGCCCGCCTCGGCCATGCCCACGCTGGCCACCACGCCGACCAGCTCGCGGCTGCCGAACGGCACCTGCACCCGGTGCCCGACCAGGGCGGGTGTCGCCGCATGCCCGGCCGGCGGCAGATAGTCGAACAGCCGCGGCAGCGGCACGGGCAAGGCGACCTGCAGGCAGGCGATCGGGTCGGAGGGGGGCATATCGGGCCAGTCTAAAGCCAGCGTCCGACCGCCCGCAGGACCCCCGCTTGCACCGCATTGCTGCGTGCCGGCTGATAAATGGGATGTAAACCGCCGTCACACTTGGATATTTGTGCTTATCCACACAAGATGTGGATAACCTTGTGCATCACCGCGATGCTTCACGCCGCAAAGACGGGAATTCAAGCCTGTCAGTCAGGTTGGTCAAAAAAACGCCATATGAAAAAACAAAAAAGAATCAACGGTTTGCCCGTGAAACACCGATGCAGCGAAGGGCGTGAAGGCAAAAATGCGGGTTTTGCGCCGAAAGTAATTGCGCTGTGCACAACCGTTTGGGCCGCGAGCCTTGTCCCAGCGGGCTGGAACAGCGCCCGGCGGCGTGTCAAGACGCGCCGCACCCCGGCGGGGGCCTATCCTTGGCCAATGGTGGAGATGCGACGGGTGCTGGTGCGGTGAGCGGTTCGTCAGGGCTGCCGGCGGCGCTGGCCGCCTTCCTGCGGGGCGCCGAGCGCCGCGCTTTCCTGTTCCTGTGGCTGCAATCCGGGGATGCGCGGGCGGCGGAGCGGTCCCTGGCGGCGGCGATCCGCGCGTTCCCCGGCCCTGCCGCGCGGATGCCCATGGCGGAATGGCCGACCCGCTTCTGGAAGCTGCTGCTGGCCCTGCCGCAGGAGCCGGGGGGCGACTGGCCCGTGGCCTTGGGCTTCCTGGCGTCGATGCGCCCTCCAGTGCGCCGCGCGCTGCTGCTGCGCCAGGTGGCCGGCCTGGACGAGGCCACCGCCGCGGAGGTGCTGGGCGTGGACGTCCAGGCCTACCAGCAGGCCTTGGCCGACGCCTGTCCGCGCGCCGCCGACGGCCGTCCCGATGCGGCCGGATGGCGTCACCAGGCCGAGGCGATCCAGCAGGCCGGGCGCGAGCTTGAAAGCGACCAGCTCGTGCGGCTGATGCAGCTTCGCGAAGCGGCCCTGGCCGGCCAGCAGGTCGCTGCGCCGCCGGAGGCCGCCGCGCCGGTGCCGGACGCGCGCTCGCGCCCCGCCAGGCCGCCGCGCGGATCTGCCTGGCTCCTGGTCGCCATCGCCGCGCTCGGCGCGTTGCTGCTGGGGGCCGCGCTGTGGTGGTGGCCCGCGGCGATGCCGGCCGCCGGTGCCGACGCGCCCGCCGCCGCGGCACTCGACGACCTGCGCGTGCACGACAACCCGCCGGTACAGGTCGAACCGCTGCCGGAGGGCGATCCGCCGCCGGTCGCCGCGGTCGATTGGCCGGCGCCGCTGGAGGAGGGCGTGCAGGATCCGGTCGTGGCCCGGCTGGCGCTGCTGTCCTGGCTGGCGGCCGGCGCCCCGCCCTCGCGGCTGGAGCAGGAGGGCGAGCCGGCGGAGCCGTCGGCGGACCTGCTGCAGGATGCCGGCGGCACCGGTGCCGACTGGGCCCGCCTGGATGCACACGAGCAGGCCCAGGTGCATGCGGCGGCGGTCGCGCTGCAGGCACGCGATCCGGCCGCGCAGGCCGCGCTGCACGCGCGCTTCGCCGCGCTGGATGCGATGGAGCGCCGCGGCTGGCGCCTGGGCCCGGTGCTCGGCGCGGACTTCGTGCTGCTGCAGCCGCTGGTCGGGTTCGTGCCGGAAGACGAGCGCGAACCGCTGCTGGCCGTACTGCGCACGCTTACTCCCGAACAGCGCGCCCGGCTCGGCGCGCTGTCGCTGCGCACCCCGCCGGCCGAACGCGAGCGGCTGCGCCGCGAACTGCTGGCCACGCCCCCCGCGGCGCGCACGGCCTGGCTGGACCAGCGCCAGCAGTGACGATGCAACCGCTCAGGCGCGGGCGAGGCTGACCACGATCAACGCCATCACGGTAAGCATCAGCGTGAACGAATAGATGCCGCCGATCAGCACGAACTTGAGCGAAGTCAGGGTCCAGCCCTGGCCGTAGACGCGCTTCTGCATCAGCAGCAGGTAGGTCGGCATCCACAGCCACAGCAGGGCTGCTGCCAGCCCGGATATCGCGCCGAAGAAGGCCAGGTGCGGCGTGATCCAGTGGTCCAGCGCCAGCAGCGCGAACTGGGCCAGCAACGCCAGGCACAGGAACGCGTGGCTGTAGAACGCCACTACCAGGTGCTCCAGGTACAGGCGGCCGGAATCGAGGTAGAACAGTTTCAGCAGCAGCGCGAACAGCGGCACCAGCACGAACAGCGCGGTGGGCACGCTGCCCATGAAGGCGTACTTGAACAGCGACGGGTCCTTCTCGATGCGCGGCAGGTTCTGCAGCATGCGTTGGCCCTGCCGCTCCAGCCACCCGTCGGCGGTCGTGCCGGTGGAGATGGCGATCGCATCGGGATTCGCAGGCTCGGCATCGGCCTCCGCATCGGTTCCGGGCGCAGGGGCACGAGGCGTGCCGCCGAGTTCGACGATGCGCCGGTCGGCCTGGCGGCGGATCTGGGCGATTCCCCGGTCGAAGCCGTGCCGCGCCGGCGCGGCGATCGCCGGCATGCTTTCGCGCGCCTGTTCCATATCGGCGATGGCCTTGTCGCGGATCTGCTCGACCTCGGCCACCGATTGGGCCCGGGCGAAGTCGCTGTTGCCCGATCCATTCACCTGTACCGGCGGCAGGGCCGACGAATCGCCGAAATCCACCAGCTTGCCGACGAAGAAGGTCAGCACGCACAGGATCACGAACAGGCGCATCGGCGCCACGTAGGGCGCCCGGTGCCCGGCCAGGAAGTCGGCGGCCAACGCGCCGGGCGCCAGCAGTCGGCGCAGGGTGCGGAAGATGCGCCCGTCCAGGTGCCAGAAGGACTCGAATACCTCTTCGACCGCGTGAGCGAAGCTGCGTACCGGGCTGTGCGCGGCCTGGCCGCAGGCGTGGCAGAACCGGCCCTGCAATGGCTGGGCGCAGTTCTCGCAGGCGGCAGGAGGGCTGTCGCTCATGGCGTGTGTTCGTCGCTTCCCCGGGGCAAGGCTAAGATAGCGGGCCGCAGGAGCCCGGTGCCAGTGCCCGACCGCACGGCCGCAGCCCGCGCCAAGTGTCCTTGCATGCCTTCCGAATCCGCGCCGCGCTTCGGCCGCGAACTGCGCGCCACCGCCACGCTTGCCCTGCCGCTGGTGCTGGGCCACGTGTCGACCGGCCTGATCAACTTCGTCGACAACGTCATCGCCGGCCACCACGGCACGCGCACGCTGGCCTCGGTCACGGTCGGCACCGCGTTGCTGTGGCTGCCGATGATGGTGCCGATCGGCACGCTCATCGCGCTGACCGCCTCCGTGTCGCAGCTCGATGGCGCCGGCCGCCGCCACGAGATCGCGCCGCTGTTCCGGCAGGCGCTGTGGCTGGGGTTGGGCCTGGGCCTGCTGATGTTCGCCTTCCTCAGCGCGGTGCCGCTGGCGCTGGGCGCGTTCGGCATCGCGACGGACATCATTCCCGGCGCGACCGCCTTCTCCCATGCGGTGCGCTGGGGCGTGCCGGCGCTGACCCTGTTCTTCTGCATGCGCTACCTCAGCGAAGGCCTGCACTGGACCCTGCCGACGATGCTGCTGGGCTTCGGCGGCCTGGCGGTGCTGGCGCCGCTGGGCTACGTGCTGACCTTCGGCGTCGGCCCGCTGCCGGAAATGGGCGCCGCCGGCCTGGGCGCGGCCTCGGCCACGGTGATGTGGCTGCAGGCGCTGGGTTTCGCGCTGTACCTGTGGCGGTCGGCCCGGTTCGCGCCGCTGGGCCTGTTCGCGCACCTGGAATGGCCGCGCTGGCGCGTGATCGCCAGCCTGCTCGCCACCGGCCTGCCGATCGGGGTGACGGTGCTGATGGAGGGCGGGCTGTTCATCGCCACGGCGCTGCTGATCGCCCGGCTCGGCGAAGTGCCGGCGGCCGCGCACCAGATCGCCATCAACGTCTCGGCACTGTGCTTCATGGTCCCGATGGGCCTGGCCGAGGCGACCACGGTGCGGGTCGGCCACGCGCTGGGCGCCGGCGACCCGGCGGGCGTGCGCCGGGCCGCGCGCGCCGGCTACGCGATCGTGCTGGCGACCCAGCTGTGCTCGGCGGTCGTGCTGCTGCTGGGGCACGACGCGATCGTCGCCGTCTATACCCGCGACGTGGCGGTGGCCGCGCTGGCCTCGACCCTGCTGCTGTACGCGGCCGCGTTCCAGTTCCCGGATGGCATCCAGGTGATGTCGGCCGGCTCGCTGCGTGGTCTGCGCGACACCCGGGTGCCGATGTTCCTGGCGATGGCCGCGTACTGGGGGTTGGGCATGCCGCTGGGCGCCGGACTCGGCCTGGGGCTGGGCTGGGGGCCGCAGGGCATGTGGGCCGGCCTGATCGTCGGCCTGTCGGCGGCGGCGGTGTTGATGGGCTGGCGCCTGTCCTGGCGCCTGAACCGTTTGCCGCTGCCGGTGGCCGCCCCCGGCGGCACCCTGACTTCAGGCGCATGAAAGGCCCTGGCGCACGGGCTATCCTGCAGTCGTAACCCGCATCCCGCCTGCCGGAGCCGTTGTCCGATGAACCCGCCCCCCCTGCCGCGCCCCAATCCCGTCGGTCGCTTCTTCGTCGGCCTGTGGGACGTGATGAACTTCACGCGCCGGCTGATCCTCAACCTGCTGTTCTTCGGACTGCTGTTCCTGGTCCTGATCCTGTTCATCGCCGCGCTGGGCAAGGGCAGCGGCGTGCAGCCGCTGCAGGAGCGCACGACCCTGGTGATCGCGCCGGAAGGCCGGCTGGTGGAGCAGTTCACCGCCGACCCGGTGACCCGCGCGCTGGCGCGCGCGCTGGGC
Organism: Pseudoxanthomonas kaohsiungensis; assembly: GCF_010211765.1. Classification (GTDB taxonomy): domain Bacteria; phylum Pseudomonadota; class Gammaproteobacteria; order Xanthomonadales; family Xanthomonadaceae; genus Pseudoxanthomonas; species Pseudoxanthomonas kaohsiungensis. Next base: position 46,510 of record NZ_PDWO01000016.1, on the reverse strand, counting down.
GACCGGTCGGCCGAGGAGATCCAGCTGCGCGACCTGCTGCGGGCGATCGAGGAGGCCAGGGACGACAAGCACATCGAGCGCGTGCTGCTGCAGCTGGACAAGCTGCAACCCTCGGGCATGGCCTCGATGCGCGAGGTGGCCCAGGCGCTGGGCGAACTGCGCGCCTCCGGCAAGCAGGTGGTGGCGTTCGGCGAGAACATCGGCCAGGGCCAGTACCTGCTGGCCGCGCAGGCCGACGAGATCTACCTCGACCCGATGGGCGGCCTGCTCCTGGAAGGGCTGGGGCGCTACCGCCAGTATTTCCGCACCGGCCTGCAGGACAAGCTCGGCGTGGACGTGCACCTGTTCCGGGTCGGCGAGTTCAAGTCCGCCGCCGAACCCTACATCCTCGATGCGGCCTCGCCGGAAGCCAAGGAAGCCGACCTGTACTGGATGAACGACGTGTGGCAGCGCTACCTGGCCGACGTCGGCGCGGCGCGCAAGCTCGACCCGGCGCAGCTGGCCGCGCAGATCGACGCGTTGCCCGAAGGCATCGAGGCCGCCGGTGGCGACATCGCCAAGCATGCGCAGTCGATGAAGCTGGTCGACGGGCTCAAGACCCGCGAGGAAGTGGAGCAACTGCTGGCCGAGCGTGGCGTGGCCGACGAGGACGACGAGCGCGGCTTCCGCAGCGTCGACCTGGATGCCTACCTGGTGCAGCTGGACAGCAAGCGCTCGCCGGTCGACCGCCGCCCGCAGGTGGCCGTGGTGGTGGCCGAGGGCGAGATCAGCGGCGGCGACCAGCCGGCCGGGCGGATCGGCGGCGAGTCCACCGCGGCGCTGCTGCGCCAGGCGCGCGACGACGAGCACGTCAAGGCGGTGGTGCTGCGCGTGGATTCGCCCGGCGGCGAGGTGTTCGCCTCCGAGCAGATCCGCCGCGAGGTCGAGCAGCTCAAGGCCGCCGGCAAGCCGGTGGTGGTGTCGATGGGCGACCTGGCCGCCTCGGGCGGCTACTGGATCAGCATGAACGCCGACCGGATCTACGCCGATCCGTCGACGATCACCGGCTCGATCGGCATCTTCGGCCTGATCCCGAACTTCACCCGCACCCTGGACAAGATCGGCGTGCACACCGACGGCGTGAGCACCACCCGCTTCGCCGGTGCGTTCGACGTCACCCGGCCGATGGATCCGGAGGTGGGTCGCGTGATCCAGGCGGTGATCGACAAGGGCTACGCCGATTTCACCGGCAAGGTCGCCGCCGCGCGCGGCAAGCCGGTGGAAGAAGTCGACGCGGTCGCCCGTGGCCGCGTGTGGAGCGGTGCGCAGGCCAAGGAGCGCGGCCTGGTGGACGAGCTCGGCGACCTGGGCGATGCGGTCGCCGATGCGGCCACGCGCGCCAAGCTGGGCGAGAAGGGCAAGTTCCGCGTGACCTACATCGACAAGCCGGCCACCCCGTTCGCGCAGTTCCTGGCCGGTTTCGCCGGCAGCCGGGTCGGCGCGGCGCTGCTGCAGGATTCGGGCCTGGCACGCGCGGCGCTGGCGCAGGCCATGCCCGAGGCGGAGGCGCAGCTGCGCTTCGTCGAGAACGCACTCAAGGACCGCAACGGCACGCCGGTGAAGTCGCTGGCCTATTGCTTCTGCGGGTGGTGATGCGCCCGCGCGGGCGCGGCCCCGCGTAGAGCGGGGCTTGCCCCGCGGCCTTGCATGTCGATGGCGGGCGGAAGCAGCCGGCCAGGGCCGGCTCTACGGGGCGCTCGCGTCGTCGATGGCGCGGCTCAGCCGCCTTCGGCCGCGTCGATCTCCGCCTGCTGGCGGTCGGCCGCGTCCTGCACGGTCTTCTCCACGCCGTGCGCCTTGTCCTGCGGCGCCTGGATCGCATCACGCAATCCGGTGTGCGCCTGTGCCTGCGGTTCGGGCGGCCGTTCGGTCGGGGGCGGTTCCCGGCGGCAGGCGGCGAGCGCGGCGACCAGCGCGATCGCGCACAGCGCCGGGCGGAACGGGAACGGATGGACGTTATCGGACATCGGCGCGCTCCGGAGGAAGGCCGGCGCTATCCTACGCCCATGACGACGAACCGGTGGCGGCTGGACGGGCAACTGGCGCTGGTGACCGGCGCCAGCGCCGGCATCGGCCTGGCGATCGCGCGCGAACTCGCGGCACTGGGTGCGCACCTGCTGCTGGTGGCGCGCGAGGAGGATCCGCTGCAGGAGGCGCGCGACGAGCTCGCCGACCGCCACCCGGCGCAGGACATCCTGGCGATGGCCGCCGACGTGGCCGACGACGCCGACCGCCAGGCGATCCTGGACTGGGTCGAGGACCAGGGCGAGGGCCTGCACGTCCTGGTCAACAACGCCGGCGGCAACGTCACCAAGGCCGCGGTGGACTACACCGAGGACGAGTGGCGCGGGATCTTCGAGACCAACCTGTTCGCCGCCTTCGAGCTGTCGCGCTACGCGCACCCGCTGCTGGCCCGGCATGCCGCGTCGAGTATCGTCAACGTCGGCAGCGTTTCCGGCATCACCCACGTGCGCAGCGGCGTGGTCTACGGCATGAGCAAGGCGGCCCTGCACCAGATGACGCGCAACCTCGCCGCCGAATGGGCCGAGGACGGCATCCGGGTCAACGCGGTGGCGCCGTGGTACATCCGCACGCGGCGGACCTCCGGGCCGCTGTCGGATCCGGATTACTACGAGGAAGTGATCGGGCGCACGCCGATGCGCCGGATCGGCGAGCCGGAAGAGGTCGCTTCGGCGGTCGCCTTCCTGTGCCTGCCGGCGGCCAGCTACGTCACCGGCGAATGCATCGCGGTGGACGGCGGGTTCCTGCGCTACGGCTTCTGAGCCGCAAGGGTGCCACGCGCTGGCCATTGCACTGGCGCGGGCCGGTGATCTCCGGCCTGCTCGAAGACGCTGGACGGCCAAGGCCGGGGCGAAGATCCACCGCCGCTGCAACGGCCGTGCCTGATCGCGGAGAAGGCGGTCTATCCGGATCCGGGTAACCCGGGGTCGTCTTACGCCCAGGACGTGGGCCGAACAAGCGGCTCAGGTGCGCAGCGCGTCCTCCGGCACCTCGATCTCCATCGCCAGCGCCAGGTGGTCGGAGAACGCGGCGGGGAAGGCCTGCGAGCCGAGGCACTTGAGGTCGCCGCTGACCAGGATGTGGTCGATCGCCCGCTGCGGCTTCCAGCTCGGGAAGGTCGGCACCACGCATTCGGGCGGACGCAGGGTGGTGTTGCGGTAGAGCACCTCCATCTCCGGCTGGTCGGGCAGGCAGTTGAAGTCGCCCATCAGCACCGCGTTGGGATGGTCCTGCAGCACTTCGGCGATGAAGGACAGCTGCGCCAGCCGCGACTTCGCGCCCAGCGACAGGTGCGCGACGGCCACCGTCAGGCCCGGGCGGTCGTCGCCGAAGTGGGCCAGCAGCACGCCGCGGCCCTTGATCCGGCCGGGCAGGGAATGGTCGCTGGTCCGGACCGGCTCGAGCTTGCTGAGCAGGCCGTTGGCGCTGGAGGCCACGCCGCCGACGCTGCGGTTGGGCTGGTGGGTCCAGTAATGGAAGCCGGCGCGCTGGGCCAGGTAATGGGTCTGGTTGGTGAACCCCGAGCGCAGGCTGCCCGGGTCGCTTTCCTGCAGGCCGACGATGTCGTGGCCGCTGGCCAGCTGCGCGATCGCGTCCAGGCTGGTGCGCTTGCCGGCCGGCAGCGCATGCGACCAGCTGCGGGTCACGTAATCGCTGTAGCGGCGCGTGCTCGAGCCGGCCTGGATGTTGGCGCTGAGCAGGCGCAGCCGGCGCGCGCCGGAGGTCGCGTCGGCGACCTCCGGTGGCCTGGCTGTGCCGGTCGAGGGCGCGGGGGAGCCCATCGGAGCGTGCGACGGCGCGTCAGTTCGCGCCGCCGCGCTCCTTGGCGACCAGCCAGTCAACGGTGTTGAGCATCTTGCCGAAGCCCTGCTGGTCCACCGGCACGGTGTACTTGCCGTTGACCACGATCGCCGGCGTGCCCTCGATCCGGGTCTTCACCGCGAACTGCTTGGCCCGGTTGATCTTGGCGTCCACGCCGAAGCTGTTGAAGGTATCGGCGAAGCGCTTGGCGTCCACCCCGTACTGGGCGTAGAACGGCGCGATCTGCTCGGCGGTGACGTTGTTGTTGACCGGCAGGCTGCGCTGCACGTGGATCGCGTTGAACATGGCGTCGTGGCTCTGCGGCAGCACGCCCAGCGCCTCGGCGGCGTAGAACGCGCGCGCGTACGGCAGCCAGTAGCCGCCGAACGCCGCCGGCACCTGGACCACCGCCACGTCGGCGGCCTGGCGCTGCTTCCATGCCTGGAACTCGGGCTCGAACTGGGCGCAGTGCGGGCAGGTGTAGCCGAACACTTCGGCGACTTCGATCTTGCCGGCCGCCGGCTGGAAGGCCTGTCCGTTGGCGATCTCGATGTAGTCCACGCCGGCGACCGGGGCCGGGCCGGTGGGCGCGCTCGGTGCCGGCGCCGGCGCGGCCGCCTGGGCGGGTTCGGCGGCCGTGGCCGCGGCTTCGCCCGGCTGCGTGGCGGGGGCGGACGGAGCAGCGGTTTCGGCGGGCGCGGCCGGTGCCGGCGTGGCCGCCGGGGCGGGGGCCTCCGGCCCGGAGCAGGCGGTCAGGGCCAGCAGCAGCGGCAGGGACAGGCTGAGCAGGTGGCGCTTGGTCATGGCGGGTGGTCTCCTGGGTACGGAAAGGATGGGGTACGGGGCGTCAATGCGCGGTCGGGGCCGGCAACCCGGCGGTCACGGCTTGCGCCCGGCCTGGCGCTCGCGCGCGATCAGCCAGTCGGCGATGCGCAGCATGTCCTCGAAATCATGGCCGAGCACCCGGTAACGGCCGGCCACCACCAGGGCGGGCGTGCCTTCCAGCTCCCAGGCCTGCGCCAGCGCCGCGGCCTGCCGCACCTGCGCGTCGACCTTGGGATCGGCCATCGCGGCCTGGAAGCTCGCCGCATCGACACCATACCCCGCGAAGAAGGCGGCCAGTTCCGTCGCGCTGGGGTTGCGCGGCAGGGAGCCGGACCGGTGCACGGCGTCGAAGGTCGCCTTGTGGGCGCGGGGCATCAGGCCCAGGCTGGAAGCGGCGAAGTAGGCGCGGGCCCAGGTGTCCCAGGGGCCGCCGAAGGCGGCGGGCACGGCCACGAAGTCGACGTCGCGCGGCAGCTTCGCCTTCCATTCGGCCAGCAGCGGCTCCAGGTGGGCGCAGTGCGGGCAGGAATAGCCGAACACCTCGGCGACCTCGATCCGCCCGGGCCTGGCCGCCCAGGACCGGGCCGCGGGGAGCTCGATGTAGTCGTGGCCGGCCTGCGGCGCCGACCCGGCCGGCGCGGCGGCGGCGGCCGGAAGCCAGGCCAGGGCGGCGAGCAGAAGTCCGGTCAGCACTGCCTTCATCGGGGGTCTCCGGCGTGGTCCGGGCGGTGGCGCCCGGCGGAAAAAAGACGCCGGCCATGGGGCCGGCGCAAGTTCAAGAGAGAGGGACTACGGTGGTCAGACCGCGCCGGCGCGCCGAAGTTCAGGAGCGCGGTTCGGCCGCGGCGACCTCGGCATCGTCGGCATGGTCGTGCAGGCCCTGCAGGTAGCTGGCCAGCGCGCCGATTTCCTGGTCCGTCAGCTTGTTGGCGACCTTGGCCATGATGTGGAACGAGGCCGCGTCCTTCTCGCTGGTGGTGCCGGCGCGGTATTCCTGCAGGCGCCGGGCCGAGTACTCGGCCATCTGCCCGCCGATGTGCGGGTACGGCGGGCCCGGGTTGCCGGCGCCGGTGGGGCCGTGGCAGGACGCGCAGGCCGGGATGCCGCGTTCGGCGTCGCCGGCGCGGAACAGCTGCTGGCCGATCTCGTAGTACTTCAGGCCCGCGTAGGGGCCATCGGCCACCTCGGTGTCGTCGGCCACGCCGGCGCCGGCCTTCTGCTGGGCGAAGAACGCACCCACGTCGCGCATGTCCTGCGGGCTCAGCGCCTGGGCGAACGGGGCCATCACCGCGGCCAGGCCGCTGTGGCGCTCGCCGCTGGCGAACAGGGCCAGCTGCTTGGCGATGTAGCGCTCGCTCTGGCCGGCGATGCGCGGGTACATCGGGTCGACCGGGTTGCCGTCGGCGCCATGGCAGGCGGCGCAGGCGGCGGCCTTGCCGGCGCCGGCTTCGGCGTCGCCCCAGTGGGTCTTGCTCAGGTCCACTTCCAGCGGTGCGGTCTGCACGGGCGCGTTGTCCGGCACCGGCACCACCGTGGTCTGGGCGGCATAGGCGGCGACGGCGGTGACCGCGACGGCCAGTCCGGCAAGGGTTAAAACGCGAGCGTGGCGCATGCTAGAGCTCCGGGAACCCGATCGAGGCGGCCCGTGAACGGCCGCGAAACGTCGGGATTATCCCTGTCGCGGGGCGCGACGGTCAACGAAAGCGCCGGCCGCCGCGTCGTCGCGGGGCCCGGGGCGCGCGACGTGCGATCCTATGGCCATGTCCAATCCACTCGAAAAAGCCCGCTACCTGGGCTCGGCGCACACGCCCGCCCAGCTTCCGGCCGATGGGGGGCTCGAAGTCGCCTTCGCCGGCCGGTCCAATGCCGGCAAGTCCAGTGCGCTCAATGCGCTGACCCGGCAGAACGCACTGGCCCGCGTGTCCAAGACCCCCGGACGCACCCAGCAGCTGGTGTTCTTCGAGGTCCAGCCGCAGCGCTACCTGGTCGACCTGCCGGGGTACGGCTACGCCAAGGTGCCGATGGAAATGAAGGCGCACTGGCAGGGATTCATCGACCGCTACTTCCGCCAGCGCGAGGCGCTGCGCGGGCTGGTCGTGGTGATGGACATCCGCCACCCGCTCAAGGACTACGACCGGCAGATGCTCGAGTACGCGGTCGCGCGCGGCCTGCCGGCGCATGCGCTGCTGACCAAGGCCGACAAGCTCGGCCGCGGCCAGCAGGCGCAGGCCTTGCAGGCGGTGCGCAAGGAGCTGCAGGCCACGTTCGGCGATGCCGGCATCGGCGTGCAGACCTTCTCGAGCGAATCGAAGCAGGGCGTGGACGAAGCCCGCGCGGTCGTCGCCGGCTGGCTGGAGCTGCTGTAGGAGCCCATCCTCATGGGCGACACGGGCGTCGGCATGCCGACACCGTTGCCTGTGCCGGCGGCATCGGGTCGCCCATGAGGATGGGCTCCTACACCGCCACGTCGAACAGGCCGCCGATCAGGTGCGCGGCACCCATCGCCAGTGCGCCCCAGAACGTCACCCGCAATGCGCCGCGCGGTACCGAGGCACCGCCGGCCCAGCCGGCCAGTCCGCCGGACAGCAGCAGGCCGAACAGGGTGCTGGCGGTGACCACGGTGGCCGCGTGCGCCGGTGGCGCCAGCAGCGTGGCCGCGATCGGCAGGGCCGCACCGGCGCAGAACGCCGCCGCCGATGCCAGCGCCGCCTGCACCGGCCGCGCGCGCAGGCTGGCGCTGATGCCGAGTTCGTCGCGGGCATGCGCGGCCAGGGCATCGTGCGCGGTGAGCTGCTCGGCGACCTGCAACGCGAGCGCCGGGTCCAGTCCGCGCTGCTCGTAGATGCGGGCCAGCTCGCGCAGCTCCGCTTCCGGCTGCTCGCGCAGCTCGCGCCGCTCGATCGCCATGTCGGCCCGCTCGGTGTCGGCCTGCGACTGCACCGACACGTATTCGCCTGCGGCCATGGACATCGCGCCGGCGACGGTGCCGGCGATGCCGGCGGTGAGGATCGCGCCGGAGTCCGCGCCGCTGGCGGCCACGCCGACCACCAGGCCGGCGACCGAGACGATGCCGTCGTTGGCACCGAGCACCGCCGCGCGCAGCCAGCCGACGCGGTCGGTGCGGTGCAGTTCGGCGTGGGTCCGGGGGCGCGCGCGGTTCGGCATCGGCATAGCCTAACCCGGGCGCGGCCGCGGCTGTCGCGGGTGCGCATGGACGGAATGCTGAGGCGCAGGAGCGGCAACGTCGCCTTTACCGCGGCAGGCTATAGTGCGCTGCCCCGCGGCCCCCACGGCCGCCTGCGAGCCTGCCCTTGTCGAGCCCGAGCCACGTCGCCGATACCCCGGTCACCCAGCGCAGCCAGCTCCTGGAGTACGTCGCGTCCGGGGAAAAGACCCGCGACCAGTGGCGCATCGGCACCGAGCACGAAAAGTTCGGCTTCCGCCTGGACGACCTGCGGCCGCCGGCGTTCGACGGCGAACGCGGCATCGAGGCGCTGCTCAAGGGCCTGGTGCGGTTCGGCTGGGAACCGGTCGAGGAGAACGGGCGGGTCATCGCCCTGCTCCGCGAGGGCGCGTCGGTCACGCTGGAGCCGGCCGGGCAGCTGGAGTTGTCGGGCGCGCCGCTGGAAACCATCCACCAGACCTGCGTGGAACTGGGCACCCACCTCAACGAGGTGCGGCAGGTGTCCGACGAACTGCGGCTGGGGTTCCTCGGCATGGGCTTCCAGCCCAAGTGGCGTCGCGACGAGATGCCGTGGATGCCCAAGGGCCGCTACCAGATCATGAAGTCCTACATGCCCAGGGTCGGCCAGCTCGGCCTGGACATGATGACCCGCACCTGCACCGTGCAGGTCAACCTGGACTACGCCTCCGAAGCGGACATGGTGAAGAAGTTCCGCGTGTCCCTGGCGCTGCAGCCGGTGGCCACCGCGCTGTTCGCCGATTCGCCGTTCACCGAGGGCAAGCCCAACGGCTACCTCAGCTACCGCTCGCACATCTGGACCGACACCGACCCCGATCGCACCGGCATGCTCGACTTCGTGTTCGAGGACGGCTTCGGCTACGAGCGCTACATCGACTACCTGCTCGACGTGCCGATGTACTTCTCCTACCGCGACGGCGTCTATGTCGATGCGTCCGGGAAGTCGTTCCGCAAGTTCCTCAAGGGCGAGCTGGACGTGCTGCCGGGCGCGCTGCCGACCCTGCGCGACTGGTCCGACCACATGACCACCGCCTTCCCGGAAGTGCGGCTGAAGAAGTACCTGGAGATGCGCGGCGCCGACAGCGGCCCGTGGTCGCGCCTGTGCGCGCTTCCGGCGTTCTGGGTGGGCCTGCTGTACGACGACGCGGCACTGGACGCGGCCTGGGACCTGGTCAGGGACTTCGGCGCCGCCGAGCGCCACGCGCTGCGCGACGGCGTGCCGAAGCACGCGCTCAAGCTGCCGGCCCGCCTCGGCAGCGTCCGTGGCGCGACGGTGCGCGAGCTGGCGGTCGAAGCGCTGAAGATTTCCGTCGCCGGCCTGCGCCGCCGCGCCGCGCTCAACGACGACGGCATCGACGAGACCCGCTTCCTGGAAACGCTGGTGGAGATCGCCGAGAGCGGGCAGACCGCCGCCGAGCGCAAGCTCGAGCTGTTCCATGGCGCGTGGAAGGGCGACATCGACCGGGTGTTCGGCGAATTCGCCTACTGAGCGCGCGTCCGGCGCGGGCCGACGGCCGCGCCGGGCCATCGCCCGGACGCGATCACAGGTTGCGCAGCAGGCCCTTGAGCAGCTTCTTGGTCGCGCCTTCCTCGGGCTTCTTCTGTCCCGGATCCTGCGGCGTGGCCGCATCGCCGGCGTCCATGCCGTCCATGCCCTGCATGCCGGACAGGTCCATGCCCAGCAGTGCGCCCGCGGTGGACTTGGTGCGCACGCGCACGTTCCACTCCGGATCCCACGGCTGCTTCGGATCGGCCGGCTTCGGCGGCCAGGCGACGTGGGTCTCCGGGCCATAGGCGATCATGCTCAGGATGCCCGGGCTGGCCTGGCCACTGCTGGCGTCGGCGAAGATCCCCCTCGGGATCGCGCAAGAAGTGGTGGACGGGGGCAGCAACACCTTCTCCTTGAGCCAGCGGTCGATCTGCGCGCCGGTGAGGTAGTCGACCACGCCCTGGCCCGCATCGGGCACCTCGGCGCTGCTCCAGATCACGATGGTCTTGTCCTGCAGGCTCAGGCCGTGCAGGAAGTAGGCCTTGGCGCGATCGACCGGCTGCCAGCCCAGGGTCAGTCCGCTGGCCAGTTCGCCCGATTGCGTGAGCGCGATCTTCGGCATGAAGTCGGCGGCCTGCTGCAGTTCGAACTCCAGCGACTCCGGCACCCCTTGCCCGGTGATGCGGTGCTGGCCGACGAGCGAGGCGCTGGCCGGCGCGCGGTTGCGCGTCTTCGGGTTCGGCCAAAGCACGTAGGACGGGTTCGGGTCGACGCCGCGGTCGGGCGCGTAGCGGCCCTGCATCGGGTCGCCGCTCATCTCGAACTTGCCGCCCCTGGCGCGCATGTGCAGTTCGCGCGGCTGGCCGGCGCGGACCTCACTGCCGCAGCCCCAGTAGTACTTGATGTGGATCTCGCCGTCGGGCACTCCAGTCGTGCCGCCGGCTTCACGACCGACGCTGGCGGCCGGCCGCAGCAATGGCAGCGACGCGCCCAGGCCCAGCCCCGCCGGGACCTGCTGTTCGGCTTCCTTGCCCGGCGCCAGCGTGTTGAGCATGGCGATGTCGAAGAACTTGCCGGTCATCATCGGATGCCGCGCGTCGGGATACGCGAACGTCCCCTGGCCTCCGCCCATCATCTTCGCGGCCAGTCCGCCCATGCCGCCCATCATCGATTCCATGTCGGGCATGCCGGCCTGGTGGTGGGTCGCCACGTCGATCCAGACCTGGGTTTCGGGACCGGACGGCGCGCTGCTGGCGGGCAGGGCGACGGACACGGCGGCGGCCAGGGCGAGCGTCAGCGGATGGCGGATGGGGTTCATGTCGGGTCTGCGCGGCGTGCGGGGGACGGTGGCGTGGAAGGGTTCGCAGACAGGACACGCCGGAAGCAGCGCAACGAGGACAACCTTGCAGGCGCCGTACCGTGCCGGCGGTCCTGTCGCGGGCCGCGGCCGCCGGTTAGGCTGCGGCTTTGGCGGACGGGGAGCAGGGCATGGGCAAGGCGGGCAGGAGCATGTGGCTGTTGGTGGGTTCGTTGCTGGCGCAAGGCGCGGCGGCGCAGACGCTGGCGCTGGTCGGCGGCACGCTGGTCGATGGCACCCTGGCCGATCCGATCCGCGACAGCGTGGTCCTGGTCGAGGGCGAGCGGATCGTCGCGGTCGGCACGGTCGACACCCTGCCGGTCCCGGCCGACGCCACGGTGGTTTCGACCGAAGGCATGACCGTGCTGCCCGGCCTGTGGGACATGCACGTGCACCTGATGATCAACGGCCACGCCGACTACGAGCACTGGGACCGGACCTATCCGGCGCAGTTCCGCGACGTGATCATGCCCGCCTCGGCCAGGCAGCTGCTGCTGGCCGGCGTCACCGGCGCGCGCGACCTCGGCGGCCCGCTGGAGGACAGCATCGCCGTGCGCGACGCGATCGCCGCCGGTCGCATCCCGGGCCCGACCCTGTTCGTGTCCGGTCCCTTCATCCAGAAGAAGCCCTATCCGGGCACCGAGCAGTTCCGCTGGGGCGTGGATTCGCCGGCCGATGCGCGCGCCAAGGTGCGCCGCATCGCCGAAGCCGGCGTGGACGTGGTCAAGCTGATCGACCAGGACGGGATGAGCGAGGCCGAGTTGCGGGCGATCGTCGACGAGGCGCACCGGCACGGCCTGCCGGTGGTGGCGCACGCGCACCGACCCGAGGAGATCCGCCGCGGCCTGGAAGCCGGCGTCGACTGCTTCGAACACACCGGCCTGGCCGCCGCGCCCGAATATCCGCCCGACGTGATCGCCGCGCTGCGCGAGCGCACCGCCAACATGGCCGCCGGCCCGCTGTTCTGGACGCCGACGATCGAGGGCCTCTACAACTTCCCGTACACGGTGAAGAACCACGAATTCATCGACGGCAGCGACTGGCATGAGGGCCTGCCGCCGGCGATCGTGGCGGACATCCGCCAGTCGCTGGCGCACCCGGAACGCATCTCCTATTTCCAGCAGACGCCGCAGCGCTGGCCGACCCTGCAGCGCAAGTTCCAGCAGTTGCGCGAGAACGGCGTGCAGCTGCTCATCGGCACCGATTCGGGCATCCCGATGAAATTCCACAGCGGCAGCACCTGGAACGAGCTGGACGTGTGGGTGAACCGGCTCGGCGTGCCGGCGATCGACGCGATCCGCGCGGCCACCTACTGGCCGGCGGTGGCGATGAAGGCCGACAAGGATTACGGCACGGTGACCGAGGGCAAGTACGCCGACATCATCGCGGTCAAGGGCGACGTCCTGAAGCAGGTGGCGTTGCTGCAGCGGGTGGACATCGTGGTCAAGCACGGTCGCCGGGTGAAGTGACGCGGCGCGCCCTAGGGCGCCCACAGCTTATCCAGCTCGCGGAAACCCCACTGCCGCGGCGATTCGATCCCGGTGATGCGCTCGCCGCAGGCCGGCGCCCACAGGTCCAGGTCCTGCTGCAGGACCTGCCTGCGCAGCCGCGCCGAGAAGAACACCCGCACCCGGGGCGCCGACAGCGCACCCGGTCCCTGCTCCAGCACCACCGCCAGCCGTTCGCTGGACAGCCGCACCAGGGTGCCGATCGGGTAGATGCCGACGCTGGCGATGAAGGCCTTGAGCACTGCCGGGTCGAAGTGGCCCTTCCACGACGCCATCCGGCGCAGCGATTCGCCCGGATCCCAGCCTTCCTTGTAGGGGCGGTTGGAGGTGATCGCGTCGTACACGTCGCAGACCGCGCTCATCCGGGTCAGCAGCGGGGTCGCATCGGCGGGCAGTCGCGCCGGATAGCCGCCGCCGTCGTACTTCTCGTGGTGGTGGCGGACCATGTGCAGGACCGCCGCGTTCTCCAGGCCGCTGTGGCGCAGCAGGCGCTCGCCTTCCTCCGGGTGGGAGCGCATGACCATGTATTCGTCGTCGGTCAGCTGCCCGGGCTTGTTGAGGATGTCCAGCGGCATGCAGGCCTTGCCCAGGTCGTGCAGCAGCCCGCCCATCGCCGCTTCGCGGCACTGCGCCTCGTCGAGCCCGAGCTGGCGCGCCAAGGCGACCATCAGCGCGCTGACCGCGACCGAATGCAGGTAGGTGTAGTCGTCGGCGGTCTTGAGCCGGGCGATCGAGATCAGGGCGCCGGGGTGGCGGTCGACCGACGCCGTGATCTCGTCGGCCAGCGGCAGCATCGCCGCCGGATCGACCATCCGGCCCATGCGCACTTCGCGGAACATCGCCTCCACCGCATCGCGGCCTTCCTGGCAGATGCGGCGCGCGCGGGTCAGCTCGGAGCCGAGGTCGGCGGCTGCATGCGGGCCGGCGACCGCGTCGGCCCGGGATCCAGCCCCGGTCGCTGGATCCGGGTCGGCCGCCGCACCGACAGAGGCGGACGCCTCGTGCCCGCCTGGATCGACCGCCTGGCGCCGATCGGCCGGCGGCGCATCCAGCCCGCGGCGCACGTCGATCTCCACCGACTCCACCGCGCTGGCGCGGATCCGCTCCACGTCCTGCTCGCTGGCCAGGAACGACGAGCGCCAGAACGGGTGCTTGAGCCAGGACCCGTGCAGGCGCTGGATGAACATGCCCGGCCGCAGCTGGTCGACATCGATGGTCTTGAGCATCTGGCGGTTCCCTGCCGCCGGATCGGACGGACGTTCCATGGGACCGTTGTCGGCCGCGCGGGCGCGGACTTTAGGTGGGGCGCGGGTGACGGATGGCCTGGCCGCTGATACTATCCCCCAGTATCCAGGAGCCGTCGCCATGCCGCACACCGCCCACGAGAAGAAGCGCGTGCTGACCCGGCTGCGCCGCATCCGCGGCCAGACCGAAGCGCTGGAGCGCGCGCTGGAAGGCGGCGCCGACTGCGGCGCGGTGCTGCAGCAGATCGCCGCCATCCGCGGTGCCGTCAACGGCCTGATGTCCGAAGTGATGGAAGCGCATATCCGCGAGGAGTTCGGCCAGCCAGCCGGTACCGACGCCCAGCGCCAGGCCCGCATCGAGGAGATGACCGGGCTGGTGCGTTCTTACCTCAAGTGAGCGCCGCCGCCACGGCGCCCGTGTTCCCCGACCGTCTTTCCGCAACATCGCAGGAGCCCATGCCATGAAATCCCGTGCCGCCGTCGCCTTCGGTCCCGGCCAGCCGCTGCAGGTCGTCGAGATCGACGTTGCCCCGCCCAGGGCCGGCGAAGTTCTGGTCAGGATCACCCACACCGGCGTCTGCCACACCGACGCGTTCACCCTGTCCGGCGACGACCCGGAAGGCCTGTTCCCGGTGGTGCTGGGCCACGAGGGCGCCGGCATCGTAGTCGAGGTGGGCGAGGGCGTGACCTCGGTGAAGCCGGGCGACCACGTGATCCCGCTGTACACCGCCGAGTGCGGCCAGTGCCTGTTCTGCACCAGCGGCAAGACCAACCTGTGCGTGGCCGTGCGCGCGACCCAGGGCAAGGGCGTGATGCCCGACGGTACCAGCCGCTTCTCCTACAACGGCGAGCCGGTCTACCACTACATGGGCTGCTCGACCTTCAGCGAGTACACGGTCGTGGCCGAAGTCTCGCTGGCCAAGGTGAATCCGGAGGCCAACCCGGAACACGTCTGCCTGCTCGGCTGCGGCGTCACCACCGGCATTGGAGCGGTGCACAACACCGCCAAGGTGCAGGAAGGCGATTCGGTCGCCGTGTTCGGCCTCGGCGGCATCGGCCTGGCCGTGATCCAGGGCGCGCGCCAGGCCAGGGCCGGGCGGATCATCGCGATCGACACCAACCCGGCCAAGTTCGAGCTTGCGCGCCAGTTCGGCGCCACCGACTGCGTCAACCCTAAGGACCACGACAAGCCGATCCAGCAGGTGGTGGTGGAGATGACCGGCTGGGGCGTGGACCATTCGTTCGAATGCATCGGCAACGTCAACGTGATGCGCGCGGCGCTGGAATGCGCGCACCGTGGCTGGGGCCAGTCGGTGATCATTGGCGTGGCCGGCGCCGGGCAGGAAATCTCCACCCGGCCGTTCCAGCTGGTCACCGGCCGTACCTGGAAGGGCACCGCCTTCGGCGGCGTCAAGGGCCGCAGCCAGCTGCCGGGCATGGTCGAGGACGCGATGACCGGCAAGATCGAACTGGCGCCGTTCGTCACCCACACCATGCCGCTGGACGAGATCAACACCGCCTTCGACCTGATGCACGAAGGCAAGTCGATCCGCTCGGTGGTGCATTTCAGCGCGGGCTGAAATGCAGGCTGCGCCCCCATGCTTCCGCGTTGCGCGGAAGCATGGGCCCCCGATTTCGTTACACCCGAATCCCCGCGGCTGCCGCCGCGCCCCCTTTACCAAAGGGGGCTATTGACTGGTAAGCGGGTCGAAGGCCCGAGCCGAGGAACTTCTGATGGAACGCATTGAACACCGCGCCTGCTTTGGTGGCTGGCAGGACGTGTACCGGCACGAGTCGAAGGTGCTGGGCTGCACGATGAAGTTCGCCGTGTACCTGCCGCCGCAGGCGGCGAACGGCAAGCTGCCGGTCCTGTACTGGCTGTCCGGCCTGACCTGCAGCGAACAGAACTTCATCACCAAGGCTGGCGCACAACGGTACGCGGCCGAGCATGGCGTGGTGATAGTCGCGCCGGACACCAGTCCGCGCGGGGAACAGGTGATGGATGACGACGGCTACGACCTGGGCCAGGGCGCCGGCTTCTACCTCAACGCCACCGAACAGCCGTGGGCCACGCACTACCGCATGTTCGACTACGTGGCCGACGAACTGCCGGCGCTGGTCGAAGCGCATTTCCCGGTGGGCGACGCCCGTGCCATCAGCGGCCATTCGATGGGTGGGCACGGCGCGCTGGTGGTGGCCTTGCGCAACCCGGGCCGCTATCGCAGCGTGTCGGCGTTCTCGCCGATCGTGGCGCCGTCGAAGGTGCCGTGGGGGGAGAAGGCGTTCGGCGCCTACCTGGGCGAGGACCGCCAGGCGTGGAAGCAATGGGACGCCAGCGAGCTGGTGCGCTCGGCCACGGAGAAGCTGCCGCTGCTGGTCGACCAGGGCGGCGACGACGAGTTCCTCGACACGCAGCTGCGCCCGCAGCTGCTGCAGGCCGCCGCGGTCGCCGCCGGCCACCCGCTGCAGCTGCGGATGCGCCCCGGCTACGACCACAGCTACTACTTCATCGCCAGCTTCATCGGCGAACACATCGCCCACCATGCAGCCGCCCTGCATGGCGAAGCGAAGGTGCATGCCGGCGTGGCGCACGAGCCCCATGACGGGTGCGGCAGGCATTGACGGGCCCCCCGGCTGCCGGCGTATGCGGCCGGCCTTTCCTTGTGTAGGAGCCCATCTTCATGGGCGACCCAGCCACCCGTCCGCCATCCTCCGGCCCGGGCATCACGGCGGTCGCCCATGAAGATGGGCTCCTACAGGAAGGGGCGAGGAACGGTACCCGCATGGGCCGGGCTACAGCGGCATCAGTACCGTTGATGGCGGACGGGTGCCCGGGCCGCCCAGGGGGATGGGCTCCTACAGGGGCGCGAGGCTGAAGTCGGTGTAGGCGAAGCGATCGTCGCGCAGGACGGTCTCGCCCTGCTGTAGGCGGAGTGGCGCGGCGAACATCGGGCCGGCCGACACGCAGGTGTGGAACTCGCCGTTCTCGCCGCACGGATCGATGCCGGCGGGAAGCTCGCGCAGGAGGGCGTCGTCGAAGGCGCGGCCGGCAAAGCGCGCATCCAGCTGCTGCGTATCGACGCAGCACAGGTGGGCGCGCAGGCCGCCGGCCTGCATCTGCCGCGCCAGCGCGGCCGTGTCGGCATCGAACAGCGGCGTGAGCAGGTCCCAGCCGGCGGCGGCCAGCCGCTGCTCACGGTACGCGCGGATGTCGGCCAGGAACAGGTCACCGAACGCGGCCGTGCGCAGGCCGGGCCAGTGCGAGGCTGCCCCGGCCAGGGCGCCGGCCATCGCCGCGTCATAGTCATCGTTGCTGCATTGCACGGGGATGCCGGCTTCCAGCAGCGGCAGGTCGGCCGCGGCGGCCTGCGCCCGCAGCACCTCCACGCGGATGCCCTGCATCGAGGCCCGCCGGTACTCGATGGTCACGGTGGTCAGCAGGCCGACCACCTCCACGTCGTCGCGCTGGCGCAGCACGTGCAGCGCCCAGGCCGCGTCCTTGCCGCCGCTCCAGGCCAGCAGTACCTGCGCCGCCACCTCAGCCGTGGCTGACGTTGCGCATCTCCCAGCGGTTGCCGGCGAGCAGGCGCAGGCGGTGCTGGAGGATGTCGCCGGGCAGGGTAGTCAGCGCGACCAGGTTGATCGCCAGGTCACGCTGCTCGCCGGTCACACGCGCGTCCGGGTCGGTGACGCCGAGCGCGGGATCGACCTCGTCCGGCTCGGCCTGCAGCGCGCGCCAGCGTTCGAACAGGGCCGGCGTGCTCAGCGCCTGCTGCAACTGCTCGGCGAAGGCCTCGGCGCCGTGCGCGTGGAAGGCCAGCGACGGTTCGCTGCCGCGCGCCTGCGCGGGATCGGGTAGGCGGATCTGGTAACGGATGGCCATGCGTGGCTCCGGGAGTGACGGTGCATCCAATCTAGCGGCGCGCCTGCGAAGCCGGTGTCACGCGACCTCCGGCTCCGCCCGCCGCCCGGTACCGGGGGCACCGGGCAACGGCAGCGGCTCAGGCGAACTTGTGCGGGGGCGCGGCGAAGCCCACCACCACCGCGCCCTTGCCGACGTTGACCATGCCGGTCAGGCTCATCACGCTCTCGAACAGCTCGACGTCGTTGGCCGCGCAGGCCTCGCGCAGGCGTGCGTAGCCCGGCAGCGCGCGCAGCTCGGCCAGTTCGCCGCCGTAGCTGACGCACAGGGTCGGGGTCATCAGGCCGGCGTGGATGCGCTGCACGGCGAAGTCGAACAGCTTCTGCACCGCCGTCTCGAATCCCTTGATCTTCCCGGCCGGCGCGGTCTCGCCGCGATGGCAGTGCAGGATCGGCTTGATGTCCAGCGCGGTGCCCAGCGCGGCGCTGAACAGGCTCACGCTGCGGTCGCCCTTGGTCCGGGCGCGGTTGCGCAGGTAGTAGAGGTCCGGCGGGACCATGTAGCCGTGGGTGTTGAGCGCCAGCTCTTCCAGCCGTTCGCGGATATTCTGCACGCCCTCGCCGGCCTTGCGCATGCGCACCGCCTCGACCACGCCGATGCCCTGGGCGGCGAACAGGTTCTGGCTGTCGATCACCCGCAGGGCGAACGGCGAGTTGTAGCCGGCGGCCTGGCGCACCGGCTTGTAGTCGTTGAGGATCGCGAAGCTGGCCTGCACCGCGTGTTCGTGGATCGGGCTGCGGGTCTTGGTGACGGTCAGGCAGAACACGTGGTCGTAGTCGACGACGAGCTTGCCGAGGAACAGGTCGCGGATCTGCTCGACCGAATAGGGCACGGTCTCGGCCTCGTGGCCGCGCTCGGCCACGTGCGCATGCAGGAAGCTCAGCGTGGCCTCCTCGTCGCGGTGGTCGGCCAGGACCGCCTCGCCGATGCGCACGGTGATCGGCAGCAGGACGACGTTGTTGTTCTGGATGTAGTCCCCTGGCAGGTCGCAGGTCGAGTCGACCACGATTCCGATGCGCATGAGCCCCTCCCGTGTAGGCCTGCACGTCTTGTGCGTGAACCCTATCGCAAAAGCGGCGCCCGTGGCGACTGCCGGAAGCGGCCTCAGCGCCGCCGCTCGACCCCCACCGGGATCGCGGCCACGCCGGCGAGCTCGCCCTGGCGAAGCAGGCCGGGATCCTCGAGCGCGGCCAGCATCAGGTCGTGGCTGTCGTTGCCCCAGAACAGCTCGCCCTCCACGGCCAGGGTCGGCACGCCGAACACCCCGGCCGCCAGCGCGGCGTCGGTGTTGGCGCGCAGCCGGTCCTTCACCACCGGGTCGGCGATGGCGGCGGCCGCATCGGCCAGCCCCAGGCGGGCGGCGAGGCCATCGAGCACGACCGGCGCGTCCCCGGCCAGCCCTTCGGCCCAGATGGCATCGAAGACCGTACCGATCGCCGGCGGCGTGGCACCGGCAGCCACGCACAGCCGCAGCGCCGGCAGCGGATTGAACGGATGCGCCGGTGGGAAGCGCAGGGGAACGCCGTCGCGGCGTGCCTGCCAAAGCGCCTGGCGGTAGATGAACTCGCGCTTCTTCGGGATCTCGGCCGGGCCGAGGATCCCCAGCGCATGCAGCACCGCGCCGAACACGATCGGCACCGCCTCCACCCGGCCGGCCTCGACCAGCGGCCGCATCTTCTGCCAGTGCAGGTAGGAGAACGGCGAAACGAAGTCGAAGTACCAGTGCGCGCCCATGCCCGTCACTCCGGTCAGTGCCACAGGCCCAGGACCAGCCCGTACAACGCGAACTGCAGGGTGTGGTAGCCGCCGTCGATCAGCCACAGCCTCAGCGAGCGGCCGGCGAACAGGTAGTTGATGCCGAAGCTGGTCGCCACCCATCCCAAACCCACCGCCAGCCCGGCCCCGACCGAGGAGGCGAGCGGCGGCGCCGGGCCGAGGAAGACCGCGAATACCGCCGCGGCTACCAGGCTGAGCACGAATGCGCCGCCGAACACGGCCGCCGGATGCCCGTTGGGCTTGTCCGGGTCGACCCCGGCTTCCCGGCACCAGGCGTGCTTGAACAGCGGCCCGTACCAGATCCCCCCAAGCAGGAATGCCGAAGCCGCCGCGAGCAGCACCGCCCAGAGATTGATGTCGGCCACGTCCGTCCCTCCCGACGGTATGAGTGGAGAAGCTTACGCCGCTGCGGCCGTCCCGGGAGTCCGGTGCCGCGCCCGTCCATGGCGACAGGCGCGCAGCACCTCGCAGCAAAGAATGGTCGGCCTGAACCGTAGAGCGGGGCCTGCCTCGCTGCCTTTGACCCGGCCCGGGTACAAGCAGCGGGGCGAGCCCCGCTCTACGAGGGCGGCATCGCGGCCCGGATCGATGTCCGTCCCGATCAGGGGCCGTGCGTGTACGCCGGCGGCAACCCGTTCTCGCCCACGCCGCGCAGGTAACGGTCGCGCAGCTCGGTCTGGCGCGAGCGCATCGGCATGGCCCGCCCGCCCAGCCACACCTGCTCGGCGGTGTTGATCACGTCCAGCGGGTCGCCGGTCCACAGCACCAGGTCGGCACTGCGGCCCACGGCAATCGTGCCGATCCGGTCGCCCACGCCCAGCGCCTGCGCCGGCACCGAGGTCAGCCCGGCCAGGCCCGCTTCCCACGGCAGGCCATTGGCGACGGCATTGCCGGCCAGCTGCCGCACCTTGCGCGCGTTGTGCGAGGCGTCGCCGGCCTGGGTGAAGCTGACCTCCACCCCGGCCTGTTGCAGCAGCGCGGCGTTGCGCAGGGTCGCGCCGATCTGGTCGAAGTTGCCGGGCAGGTCGGCGAGCGCGTCGACGAACACCGGCACCCGTGCCTGCGCGATCTGCGGCGCCAGCTGCCAGGCTTCGGCGCCGCCGGCGATGGCGACGCGCACGTTCTCGCGTGCGGCCCAGCGCAGCAGCTGGCGGATATCGGCCGCGCGGTCGACCTTGACCACGATCCGTCCCTGGCCGCCGAGGAACCGCGCCAGCACCGCGCGCCCGGCGGGCGTGAGCAGCGCATGCGGCGAATCGGCCGGCACCCGGCCGCGCGCCTCGGCGACCATCTGGTCCAGCAGCATCCATTGCGCCGCGCGCGACTTGCCGCTCAGGTTGGCCGCACCGGCGCCGAGGCGGATGAACAGCGCGCGCGGCCCGATCGGGTCGGCGCTGCCATCGAGCCGCACCACGCCGCCCTGGCCGGCGACGAAGGACTTGCCGCTGCCGGCGGCCAGCAGGGTGAAGCCCAGCCCTTCCACCCGTGCCACCGGCACCAGCACCGAGGCCGGGTTGTAGGCCAGGGTCACGTCGAACTCCGGACGCACCGGCTGGTCTTCCAGCGACAGCTCGCCGTCGACGGTGGGCTCCTCGCCGGAGACTTCCTCCAGGCCGATGTCGGTGATGCCGCCGAACAGGGCCGGGGTCAGCGGCCTGCCCCCGGCCTCGACCGTGGCCACCCCGGCCGGCGCGGACAGGCCGGCACCGACGGCGCGGATCGTGCCGCCCTGCACCAGCACGTCGGTGTTGCGCAGCGTTCCCTGCGGGCCGGCGGTATGCACGGTGGCGTTGCGGATCAGGACGCCCTGTCCCGGGTCCGAAAACCCGGGAGCCTGGGCGCCGGCGGCGCCGGCCAGGCCCAGCGCCAGCAGCGCCAGACCGGTGGCGAGCGCGCCGCCACGCAGGCGGCGCGGCGCGATAGCGAGGACGCGGCTCACAGGCCACCTCCCGGCGCGGCGGCCGGTTGCCCGAGCATGAAGTCCGAGCGCGGCTGCCGCGCGGGATCGTGCCGGTCGTACACGCGCGCACCGTCGATGTACACCTGCTCGGCCTGGGCGTAGGAGCTGAACGGATCGCGGTTCCAGACCACCACGTCGGCCAGCTTGCCCGCTTCCAGGCTGCCGGTGCGGTCGGCCACGCCCAGCGAGCGCGCGGCGTTGGAGGTCACCCAGCCGATCGCGCGCTCGGGCGGGATGTCCATCCCGGCGCGGCGCGCGTTGGCCATGACCTTGGCCGCTTCCTGGTTGAGCCGCTGGATGCCTTCGTCCGAATCCGAGTGCACGATCGCGCAGCCGTTCTTCGGCCGGTCGACCAGGGCGATGTTCTCCTGGATGCCGTCGAAGGCCTCCATCTTGAAGCCCCACCAGTCGGCCCACAGCGCGCCGCAGATGCCTTCGGCAGCCAGCCGGTCGGCGAGCTTGTAGGCCTCCACGCCATGGTGGAAGGCGGCGATCCTGAAGCCGAACTCCTTGGCCAGGTCGATCATCGTGGCCATCTCGTCGGCGCGGTAGCAGTGGATGTGGACCAGGATGTCGCCGTTGATCGCGCCGGCCAGCGTGTCCAGCTTCAGGTCGCGCTTGCCGCCGGCATCGCCGGCGCTGTCGCCCTTGCCATCGTCGTCGGCGGACTGCCACCACTTGCGCTTGGGCTTTTCCTGCGGCTTGCCGCCACCGTTCTTGCGCAGGTACTCGCTGGCGTCGATGAAGGCCGCGCGGTAGCCGGCGACATTGCCCATCCGGGTCGACGGCGTGGTGCCCTTGCCGCCGTACACGCGCTTGGGATTCTCGCCGCAGGCCATCTTCAGGCCCCAGGGCGCGCCCGGGAACTTCATCGCCTGGTAGCTGGTGGCCGGCACGTTGCGCAGGGTCACGCCGCGGCCGCCGACCAGGTTGGCCGAGCCGGGCAGCACCTGCAGCGTGGTGACGCCGCCGGCCAGCGCGGCGGCGAAGCCCGGGTCCTGCGGCCATACCGAGTGCTCGGCCCAGACATTGGCGGTCACCGGCGCGGTGCTCTCGTTGCCGTCGCTGTGCGCCTTGACCCCCGGGCTCGGGTACACGCCCAGGTGCGAGTGCACGTCGATGATGCCGGGAGTGACCCACTTGCCGGTGGCATCGACCACGCGCACGCCGGGGTCGGCCTGCAGCGCCGCGCCGACCTGGACGATCCTGCCATCGCGCATCAGCACGTCGGCGCCGTCCAGGCGCTGGCCGGTGCCGGTGAGCACGGTGGCGTTGCGCAGGAGGACGGGCTCGGAAGGCAGCGGCCGGTAGGTGCTGGGATAGGGATCGTCGGTGAAGCGCGAGGCGGCCGCGGCCGGCGGCGCGGCGGCGCAGGCGGCCGTGCCGAGGGCGAGGCCCGCGGCGGCGAGCAGGAGGTGGCGCATGGATTTCCCCGGATGGACCTGATCCCCGAACCTAGCCGCCCGGCGTGCGCGGTGCAATGTGCCGATGGCTGGGCGCAGGCGCACGCCGGTCACGGATCGCCCTCCGCGGGCCGCGGTTGCGGGTGCCGGGGCCTTGCCGTCCGCCACGCGGATGCACGCGGTCGCGATGGCGATTGCGGCATGCTGTGCGCCGACGACACCAGGAGGAAGAACGATGACCACGACCGCCACCGAGGTGGTGCGGTTCTGGCGCGAGGCCGGGGCCCAGGCATGGTTCAATGGTGGCGAGGCGTTCGATCGCCAATGCGAGTCGCGCTTCCTCGATGCCCACCTGGCCGCCGCGCGGCGCAGGCACGAGGACTGGCTGGATACGGCCGAGGGCGCGCTGGCGCTGCTGCTGCTGCTCGACCAGATCCCGCGCAACATCTTCCGCGGCAGCGGCCACGCCTTCGCCAGCGATGGCCTGGCCCGCCACTACGCCGGGCGCGCGCTGGCCGCCGGCCACGACGGTGCGTTCGAGCCGATGCTGCGCGCGTTCTTCTACCTGCCGTTCGAACACTCGGAAGAGATGGCCGACCAGCGGCGCTCGGTGGAGCTGTTCCAGGCGCTGGGCGTGGAGCTGTACACGAAGTACGCGATCGAGCACCTGCAGGTCATCGAGCGCTTCGGCCGGTTCCCGCACCGCAACCGGGCGCTGGGGCGGGAGAGCACGCCGGAAGAGCAGGCCTGGCTGGACGCGGGCGGGGGCTTCTGAACCCGTGTAGGAGCCGATTCATCGGCGACCCGGAGCGCCCGGGACTTCGGGCACCGCCGGGGCCGAACGCGCCTCGGTTGTCGCCCATGAGGATGGGCTCCTACACGGGGGCTTCTGAACCCATGTAGGAGCCGATTCATCGGCGACCCGAGCCACCCGGGATTTCGGGCATCGCGGGAGCCGGACGCGCCCCGGCGTCGCCCATGAGGATGGGCTCCTACACGGGCGGCCGCTCAGTAGCGCGGCACGCTGCCGTCGACTTCGCCAGCCCAGCGGTCGATGCCGCCTTCGACGTTGAACACGTGGGTGAAGCCCCTGCCGCGGAACTCCTCGGCCGCCTGGCCGCTGCGACCGCCGTGGTGGCACAGGAACGCCAGGCGGGTGTCCTTCGGCAGCGCCTCCAGGTCTTCGCGGCCGCCGCCGTCGAAGGTGCGGTGGGCGACGCCGACCGAGGCGATCGCGCGCTCGTCGGCCGGGCGCACGTCGACCAGCACCAGCTCGCCGGCGCGCACCTGGCGGTCGGCTTCGGCCGGGGTGATCGCCTGCACGGGCTTGGGCGCGTTCGGGTTGTCGATCGCCAGGCCCTGGCCGCGGAAATCGTCGACCCAGTCGATGGTGATGCCGTTGGCGCGGCGCGCGCTGGCCGGGTCGAACTGGATGCGCAGGCCGTTGGTCTCCACCGCGATCGCGTTCTCGTTGCGCGGCGCGATCTGGAAGCGCGGCTGGAAGCGCGCGTCGATGCCCAGCGACAGCGCGGCGTTGCCGGCATCGGCCAGCGCGCCGCGCAGCTTCTCTGCGGCCGCGTCGGTCACGGTCACCTGCGGCGGCGTGCGGTCCGGCGCCGGCAGGCCCAGCAGCTGCGACAGCTCGCCGCTGGCGGACAGCTGCTCGATGATGTCGCTGCCGCCGACCAGCTCGCCGTCGATGTACAGCTGGGGGATGGTCGGCCAGTTGCCGAACACCTTGATGCCCTCGCGGATCTCCTGGTCGGCCAGCACGTTGACGTGCGCGTACTCCACGCCCAGGTCCTCGAGCACGCCGGTGGCCTTGGCCGAGAAGCCGCACTGCGGCATGCCCGGCTGGCCCTTCATGAACAGCACCACGCGGTTGGCCTGGAGCAGCGATTCGATGCGCGAACGCAGGGCGGGATCGAGGGACATGGCGGGACTCGCGTAGGGGAACGTCGGGCCGGCCATTCTACCCCCGTGGCATCATGCGGCGATGACCACTCCGGCAACGCTGCATCGCGTCCCGCGCCATCCGCACGCCTGGCTGGCCTGGCTGCTGCTGTCGCAGCTGGCGGTGGCGCTGTTGTGGTGGCGGCTGGGCTGGACCTGGGGCCTGCCGGCGCTGGTGCTCTCGCACCTGGCCTTCGTCGTCCCGGTGTTCATGCCCCGGGCCCGCCTGTACGCCCCGGTCCTCGATCGCCTGCCGGTGGACGAACGCGCGGTCTGGCTGACCATCGACGACGGTCCGTCCGGGGACACCGCCGCCATCCTCGCTGCGCTGGACCGGCACCGGGCGCGCGCCACGTTCTTCCTGGTCGGCGAACGGGCGCAGGCGCACCCTGGCCTGGTCGGCGAGATCCTTCGCCGCGGCCACGGTATCGGCAACCACAGCCAGACCCATCCGGCCGGCCGCTTCTGGGCGCTGGGGCCGCGTGCGATGGCCGGCCAGGTCGGACAGGCGCAGCAGGCGCTCGCCCGCCTGGCCGGCGCGCCCCCGCGCTGGTTCCGCTCGGTGGTCGGGCATACCAACCCGTTCGTGGCCGCGCCGTTGCGCGCGCATGGACTGGCGCGCGTGGCCTGGACCGCGCGCGGCTACGACGCGGTCGACGGCGATCCGGTGCGGGTCCTGCAACGTATCGGCCGCGACCTGGCTCCCGGCGCGATCGTGCTGCTGCACGAGGGCGCCGCGCACGGCCGCAGCGTGGAGATCGTCGAGGCGACGCTGTGCCTGCTCGAGGAGCGCGGCTACGCGACGCTCGAACCTCCGGAGTAGCGTTCGGCCCGGTCGCGCGGGGACGCGCCGGCACGCGATGGGCTAGGGTGTGGCCATGGACGACCACGTGCCCGCCCGTACCGTGCTGCTGGCCGGCGCCACCGGACTGGTGGGGCGCCAGGTGCTGGCGCTGCTGCTGGACGATCCGCGCGTGAAGCGTGTGGTCGCGCCCACGCGCCGGCCGTTGCCCCCGCATCGCAAGCTGCTGGACGTGCAGCTCGACTACGAGCAGCTGCCCGAGGACGCCTCCTGGTGGGCGGTCGACGCGGTCGTGTGCACGCTGGGGACCACGATGGCCATCGCCGGAAGCCGCGAAGCGTTCCGCCGCGTCGACTACGACTATCCGATGCGCGTGGCCGAGCTGGCGCGTCGCCATGGCGCCGGCGCCTATGCGCTGAATTCGGCCAAGGGCGCCGATCCGCGGGCGCTGTTCTTCTACAGCCGGGTCAAGGGCGAGCTTGAACGCGACCTGGCCGGGCTGGGCTATCCGTCACTGACCTTCGTGCGGCCCGGGCTGATCGGCGGCGAGCGCAGCGAGAGGCGCACCGGCGAAAGCGCCGCCGCGGTGGTGCTGGGCGCGCTGGGACCGCTGCTGCCGCGTGCCTGGCGGATCAATCCGGCATCGCGGATCGCCGCGGCGCTGGTCGAGGCGGCGCTGTGCGCGCGGCCGGGGGTGCATTCCGTGTCTTCGGCGGAGCTGGCCGATTAGGGGCGCGAATGCCGATGCGCGGCGATCGACGTTCAAACGCAGGGCCAGTCTCTCTTTTCGGCGATCGAAGCCAGGGCCGTGAACCTCGCGAAGGACGCCGTGGCTTGCGGATATGTCCCAAGTGGCACATGGATGTGCCACGGCCCTTCGTAAAGACAGGACGTCGTCCCGAAGGGTGGGGCATATCCGCAAGCCGCGGCGGCCCCGTCCGGAGCTGACGCTTCGACAGGTCACGGCGGCCCCGTCCGGAGCTGATGCTTCAACAGGCCGCGGCGGCCCCGCCCGGAGCTGACGCTTCAACAGGCCACGGCTACTCGCGCCAGGCCACGACCCGCCAGTTGTTGAACGGCGTGTCGCCGTACAGCGGGGTGAACTCGCTGCGCAGCCCGGCCGCCTCGAACCGCGCGCGCAGCATCGCCGCTTCCGGATAATGGCGCGGCGCTGCGTTCATCCAGCGCAAGCCGCGGGCGAGGAAGTCGCCGGCGCGGGTGATGCGGGCGCGTGGGCTACCGTCGTCCAGGCCGGTGCGGATCACCAGGACCGCGCCGGGGTCGAGCATCCCGACCAGCGCATCGACGATAGCGACCTGCCGCGCCGGCTCGAAGAACTGCATGACGTCCAGGATCGCGACGCTGCCGCGGTGCGGCGGCAGCGCCTTGGACAGGTCCAGGGTCTCGAAGCCGGCGTCGAGCAGGCCGGCGCGCGCGGCGGCGCGGCGCGCCGAGGCGATCTTGCGCGCATCGTTGTCCACGCCGAAATAGCGCACGCGAATGCCGTCCTGCTGCAGCGCATGCGCCAGCAGGCCGATGCCGCAACCAAGGTCGAGCACCGGTGCGCGGGTATCGCGCAAGGCCTCGCACACGCCCGGATACAACGGGTCGCTGCGCAGCTTGGCCTGCGCGTAGTAGTAGTGGTAGCGGTTGCCCAGCGGCCAGTCGGGCAGGAACGCGCACGCGATCTTCTGCGCGCGCTCGCCGGGTAGGGGCCGGCGCGCGGGATCGTTGCGCGCGGCGGTGGCGGCCGCGTCGCTCACCGGCCCAGCGCCTGCCGCGCGGCGGGCAGCGCCTGCGCGGTCCACAGCGCGTACATCGCCGCCGACGGATGCAGGCCGTCGTCGACCAGCATCGCGGCCTCGCCGCCGCGGGCGCGACTCACCGGGGCGATGTCGATCCAGTGCGCACCGGCGCGTGCGGCCTCCTCGCGGCAGACCGCGTTGAACGCGTCGACCTGCGCGCCGACCAGGCCGGCATCGCGGGACTGGGCGAAGGCAAACGGGGTCACGCCCCAGTCGGGGATCGCCAGCACCAGCACCCGCCGCGGATCGCCGCCGGCGAAGGCGACCGCCCGCTGCAGCAACGCGGCGAACTGGACGCGGAACTCGTCCAGCGGCCGGCCGCGGTACTGGTTGTTGACCCCGACCAGCAGGCTGACCAGCGCATGCTCGTGGCCGATCGCCGCCTGCGCGTGCGCGTTGTCGATGCCCGCGTCCAGTTCGTCGGTGGTCCAGCCGGTGGTGGCGATGATCCGCGGATCGGCGATCGCGATGCCTTCGCCACGCAAGGCGGCGGCCAGCTGCACCGGCCAGCGCCCGGCCGGCTCGACGCCTTCGCCGATGGTGTAGGAATCGCCGAGCGCCAGGTAGGCCGGTGCGGCAGGGGATGTCGGATCGACCGGGCCGGTCATCGTGCGGCGGGTCGCGCTCAGGCCGCCGCGTGCCGCGACTTGGCCTTCAGCGGCACGACCTTGGTCGCCGCTTCGGCACGGCGCGCCAGCGCACGGTCGATACGCCCGAACACCTCGCCCATCACCCCGGCCTGCGGCAGCAGGGTGACGCGGAAATGGTCGCGGTAGGGCACGTTGAAGCTGGAGCCGGGCACGATCAGCACGCCCTCAGTCTCCAGCAGCTCCAGCGCGAACTGGTGGTCGTCGAAGCCGCGCGCCGCCGGACCGACCACCGACGGGAACGCGTACAGCGCGCCGGCCGGTTCGACCAGCCGCAGGTGCTCGCTGGCGGCGCAGGCCTCGATCACCGCGCGCCGGGTCTCGTACAGGCGCCCACCGGGCGCGCACAGTTCGCTGATCGTGTCCGGGCCGTTGACCGCCGCGGCGATCGCGTACTGGCCGGCGACGTTGGCGCACAGGCGCAGGCCCGACAGCAGGTCCAGCGCGTTGCGGTACTCGGAGGTGCGCTCGCGGGTGCCCGTGAGCACGGCCCAGCCGACCCGCCAGCCGCAGGCGCGATGGACCTTGCTCAGGCCGCTGAAGGTGATGCACGGGTGGTCGCCGGCGATCGGCGCCAGCGGCTCGAACGCGGCGCCGTCGTACAGCACCTGGTCGTAGATCTCGTCGACCAGCAGCAGCAGGTTGTGGCGCTGGGCGATGGCGACCAGGCGCTCGAGCAGCTCGCGCGGGTAGACCGCGCCGGTCGGGTTGTTCGGGTTGATCAGCACGATCGCGCGGGTGCGCGAGGAGACCAGGCCCTCGACCTCGACCGGGTCGGGCAGGAAGCCGTTCTCCGGCGCGCAGCGGTAGTACACCGGGCGGCCGTCGTTGAGGATGGTGGCCGCCGACCACAGCGGGTAGTCGGGCGAGGGCACCAGGACTTCGTCGCCCGGATTGAGCAGGGCGCGCAGGGTCATGTCGATCAGCTCGGACACGCCGTTGCCGACGAACACCCGGTCGCTGTCCACGTGCGGTGCGTTGCGCGCGCGGTAGGCCGAGGCCAGCGCCTCGCGCGCGGCCGGCAGGCCGAGCTGGTGGGTGTAGGGGTCGGTGTGGTCGATGTCGTCGATGATCGCCCGCTGCAGGTGCGCGGGGGCGCGGAAACCGAACGCGCCGGGATTGCCGATGTTGAGCTTGATCAGCGTGCGTCCTTCCGCCTCCAGCGCATGCGCTCGCCGGGCCAGTTCTCCGCGGATCTCGTAGCGGACTTCTGACAGGCGCTCGCGGACGCTGAGCGGTTTCTCGATGGACATGGCGGCACGCCGGCGGGGGTGGGAAGAGGTTCGCATGGTAGCGAAAAAAGCGCCCGCAAGTGCCTGTTGCCATTGGGGACGCAACGGACGCGCCGGGGCGATCTGTTTCTGTCGCAACGGAGCCCGGGCCGGACCGCGGATGGAGGGGCCGCAAGCCGGTGCGCCCATTCCGCGCCGCACAGCCATCACCAAGGCGTTATGTCGGCCACGCAACTCCTGATCACTGCGCCGCGGACGCTGGCCTATGCTCGCCAGCGCGCATGCATCCGCACTCGAATCGTCCCATCCAGGAGGCAACCCGATGACGTCCACTCCCCGCGCGCTCCCGCGCACTGCCGCGTTCGCCCACGCGGCGGCCTGGCTGTTCGCTCTGGCCGGGTTGTCCGCCGTGCCGGCCGCACGGGCGCAGGACGACGCGATGGTCCCGATCGCGATCCCGGCCCAGCCCGATGCCATCGAACTGGGCACCGGTGCCTTGCCGGGGGCCGGCACCGCCGAGTCGTGGCATCGCCAGTACGAGAGGGTCTTCGCGCGCAACGTCACCGTGGCCACCCTGACCCCGTTCCTGCCCGACCCGGCCAAGGCCACCGGCACCGCCGTGATCGTCGCCCCGGGCGGCGGCTTCCGCACCCTGTCGATGGAGAACGAGGGCTGGGACGTGGCCCGCGCGCTGGCCGACCGTGGCGTGGCCGCGTTCGTGCTGAAGTACCGGCTCAACCAGACCCCGGCCGAAATGAAGGCCTTCGAGCAGTCGATGCGCGAGATGTTCGCCGGCGGTCCGCCGCGGCGCATGGACCCGGCCGAGGCGATCGCCGGCCTGGGCCCGCAGATCGCCGATGCCCGCGCCGCCTTCGCCCTGGTGCGCGAACGCGCCGGCGAGTGGGGCGTGGATCCGCAGCGGATCGGCATGGTCGGCTTTTCCGCCGGCGCCATGCTGACCATGGCCACCACCCTGGCCGGCGAAGAGGCCAGGCCGGCGTTCATCGCCAACATCTACGGCCCGCTGGCGCCGGTGGCCGTGCCGGCCGATGCGCCACCGCTGTTCATCGCCCTGGCCGCCGACGACGGCCTGTTCGCCAACAGCGGCTTCGGCCTGGTCGAGAGCTGGCGCGCGGCCGGCCGTCCGGTCGAGTTCCACTTCTACGAGCAGGGCGGGCACGGCTTCGGCATGTACCCCAAGACCACCACAAGTACCGGCTGGTTCGATGCCTACGTGCGCTGGCTGTCCATGCACGGCCTGCTCGACCGCGACGGGCGCGCCACCGCCGCCGCGGACTGAACCACCGCCCGGGCAGCCGGCAGGTCGGCGTGCCTGCCGCGGGACCCGCGTGCGCGACACGGCATCTCTTCGTACGAGGGGGCAGGGCGTCGGTCCGTTCCGCTGGGTTCGTCGCCCGCGGCTGACTACAATGCGTCGATGACGCCTGCCGCCCCCGACTACCCCTCCCTGCGCCGCATCGGCTGGCCGTGGGTGGGCGAAGCGGAGGACACGGACTGGCAGGCGCTGGCGGCGGGCCATCCCGGCGCCCGCCCGGCGCGGGTGAGCGAACAGCACCGCACCGGCTACGTGCTCGCCGACGCCCCCGACACGGGTTTCCGCGCCGAGTCGCCGCCGGAGTGGCAGCGTCGCCCGGTATTCACGGCCGACGGCATCCCGCTGCACGAACGCGCCGCGGTCGGCGACTGGGTGCTGCACGACGGCCGCCGGATCCTGGCCCTGCTGCCACGGCGCAGCGCGATCAAGCGCGCGGCGGCCGGCGAGCACTACCAGCAGCAGGTGATCGCGGCCAACGTCGATACCGCGTTCGTGGTCTGCGGCCTGGACGCGGACTTCAACCCGCGCCGGATCGAGCGCTACCTGCTGCTGGTCGGCGGGGGCGGCGTGCAGCCGGTCGTCGTGCTGACCAAGGCCGACCGCGACGGCGCCGACGTCGATGCCGCGCTGGCCGCGCTGGCCGACCTGCGCGCGCAGGGGGTGCCGGTGCTCGCGCTCAACGCCAAGGACGGCGACGCGGTCGCCGCGCTGGCGCCGTGGCTGGCGCCCGGGTGCACCGCGGTGCTGGTCGGTTCCTCCGGCGCGGGCAAGTCGACCCTGACCAACAGCCTGCTCGGCGAGGAACGCATGCGCACCAGCGCGGTGCGCGAGCACGATTCGCGCGGCCGCCACACCACCACCCATCGCGCGCTGATCGCGCTGCCGTCGGGCGCCTGCCTGATCGATACGCCCGGCATGCGCGAGCTCAAGCCCACCGGCGAGGAAGAACTCGCCGACGGCGGCTTCGCCGACATCGAGGCGGTCGCCGCGCAATGCCGCTTCAGCGACTGCGCCCATCGCAGCGAACCGGGCTGTGCGATCCGCGCGGCGATCGAGGCTGGTGCGCTGGATCCGGCGCGCGTCGCCAACTACCTCAAGCTGCGCGACGAGATCGCTGGCGCCGCCGACCGCCTGGCCACCCGGCTGGCGCAGAAGTCGGACGCGCGCGTGCAGAACAAGGCACTGCGCAAGCGCCTGGACGAGAAATACCCGCGCCGCTGACGCGCGGCCGGGCGGCTACTCCGCCGCAACGCAGGTGCGCGGCGGCTCGCCGGCCAGGGTCAACCTGCCGTCCTCCATGCCCTTGGTCCACAGCTCGTTGCCCTGGGCGTCGGCGTAGCGCGCACCGGAACCCGACACCGCCAGCGGCAGGGTGAGGACCCGGTCGCCGATGGCCAGGGCAAGCGGCTCGCCAGCAGGGTTCCCGCGCGGGCGTTTCCCCGCCGTGAACGCCGGCCGGCGGACGGCTTGGCTAGACTGGCTGCGACCTCCTGCGCCAGCGTATGCCGATGCCCCTGCCCATCCGCGTGGTCGCTTTGCCCCTCGCCGGCCTGCGAGCCCGGTTGGCCGGATGAGCGGGCCCGCCATCATGACCGGCGCGCCGCGCGACGTGGTCCACCACGCCGCGCTCGACGCGCGCATGGTCGAGGCGGTGCGCGACATCCGCCTGCTGGCGCTGGCCAGCTGGCCGGCCCGGGTCCAGGTCGAGTTCCTGGAGCGCTGGCATCGCGGCGTGGCGGCGTTGCCGGAGGTCGCCTATCGGCCACTGGACTTCGGCGCGCAACGGCGCGAACTGGACGCGATCGCCATCGCGGCCGAGCCCGGCCATCCGCTCGGCGACTACCTGCGCGAGTCCGCGGCCAGCTGGAGCCGCGCTGCCGCGCTGCTCGAGGTGCTGGGCACGGCGCAGGCCTGCACCGAGTCGATCGCACTGTTCGGCCGCCCGGACGAGGTGCTGCCCGGCGACGGCCCCACCGCACGCGAGGCCGCGGGGCACTTCATCCAGATCGCCAGCGAGCTGGACCACGAGCTGCTCGCGCCGCAGGAACAGGTGCCGATCTCGGCGACCGCGCTGTCGCTGCAGTTGCAGCGCGACCTGGACGAGTTCTTCGGCGCGCGCGTGATCACGGTGGAGCTGGACCCGGAACTGATCGCCAAGGCCGCCGCCGGCCCGTCGCGGATCCGCCTGCGCGCCGGCGCCGCCTTCAGCGATTACGACCGCCGCCAGCTGTTCCACCACGAGGCGCTGGTGCATTCGCTCACCGCGATCAACGGCCGCGAACAGCCGCACCTGCGCAGCCTGGGCCTGGCCTCGCCGCGGGTCACCGCCACCCAGGAGGGCCTGGCCACGTTCGCCGAACAGATCACCGGCAGCATCGACATCGAGCGCATGAAGCGGATCAGCATGCGCATCGACGCGGTGGCCATGGCGCTGGAGGGCGCCGACTTCCTGCAGGTGTTCCGCTACTTCCTCGACGGCGGGCAGAACGAGGCGGAGAGCTTCGTCTCGGCCCAGCGCGTATTCCGCGGCGTGCCGCTCACCGGCGGCCACGCCTTCACCAAGGACACCGTGTACCTGCGCGGGCTGATCGGCGTGCACACCTTCTTCCGCCGCGCGCTGCAGCAGGACCGGCTGCGCCTGTGCCGCTGGCTGTTCGCCGGCAAGATGACCCTGGACGACCTGGTGCGCTTCGAACCGCTGTTCGACGACGGCACCCTCGCGCCACCGCGCTGGCTGCCGCCGTGGGCGCACCGCGCCAGCGGCCTGGCCGGCATGCTCGCGTTCTCGCTGTTCGCCAACCGCATCCGGATGGACCGGATCGCCGACTGCCCGCTGGATTGAGGCCCGCCGGGGGCAACGCGCCGCGAGGCGACCGCGCCGCCGGTATCGCGACGGCCTCGCCGGTGCGGCCGTCATCGGGTCGCCGATGAATCGCGACGGCCTCGCCGGTGCGGTCGTCATCGGGTCGCCGATGAATCGGCTCCTACGCGGGAAGCGTGGCGGTGCGCGGTTGGTTGCGCGGCGTGCGGGATTCCTTGCGCGGCGTGGGGATCCCTGTAGGAGCCCATCCTCATGGGCGACCGCGCCGCCGGAATCGCGACGGACTCGCCGGTGCGGCCGTCATCGGGTCGCCGATGAATCGGCTCCTACACGGGAAGCGTGGCGGTGCGCGTTTGGTTGCGCGGCGTGCGGGATTCCTTGCGCGGCATGCGGACCCCTGTAGGAGCCCATCCTCATGGGCGACCGCGCCGCACGTTCCGCGAGCCGCTCACCGTTGCCATGGCGCCCGGCAGCCAACGATTCGGCCCCGGGAGCAGCGCGATCACCCGGGACGCTTGTACGCCACGCAGTCCACCTCGACCTTGCAGTCGACCACCATCCGCGATTCCACGCAGGCGCGCGCCGGCGGGTGCTCGCCGAAGTAGTGCCGGAACACGTTGTTGAACGCGTAGAAGTCGCGCGTATCGTCCAGCCACACCCCGCAGCGGACCACGTGCTCGGGACCGTAGCCGGCCTCGGCCAGGATCGCCAGCAGCGACTGGATCACCACGTGCGCCTGCTCGGTGACGTTGCCGGTGACCAGTTCGCCGTCGCGCATTGGTACCTGCCCCGACACGTACAGCCAGCCGTCGGCCTGCACCGCGCGCGAGAACGGCATGTGCTGCCGGCCCTGGCCGGTGCCGCCCTCGGCGCCGTAGCGGATGATGTCGCTCATGGATCGTCTCCTGGGAACGGAAGGAAGTCAGCGCGGCGCGAGGAAGCGGCCGTGGCGCCCGGCAGCCACCGCCTGGCCGTCGTAGGCGCGGCGGCCGTTGACCCAGACGGCGTGGATGCCCGCGGCCGGCTGCACCGGATTGTGGAAGTCGGCCACGTCGCGCACCGTGGCCGGGTCGAACAGCACCAGGTCGGCCGCCATGCCGGCGCGGATCGCACCGCGGTCGTGCAGGCCGAAGCGCGCGGCCGGCAGGCCGGTCATCTTGTGCACGGCGGTATGCAGCGGGAACAGCCCCGCATCGCGCGCGTAGTGGCCGAGCACGCGCGGGAAGGTGCCCCACAGGCGCGGATGCGGGCGCGGGTCGCGCGGCAGGCCGTCGGAACCGATCATGGTCAGCGGGTGGGCCAGGATCCGGCGCACGTCGGCCTCGTCCATGCAGTGGTACACCGCGCCGGCCGGCTGCAGCCGCCGTGCCGCGCCGACCAGGGTGGTGTGCCAGTCGGCGGCGATGTCCGCCAGCAGGCGGCCGCCCTGGTCCGGATGCGGTTCGGACCAGGTGACCAGGATGTCGTAGTCGCCGGTCACCTGCTTCAGGTCAAGAGTCGAGGAACTGGCCGCGTAGGGGTAGCAGTCGCAGGCCACGTCCTGGACGTCGGCGCGATGCTCCCGCGCCGCATGCTCCAGCGCGGCCAGGACCTCGGTGCTGCGGCCCCAGTTGTCCACGCCGGCGCACTTGAGGTGCGAGATCCGCACCGGCGCGCCGCTGTGGCGGCCGACCGCCATCGCCTCTTCCATCGCCGGCACGATCCGCGCGAACTCGTCGCGCAGGTGGCTGGCGTAGGCATGGCGCCGGCCATCCAGTTCCTCCGACAGCGCCAGCACCTCGCTGTCCGGGGCCTGCAGCGCCGAGGCGTAGGCCAGGCCGGTGCTGAGGCCCAGCGCGCCGGCGTCCAGGCTTTCGCGCAGTTGCACGCGCATGGCCGCGACCTCCGCGTCGCTGGCGGCACGGTCGAGGCGGTCCATGTGGTTCTGGCGCAGCGCGGTGTGGCCGACCAGCGCGGCCACGTTCACCGCCGGGCGTGCCGCCTCGACCGCGGCGCGGTAGTCGGCGAAGCGCGGATAGGCGAACTCTTCGTCGGCGCCGAGCAGGTTCATCGGATCGGGCACGCCGCCGCCACCCGCGCCGCCGCCCGGCACCACGGGGCTGGCGCTGATCCCGCAGTTGCCCACCACCACCGTGGTCACGCCCTGGCTCAGCTTGGCCGGCATCGCCGGCTGGCGGATCACTTCCAGGTCGTCGTGGGTGTGCACGTCGATGAAGCCCGGGGCCAGCGCCAGCCCGTTGCCGTCGACGGTCTCGCCGGCGCTGCCCTCGACCGTGCCGACCGCGACGATGCCGCCGTCGCGCACGCCGACATCGACGACCGCGCCCGGCGCGTCGCTGCCGTCGTACACGCACGCGCCGCGCACGACCAGGTCGTAGTCATGGCGGGCAGGGGAGCGCGTGCGGCCCACGTCAGTCCCCCAGCGGCAGGCGTTCGTCGTCGCCGCCGCGCCAGGTGTCCAGCGCCAGCTTGGTCCGGCGCAGCCGCTCGCGGTTGCCGGCCGCATCGCACAGGGCCACGGTGGTGGCCAGCACGTCGATCGCCAGCAGCACCGCATAGCGCGAGGCCGAGGGCTTGAACACGAAGTCGGTCTCGTCCAGCACCAGCGGCAGCAGCCATTCGGCCTGCGCGGCCAGCGGCGTGCCGGCGCGTGTGATCGCCGCCAGCCGCGCGCCGTAGCCGCGGGCGATTTCGAGTGCCTCGCGCAGTTCCGGGTTGAGCCCGCCCACCGACAGCGCGACCACCACGTCGCCCGGCTCCATCGCCGCGGCGAGCATGCGCATGGCCACCGCGTCACTGCAGGCGGCGGCGGGAAGACCCAGCCGGGTGAGGCGGTGCTGCAGTTCCTGCGCGAACACGGCCGAGCTGCCGCCCATGCCGAACACGTGCACGCGGCGCGCGCCGGCCAGCGCCTGCGCCAGCGAGCCGACCACCGGCTCGGCCAGGCCGGCCAGGTTGCGGCGCACCACCGCTTCGACATCGCCGGCGATCTGCGCATGCAGCGCCGGCAGCGGCGGCGCGTCGGCCTGCTCGAGGAAGCGCCGGCCGACCGCGCCGGCCTCGGCCAGACGCGCGCGCAACTCGCGCACATGGGCGCAGCCGACCGCCTTGGCGAAGCGCGACACCGCCGCCACGCTCACCCCGGCGCGCGCGGCCAGCTCGCCCACGCCCGACTGCGCCGCGGCCGGGATGTCGGCCAGGATCGCATCGGCGACGCGCCGCTCCACCGGGCTGAAACCGTCCAGGCGCTGGCGCAGCTGGTAGACAAAATCGTGCACGGTCACGCGCCCAGCACCGTCGCCAGCAGCGCGGTCAGCGCCAGTGCGACCAGCGATACCAGCGTCTCCAGCACCGTCCAGGTCTTGAACGTCTGCGCCACCGACATGTTGAAGTACTCCTTGATCAGCCAGAAGCCGCCGTCGTTGACATGCGACAGGATCAGCGAGCCGGCGCCGGTGGCCAGCACCAGCAGTTCCGGGTGCGGGTAGCCGGCGGCCAGCGCGATCGGAGCCACTATCCCCGCGGCGGTGCTCATCGCCACCGTCGCCGAGCCGGTGGCAATGCGCATCAGCGCGGCCACGGTCCAGCCCATCAGCAGCGGCGACAGCTCGAAGCGCTGCGACAGCGCGGTGATCTCCGCGGCCACGCCGGTCTTGACCAGGATCCCGTTGAGTCCGCCGCCGGCGCCGACCAGCAGGGTGATCGCCGCGGTCGGCGCCAGGCACTCCTGCGAGAACTTCAG
Source organism: Pseudoxanthomonas kaohsiungensis (assembly GCF_010211765.1). Classification (GTDB taxonomy): domain Bacteria; phylum Pseudomonadota; class Gammaproteobacteria; order Xanthomonadales; family Xanthomonadaceae; genus Pseudoxanthomonas; species Pseudoxanthomonas kaohsiungensis. The sequence continues at coordinate 9,625 of NZ_PDWO01000016.1, read as the reverse complement.
GATCTGCTCGCGGTTGAAGCCGCGCATCAGGCCCAAGGTGACGAAGCTCAGCAGCGTGGCCAGCAGCAGCGCCACCACCGAATTGCCGAGGAAGCGCAGCCATTCGTTGGCCTGGGTGCCCGGCGTGGCCAGCACGTCGGCCCAGCCGCCCAGCAGCATCAGCCCCACCGGCAGCAGCAGGGTGGCGACGGTGATGCCGAAGCCGGGCAACTGTTCGTCCGGCACGCGGCCGTGGCCTGCGTCCAGCAGTGCCGCTTCCATCGGGTTGTGCGCCGGCAGCCGTACGCGCGGGGCGACGAACCTGGCGAACACCGGCCCGGCCAGCGCCGCGGTCGGCAGGCCGACCAGCAGCGCGTAGAACACGGTCTGGCCGACGTCGGCCTGGTATTCCTTCACCGCCAGCATGGCCGCCGGATGGGGCGGAACCAGCCCGTGCACCACCGACAGTCCGGCGACCATCGGCAGCCCGACCAGCAGCAGCGGTACTCCGGTGCGGCGGGCGACGTTGAACACGATCGGCACCAGCAGCACGAAGCCGACCTCGAAGAAGATCGGAAGCCCTATGCCGAACGCCACCAGCATCATCGCCCAGTGCACGTTCCCCGGGCCGAACCACGCGATCAGCGTGCGCGCGATGCGCTCGGCGCCGCCGGACTCGGCCATCATCTTGCCGAGCATGGTGCCCAGCGCCACGATCAGGGCGATATGGCCCAGGGTGCGGCCCACACCCTGCTCGTAGGCAGCGACGATCTCGCCGGCCGGCATGCCCGCGGCCAGGGCCAAGCCCAGCGACACGAGGGTGAGGGTGATGAACGGATTGAGCCGGTAGCGCGCGATCAGCACGATCAGCGCGCAGATCGCGATGGCGGCGTAGAGCAGCAGCAGGGTCCCGGTGACCATGCGGTCAGAAGAACGTGCGCACGGCGCCGGTCACCCGCCAGGCGTCGTCCACGCGCAGCAGGTGGCGCCACTTGTCGAAGGTCAGGCACGGATGCGAGATGTCGAAGCACAGCAGGTCGCCGACCTGCAGGTCGTCGTCGCCGGCCAGTTCGAGGAAGGCGTGCTGGTCCATCATCGCGCCCAGCCGCCAGTGCGCCGGCGCGTCGCGAGGCGCGTCGTCGCCGGCGCGGTAGTGCAGCGCCGGCAGCGGCAGGCCGGCGTCGAACGCCGCGTCGCGCTTGCCCAGGCCGACGATGGCCCGGCCCGGCTCGGGCCGCGACTGCACGCAGGCCCACAGCTGCAGCGCCGGGCGCAGTCCTTCGGCCATCGAGCGGGCGACCGGATTGGCGGCGTGGATGCGCGCATCGGCCTCGCGGTAGGCGCCGGCGTCGTGGGTCAGGTAGCAACCCGGCCGCAGCAGCACGCGCACGCCGGGATCCTTCGCCGTCTCGGCGAACTCCTCGGCGACCACGTCGTACCAGGCCGAGCCGGCCCCGGACAGCAGCGAGACCGGCTCGGCGAGGGCGCCGTTCTCGCGCAGCGCCTGCAACGTGGCGACCGTGCGACGGAGCAGGGCGCGGATCCCGGCTTCATCCTTGAGCACGCCCTCGTAGGTCTCCACCCCGACCAGCGCCAGCGACTGCGGCCAGCGCGCGATGGCTTGGGTCACTTCGCGCGCCTGCGCTTGGTCGCGCACGCCGGTGCGGCCGCCGGCCACGCCGATTTCCAGCAGCAGGCGCAGGCGCTGCCCGCGGCCGGCGAAGAACGTGCCCAGCGCCTGCGCATTGGCCGCCGAATCGACCAGGCAGCAGAACTCGAACTCCGGATCGGCCAGCAGCCCGGAGATGATCGCCATGTTGGCCCGGTCGACCAGCTGGTTGGCCATCAGTACCCGGCGCACGCCGTGGCGGTACGCGTCGTGCACCTGCGGCGCGGTCGCCAGGGTGATGCCCCAAGCCCCGGCGTCGAGCTGCATCGCGAACAACTCCGGACTCATCGTGGTCTTGCCGTGCGGGGCCAGCTCGACCCCGTAGGCGGCCATGAACCGGCGCATCCAGTCCAGGTTGTGGGCCAGGGCCGAGTCGCGCAGCACCGCCACCGGCAGGCTGACCTCGCCTTCGAGGATGCGCCAGCCGGCCGCGGCGACTTCCCCGGCGTCGAACACCGCCTGGCCAGCGCCCAGGCCCTTGCCGGCCAACTCTCCGCCCGGCGTCTGAAAGAAATTCTCGTGTGGCATCCCGATCCGGCCCGTGGCCCCCGCCTTCCTTACCGCAACCTATGTACCACGTAGCACAAGGGCTGGAAAACTTTTTCATACGCGAAGGCGCGCGGACCGCGCCACGCCGCCCCGCGCCACCCGGGCCGGCCGCCGCCTGCAACCGGTGTCAGCCCGTTGCCGCAAGCGCCTGTGCCGATTCCGTCAGCCAGCGCGGCGGCCGCGGCCGGGACCCCGCCAGCGGCGTCCGCGTAGAATCCCGTGCCTGCCCCTCGCCGTGACGGACATGTCCGAACAAGAAGACTTCAAGCAGGCCGCCCTCGACTCCCACCGCCAGCCCCGCCCCGGAAAGATCAAGGTCGCCCCGACCAAGGCGATGCTGACCCAGCGCGACCTGGCGCTGGCCTACTCCCCCGGCGTGGCCTACGCCTGCGAAGCGATCGTCGAGGACCCCAGGCAGGTCAGCGAGCTGACCGTCCGCGGCAACCTGGTGGCCGTGGTCACCAACGGCACCGCGGTGCTCGGCCTGGGCAACATCGGCCCGCTCGCCAGCAAGCCGGTGATGGAAGGCAAGGGCGTGCTGTTCAAGAAGTTCGCCGGGATCGACGTGTTCGACATCGAGATCGACGAGAACGACCCCGACAAGCTGGTCGACATCATCGCCTCGCTGGAGCCGACCTTCGGCGGCATCAACCTGGAGGACATCAAGGCGCCGGAGTGCTTCATCGTCGAGCGCAAGCTGCGCGAGCGGATGAACATCCCGGTGTTCCACGACGACCAGCACGGCACCGCGATCATCGTCGGCGCCGCGGTGGTCAACGCGCTGCACGTGGTCGGCAAGAAGATCGAGGACGTGAAGCTGGCCACCACCGGCATGGGCGCGGCCGGCGTCTCCTGTGTGGACATGCTGGTGTCGCTGGGCCTGAAGCCGGAGAACATCACCGCGTTCGACCGCGGCGGCGTGATCCACACCGGCCGCACCGACCTGGACCCGGACAAGCAGCGCTACGCCCGTGACACCGAGGCGCGTACGCTGGAGGAGATCGTCAAGGGCGCCGACGTCTTCCTCGGCCTGTCCGCCGGCGGCGTGCTCAAGCCGGAGATGGTCGCCACCATGGCGGAGAACCCCGTCATCCTGGCCCTGGCCAACCCCTATCCGGAGATCCTGCCCGAGGACGCCAAGCGCGTGCGCCCGGACGCGGTGGTCGCCACCGGCCGCTCGGACTACCCGAACCAGGTCAACAACGCGCTGTGCTTCCCGTACCTGTTCCGCGGCGCGCTGGACGTGGGCGCCACCGGCATCAACGAGGCGATGAAGGTCGCCTGCGTGCACGCCATCGCCGCGCTGGCCCGGCGCGAGGCCTCCGACCTGGGCAGCGCCTACGGCGACGACATCCCCAGCTTCGGCCGCGAATACCTGATCCCGCGCCCGTTCGACCCGCGCCTGCTGGTGGAGCTGTCCTCGGCCGTGGCCCAGGCGGCGATGGACTCGGGCATTGCCGAGCGCCCGATCGAGGACATGGCCGCCTACCGCGAGAAGCTGGGCCAGTTCGTCTACCGCACCAGCCTGATGATGAAGCCGGTCTACGACCGCGCCCGCGCCGACAAAAAGCGCGTGGCCTACGCCGAGGGCGAGGAAGAGGTGGTGCTGCGCGCGGTGCAGACCGTGATCGACGAGGGCGTGGCCTTCCCGATCCTGATCGGCCGCCCGGAGGTGATCGAGAGCCGGATCCAGCGCCTGGGCCTGCGGATGAAGGCCGGCGTGGACTTCGAGATCACCAACCAGGACGACGACCCGCGCTTCAACGAGTACTGGCAGCACTACCACGCCATCACCGAGCGCCGCGGCGTGACCGTGCAGGCGGCCAAGAACCTGATGCGCTCGCGGCCCACCCTGATCGGCTCGGTCATGGTCGCCCGCGGCGAGGCCGACGCCCTGCTCACCGGCGTGGTCGGCCGCTTCCACAAGAAGCTCGGCTACGTGCGCAGCGTGATCGGCCTGGACCCGGGCGTGCAGTCCACCGCCGCCATGACCGGGGTGATCAACAACCAGGGCGTGTGGTTCTTCCTCGATACCCACGTCCAGGACGACCCCACCGCCGAGCAGATCGCCGAGGCGACCCTGCAGGCCTCCTACCGGCTGAAGCTGTTCGGCATCGAGCCGCGCATCGCCCTGCTGTCGCACTCCAACTTCGGCAGCCACGAGACCCCGGGCGCGCTGAAGATGCGCAAGGTCCGCGAGCTGCTGCTCAAGCGCGTGCCCAAGCTGAATGTCGATGGCGAGATGCAGGGCGACACCGCGTGGGACGAGCTGCTGCGGCAGAAGATCATGCCCAACAGCACCCTCAAGGGCCGCGCCAACCTGTTCGTGCTGCCCAACCTGGACTCGGCCAACATCGCCTACAACATGGTCCGCGTGGTCACCGAGGGCGTGGCCATCGGCCCGATCCTGATGGGCATCAGCAAGCCGGTCCACATCCTGACCTCCAGCGCCACCCCGCGCCGGGTGCTGAACATGACCGCGATCGCCGCGGTGGATGCGCAGATCCGGGCGCAGCGGGAGGGGGAGCGGAAGGGGTGATGCGGATCAGGGATTTCCGACCCCGGATCCGGAGTCGGACTATCCCGCCGGCGAGGCGGTTGTGCGATAGGTAGGCGGCCGGCCAAGCCGGCCATGCGGACCAGGGTGGCCCGTCATGCATACAACCAAGGAGTGGATGTCATGCGTAGTCTGACTGTGGATGAGGTGGGGGCGGTTGCTGGTGGGGAGCTGGAGTGCACCGTGACCGTGTCGAAGGATCCGTCTCTGTCGTGTACCGGTTCGGCTTCCGATTGGGCTGCGGCGGGGAAGGCGGTGTGGAATTTCCTGGCGGCCAGTCCTGTCACGGTCCCCGGCATCATTGAACGCATCAAGTGACCAATCCGAGGAAGAGCGCTCGCGCTCTTCCTCGTTCAGGCGCGCCGGGCGCACGCCGCCCGGTTCGCGTGCCGCTGGGTGGCAATTTCTAGGGGCTGGAGTCCTCGCGACGGTATTGGCTGCCGGCCTGATTCGCTTAGGAGAGATTTTTGCAGTGGCCGGCGCCAAGCCACTAACCGAACTTCTTCTCGCGGTAATTCTCCTAAAGCTTTACCCCGAACCGCATGTTGCATCTTGGACTCTTAAGCGCGCCGCGGCACTTCTATTGCTCGGTTGTAGTTTGGCTATCTTCTGGGTGGTTGTTTTTGCATGGGGCAGGACACGATTCCCCGATCTTGCTGCCGGTAGCGAAGTCGCTGTTCTCGTCGGCTTGTCGAGCTCGATAGTCACCGCGCCAATTTTTGAAGAGAAGGTGGTCAGGAATCTTTTGCTTCGTGGAGGGGCGATTCTGGCCACGCCTTGGTTGTCGGCGGTTGTCGTATCCGCAGTTTTTTCCCTAGTTCATAGAAATGCAGTGGCATGGTCTTTCATTCTTTCGATGGTGCTTTGTTGGTTGGCGCTGAGTAAGAACATTGGAACGCTTCAGAGAGCGGTTGTTCATGGTGCAGTGAATGCCATAGTTATGGCTTGGTACCTCACGTCCGGCTTTGGCTTCTTCTGATTGGGCTAGGTAAGTGAACTGACGAGAGAGGGTGCAGGTGTGACAAGGACTGTCATCCTCCAGGCCGAACCCGCCGAATGCGGACTGGCCTGCCTGGCCATGGTGGCCTCGCACCATGGGATGGTGCTGCCGCTGCGCGAGCTGCGTCGCCGCTTTCCGCTTTCGCTCAAGGGCGCCAGCCTGTCGCGGTTGCTGGATGTCGCCGCGCGGCTGGGGCTGTCGGGCCGCGCGCTGCGGCTCGAGCTGGGGGAGCTGACGCAGTTGCGTACACCCTGCGTGCTGCACTGGGACCTCAACCACTTCGTCGTACTCGAAAAGGCGGGTCCGCGCGGCGCCTCGATCATCGATCCGGCGAACGGCAGCCGGCGCGTCTCCGCCGAAGAGCTGTCGCGCCATTTCACCGGGGTGGCGCTGGAGCTGTCGCCGGCGGCCGGGTTCAAGCCGGAGCGGCAGCCCCTGTCGATCCCGCTGCGCCATCTTGCCGGTCCGGTATCGGGCTTCTGGCGCGCCCTGGCCGTCGTATTCGCGCTTTCGCTGGTGCTGCAGGTATTCGTCCTGCTCGCGCCTTTCTTCATGCAATGGGTGGTCGACCAGGTGCTCGTCGCGGGCGACCGCGACCTGCTGGTGGTGCTCGGAATCGGCTTCGGCCTGTCCGCGTTGCTCCAGGTCGGCACGGGTGCGCTGCGGGGCTGGGCGGTGCTGGCGCTGTCCATGCAGCTGGGCATGCAGTGGACGGCCAGCGTGTTCGCGCACCTGCTGCGGCTTCCCCTCGGCTACTTCGAGAAGCGGCACCTCGGCGACGTGATCTCGCGCTTCGGCAGCGTGCAGGCGATCCAGCGCACGGTCACCACCGGGTTCGTCGAAGTGGTGATCGACGGCATGATGGCGGTCGCCACGGTGTCGATGCTGTTGCTGTACAGCCCCCGACTGGCGCTGGTCACGCTGGTGGCCGCATTGCTGTACCTGTGCATCCGGCTGCTGGCGTTCGGCGCCCTGCGCGAAGGCACCGAGCAGCACATCGTGGCGGCGGCGCGCCAGGAGGGCCACCTGCTGGAGACCCTGCGCGGCATGCAGTCGGTCAAGGTGGCGCGCTGCGAACCGGTCCGCCAGTCCGCCTGGCTGAACCTGATGGGCGAGACGGTCAACCGGGAGGTTCGGCTGGCGCAGATGGGCATCGGCTTCCAGGCTGCCAGCCAGCTGGTGTTCGGCATCGAACGGGTGGCGGTGATCTGGATGGGGGCGCTGCTCACGCTGGAGGGCGCGTTCTCGGTCGGCATGCTGGTGGCGTACCTGGCCTACAAGGACCAGTTCGCGCAGCGGGTGGCGGCATTGATCGACCGCGGGGTCGAGTTCCGCATGCTGCGCCTGCACGGAGAGCGCCTGGCCGACATCGTGCTGGCCGAGCCGGAGTCCGACAGCGGCCTGCCGGAAACCGGGACGCCGGCGGATGCGGCGATCGAGGCGGTCGGGCTCGGCTTCCGCTATGCCGAGGGCGAGCCATGGGTACTGCGTGACTGCAACTTCAGGATCGGGGCGGGCGAGTCGGTGGCCATCGTCGGCGCCTCCGGCTGCGGCAAGACCACCCTGGCCAAGCTGCTGCTGGGGCTGCTGCCGGCGACCGAGGGAGGAATCCGCTGGGGCGGCATCGGCATCCGGCAGCTGGGCAGTGCGTCCTACCGGAAGCTGGTCGCGGCGGTGATGCAGGACGACCACCTGTTCGCCGGCAGCATCGCCGAGAACATCGCCTTCGGCGACGAGGATGCGGACCCGCGCCGGATCGAGGAAGCGGCCCGGCAGGCCGCCGTGCACGACGAGATCGCCGCCATGCCGATGGGCTACCACAGCCTGATCGGCGACATGGGCACTACGTTGTCCGGCGGCCAGAAGCAGCGCGTGATTCTCGCCCGTGCCCTGTACCGGAAGCCGCAGTTGCTGGTGCTCGACGAAGCGACCAGCCACCTCGACGTCGCGCGCGAACGCGAAGTCAACGAGGCGGTCCGGCGCCTGCACCTGACCCGCATCATCATCGCCCATCGCCCCGAAACCATCGCCAGCGCCGATCGGGTGCTCGAGCTTCGCGATGGCCGGATCTGCGAGAGGCCGCGCAGCGATGGCCTCGCTGCCGGCGCCGCGCCGGCCATGGAGTCCGTCGGCGGGATCGGCACGTCGATCATTGGCCTGCCGGCATGAATGCGCCGCTCTTCCGTCCGGAGGTCGTACAGGCGCGGCGACAGGACTGGCTCGGCAGGATCTCCCTCGCCCAGCCCATGCCGGTGTGGGTGGGAGCCGTGTTCGCGCTGCTGGCCGCGGGAGCGGTCGCATACCTGCTCCTGTTCGGGGAATACGCGCACCGCTCGCGCGTGGGTGGCCAACTGGTGCCGGACCTCGGCGTGTCCACGGTGGTCGCCCCGACCTCGGGCATGGTGGGCCGGATGACGGTCGAGGAGGGCGCCAGCGTCGCCCGCGACCAGGCGCTGGTGCGAATCGACCTGCCGCGCGTTGCCGCGAGCGGTGCCGATGCCCACACCGTCATCGGCCGTGGGCTGGACGAGCGCGATTCCTCGAGCGCGCAGCTGGCGCAGGCCCAGCTCGCGCAGCTGGCGGTCCAGGAGCAGGGCCAGCAGCGCCAGCTGGCGATGCTGCGCACGGAGCTGGGCCAGGTGCGCGCGGGCATCGCCACGCGCGACGCGCAGGTGCGGCTGGGACGCGAGACCGCCGAGCGCTACCGCGAGGTCGCCGCCTCCGGCTATGTCAGCGTGGTGCAGGTGCGCCAGCAGGAGCAGGCGATGCTGGAGATGCTCAATGCGCGGCAGGTGCTCGAACGCCAGGCCACTGCGCTGGCGCGCGAGATCGCCGGGCTGGAGCAGGCGCTGGCCGGGCTGCCGGCCCAGCGCGAAGCCATCGAGGCGACCGCGCGACGCGAACACGCGTTGCTGGCCCAGGAGCGTTACCGCCATGAGGCCGACGGTGGCGTGCTGGTGAAGGCACCGCTGGCGGGCCTGGTCGCCCATCGCTTCGTCGAGCCCGGCCAGGCGGTGCAGCCCGGCCAGCCGTTGCTGAGCCTATTGCCCGAGGGTGCGCGATTGCAGGCCCAGCTGCAGGTGCCCAGTCGCGCGATCGGCTTCATCCGGCCGGGTGACCGCGTACGGCTGCGCTACCAGGCCTATCCGTTCCAGAAGTTCGGCCACCAGGGTGGGCGCGTGGCCCGCATCTCGCGCAGCGCGGTTCCCCCTGTTGCCGGCGCGCCGTCGTCCGAGCCGCATTACCGGATCCTGGTCGCGCTGGACCGCCAGGAGGTGCTGGCCTACGGCAGGCCCGAACCGCTGCGCCCGGGGATGCTGCTGGAAGCCGACATCCTCGGCGAGCGCCGCAAGCTCCACGAATGGCTGCTGGAGCCGCTGTACTCGCTGCGCGGCGGCGATGGCGTGGCCGCACCCGGCCATTGAAGGCGGAGCCGCCGGCTAGCGCCCCTCGCCGATGGTCCCCCGTGTAGGAGCCCATCTTCATGGGCGACACTGGCGTCGCAGCAGCAGGAACGTCCCCTGTGCCGGTGTCGTTGACGAGATAGCCGCGTCGTTCGGGGCGTCGGGTCGCCCATGAGGATGGGCTCCTACGATCGGTGGCATCGGGTCGCCCATAAGGATGGGCCCTACGTTCGGGGCGCCGGGTCGCCCATGAAGATGGGCTCCTACAGGCGGCGGCCGCGCTGCCGCTAACCTATGCGGGCCGGCAGCACTGCCGCCGGCTCCCGGGCCCCCGCCGCCGTGACCTGCCGGGTTTTTTAGGACCACCGGTTAGTTGACGATGGCTCGGTGGGTCGGTTGCTGCTCTTGCTGCTGATCTTCCTTGAACTGCTTGGGTGTCCGGTAGCCAAGGCTGGAGTGCGGCCTGT
>NZ_PDWO01000015.1 GCF_010211765.1 Pseudoxanthomonas kaohsiungensis | reverse complement strand
GCACCTCCGGTGGGATCGTCACCGCTGCCTGCGCTTGCACCCCCGTCCCCGGGGTCTTCTTCCTGGCCATGGCCTGCTCCTCCTGCCTCAAGAGTAGGCCCTGCACACAAAAATCCTGACACCCTCGAAAGAAGCTCCGTTCTGTGGATAACCCGGCCTTGCAACGCAGGTTCCACGCGCCGTGGAGCCGCCGGCAGGTTCCACGGTCGCCCGTCCAAGCGTGCACGACTAGACTGGCGGCATCTTTCATCCACTCCAAGGATCCGCCCATGGCTTTCACCACCACCGCGTCCGGCCTGCAGTACGAGGACACCGTCGTCGGCACCGGCGCGGAGGCCGCGCCCGGCCGCAACGTCACCGTGCACTACACCGGCTGGCTCTACCGCGACGGCGAGCGCGGCGACAAGTTCGATTCGAGCAAGGACCGCGACGAGCCCTTCATCTTCCCGCTGGGCGCGGGCATGGTGATCAAGGGCTGGGACGAGGGCGTGCAGGGCATGAAGGTCGGCGGCACCCGCGTGCTGGTGATCCCGTCGACGCTGGGCTACGGCGCGCGCGGCGCCGGTGGCGTGATCCCGCCGAACGCGACGCTGCTGTTCGAGGTGGAACTGCTGGGAACCTGAGCGGCGCTGCCGCGCCGGACCCGCATCCGGCGCTTCCGTCGGCGTATCCGCCGTTCCGTCGCACGCCGCTGCAGCCACGCTACGGCGAAGCGGTGCCGGTGCGCTAGCCGGCGCGGCCGGCCGGCTCCTGGCCGCGGATCCCGCTGCCGCTGGCTGGCGCCGAACCCCGCGGCCGGCCTGGGCCCGGAACCTCGTGCCCGCGGTGCGCGCGAGGGGCGGCGGTATGATGGGCGTCGACCCGCGCGCAGGCACGCACCACATGGCCAAGCCCAACCCACTCCAGGAACAGCTGCTCAAGGCCGGCCTGGTCAAGAAGTCCAAGGTGGCCGAGGTCGCGCGCGAACAGGTCCGCGCCCGGCATGGCAAGGGCCCGGTGGAGCCGGGCGAGATCCAGCGCGAGGCCGAGCGGGCGCGCGCGGAAAAGGCCGAGCGCGACCGTGCGCTCGCCGCCGCGCGCAAGGCCCAGGCACGGGCGGCGGAACTGCGCGCGCAGGCGCGGCAGATCGTCGAGGACCGCAAGCTGCCGCGCTCGGGCGACGGCGAGTACCGCTTCACCGTGGATGGCGCCATCCGCAGCGTGCGGGTCGACGACGACCAGCGCAGGAAGCTGTCGGCCGGCGCCCTGGTGATCATGCGCATCGACGACCGCTTCGAGCTGCTGCCGCGCGTGGCCGCGGACAAGGTGCGCGAGCGCGACCCGGACATGGTCGTGCTCGACCATGGCCAGGGCGCGGAGGCGGAGGCGGCTGCGCCCGACTCGGCGGACGATGCCTACTACGCACAGTTCAAGGTGCCGGACGACCTGGTGTGGTGAGACCGGTCGTACCGGTGCATGGCCCCGTCACGGGGCCTTGCTGAACTCCTCGTACGCGGCCATCGCGTTGGCGGCATACATCAGCGACGGGCCACCGCCCATGTAGACGGCGACGCCGAGCATTTCCCTGAACTCCTCCGGAGTGGCGCCCAGGCGCACCAGGGCCTTGGCGTGGAAGCCCAGGCAGGCGTCGCAGCGGTTGGCCACGCCGATCGCCATGGCGATCAGTTCCTTGGTCTTCTCGTCGAGCGCCCCCGGTGCGAGCGCGGCCTTGCTCAGGGCGCCGAAGCCCTGCATGACGTCGGCGTTGTGCGTGCGCAGCGGGGTCAGGTTGCGGGAGACCTCGCGGGTGAGGTCGGTGTAGGAGGGAATGGCGGACATGGAAGTTTCCTTGGTGGGCAATGGGGCCGGTGGTGGGGCGGTCATTTCTTGGGCCGGCCCGGGCGGCGCGGCGCGCAGTAGATTCCATGCAGGGTGCGGATTACCGCTTCGGCCGGGCCTGGTGCCAGCGCGTAGAAGATCGTCTGCGCCTCGCGCCGAGTGCGCACCAGGTCTTCGTCCCGCAGCACCGCCAGGTGTTGCGACAGCGCCGACTGGCCCAGGTCGAGCAGTCCCTGCATCTCGCCGACCGAACGCTCGCCGCCCGCCAGCAGGCACAGCACCTGCAGCCGCTTCTCGTTGGCGAGCGCCTTGAGCAGCCGCGTCGCCTCGCCGGCATGGGCGTGCATCGCGTCCAGGTCGAAGGCGGGGGGCGTCTGGTTTCGGGCCATCGTCAATCCATGCTCACGGGCAGGCCCGCATTGCGCCATGCCCGGAGCCCGCCGGCAAGCGAACGTACGTCCTCGAAGCCGAGCTGGCGCAGGCTGTCGGCGGCCAGTGCGGAACGCCCGCCGGTGAGGCAGTAGAGCAGCAGCGGGAGCGACGCTGGCGCCGGTGATCCGGCGGTTCGGCATGCCACAGCCGGATGCGCCCGGATCTGGAACTCGAGCACGCCGCGCGGCAGGTTCACCGCGCCGGGAAGGTGGCCCTGGGCGAACTCGGCCGGCTCGCGCACGTCGACCACCAGCGCCTCGCCGGCGAGGCAGTCGCCCGGCTCGACCTCGCGGATGCGTGACTGGGCGGCGGCTACCAGCTCGTTGATATCCACGGGCATGGGTGTTCCCATATAAATCAGTTGACGCTAATATAAGACAATGCTAATTTAAATGCAAGCCGGTGGAATCGCCCGCTGGGCGGGCCGGCTGCCGGAGGGCCGGGACATGGCACACATCATCGTTCTGGGCGCAGGCATCGGCGGAATGAGCGCCGCCTACGAGTTGCGCGACGCGCTGGGCAAGGACCATGCGGTCACCGTCGTCGGTGACGGCGACCTGTTCTCCTTCACGCCCTCCAACCCGTGGGTCGCGGTCGGCTGGCGAAGGCCGACGGATATCCAGATCAGCGTGCCGGCGCACCTGGCCCGCCACGACATCGGCTTCGAAGGGGCCGGGGCGCAGCGGGTCGAACCGGAGCGCAACCGCGTGCTGTTGCGCGACGGCCGCGCGCGGGAGTACGACTACCTGGTCATCGCCACCGGGCCGCGCCTGGCCTTCGACGAGGTCCGGGGCCTGGGGCCGGACGGCCATACGCAATCGGTCTGCACGACCGGGCATGCCGCCAAGGCGTGGGAGGCCTACCAGGCGTTCCTGGACGCGCCGGGCCCGGTGGTGGTGGGTGCGGCGGCCGGCGCCAGCTGCTTCGGCCCGGCCTATGAATTCGCGATGATCCTCGATGCCGACCTGCGCAAGCGCAGGCTGCGCGACCGCGTGCCGATCACCTACGTCGGCCCGGAACCCTATGTCGGCCACATGGGCCTGGGTGGCGTCGGCGACTCCAGGGGCTTGCTGGAATCGGAGTTCCGCCAGCGCCACATCCGCTGGCTGGCCAACGCGAAGATCACCGGCGTGCGCGACGGCGAGATGGACGTGGCCGAGATGGACGACGACGGCCAGCCGAAGAAGCAGCACGTGCTTCCGTTCCGCTACTCGATGGTGCTGCCTGCCTTCACCGGCGTGGACGCCGTGCGCGGGATCGAAGGCCTGTGCAACCCGCGCGGCTTATCGACCGGCACCAGCGCAATCCGGCGTACCCGAACATCTACGCGCTGGGCGTGTGCGTGGCCATTCCGCCGGTGGAGGCGACGCCGGTCCCCACCGGCGCGCCCAAGACCGGCTTCATGATCGAGTCGATGGTCACGGCGGTGGCGCGCAACATCCAGGCCGACATCGCGGGCGTCCCGGCCGCCGCGGAAGCCACCTGGAACGCGATCTGCCTGGCCGACATGGGCGACACCGGCGTCGCCTTCGTGGCCTTGCCGCAGATCCCGCCGCGCAACGTCACCTGGGCGCGCAAGGGCGGGTGGGTGCACATGGCCAAGGTCGCCTTCGAAAAATACTTCCTCATGAAGATGAGGTCCGGCAACACCGAGCCGGTCTACGAGAAATACGTGCTCAAGCTGCTCGGTGTCATGCGCATCCGCTGACGCGGAACCTTCCCTCAGGAAACAGGAGAAACACCATGAACATCGACCGTGCCGTCCTCGCCTTCGCCGGCATGATGGTCCTCGCCAGCGTCGCGCTGGTGTACTTCGTCTCGCCCTGGTGGCTGCTGCTCACCGCGTTCGTCGGCCTCAACCTGCTGCAGTCCAGCGTCACCGGCTTCTGCCCGGCGGCGATGGTCTTCCGCAAGCTCGGCCTGCCCGGCGGTTGCGCGTTCAAGTGAGGCCGTTGCCGTGCGCAAAGTCGTGATGCTCCCGTTGCGCCTGCCGGTGCTGGCGTTCGCGCTGGCCGCCGCGCTGGCCGCCTGCGGCGGCGCCGGGGACATGCCGGCGCAGGCGCCCATCGCTGGCCTGGATACGCTGGTGGTGGCCGCCGCCGGTGCCGACGGCCGCGGCCGCGAATGGGATGGCGTGGTCGAGGCCGTGCGCGAGGCCGGGCTGGCCGCGCAGACCAGCGGGCGGGTGGCCGAGGTCCGGCACGACGTCAACGACCGCGTCGCCGCCGGCGAGGTGCTGGTCCGGCTGACGGCGGTCGAGCAGCAGGCCGGCGTCGATGCCGCGCGCGCGCAGCTGCAGCTGGCCGAGGCCACCTACAAGCGCATGGCGCGCCTGGCCGAGAACCAGTACGTGTCGAAGATGCAGCTCGACCAGGCCCGCGCCGAACGCGATGCGGCCCGGGCGCAACTGGCCAACGTCGGCCAGCAGAGCGCCTACACCACCATCCGCGCGCCCTATGCCGGCATCGTCAGCGCGCGCGCGGTCGAGCCCGGCGAAAGCGTGGGCATCGGCCAGCCGCTGATGACCGTGTTCGCGCCGGAGGCGCTGCGCATCGAAGTGAGCGTGCCGCAGTCGGACGCCGAGGTGATCCGTGCGAACCCGGTCGCCGAGGTCGCCTTCGGCGATGGCCGCAGCGTGGATGCCGCCGATGTGGTGGTGTTTCCCGCGGCCGATGCTGCGACCCACGCGGTCCGGGTGCGCGTGCAGCTGCCACCGCTCGACCCGGTGCCGCAGCCGGGCACGACCGCGAAGGTCGCCTTCCCGGCGGCCAGGAGCGCGGCCTTCCCGCGCGTGCCGGCCACGGCGCTGGCGCGGCGCGGCGAGGTCGATGCGGTCTACGTGCTGGCCGATGGCCGCCTGTCGCTGCGGCAGGTGCGCCTGGGCGCACGGGCGGACGGCATGGTCGATGTGATCGCCGGCCTGGCGCCGGGCGAAACCATCGCCGCCGACCCGGTCGCCGCGGTGCAGGCGCTGGTGGCCGCGCGCAAGGGCGGGAACTGACATGGCAGCGCTGGAACCCGTCCGCCTGGGCCTGTCCGGGCGCATCGCCCGCACCTTCCAGGACAATCCGCTGACGCCGATCCTGGCGCTGCTGGGCCTGCTGCTCGGCCTGGTCGCGGTCGCGATCACCCCGCGCGAGGAAGAGCCGCAGATCGACGTCACCATGGCCAACGTCATCGTGCCGTTCCCCGGCGCGGATGCCCGCCAGGTCGAGCAGCTGGTCGCCTATCCGCTGGAGCAGAAGCTGGCGGAGATCGAGCAGGTCAAGCACACCTACTCGACCAGCCGGCCCGGCATGGCGGTGCTGACGGTGGAGTTCGAAGTCGGCGTGGAGCGCCAGCCGGCGCTGGTGCGCCTGTACGACAAGGTGTTCTCCAGCCAGGACTGGATGCCGCCAGGCGTGGCGGTGGGCCCGCCCATCGTCAAGCCCAAGGGCATCGACGACGTGCCGGTGATGACCCTGGCCCTGTGGACGGACGATCCGCAGCAGGGCGCGGTCGAGCTGGCCGAGGTCGCCCGTTCCCTGGAGACCGAACTCAAGCGCATTGCCGGCACGCGCGACATCGCCACCATCGGCGCCCCCGAGCGCGCGGTGATGGTCACCCTCGATCCGGCGCGCCTGGCCAGCCACGACCTGGCGGTGTCCGACCTGGCCGCCGCGCTGCAGGCCGCCAACCTCGCGCGCCAGGCCGGTGAACGGATCGGCCCGGAAGGCGTGGTCCAGGTCGCCGCCGGCCGCTTCCTCGCCGACCGGCAGGAGGTCGCGGACCTGGTGCTGGGCGTGGCGGACGGCCAGCCGGTGCGGTTGCAGGACGTGGCCACCATCACCGACGCGGCCGACCTGCCGGTGCGCTACGTCTGGCACGGTGCGCCGCCCGGCCGCGAAGGGCCGGCCAGCGGCACGGCCCCGGCCGTGACCCTGGCCATCGCCAAGAAGCCCGGCGCCAACGCCGCCGACATCACCCGCCAGGTGCGGGAACGGCTGGACGCGCTGCAGGGGCAGGTCATTCCCGAGGGCGTGCGGGTCACCGTCACCCGCGACTACGGGCTGACCGCCAGCGACAAGGCGCAGACCCTGATCAAGAAGCTGTTCTTCGCCACCAGTTCGGTGGTGCTGCTGGTGCTGTTCGCGCTGGGCCGGCGCGAGGCGATCGTGATCGGCTCGGCGGTGGTGCTGACCCTGGCGGCGACCCTGTTCGCATCGTGGGCGATGGGCTTCACCCTCAACCGGGTCTCGCTGTTCGCGCTGATCTTCTCGATCGGCATCCTGGTCGACGACGCGATCGTGGTGGTGGAGAACATCCACCGGCACATGGCCGAAGGCGGGAAATCGCTGCGCGAAGCGATCCCGCCGGCGGTGGACGAGGTCGGCGGGCCGACCATCCTGGCCACCTTCACCGTGATCGCGGCGCTGATGCCGATGGCCTTCGTCACCGGCCTGATGGGGCCGTACATGCGGCCGATCCCGATCAATGCCTCGGTCGGCATGTTGCTGTCGCTGCTGATCGCGCTGGTGGTCACGCCGTGGCTGTCGCTGAAGCTGCTGCGCCGCCATGCACCGCCGGCCGAGGCCGATGCCGGCGGCGACCGCCACGCCGGCGGTGGCATGGCCGCGCGCCTGCACCGCCTGTTCGCGTGGCTGATGGGGCCGTTCCTGGATCCGGACCGCGGCGCGCGGCGCCGGCGCCTGCTGTTCGCCGCGATGGCCGGCCTGGTGCTGGTCGCCGCCGGCCTGGCCGGCGTCCGCCTGGTGGTGCTGAAGATGCTGCCGTTCGACAACAAGTCCGAGCTGCAGGTCGTGGTCGACCTGCCGGAAGGCCGCACCCTGGAGGACACCAGCGCGCTGCTGGCCGAGCTGGCCGCCGTGCTCGACCGCACGCCCGAGGTGCTCGACTACCAGGGCTACGCCGGCACCGCCGCGCCGATCAACTTCAACGGCCTGGTGCGGCAGTACTACCTGCGCGAGGGTGCCAACCTGGGCGACCTCCAGGTCAACCTGGTCGACCGCCACCAGCGCCGGCGCAAGAGCCACGACATCGCCGCGGCGCTGCGCCCGCAGCTGTCGCGGATCGGCGAGCGGCACGGCGCCTCGGTGAAGGTGGTGGAAGTGCCGCCCGGGCCGCCGGTGCTGGCGCCGATCGTGGCCGAGGTCTACGGCCCCGACTACGGGCGTGCACGGGCGCTGGGCCAGGCGCTGGAGCAGCGCTTCCTGGCCACCGGCGGCATCGTCGACGTGGACAGCAGCGTGGAGGCCGAGGCGGCGCGCGAAACGCTGGTGGTCGACCGCGTGCGCGCCGCACGGCTGGGCGTGTCGCAGGCGGCGATCACCGAGGCCATCGCCTCGGGACTGGGCGGGCTGGATGCCAGCTACCTGGTCGACGACGGTTCCAGGCAGCCGCGTCCGATCCGCCTGCGCCTGCCGCCGTCGGACCAGGCCACGCTGGACGGGCTGCTGGCGCTGCGCGTGCGTGGCGGCCAGGGCCAGCTGGTGCCGCTGTCCGAGCTGGTCCAGGTGCGCCGCGACGGCTGGGATGGCGACATCCACCACAAGGACCTGCTGCCGGTGGTGTACGTGACCGGCGACGAGGGCGGCAGCGCCGACAGTCCCCTGTACGGCATGTTCGACCTGGTCGGGCAGGTGTCCGGCAACGCCATCGGCGGCCAGTCACTGGAACAGTTCTTCATCCGCCAGCCGGCCGACACCGCGGCGTTCTCGGTCAAGTGGGACGGCGAGTGGCAGATCACCTACGAAACCTTCCGCGACATGGGCATCGCCTACGCGGTGGGCATGGTCCTGATCTACCTGCTGGTGGTCGCCTACTTCCGCGATTACCTGGTGCCGCTGGTGATCATGGCGCCGATCCCGCTGACCGTGATCGGGGTCATGCCCGGCCACGCGCTGATGGGCGCGCAGTTCACCGCGACCTCGATGATCGGCATGATCGCCCTGGCCGGGATCATCGTGCGCAACTCGATCCTGCTGGTGGACTTCATCAACCACCTGGTCGCGCGCGGGCACACGCCGGAGCAGGCCGTGGTCGACGCCTGCGCGGTGCGCGCGCAGCCGATCGCCCTCACCGCGCTGGCGGCGATGGCCGGCGCGATGTTCATCCTCGACGATCCGATCTTCAACGGGCTGGCGATCTCGCTGGTGTTCGGCATCCTGGTCTCGACCGTGCTGACCCTGCTGGTGATCCCGCTGCTGTACTACGCCTTGCTGGGGTACCGCAGCCGCCGCTGATTCCGCGCCACCGGCACGCGGCGGATATCCTCGCTGCCGGGCCGCCCCGGAGCCACCGCCATGCCTGCCATCGAAATGCGGATCGACTCGCTGCCCCAGTTGTTCGACTCGCTGGATCCGGCGCCCTTCCACGACCGCGCCCTGGACCGCGAAGCCGAAGCCTGGCTGCGCGAATCGGTGGACGAGGTGCCTTCCAGGGAGCCGCTGGAGCTGGTGGTGCGGGGGCCGGAGGGGCTGCGCGGCAGCCTGCCGGAGATCGAGGCGGTGGTGCACGCGCATTTCCGCCGCGCGCTCGAGCACGAGGAGTGGAAGCTGCGGCGGCGGATGCGGATCGGTCGCCTGGCCCTGCTGATCGGCCTGGCGGTGCTGGCGGTGACGCTGCTCGCCAGGCACCTGCTGCACAGCGTGCATACGCCCGGTGCCGACGTGCTCGGCGAAGGGCTGCTGATCGTGGGCTGGGTGGGCCTGTGGCGTCCGGCCGAGATGCTGCTGTTCGAACGCCTGGAGAATTCGGCGGACCGCGCGGTGTTGCGGCGGCTGTCGCGGAGCCCGGTGCGGTTCCGGGCGCAGGTCGACGCGCCGGCGATGACCGCAGGCCGCTAGCCGCCGGTGCGGTAACGCAGGGTCAGGCCCTTGAGGAAGTTGCGCAGGATCTGGTCGCCGCAGGGACGGTAGTGCTTGTGGCCGGGCTGCCGGAACAGCGCGGTCATTTCCGGCTTGCCCAGCGGGAACCCGGCCTGGGCGAAGATCTCGTGCATGTCCACGTCCTTGAGCTGGAAGGCGACGCGCAGCTTCTTCAGCACCAGGTTGTTGGTGATGCGCTTCTCCACCGGGCGCGGCGGCTGGGTGTCGTCGCGGCCGCGGTAGTAGACGATCAGGCCATCGAGGAAGCGCGCCAGCAGCGCGTCGCCGCACGGCGCCGCGCCGGCCTCGTCTTCCTTCTTCAGCAGCGCGGGGATGTCGGCCTTGTCGAGCGGGAACGCCGGGTCGACCAGGTGCACGATCTCCACCACCTTGGCGTCGCCCAGGTCGAGCATGTAGCGGATGCTGCGCAGCACGTCGTTGTTGATCATCGGGGCGGCGCTCGTTCGTTGGCCAAAGCCTCGGGGGCGCGCAGTCTAGCGCGTGGCGGCGCGGGCGTCGCCGCCACCGCCCGCCGCCGCGCGCGGCCTCAGCCGCTGCCGGGCACGTTGCCGAACAGCCACAGCACGACCGCGACCACCGCCGCGCAGCCAAGGATCAGGCCGATCATCAGGCCCATGGCCATGCGCGGCGGCTTGCCGCCGTCGTGTGGAGCGCGGGCCTCCGGCGGCGTGCCGAGGCGGGCGTCGTCTTCCGGTTGCATGGAGCCTCCCAGGATCGGATAGAGGGGCGTGAGTGGGCGCGGCCGGGTCAGCCGCCGGCGGATCAGCACCGTGCGCCGGGAATGGGCGAGGGTGGGGCGGGGCTGCATGCGGTTCATGCGGCGATCTTCCCGGTAGCGGCGTCACGGCGATGTGGATTGCAGGCACGCAGGCGGCGGCGTGCGGTGCGGTCGCCGCGACCGGCGCGCATGCCGCAAGCCAGCCCCCATTCAATCGGGGCTTGCTAGCGTGGCCGCACGTCGCCCGTCCGGCGGCTTCCGGAACCGCCTCCATGCGCCTGATCGCCATCCCTGTCTTCGCCTTGTGCCTGGCCGCCGCTCCGGCCTTCGCCAGCGATGCGGTGGCGCTGGACCTGAAGCTGCCGGAGGCCGCCTCGCCGTATGGCAACGATCCTCCGGGCACCTACTACGGCGATGCGTCCGGCGTACCGGCGCCGGCGGCCAGTTCGCGGAGCGTTCGGCGCACCCTGTGCCCGACCTCGCCCGGCGGCAGCGAGGCCAAGGTCACCGGCAGCGTCTCCACCGGGATGGGTTACTCCTCGCATCTGGGCAGCAGTACCTTCGGCGGTGCCAGCCTGAACTACTGCGACAGCTACACCACCGACAGCGGCGACGAGCGCACGATCAACATGCGCCTGGACATGAACACCTACGACGGGCCGGGCTACCCCGGCCCCGGGTACTACCCGGGCCATCCGATGGGACCGCGCGGCTTCGCGCCCGAGTCCGGGCCCGGTCCGGCGATGCGCGGCGGTCCGCGCTGATCCACCCACTGCGCGATCGACGCGCCGCCCTGTTGCGACCACCGCCAGCGGCTGACGTTCGCCACGTGCCGGCGCCACACCGATACGGCGGGCGCCGTGGCATGGCCGCGCTGCAGGCGGCCAGCCTGGCCGGCGTCGCGCATTGCCGGTTGCCCCCTGTCGAATCCGGCCCGGGTGGTCCGTCGTTCCCGGGTCTACCCCAGGAGATGCCGCCATGCCGCCTTCCACCACCGCCGTCCCGGCCATGGACCGCAACTGGTCGCTGGTCGCCGCCGGCGCGGTGCTCGGCTGCGTCGGCGTCGGCGCGCTGTTCTCGCTGGCGGTGCTGCTGCAGCCGATGGGCAGCGACACCGGCTGGTCGCGCGCGGGACTGTCGGCGGCCATGACCGTGGCCTTCCTCGCCAGCGGCTTCGCCGGATTCGGCTGGGGCGCGCTGGGCGACCGGATCGGCCCGCGACCGGTGGTGCTGGCCGGTTCGGTGCTGCTGGGCCTGGCGCTGGTGCTGGCCAGTCGCGCGACCACGTTGCTGCAGTTCCAGCTGACCTTCGGCCTGCTGCTGGGCGTGGCGGTGGCCAGCTTCTTCGCGCCGGTCATGGCCGCCACCGCGGCCGCGTTCGATCGCCGCCGCAACCTGGCCATCGCGCTGGTCTCGGCCGGCGTGGGCGTGGCGCCGATGACGATGTCGCCGCTGGTGGCCTGGCTGCTGACCCAGGTCGGCTGGCGCGAGACCCTGCTGGTACTGGGCCTGCTGTGCTGGGCGCTCACCCTGCCGGCGGCCTGGTTCGTGCGTGCCGCGCCGGTGGGCGACGCGCATGCGACCGGCGGCGTGGCCGCTCCGGGCATGACGATGGCGCAGGCGCTGCGCTCGAAGCCGTTCATCGTGCTGGCACTGGCGTTCTTCGCCTGCTGCGCGGCGCACTCCGGGCCGATCTTCCACACGGTCAGCTACGCGGTCGGCTGCGGCCTGTCGGTGACCGCGGCGGTGACCATCTACAGCATGGAAGGCGCCGCGGGCCTCGGCGGGCGCCTGCTGTTCGGCCTGCTGGGTGACCGTTATGGCGCCAAGCCGGTGCTGGTCGCGGGCCTGGCGATCCAGGCGCTGGCGGCCGTGGCATACCTGGCGGTCGAACGGCTCGGCGGGTTCTACGCGGTGGCGTTCGTGTTCGGCCTCGCCTACGGCGGCACCATGCCGCTCTACGCATCGCTGGCGCGCGAGGCGTTCCCGCCGCGCATCCTCGGCGGCGTCATCGGCGCGATGACGATGCTCTCGGGGCTGGGGATGGCGCTGGGCCCGCTGCTCGGCGGCTGGCTGTTCGACCGCTACGGCAGCTATGCATGGATGTACGTCGGCTCGCTGATGCTCGGCCTGGCAGCAGCGGCGGTCGTCACCCGGTTTCCGCGTTCGCCTTCGCGCAAGCACGAAGCGGAGCCAGGCGGGGCCGGCGTGCCGGTCGCCTGAACCTGCGTCGCGGAGGCCTGCGTCCGCCATGCGGCTGCTGGCCAGCCAGTGACGCAGCGCTGTGCCGGGGGATACCCTGCGCTCCCCAACGACAGCCAAGGTCCACGCCATGACCCATCGCTTAGCCCTGCTCGCCGCGCTGCTGTTCGCCGCTTCGGCCGCGCCCGCCGCCAGCCTCGACGGCGCCTGGCAGTTGCAGGCCGGCGAATTCGTCGATGGCGCGGGCCAGCGCGTGGACTACACCGAGGCCAGGCTGCAGGGCATCAAGGTGCTGGACGGTGGCACGTTCGCCTTCACCACCACCCGCGACGGCAAATTCTGGGCCGGCGGCGCCGGCGGCTACGAGGCCGTCGATGGCCGGTACACCGAAACGCCGCGGATGGCGTCCTTCGCGCTCGAAGGCGATGGGCAGTACCGGTTCGACTACCGCCTCGAAGGCGACACCTGGACGCTGGAGCGTCGCGACGCGCAGGGCAGGGTGGTGGAGCGCGAGGTGTGGCGGCGGATGCCCGCAGCGGCCGCGAACGCGCACGCGCATTGACGCGGCCGCCCGGCGCAGGCGCGGTGCGCGGGATTGCGCTAGGGTCGGCGGGCGTCGCCGCGACGCCCCTGCCGCTGCTCCGGAAAGCCTGATGCCCTCGACCGACCTGCTTCGACACGCGCGCCTGCTGCACCGGCTGGTGCGCGCCGTCCTCTGCGCCGGCCTGCTGCTGGGTCCCGCGCTCGCGGTGGCCGGCGAGGCGATGCCCGGCTGGTCGGTGCCGGTCGCGCAGGGCAAGCCGGCCGCCCGCCACGAGAACGGCTTCGTCGCGGTCGACGGGCGTCTCTACCTGCTGGGCGGGCGCGATGCGCGACCGCTCGACATCTTCGATCCGGCCACCGGTGCCTGGACGCGGGGCGCGCCACCGCCGCTCGAGATCCACCACATGCAGGCGGTCGAACACGACGGCCGGCTATGGGTGCTGGGTGCGTTCACCGGCGGCTTTCCCGAAGAGCAGCCGCTGACCCACGTGCTGGTCTACGACCCCGCCAGCGACCGCTGGAGCGAAGGCGCGGAAGTGCCGGCGCACCGCCGCCGCGGCGCCGCCGGCGTGGTCGTGCACGATGGGCTGGTCTACCTGGTCGGCGGGAACACGCGCGGGCACATGGCCGGCTTCGTGCCGTGGCTCGACGTGTTCGATCCGGCGACCGGACAGTGGCGCGCGCTGGCCGACGCGCCGCACGCGCGCGACCATTTCCATGCCGTGGTGATCGACGGACGGATCTACGCGGCTGGCGGTCGCCGCACCTCGCACGATACCGGCGAGACGATGTCGCTCACCATTCCCGGAGTGGACGTCTACGACATCGCCAGCGGTCGCTGGAGCATGCTGCCCGCGCCGCTGCCCACGCAGCGCGCCGGCGCCCCGGCGGTGGCGATGGACGGCAGGCTGGTGGTGCTGGGCGGCGAGAGCCCGGCGCAGGTGCCCGGCCACGGCGAGGTCGAAGCCTACGATCCGGCCACGCAGCGCTGGAGCACGCTGCCGCCGCTGCCGAAAGGCCGGCACGGCACCCAGGCGACGATGCTCGACGGTGTCCTGCATGTCGCGGCCGGCAGCGGCGATCGCGGCGGTGGTCCGGAGCTGGACGACCACCTCACCTTCGGCGCGAAACGGTCGTCGCGGAACGATTGAGGACGCCGCCGGGCGCCATCCGGTAGCGACGGGCGTCGTCGCAGCTCGCTCCCTCTGCGATGGGCAGCATGCAGCCCACGGAAGGGCTGGGGTCGGCAACGCCGACGTCCTGTCGATGCACGTTGGTCCGTCGCCGACGGATGCATGGCGGTGGCATTGCCGCCGCCTGTCCGGTTCAGGTATCCGCGCTGTGCGCCAACGGTCCGCGTCCGTTGCCTGCCCGGCATCGCGTTGCAATCGATGGCAAGGCATTCCGCCCGGGGGGAGGCCAGACCGCAGGAGCAGCGTGATGAACGAGCAACAAGCCACCCTCGACCAGGAGCGCCTGGGCCAGTTCCTCGGCATGGCGGTCGGCGACCTCGGCGCCGCGATCAGCGCCACGCTGGTGCTGGCCGGCGACCGCCTCGGGCTGTACAAGGCGCTGGCCGACGATCCGGCGACACCGGCCGAGCTGGCGCAACGCACCGGCACCCACGAACGCTACGTGCGCGAATGGCTCGGCAACCAGGCCGCCGGCGGCTACGTCCAGTACGACGCGGCCAGCGGTCGTTACAGCCTCGACCAGGTGCAGGCGCTGTGCCTGGCCGGACCCGGCGGACCGGTGGACCTGCCCGGTGCGTACTACCTGATCGAGGCGACGTTCCACGCGCTCGACCGCACCATCGACAACTTCCGCAGCGGACGCGGCATGGAATGGGGCGAGCACCACGCCTGCCTGTTCCACGGCACCGAGCGCTTTTTCCGCGCCGGCTACAACGCGCACCTGCTCGGCGAATGGCTGCCGGCGCTGGATGGCGTGGTCGCCAGGCTGCAGCAGGGCGCCAAGGTCGCCGATGTCGGTTGTGGGCATGGCGCCAGCACCGTGCTGATGGCGCAGGCCTATCCGGCCTCGGAGTTCACCGGTTACGACTACCACGCCGATTCGATCCGCGTCGCCACCGAACGCGCGGCGGCAGCCGGGGTGGAGAACGTGCGCTTCGAAGTCGCCGATGCCACCGGTTATGGGGGCAAGGGATTCGACCTGATCGCCTTCTTCGACTGCCTGCACGACATGGGCGACCCAGTCGGCGCCGCGCGCCACGCGCGCCAGGCGATCGCCGACGACGGCACCTGCCTGCTGGTCGAGCCGTTCGCCGGCGACCGGGTCGAGGACAACCTCAATCCGGTCGGCCGCGTCTACTACGGCGCCTCGTCGCAGATATGCGTGCCGGTGTCGCTGGCGCGCAACGGGCCGGCGCTCGGCGCGCAGGCCGGCGAGGCGCGCCTGCGCGAGGTGATGGCCGAAGCCGGCTTCAGCCGGTTCCGTCGCGCCACGCAGACGCCGTTCAACCTGGTGCTGGAGGCGCGGCCGTAGCGGGCCTCCGCGCTGGCCGCACCGATCCGCGGAGGGTGCGCGGCCCGGTCGGGAGGCACCATCCGGCATCGATCCATCGCTGCCGATTGGCGAGTGGCGCACGCGCCGCCGAAGCGGGATGGCGCGCCTCGTCACCGGACCTGCACGCGGCCGGTCTAGCCTGTGCACACCATCCATCGCGGAGCTGCGCCATGAAGCCTTCCTCGCTGCTGCTGCTCGCCTGCCTGTCGGCTGCGGTGCTTGCGGCCTGCAACAAGCGCGACGATGCGGACATCCCGGCCGCCACGCCGTCGGCCGATGCCGCGGCCGCGGCCACTGCCACCGAGCCCGTGCCGGCGCCGGCCGGCTCCGCCACCGCGGCCGGTGACCAGTACCCCGCCGCGCGCGACGCATGCCTGGCTGAAGTGGCGCGCCAGGCCGGCGTGGCGAAGGAGCAGCTCGGCGTCACCGAGGTGCTGTGGGCCGAGGCCGGCGTCGGCGTGACCATCCAGGTGCCGGGTGCACAGGCGCCCTGGTCGTGCCTGTCGGACGAGAACGGCAACGTGCAGGGCGCGGCCTACACCGGCTCGGAAGGAAGGCTGTAGCGCAGGCGGCCGCACGCTGGCCACCGCCGGTGGGTTGGCGGCGCCGGGTGGGCCTTGACCCTGGACCGGGGTCAAGGGTTCAAGCTATGCCCATCCCCGCACGATGCCTCCCCATGAAGATCGGCGAACTGGCCCGCAAGGCGGGCGTGAACATCGACACCGTCCGCTACTACGAGCGCCAGGGCCTGCTGCCACCGGCGCCGCGCCTGGCCTCGGGCTACCGCGTGTACGCCGGCGCCGACCTGAGCCGCCTGCGCTTCGTGCGCCGGGCCAAGGCACTGGGCTTCACCCTGGAGGACATCGGCGAGCTGCTGTCGCTGTCGAGCCGGTGCGACAACGACATGGCCGGCATGAAATCCACCGCCGCCGCGCGGCTGGCCGACGTCGACCGGCGCATCGCCGAACTGGAGCGCATCCGGACTGCGTTGCAGTCCCTGGTCGAGGCCTGCCCCGGGCATGGCAGCGTGGAGGGCTGTCCGATCCTGAAGACGCTGGCCGGAGACCCCGCATGAGCCACGGTCACGACCAGCATCCGCTGCATTCCCACGGCCAGCACGGCCCCACCAGGCCGGGCGCCTGCTGCGACGGCGGCCATGGCGCCGGCCAGGCGGCGATGGAGCGTGATCCGGTATGCGGCATGGCCGTCGACCCGGCCAATGCCAAGGGTGGATCGGCGACGCACGGGGGCCACGCCTACCACTTCTGCTCCAGCGGCTGCCGGGCGAAGTTCGAAGCCGATCCGGAACGCTACCTGCAGCCGGAGACCACGTCCGCCGCGGCACCGGCGCCCGAGGGCGCGATCTACACCTGCCCGATGCACCCGCAGATCCGCCAGGCCGGGCCCGGCACCTGTCCGCTGTGCGGCATGGCGCTGGAGCCGGAGATGCCAGGCCTGGAGGACGAGGACAACCCAGAGCTGCGCGACTTCAGCCGACGCTTCTTCTGGACCCTGCCGCTGAGCCTGGCCGTGTTCGTGCTGGCGATGTTCGGCCACCGCTTCCACGGCCTGGCCGCGCCGACGCGCACCTGGCTGGAGTTCGCGCTGGCCACGCCGGTGGTGCTGTGGGCGGCGTGGCCGTTCTTCCAGCGCTGCGTGCAGTCGATCCGCCATCGCAGCCCGAACATGTGGACGCTGATCGGCATCGGCGTGGCGTCGGCCTACGTGTACAGCGTGGTGGCCACGGTGGTGCCGGGCGTGTTCCCGGCCTCGTTCCGGGAGCATGGCCGGGTCAACGTGTACTTCGAGGCGGCGGCGGTGATCGTGTCGCTGACCCTGCTCGGCCAGCTGCTGGAACTGAAGGCGCGCTCGCGCACCTCCGCGGCGATCCGTGCGTTGCTGGGCCTGGCGCCGAAGACCGCACGGCGCATCGCCGGCGACGGCAGCGAAGCCGACATCCCGCTCGACCAGGTGCAGGTGGGCGACCGCCTGCGCGTGCGCCCGGGCGAGAAGGTGCCGGTCGACGGCACGGTGCTGGAGGGCCATTCCAGCGTCGACGAGTCGATGCTCACCGGCGAGCCCGTCCCGGTGGACAAGGCGGCCGGCGCGCGCCTGATCGGTGCCACGCTCAACGGCACCGGCAGCCTGGTGATGCGCGCCGAGCAGGTCGGTTCGGCCACGGTGCTGGCGCAGATCGTGCAACTGGTCGCGCAGGCGCAGCGCTCGAAGGCGCCGATGCAGCGCATGGCCGACCGCGTGTCGTACGGGTTCGTGCTGGTGGTGCTGGCGATCGCGCTGCTGACCTTCCTGGCCTGGGGCTTCTTCGGCCCGTCGCCCTCGTGGGTCTACGCCATCGTCAATGCGGTCTCGGTGCTGATCATCGCCTGTCCCTGCGCGCTGGGCCTGGCCACGCCGATGTCGATCATGGTCGCCACCGGCCGCGCCGCGCAGGAAGGCGTGCTGTTCAAGGACGCGGCGGCGATCGAGCAGCTGGCGAGGATCGACACGCTGGTGGTCGACAAGACCGGCACGCTGACCGAAGGCCGCCCGGCATTCCGCGCGCTGCTGGCCGCTGGCGACGCTGGCGAGGACGCGCTGCTGGCCGGGGCGGCGGCGCTGGAGCAGGGCAGCGAGCATCCGCTGGCCGCGGCGATCCTGGCCGAAGCCGCGCGCCGCACGCTGGCGTTCGCGCCGGCCACCGGCTTCGAATCGGTGACCGGGCAGGGCGTGCGCGGGCACGTGGACGGGCACGCGCTGGCGCTGGGCAACGAAGCGCTGATGGCCGAGGCGGGCGTCGACCTGGCGCTGGTGCGCGACGCGGCCGATGCGCTGCGCGGCGAGGGTGCGACCGTCATGTACCTGGCGCGGGACGGCCGCCTGGCGGGCGCGATCGCCCTGGCCGATCCGGTCAAGGCCACCACCGCCGCTGCGCTCGCGGCCCTGCGCGGCGAAGGCCTGCGCATCGTCATGGCCACCGGCGATGCGGAAGCGACCGCGCGCTCGGTCGGCCGCACGCTGGGCATCGAGGAAGTGCACGGCGGGGTGAAGCCGGCCGACAAGGTGGCGCTGGTGCAGCGCCTGCGCGCGGAAGGGCGCAAGGTGGCCATGGTCGGCGACGGCATCAACGACGCGCCGGCGCTGGCCGCCGCGGACATCGGCATCGCCATGGGCACCGGCACCGACGTAGCCATGTCCAGCGCACAGGTCACGCTGGTCAAGGGCGACCTGCGCCGGATCGTGGCGGCGCGCGCGATCTCCGCGCAGACCCTGGCCAACATGAAGCAGAACCTGGGCTTCGCCTTCCTCTACAACGCGCTGGGGGTGCCGGTCGCCGCGGGCGTGCTGTATCCGCTGACCGGTTTGCTGCTCAGCCCGATGATCGCCGCGCTGGCGATGAGCCTGAGCTCGGTGTCGGTGGTGGCCAACGCGCTGCGCCTGGCGCGCGCGCGGACGGACGTGGCGTAGGCGGCAAGGCCTTCATGCAGCCGCGGTCGCCTGGCCGACCCGGAAGACGAGGAACTCGGCGGGCTTGATCGGCGCCACCCCGACCAGGCAGACGACCCGCCCGGCGTCGAGGTCGGCCTGGCTCATCGTGCTGCGGTCGCAGCGGACGAAGAAGGCCTGTTCCGGCGTTGTCCCCTGCAACGCGCCCGTGCGCCATTCGGCGAGGAGGAAATCGCCGATCCGCTGGCGCAGGCCGGCCCACAACCGTTCGTCGTTCGGCTCGAACACCGCCCACTGCGTGCCCCGCTCGATGGAGGATTGCAGGTAGTCGAGATGGCGCCTGACCGGCACGTACTTCCATTGCGGGTCCGATGACAGCGTGCGCGCGCCCCAGACCCGGTGGCCGCGTCCTTCGAACCAGCGCAGGCAGTTCACCCCCTCCGCGTTGAGTACGTCCTGCCGGGCCCGGTTGATCGCGCGCTCGAAGCCGACGGCCGTCCGCACGACCTCGTTGGCGGGCGCCTTGTGCACGCCGCGCTCGACATCGGTGCGGGCGTAGATGCCGCAGAGGAAGCCGGAGGGTGGTAGCAGCAAGGTCTCCGGAGGGCCATCGCCCGGGTCGGCGCTGGGCCGGGCGATGGCCACCCACGGGTAGTACAGGGCCGCATGCGCGGTATCGAGGCTGCGTCGCAGCGCCCGGACCTGGGCGATGTCCAGTCCCTGCGGCGGGTCCAGCACGGCGAAGCGCCGGTTGCGCGAACCGTCGACATGGGCGACCAGGGCCTGCATGGCAACGTCGGCACCGGGTGCCGCCACCGTGGAAACCTCCTGCAGCGTTCCGGCCAGGCGCAGTGCGTGTCCGTATTCGCCGGCCGTGGGTGCGGGACCGTCGCTGCCGCCGGACAGCGGCCACTGGCAACGCGTCGTCCCTTGCGCCCCGGCAGCGGCGTTGCCGAGCAGCATCGAGCGCAGGCTGGCCGCATCGACCCGTTCGCCCACCTGCAGGAGCAGCGGATGCCAGAGGCGCCGCGCGTTGTGGGAAGACAGCACCTCGCCGGCCCAGCGCGGATGGCGACGGTCGTAGCCGAGTGCGTGCCATGCCGTTTCGCTTCCATCCGCATCGACGAAGGCGATATCCAGCGCCAGCAACCGGGGCTGCCGGGACAGCAGTGCGCCGGCGTCGTGCACGACCGCATCCGGATCCGTGCAACCGACCCACCCGTCGCCGGTTTTGAGGAAGTCCGCGCTCGTGCCGTCGCCGCCCGTGCGCAGCCAGCTGCCCGCGGGAGCCGACGCCAGCATCGCCGCAGTGGCCGGGGTCGCGGTTTCGGTGACGGTGACCGTGCCGTTGCCCGCCTCGCCCGGGAAGGCGGCATGGATGGCCAGTGCCCCTGCCGCGTCGCCGGCGGCCAACACCGCCGATGCGGCCGTCGCGCCGTCGTCGCCGGGCGCCTGCGATACGGTCGCCACGCGCGCGACATGCAGGCGCGAACCGCCTTCCTGGAAATAGGTGCGCGCCGCGTGGGCCAGGTAGTTGATTGCCTTAGCGCCGTGGAAGCGGAGCGCGGCAGGACGGCCGTAGATGCGCTCGAAATCGGCAAGACTGGTCAGCAGCGGGAAGTCGTCGGATGCTTCCCCGGCGCCGGCGACGGGACCGCTCCGGGCGGGACCCACGAACAGGGCGGTCGTCGTGCCGACGCCTTCGATCGGGCGCGCCCTGAACGCGGTCTCTTCGACGTAGGCACCGGGAGCGGTGAAGTCGGGCATGGGGGCGTGCCGGCGGGTTGCGAGGTCAGTGGTATACACGACGGCTGGTAGCGATGCCGGCCGCCCTGCAGCCGGGGGGCGCGTCGATCGATGGACCGCGCGCTAGCGGGGCGACAGCCGCAGGACGACCACGCCGTGCGCGGGGATCGACGTGGCCAGCGCAGTCGCGGTGCTGCCGGTGCCGCCGCTCCAGATGTCGCGCCAGGCGAAACGCTCGCGGCCGAAATCGATGCTGCGCCCGCTGAGGTCGTCCTTCATCCCGTGGAAGCTCCAGTCCAGCCGGTGGTTGCGGGCGAGGTCGCCGCGGTTGAGCAGCAGCACCGCGTACTCGCCGCGTTCCAGCGGCTTGACGTAGACCTCGATGTCCCCCTCGTCGAGCCACTTCATCGCCTGGATGCCGAGGGCATCCTGGTGGATCGCGATCATGTCGCGATGGGTGAGGATGCCCCGGGTCGCCTCGCTCATCGTGCGCAGGTCGTTGCCGGCGATCAGCGGCGAGGCGAGCATGGCCCACAGCGAGAAGTGCGCGCGGTCCTCGTCCTCGCTCATGCCGTTGCCGACTTCCAGCATGTCCATGTCGTTCCAGTGGCCGGGGCCGGCGTACTGGCGCAGCCCGGCCTGCTTGTCCAGGATCGGCAGCACGCCCAGCGAGGACCACGAGCCATGGCTGTGCTCGCAATTCCAGCAGGGATGGATGTCGCCGGTGGTGCGCCAGGCATGGCCGACGTCCTTTGCCCATTCCCAGGGCTTGTTGTCGCCCCATTCGCAGATGCTGAAGAGCATCGGCCGTCCGGCCCGGTGGATCGCGTCGCGCATGGTGGCGTACGCCGAGGCCGGGTCGAGGCCTTTCGTGTCGCACCAGTCGTACTTGACGTAATCGATGCCCCAGCGTGCGTAGGTGAGCGCGTCCTGGTACTCGTGGCCGCGGCTGCCGGGCCGGCCGGCGCAGGTGGTGTTGCCGGCATCGGAATAGATGCCCAGTTTCAGGCCCTTGCCATGCACGTAGTCGGCCAGCGCCTTCATCCCCGACGGGAAGGCCCTGGGATCGGCCTGGATGAAGCCGTCCGCGTCGCGCCCGCCGTGCCAGCAGTCGTCGATGTTGATGTACTCGTAGCCGGCCTCCTTCATGCCCGAGGCGACCATCGCATCGGCGATCTGCCGGATCAGCCGCTCGTCGACCTTGCAGCCGAACGTGTTCCAGCTGTTCCAGCCCATCGGCGGGGTTTCGGCGAGCCCGGCGGATTTGCGCGCCGGCGCCTCCCATGGGAAGAGCAATGCGAGGGCAAGCATCGCGGGCCACGCACGCCGGATCCGGTTCACGGCCATCCTTGTCTGCGCCCGCCCGGGACCGGCGGAACTGGCAGGCCAGCATATCGGCGCAGCGAGGCGGGCGACGCGGCCGGACTATGAAGAGTGCGGATACTTCGCCCGTCGTTCCGGAATAGTGGCGCGGCCTACGCGCCGCACCAGCGATGCCGGATGCCCGGCGCGGGTAGGGCCAAGGGCCAATTGCCCGGTCGCGGCCGCCTGCGCGACGGTACCGGCGCCCACCGCGCTGGAAACCGCCGATGAAATGGCTGCTGGTACTCGTGCCGATCGCCATCGCCCTGGAGCATTTCGCCCCGGGCAACGACCTGCTGGTCTTCGCCGTCGCCGCCGGCGGCATCGTGCCGTTGGCCTCGATCATGGCGCAGGCGACCGGTTCGCTGGCCACGCGGCTGGGCCCGGGCCTGGGCGGGCTGCTCAACGCCACCTTCGGCAACGCGGCCGAGCTGATCATCGCCCTGGCCGCGCTGCGCGCCGGACTGCACGACATGGTCAAGGCCTCGCTGGCCGGCACCATCATCGGCAACATCCTGTTCGTGCTCGGCGTGGCGATGGTGCTGGGCGGCACCCGCCATGGCGACCAGTCCTACGATGCGCGCGCCGCGCGCACGCAGGCGACCATGCTCACCCTGGCGGTGACCGCGCTGATCATCCCCGCCGCCTACCTCGCCATCGTGCCGCAGGCGCAGGTGCAGATGACCTCGATGAGCGCGCTGATCGCCGGGATCATGCTGGCCGTGTACGTGGCCAACGTGGCCTTCACCCTGGTGCGCAGCCGCGCCGACGCGGCCGCGGCCGCCGGGCAGCCCGGCCACGGCGACCTGCACCATGGCCCGCACTGGACGCCCGGCAAGGCGATGGCGGTCCTGTGCGCGGTGACGGTCGGCATCATCTGGCTCAGCGAGATCCTGGTCGGCACGGTGGAAGCGGCCAGCGAGGCGATGGGCTTCTCCGACGCGTTCACCGGCGTGTTCGTGCTGGCTGTGATCGGCGGCGCCGCGGAGCAGGCCACCGCGATCGTGGCCGCGCGCCACAACCGCATGGACCTGTCGATGTCGATCACGCTCGGCGCCAGCGTGCAGCTGGCGCTGCTGGTCGCGCCGCTGCTGGTGCTGCTGAGCTTCTTCGTCGGCCCGCACCCGATGGGGCTGGTGTTCGGTCCGGGCCTGGTCCTGACCATCCTGTTCGCGGTGATCATCGCCGGGCAGGTGGCCAGCGACGGGCGCGCCGACTGGCTGCGCGGCGTGCAGCTGCTGGCGGTGTACCTGATCCTGGCGACGGTGTTCTTCTTCGTGCCCGACGCGGCGGGGTGAGCCGGTGCAGCCGAGCCCGCTGCCGCTGCCCGGCCCGCTCACGCGCCATCGCTACGCGATCCTGTTTTCCGCCCTGCTGGCGACGATCGCGGTCGGCCCACTGCTGGAGGCGCTGGACTTCGGCCGCGTGTTCATGGAGGTGCTGCTGACCGCCAGCCTGGTGGCGGCGGTCGCGCCGATCGGCGTGCTGCAGAAGCGGCGCGCGATGTTCGCCATCCTCGGCCTGGCCCTGGCGCTGCGCTGGTACGCCTCGCATTCGGATTCGGCGAGTGGTTCGGCGGTGGCCGCGCTGCTGTGGTGCGGGGTGGCGGTGGTTGCCGCCTACGGCGCCATCCGCTACTCGCTGTCCAGCGTGCGCATCGATGCCGAGCACCTGTGCGCCGCCCTGAGTGCCTACCTGCTGGTGGGCGTGTGCTGGGGCGTGATCTACGTGGCCGTCGTGCGGTTGCAGCCCGATTCGATGCTGTTCGCCGGCGCTCCGCTCGCGCACGGACTGGGCATGGGCGATGCGATCTACTTCAGCTTCGTCACCCTGGCCACGCTGGGCTACGGCGACCTCACCCCGGCCACGCCGGTGATGCGCGGGCTGGCGGTGTTCGAGGCGATCATCGGCCAGCTCTACCTGGCGATCATGGTCGCGCGCCTGGTCGGGCTGCAGACCGCGCTGCAGTCGCGCTAGGCGGCACGCGCCGGCCGATGGCGGATCAGCGCGTCGGTCGTGGGAAGCGGTAGAACACGCTGCCCACCGCCATCGCCAGCGCGACCGCCAGCAGGTGCGCCGCGCTCGCGCTGAGCAGCATCGCCAGCGACAGGACCAGCGCGGCGACCGGTACCAGCGGCCCGCCCGGCAGGCGCCACGAACCCGGCGGGTCGCCCAGGCGCCGGCGCAGCACCAGCACGCTCGCGGCCGTGCTGATGTAGGCCAGCAGGCGGGTGACCATCGACAGCAGCGCCAGCTGCACGAACGAACCGCTCAGCGCCAGCGCCAGGGCCAGCGCGCACTGGAAGGCGATCGCGACCGCCGGCGTGTGCAGCCGCGGATGCACGCGCGCCAGCACACGCGGGCCATAGCCGTCGCTGGCCAGCGTGTGCAGGAAGCGCGGGCCCAGCAGCATGGTCGCGTTGCTGGTGCCGAGGATCGACAGCGCCGCGCCGATCGTCATCAGCCAGGCCAGGGGCTCGCCGCCGAACATCGCGGCCGCGTCGGCGACCGGCGTGGCAGATTCCGCCAGCGCGGACAGCGTGCCTTGTGCCACCAGCTGCACCGCCGCATACAGCGCGGTGACCAGGGCGATCATCGCCACCAGCGCGAACGGCACGTTGCGCCGCGGGTTGCGGTACTCGCCCGCGGCCACCGACAGGTTCTCGAAGCCGGCGTAGGCGAACAGCAGCAGCAGGGCGGCCTGGCCGGTCTGGCGCCAGTCCAGCGCGGCCGGCACCTCACCGCCGAAGGCCAGCTGCCAGTCGACATGGAACACGCCGATGCCGAGGAACAGCAGCAGCGGCACCAGCTTGCCGAACACCAGCGCCATCGACACGTTCGCCGCCCAGCGCACGCCGGCGATGTTGATGCCTGCCAGCAGCAGCAGCGAACCGGCGACCACGGCGATGCGCCCTCCGGTTTCATTGGCCAGCGGCCAGAAGCGCCCGACCGCCGCGGCCAGGCCGTTGGCCAGCGAGGCGGCCGTCGCAATGCGGGTGAGCCAGATCATCCAGCCGACCTGGAACCCGGCGAACGGGCCGAACGCTTCGCGCGCGTACAGCGCGCTGCCGCCCTGCACGTCGAAATAGCTGCCGGCCTTGGCGTAGCACAGCACCAGCAGGCTCACGGTCACGCCGGCGAGCAGCACGCCCCACACGCTCCACGGGCCGAGCAGCGCGAACGCCGCCGCCGGCAGCAGGTAAACGCCGCTGCCGACCACGCTGTTGATCGACAGCCCCAGGATCTGCCAGCGGCCGACGGCGCGCAGCAGGCCCTGCGGCGAGTGTGGACCCGGTGCCGGTGTGCTCATCGCCGCTCCGTCGCAACCCGGGCTCAGGGTAGCCGCTGCCCGCGCCGGCCGCGCATCACTCCGATACCGGCGCCCAGCGGTAGGCGCGCAGGTGGTCGTCGCGCAGCATCGGCACCAGCAGCAGCTGGCGCTCTGGCAGGTAGTGCAGGTCGGCGGTGCCGATCGACAGGGTCAGCAGCGGGTCGACGCTGCCATCCGGGCCGATGCGCAGCAGCCGGCCCGGGGTGAAATCGCTGACGACCCAGCCGCCGCGGCCGTCGGGCTCGATGCCATCGATATGGCCGATCGGCGCGTTGCCGATGCGGCCGACCGCGCCGGTGTCCAGGTCGATCGTGGTGAGGTGGCCCAACTGCTCGCCCTGCGCAGCGGGGACCTGCCAGCTGCCCAGCAGCAGGCGGTCGCCGTCGGCGCGCACGCCGTTGAACTTGCCGGTGCTGTCCGTGTCGACCTTCGCCCAGGGCGCGAAGGCGCCGCCGGACAGGCGGAACACGGTGTCCAGGCGCCCGCTGAAGGCATAGACGTTGCCGCGCGCATCGGCGGTGACGTCGTTGAACTGCGCCGGGCTGCCGTCGTCCGGCGCATGGCGGGCGACGATGCGCGCGCCGTCCAGGTCCATCTCCACCAGCGCGTCGTCGTCGCCCGCATACAAACGGCCGTTCGCCAGCGCCAGTCCCTTCGGGTTCTGCAGGCCGGTGATCCACTTCAGCTCGGTGATGTTGCCGCGCCCGTCGAGCCGGCTGATGAAGCCGTCGCCGGGGATGGCGTCGTCGCCGCGCGTGGCCATGTTGGACACGTAGAAGCGGTCGCGCGCGCGGTCGTAGACCACCGATTCCGGCGCGGAGAAGCCGCCGACGGTCCACAGCAGTTCCGGCGCCGGCTGCGCGGCGGCATGGGCGTGCGCCGCGGGCAGCAGGAACGGCAGCAGTAGCAGGGCGAGGTTTCGAGAGGAGAGGCGCATGCGGTCCGCACCGGTTGCCGGGATCGCCGGCTAGGATAGCGAAAGGGAAGGACGGGCAACGGAGAGCGGGGGCAGCCATGGAATCGCAGCGCATCGCCATCGTCGGCTACGGCAGTGCCGGACAGGCCAGTGCCGTGCTGCTGGAACGCGATGGGCACGAGGTCACCGTGTTCGAGCGGGTCACGAAGCCGGGCCCGGTGGGCGCGGGTTTCCTGCTGCAGCCCAGCGGCCTGCAGGTGCTGTGGCAGATGGGCTTGCTGGAGCCGGTGTTGCGCCACGGCGCACGCGTGGACCGGCTGTTCGGCGACACGCCCTGCGGCCGCGCGGTGATGGACATGCGCTACGCCGGGCTGGACCGGCGCCTGCATGGCGTCGGCCTGCAGCGCGGTGCCCTGTTCTCGATCCTCGATTCGGCCTGGCCCGGCCGCGCGCGCGCGCTGCACGCCGGCCGCGAGATCGTCGCCGTGGACCACGCGCGCGGCCTGCTGCGCGATGCGCAGGGCGAGGTGCACGGGCCGTACGACCTGGTCGTGGTCGCCGATGGCGCGGCCTCGCGCCTGCGCCGGGAGGTGGCCGCCCCGCGCATCGACCGGCCCTATCCGTGGGGCGCGCTGTGGTGCCTGCTCCCGGTGGGCGAGTGGCCGGCGGTGGCCGAACTGCGCCAGCGCTACGTCGCCGCCCGGCGCATGGTCGGGCTGCTGCCGGTGGGCGGCTGCCCGGGCGACCCGACCCGTCGCCTGAGCTTCTTCTGGAGCCTGCGCACCGACGACTTCGAAGCCTGGGAAAGGCGGGGACTGGATGCCTGGCACGGGGAGCTGCGGCAACTGTGGCCGGAAGCGTCGGCCGTGTTCGCCGGCATCACCCACGCCGCGCAGCTGGCACGGGCGCGCTATCGCGACACCATCGCGCGCCACTGGCACCGCGGGCGCGTCGTGCTGGCCGGGGATGCGGCGCATGCGATGAGTCCGCAGCTCGGGCAGGGCGTGAACATGGCGCTGATGGATGCGGCCGCACTGGCGCGATCGCTCCGCGAGGCGCCGTCGCTGGCGAACGCGTTCGACGCCTACCAGCGCTCGCGCCGTTCGCACGTCTGGATCTACCAGTTGTGGAGCCGCTGGCTGACGCCGCTGTTCCAGTCCGAGCGCGACACCGCGGCCCGTTTGCGCGACGTCGCCTTCCTGCCGCTGGGCAGGATGCCCGGTGGCCGCGGCCAGATGCTGCGCGTGCTCACCGGCACCCGTCGCGGCGTGTTCGGGACCCTGGCGCTGGAAGCGGCGTTCGTCGACGCGCTGGCGCCGTCACCGCCGCCGGCCGCCTGCGCCGCGGCGGCCGACTGAGCGCGCATGCCGTTCGATCCGATGATCCATGGCGGACTGTTCCTCGCCGCCTTCCTCGCCGCCACGCTGCTGCCGCTGCAGTCCGAAGCGGCGCTGGTGGCGCTGCTGCTGTCCGGCTATCCGCCATGGCTGCTGGTGCTGGTGGCGAGCGCGGGCAACGTCCTCGGTTCGACCGTGAACTGGTGGCTGGGGCGGGGACTGCTGCGCTTCCAGGACCGGCGCTGGTTCCCGGTGCCGCCCGCGGCGCTGGCGCGCGCGCAGCGCAGCTACCGGCGCTGGGGCCGCTGGTCGCTGCTGCTGAGCTGGATGCCGGTCGTCGGCGATCCGCTGACCCTGGCCGCGGGAATCATGCGCGAGCCGTTGCGCGTGTTCCTGCCGCTGGTGGCGGTGGCCAAGGCGGGCCGCTACCTCGTGCTGGCCTGGGCGACGCTGCAGTACGCCGGCTGACCCGCGTCGGGCGATGGGTCAGCGCAGGCCGGCCAGCATCGCCATGCCGACGCAGGCGGCGACCACCGCCAGCACCGGCAGCCGCCCGCTCGCCAGCAGCCCGAACGTGGCCGCGGCGATGGCGATGTCGAGCGGGCCGTCGATCGCATGCGTCCACACCGGGTCGTACAGCGCCGCGGCCAGCAGGCCCACGACCGCGGCGTTGACCCCGGCGACCGCGCGCCGCGCGCCGGGGTGGGCCGCGATCGCCGACCACGCCGGCAACACCGCCAGCAGCAGGAAGCCGGGCAGGAACACCGCCAGCAGCGCGACCGTCGCGCCGATCCAGGCAGGCGCGTCCAGCTCCACCAGCGCGCCCAGGTAGGCGGACAGGCTGAACATCGGCCCGGGCATCGCCTGGGCGGCGCCGTATCCGGCCAGGAAGGCATCCTGCGCGATCCAGCCCGGCTCGACCACGCTCTGCTGCAGCAGCGGCAGCACCACGTGGCCACCGCCGAAGACCAGCGCGCCGGCACGGTAGAACGCCGCCGCGAGCCCGGCGAGCGTCGGCGCCCCGCCGGGGGGCACCAGCAACGAGGCGACCAGGCCCGCGAGGAACAGGGCCAGGCACACGGCCGCGGTGCGCAGGCCGTAGGGCAGCACGAACGCCGCCGCCGGCGGCGCCTGCGGGGTGCGGCAGGCCCAGCGGCCTGCCAGCGCACCGAACGCGATCGCCACCAGCTGCATCCAGGCCGTGCCGCCGGCCAGGAC
The DNA here is from genome assembly GCF_010211765.1 of Pseudoxanthomonas kaohsiungensis. Lineage (GTDB taxonomy): Bacteria > Pseudomonadota > Gammaproteobacteria > Xanthomonadales > Xanthomonadaceae > Pseudoxanthomonas > Pseudoxanthomonas kaohsiungensis. Next base: position 70,810 of record NZ_PDWO01000015.1, on the reverse strand, counting down.
GAGCGCGGCCGCGACGATGGCGATCGCAGCACGGGGCACGTCGTTGGCCAGCTGGCGCGCCATGCCGACCACGCCATGGGCGACCACGGCCACGGCCACCAGGGCCAGGCCGTGCAAGGCCGCCGCGCTGGCCGGCGCGTCCAGCCGCGGCGACAGCGCGGCCAGCAGTCCCATCAGCAGCGCCGACGGCAGGGTGAAGCCGGCGAACGCCTGCAGCGCGCCGCGCCCGCCATCGCGCTGCAGGCCGATCGCCAGCGCCAGCTGGCTGCTCGCCGGTCCCGGCAGGAACTGGCATACCGCCAGCAGCTGGGCGAAGCGGGATTCGTCCAGCCAGCGCCGGCGCAGGACGAAGGCCCGGCGCAGGTAACCGATATGCGCGATCGGCCCGCCGAACGCCGTCGAACCGAGGGCGAGGAAGGCGCGGAAGACCTCGCCGGCGCGGACGGGCGGGGGCGAAGGCGAGGGGCTGGAAGCTGCCAACGTGTCTGGACCGTGCGGGGGGATGGAAGATTCAACGAGGGCCGGATGTGCGCGTGCGGCGGCACGGCCTGCCCCGGAAACGCGACGGCCCGGCGCCGTGGTGGCGACGCCGGGCCGTGCGCGGTGCGCCGGGCGAGGTCAGCCCAGCGCCTTGGCCTTCAGCCGGGCGAACTCGTCGGCGTTGATCGTGCCGGCGTCCAGCAGCGCCTTCGCGTCCGCGATCTGCTCGGCCGCCGACTTGCCGGCCACGCTGCGGATGTACGCGTCGGTCTCGGCGCGCGCGTCGCGCACCGCCGCCACCTGCCGCTCGGACATGCCGCGGCCGCGGAAGATGATGTACAGCAGCGCGGTCAGGAACGGCAGGAAGACCAGGCCGATGAACCAGATCGCCTTCGAGAAGCCACCCAGCTCCTTGTCGCGGAACAGGTCCACGATGATCTGGAACAGCACGAGCAGGTAAGCGACCAGGACGAAGGTCATCAGGATCAGCCAGACGGTATCCCAGAAATTGCTCATGGCTTCGCACTCCCTTGGCGTGGACAGCAGCGACGGGTGCCCGGTCGCGACCGCCTGTTCCCGGACGGTATGTGTGTGCCGCGGCCCACCCTAGCACCGGGGCCATGACAAGTCATTGGCCCGGGGAGGGCGGCGCGGGACGCGGATGGCCGCGCTCGCGCCATGACGGAGGCGGTACCCTGTGGACCTGCCTGGAGGAGGGATGGCGATGGGGAAAACATGGCGATGGCGTGGCCGGTGCGTGCTGCTGCTGGCGTTGGCGGCGGGCGGGTGGCTGGCGGCGGAGGTGCAGGCGCAGGCATTCGCCTGGCCCGGGGGAAGGAAGGCCGCGGTCAGCCTCTCCTACGACGATGCGCTCGATTCCCAGCTCGACCACGCGATCCCCGCGCTGGACCGGCATGGCCTGAAGGGCAGCTTCTACCTGGTGCCGGCCAATGCGCCGGTGCAGCTGCGGATGGGCGAGTGGCGCGCCGCGGCGCGCAACGGCCACGAGCTCGGCAACCATTCGTTGTTCCATCCCTGTTCGGCGCGCGGCCCGGGCCGCGAGTGGGTCCAGCCGGAGCGCGACCTGGATGCGCTGAGCGTGGCCCAGGTGCGCGAGCAGGTGCTGCTGGCCAACACCTTCCTGCAGGCCATCGATGGCCGCAGCGATGGCCGCACCTTCACCGCCCCGTGCGGCGACCAGCAGGCGAAGGATGGCAACTACATCACCGCGGTCAGCGACCAGTTCCTCGGCATCAAGCTGGTCGGCGGCACGGTGGTGCCGGACATGCTGGCGCTCGATACCCAGGCCGTGCCGGTGCACGTGCCGGTCGACGCCAGTGGCGCGGCGCTGATCGCGCTGGTCGAGGAAGCCGGCCGCCAGGGCACGATGGTCAACTTCACCTTCCATGGCATCGGCGGCGACCACCTGAGCGTGTCGACCCGGGCGCACGAGGAACTGCTCGCCTTCCTCGACCGCCATCGCGACACGTACTGGACCGCGACCTTCCTCGAGCAGATGCGCTGGGTGCGCGCGCAGCAGCAACAGGCGCGGCGCTCGCCCTGACCCGGCGGCGGGATTCAGCCGCGCGGCGGCTCGGCCAGGGTGATGCGGTTGCCTTCCGGGTCCTCGAGCCGGGCGATCGCGCCGAACGGGCCGCGCACGGTCGGCTCGAAGGTTATCCCGGCCGCGGCCAGGCGTTCGCGCTCGGCTTCGATGTCGGCCACCACCACCGTGGCCACGCCGCCGCCGGCGCGGTCGGCCACGCGCATCACCTGGAAGCCGAATCCGTCCAGGTACCACTGCGCCAGGTCGGGAATCGGGCGGTCGTCGGCGGCGCGGCCGAACAGGCGCGCGTACCAGTCCAGCGCGGCGGCCAGGTCCTGGACCGGCGATACGGCGAACAGTCCGACGCAGCGCATGGCGGTGCCCCATGGATGGCGGTGTCGCCATTGAAGCATGCGCGGTGTAGCCGGTCGTTGCTTCGCGGCAGGAAGTGGCGGTGCCGGCAGGCTCGGTTTCTTGTGCGCTGCAGCGGCGATGTGCCTGACATCACCGGGCGCGACCGGCGCATCGCCACCTGGGGCCGCCTCCTGGCGGCCCGCCACACCGTGGGGCCAAAGGCCAATTGAGCGGTTCCGGCCACGGCGAGTAGCGTCTGCCCGGTCCGGCGCGCCGCCGCCACGGACCACGGCATGCGCGGTTGCAGCGGGCTTCCCGACGAGGGGGAACCGGTGCCTCCACCCGGACTGCGATGGCCCGGATCGCGTCCATCGCGGCGCCGCCGGGCATTCCGTCCGCCGCGGGCCCGCCAAGCCGTCCTGCGGATCGAGCCGATCCCTACCACCGTCACGGAGCGCAGCACATGACCCACCGCCATCCCTCCCGCGCCCGGATCGGCGGCGCGCTGCTCGCGACCCTGCTGGTCGCCTTGCCCGCCTTCGCCGCCGATGGCGACAAGACGAAGATCAAGGGCCTGGTCACCGCCGTCCACGGCGACACCATCACCGTCAAGGACGCCAACAACGTCGAGCAGACCGTCACCCTCGATGCCGGCACGAGGTACAAGAAGACCAAGGGCCTGACCGGCGCGATCCACGAGAAGGTCGAACAGGGCGCGCTGATCCCGGGCCTGCCGGTCACGGTCGACGCGGTGGCCGCCGGCGGCGGCTTCACCGCCACCGAGGTGAGCTTCAAGTCCGAGGACTTCAAGGTCGCCCAGCAGGTCCAGGCCGGGCTGGCGCCGACCAGCGCGCGGATGGACGAATTTGGCACCTACGAGGCGCTGGCCACGGTCGACGTGCTGTTCGCCAGCGGCAGCGCCGCGCTGTCGGAACAGGCCCGGTCCGACCTGCTCGCCTTCGCCGCCAAGGCCAAGGAAACCGGCGAGTACCAGGTGGTGCTGCAGGGCTTCACCGACGCCACCGGCAATGCCGAGGCCAACCAGCGGCTGAGCGCCCAGCGCGCCGACGCGGTCGCCGATTTCCTGCGCCAGCAGGCCGGCCTGGCGCCGGGCCGGGTACGCGCGGGCGCCGGGATGGGCATCTCCCCCGATGCCGGCAGCGGCAGCAACGCCGGTGCGCGCAAGGTCGTGGTCAAGCTGGTGGTCGACAAGGGCGTGCAGGCAGGCAAGGCAAAGTAACCGATCGCGGCGATCGCGCCGCGTCGTACCGGCGGGTCGAAATCGATCCGCCACTGCGTCACTGGAGGATCCCATGCGCAACCCAGCGCCCCCGATGCTCGCCGCCGCGATCCTGCTGGCGATGGTCCCTGGTCCCGGCACGACTCCAGCCTGGGCCGCCCCGCAGGCGTCCGCCTCCGCCCAGCCGGCCTCGTCGGGCACCTTCAGCGTCGAGCAGCTGGACCAGATGATGGCGCCGGTGGCGCTGTATCCGGATTCGCTGCTGGCCCAGGTGCTGATGGCCTCGACCTATCCGGGCGACGTCGCCGACGCGGTGAAGTGGTCCGCCGCGCACAAGGACGCCAAGGGCGAGGACGCGGTCAAGCAGGTCGCCGATCAGCCCTGGGACCCGAGCGTGCAGTCGCTGGTCGCCTTCCCGCAGCTGCTGGCCGTGCTCGGCCAGGACCCGGCCTGGGTGCAGAAGATGGGCGATGCCTTCCTCGCCCAGCCCGATGCGGTGATGGCCTCGGTGCAGCGCCTGCGCAAGCAGGCCGAAGCGGCCGGCAACCTCAAGTCGAACGAACAGCAGAAGGTCAGCAGCCAGCCGGCGGCGGCCACCGCCACCCAGCCGGCCACCCAGACCATCGTCATCGAATCGGCCGACCCGGAAGTGGTCTACGTGCCCAGCTACAACCCCAGCGTGGTGTACGGCAGCTGGGCCTATCCCGGCTATCCGCCGTACTACTACCCGCCGCCGGCGTACTACTACCCGGGCGGGGCGCTGCTGAGCTTCGGCATCGGCGTGGCGGTGGGCGGCGCGCTGTGGGGCGACCTGGACTGGGGCCACGGCGACATCGACATCGACATCGACCGCTACAACGAGATCAACACCAACCGCCAGATCGACCGCAGCAGCGACAAGTGGAACCACAACGCCGCCAACCGCGACGGCGTCCCATACCGCGACAACGCCAGCCGCGAGAAGTACGCGCGGCAGAACAGCGGCGCCGCCAATCGCGACGCCTATCGCGGCCGCGACGGCACGCAGGCGCGCGACGCAGACCGCGACCGCGCCCGCCAGTCAATGGAGCGCAGCGGCCTGCAGGCGCCGGCGGCCAGCAATGCGGAGGCGCGCCAGCGCGCCGGCCAGGCCTCGCGCGACATGGGGCCGGAGCAGCGCGCCCGCACCCAGGGGAGTACCGCCAACGCCCGCAGCCAGGGTGGTGCCTCCAACACGCGGGCGCAGCAGGATGCCCGGCAACGCGCGAACACCGGCACCGCCAGCCGGCAGAACAACAGCTTCTCCGGCGCCGGCAACCCGGCCCAGTCGCGCGCCGCCTCCAGCCGCGGGCACAGCAGCTACTCGGCGTCGCAGCGGCCCGCCGGCGCCCGCAGCGGCGGAGCGCCCATGAGCCGTCCGTCGCCGCCGCGTGGCGGTGGTGGTGGCCGCCGCCGTTGACCAGGAGACCTGCCATGACCCGCTCCCTTCTTCTGCTCCCGGTCCTGGGCCTGTCGCTGCTGGCCTGCCCGGCGTCCGCACAGCAGGCCTATCCCACGCCCGAGGCCGCCGCCGAGGCGCTGGTCGGCGCGCTGGGCAGCGAGCGCGCCGACCCGGCGCAGCTGGCCACGGTGCTCGGCCCCGACTGGGGTCGCTATATCCCGCTCGACAACGTCGACCGCGACGACACCGACGCGTTCATCGTCCGCTATCGCGAAAAGCACCTCATCCAGCAATCCGATCCCGGCCGGGCCGTCCTCGCCGTCGGCAAGGAAGGCTGGACGCTGCCGATACCGCTGGTGAAGGGCGCCGACGGCTGGGCCTTCGACCTGGCGGCCGGCGAACCGGAACTGCGCGCGCGCCGGATCGGTCGCAACGAACTCGATGCGATGCAGGCCGCGCTGGCCTACGTCGACGCGCAGGAGGATTACGCCCGCGAGGACCGCGACGGCGATGGCGCGCTGGAGTACGCGCGCAAGTTCGTGAGCAGCGACGGCAGCCACGACGGCCTGTTCTGGGACGACGACGGCACCGGCGAGAGCCCGCTCGGTCCGCTGTTCGGCGACGACACGCCCGACGGGGTCTGGCACGGCTACCACTACCGGATCCTGGAAGCCCAGGGACCGTCGGCACCGGGTGGCGCCTACTCCTACCTGCTCGGCGAGAACATGAGCCGCGGCTTCGCCCTGGTCGCCTGGCCGGCGCGCTACGGCGACAGCGGGGTGATGACCTTCATGGTCAGCCACGACGGCGAGGTGTTCGAGAAGGACCTCGGTCCGGACAGCGCCAGGCAGGCGGCCGCCATGGCGGTGTTCGATCCGGACAGCAGCTGGCAGGAAGTATCCGACACCGCCGCGGCCGCCGCCTCGCCCTGAGCACGGCAGCCGACGCCGGTGCCGCCGGCACGGCGATGGCGCGCGATCAGCGACCGGTGCCGCGCGTCTTCTTCGCTGCCTTCGCGGGTGTCTTCTTCGCTTTCTTGGCGGTCGGCGTGCGCGCCTTCTTCGCCGCCGGCTTCCCCGCGGCTGCCTTCCTCGCCGTGGTCTTCTTCGCGGTCGCCTTCCTCGCCGCCGGCCTGGGGGAAGTCTTGTCCGCGGCCGGCGCGGCGGTCGGGGCCTTCTTCGCCACCGGCGTGCGCGGCGCGGCGGCCTTCCCGAAGATCGCCGTCCACTGCGTGTCCACCGCCGGCACGGCCAGGCCGAAGCCGGCCTCGTCCATCGCCGCGATGGTTTCGTGCTGCCAGCGGGCCAGCGCCTCCTGCAGGTCGCGGGCGAAGCTGGACTGGGCGGCCACCGCGATCTGCGCCGCCGCCTGCTGGTCGCCGAAGCGCTGCTGCAACTGCCGCCAGAACGCGTCGGCCGGCAGCGAGGCCAGCTTCTGCCAGTCGCCGGCGGCCATCAGCTGCTGCAGCTCGGCGCCGTTCTCGACCAGGCCATCGTTGACCAGGCGCTGGCCGAACTCGAGCCAGTGCCGGCCGCTGTCCTGCAGCAGTTCGCCGATGCGCACCTGCAGGTCGAAGTTGGCCTGGTACAGGGCGAGCGGAAGATCGGTGGGGTCGTTCATGCGGGTGTCCTCGTAAGGGGGGAGGAAGGCATGGGTGGTCGCTGGCGCACGCCACGGAAACAACGCTAGCGGCTGGGTAGGCGGCGGGCAACGACCGTCCATCCGGACGCATGCGGCTCAGCCCTCGAAGGTCACCTTCACCGAGTCCGCGCTGCGCCCGGCCGGGCCGTGGTACACGGCTTCGATGTTGTTGCCGTCCGGGTCCAGCACGAAGGCGGCGTAGTAGCCGGGATGGTAGGGACGCTCGCCGGGCGCGCCGTTGTCGCGGCCGCCGTGGGCGAGCGCGGCGGCGTGGAACGCATCGACCGCGGCGCGGTCGCGGGCCTGGAAGGCGAGGTGGTGGCGGCCGGTGAGCTGGCCCTGCGCCGCCTCGCTGTCGGCGGTCGAGACGAACAGCTCGTCGGCCCAGAAGTAGCCGTCGCCGCTGCCGCCCATCGGGACGCCGAGCGCGTCCAGCACCGCCTGGTAGAAGGCCTGGCTGGCGGGCAGGTCGCGCACCACCAGTTGCAGGTGGTCGATCAGGCGGCCGCGGTGCAGTTCCTGGGTTTCCATGCTCGGGGACTCCGTGTCGGGTGCGGGGCCCCACCTTGCCGCATGCGCGGTAAGCGGGCGTGAGCGGCCGGGCGCCGATGCCATCGCCGCCATCGCCCGGGGCGGGCCGGCAATTGGCTATGCTTGGGACGCATCCTTCGCGAAGTCAAAGGAGTCGTTCCGTGAGACCACGTCCCGTGTCCGTCCGCGCCACCGCTTCGCTGCTGCTGTCCTGCATGCTCGCCGCCACCGCGGCCTGTTCCTTCTCGCCCAGTGCGGCGCGCGCGCCCGCGCCCGCCGGCCACGTCACCGTGACCACGCAGGCCTCGGTGTTGCCGGGGCAGGGCTATGCCTGGGTGCCGATGCCCGCGCCCACCGCGCCCGAGCGCGACGCGCGGGTGCAGGATGCGCAGTTCCGCGAGGCGCTGCAGGCCTCGCTCGACCGGGCGCTGCAGGCCAAGGGCTATCGCCTGGTCGATCGCGCGGACGCGGCGTTCGTGGTCGCCCACCGGGTCGGGGTGCGCGACGTCAACGAGGTGCTGGCGGTACCAGGCGAGGCCGGCGCGGTCACGCCGATGGCGGGCGTGAAGTGCTCCGGCGGCAGTTGTTCGCAGTTGATGGTCACCGGCGAGGGCACGCCGGCGCAGCGCACGCGCAGCAGCGAGCGCACCGAGGGCGGGCTGCTGGTCGAGGTGATCGAGCCGCGTAGCATCCGCGTGGTGTGGCGCGCGCTGAACACCGGCACGGTGCGGCCGGGGGAGTGGACGCAGGACCGGCTCGATGCGGTGGCGACGCAGACGCTGGCGGGGCTGCCGGCATACGGTCGTTGACAGGCGGGTTTGCGGGCGTCGGCCGGGCGGCTATTCGCGTCGGCCGCCGCAACTGCAGCGTAAGGAATGAACGCCGGGGGTTCGCGCCTCCGGCGTTCCTATTTTTCCGCTTCTGTCGAGGCGTTGGACAGGTTGACCTGCTGGAGCGCCTGCTCTCCGGGCCCGGTTGCAGCGTCCGGAAACGTGAGCTCCAGGCGGGGCCGTTGAGCGGGGAGCGCCAGCTCCGGAAGGGGCCACCGCACCCTGGCGGTATGGCCCACCCTTCGGGACGACATCCTGTCTTTACGAAGGGCCGTGGCACATCCATGTGCCACTTGGGCCATACCGCCAGGGTGCGGCGTCCTTCGTGGGCTTGGAGGTCGCGGCTTCGTTCGAAGCAGGGCGCAGCGGGCGCGGTGAACTTCGCAGCCAGCGTGGCGATGGTGTATTGGTTGCCGCGCTGGGCGCTGCGCGCCGAATCGCTCGAATCCGCATGGCCGGTGTCGTCGACTCCCGTGCTTGCGGTGATTCCTTGCAGCTCACGACACGCCAGGAGCGGCTAGCCCGGTGGCTGGGCCCGCCGAACGGTCATAAAAAAGCCGTCGAAGGTAACGGAATGATCGAAGCCATGACCGCGACTTGCTGGACGACCCCCATGGTGGCAGCACGGCGGCCCCCTCCGGAGCCAGCGCAACCTTACACGGTCGCCCCCACCGAAGCCGACCACCCTCCGCCGCTTTGCGAAGACAGCTTTCCGGCGCATAAGAAAGTCCGCCTGCAAGCAGCAGGCGGACCGTGCAGATGACCTGCAGTGCGCTGGCTTACGGTTCGGTCGTGGTCGCCGGCTCGGGGGACTTCGGGTTGGTGGTCGGCACCGGGCGGCCCTTGGCGCGGACGTCCTTCTTCTCGCCCGGGGTCATGCCGCGCTCCTTGCCCACGTCGATCTCCTCGTCGTTGACGTAGCCGTCGCCGTTGACGTCGTACTTGGCGAAGTCGTCGGCGGTCTTGTGGCCGCCGGCGGTGAACTCGCTCAGCGACAGGCGGTTGTCGCCGTCGAGGTCCATCTTCCTGACCTTGTCGGTGCTGGACATGTTGCCGTCGCCGGCGAACGCGGCGCCGGCGAACGCGAAGGCGGCGGATGCGAGGACCAGGGGAAGCTTCTTCATCGTCGGTCTCCTTGGAAGGACGGCGACAGACCGTCCGGACGTGGGTCGATCTTCCTGCCGGCGCCGTGGCAGTGGCGCGAAGGCTGCGGCTGCAGCGCGTGAAGGGCGGCGCGCTGCTCGCCGTGCGTTCAGGCGACGCAGCGCAGCGGCCCGCTGCCCAGGTCCAGCGACTCCGGGCCCGCTTCCCAGGTATGGATCTCGAAGCGCTCGAGCGTGTTGGGGCCGAAGGTGCTGCTGATCGCCACGTCCGCCGCGTCGCGCCCGCGCGCGACCAGCACCCGGCCGATCCGCGGCACGTTGTGGCGCGCGTCGAAGGTGTACCAGTCGCCATCGAGCCAGACCTCGAACCAGGCCGAGAAATCCATCGGCGCATCCACCGGCGGCACGCCGATGTCGCCGAGGTAGCCGGTGCAGTAGCGCGCCGGGATGTTCATGCAACGGCACAGGGCGATCGCGGCGTGGGCGAAGTCCCGGCACACGCCGCGGCCTTCCTCCAGCGCGCGCGCCGCGCCGCGGGTGGCATCGGCGTGCGGATAGCCGAACTCGATCGCGGCGTGGACGTGGTCGCAGATCGCCTGCACCCGCGCCCAGCCGGCGGGGACATGGCCGAAGTGGTCCCAGGCGTACTGCATCAGCGCGTCGGTCTCGCAGTAGCGGCTGCCGCGCAAGAACACCAGCGTGTCTTCCGGCAGGGCCTCCACGGGCACCTGCATCGCATCGGGTTGCTGCCGGTCCGGCTGGCCGGAATCACGGACGACCGCGTCGGCGGCCAGGACCAGCAGCCCGGCGGGCGCATGCAGGCGCACGCAGGTGTTGCCGAATTCGTCGCGGTAGCGGCGCAGCGGCACCGCCGGGTCGGTATGGAGCGGCACCGAGGCGACCACGTCGCCGCTGCGCGAGCCGTGGATGTCCAGCATCACCACCATCGGCGTCGGCTGCACGAAGCGGTAGGCGATCTCGAAGCCGAGCCTGATCAGCATCGGACGTGTCCTGCGGTGACGGGGAAGCGCACAGTGGCGCGCGCGCCTGCAAGGCACCGTGAAACCGCTGCCGTGAAGCTGTCGCGTTCAGCTGCATGGATACGCGCGGTTCACGAGGCGTTGGCGATCGTCGGCCCACGTCGCACGCGAAGGGGAAGGGCATGGAGCATCGGCGACTGCGCTTCGGCCGTGGCTTTCGCGTGCTGTTCGACCGGCGCGGCGTGCAGGCCGCGCAGATGGTGATCGCGCCCGGGGCCAGCGAAGGCGGCCCGGACAACCGCCATCGCGGCGCCGAGCAGTGGCTCTACGTGGTGGCCGGCTCGGGCGTGGCGATCGTCGCCGGCGCGCGCCGCGCGCTGGCCGCCGGCAGCCTGCTGCTGATCGAGCGCGGCGAGGCGCACGAGATCCGCAACACCGGACGCACGCCGCTGAAGACGCTCAACTTCTACTCGCCGCCGGCCTACACCCGGGACGGCGACGAGCGCCCCGCCGGGCGGCCGCCGCGACGCCGCTGACCGGCCCGCGCGCGCGGCCTAGTGGGCGATGCTGACGCGGTTGCGGCCGTCGCGCTTGGCCTGGTACATCGCGCGGTCGGCGCGGCGCAGCAGGTGGTCGCGGTCCTCGCCGAGCTGGCGCGCGGCCACGCCGGCGCTGAACGCGAACGCGATGCGCTGGCCCTCGTGCACCGCCGGTTCGGCGGCCAGCCGCTTCTGCAGGCGCTGCACCACCGCCTGCGCCTCGGCCAGCGGCGTGCCCGGCAGCAGCAGCACGAACTCCTCGCCGCCGTGGCGGCAGATCGCATCGCCAGCGCGCAGCGTGGCCTGGGCCAGGCTGACCAGGTGGCGCAGCGCCACGTCGCCCCCGGCATGCCCATGGCGCGCATTGAGCCGGCTGAACTCGTCCAGGTCGATCACCGCCAGCGACAGCGGCCGTGCCTCGCGCTCGGCGCGCAGCGATTCGCGCGCGTACTCCTCCTCGAACCCGCGCCGGTTCAGCGCGCCGGTCAGCGGGTCGCTGCGGAGCAGGTCGCCGACGTCGCGCAGGCGCGCCTCCAGCTCGCGGATCCGGTCTTCGGCCGCGTCGACCTCGGCACGCGCGGCCAGCATCTGCTCGCGCGACTGCAGCGCCTGCGCCTGCAGGCGCGCGGTGTCGTCGAGCACGTCCTCCAGGCTGTGGCCGAGGTCGGCGATGGTGCGGGCCTGCCGGATCGCGCCCATGTGCACCTCCAGGCGCGACTGGAACTCGCCGGTGCTGGCGGCCATGCCGTCCAGCCGCTCGACGAAGGACACCATCATCACCCGCATCGCGTCCTTGGACTGGTCGATGCCCCGTTTCAGCAGCCCCTGCTGGTAGGCCAGCTCGCGCAGCCCCTGGCGGGTAGCCTCCAGGGTCTGGCGGTCGGGATTGCCGGCCAGCAGTTCGCGCACCACCGCCACCTGGCCGCGCAGCCAGCTGCCGTCGTCGAGCAGTTCGAACAGGTTTTCCAGCAGCAGGTCGAACAGGCCCAGCAGCAGGGCCTGCTGCTCGCTGGTTTCGCCGGCGTGCACGCCGACCTGGTGGCACAGCTCGCGTACGCGCAGCGCCAGCGGCGCCAGGTCGCTGCCGGGCCGCCACTGCTTCAGCTCGCTGCCCAGGGCGGTGGACTCGCCGGCCAGCGCCGGCAGCGGCTGCAGCAGCGAGGCCAGGGCCACGCCCAGCGCCTGCCGCAGCAGCTCGCGCAGCTGGTCGGATTCGGCCATCGCGCCGCTGTCCAGGCTGCGGGCGAAATCCTGCAGGTACTTGTCCAGGAACTGCTGCAGCAGGCGCTGGTAGCTGCGCCAGTCCTCGCCGCGCGCGGCCGACTGCAGGCGCTTGCCCAGCCCGCCCAGTTCCCCGGGCAGGGCGGCCATGCCGTCGGCGAAGGCGGGCAGCACCGCAAGCGGCCCGGTCGCGTCCGGCGCCGGGCCGGGATCGCGCAGGGAGGCGGTAAAGCGGCGATCGATGGACATCTGGGGCTCCGGGTGGATCGGCTCGCGCGTGCGATGCGGGCGGCCGGGCGGGATCACGGGGGTCGTCGGGATAGCGGCCGCCGCGGGCCGGGGTTTAGCGGCATTGGCGCGGCGGGGGCGCGCCGGTGCCCGTGGGTCCGGTCCGCCGCGCGCGGCACTGCCCGGCCGGCGGAGGGAGGGGTAGGCTCTGCGGGGCGGCAACGGCGCCGCGAGGGGAGGAGCTCATGCAGATGCAGTCCGGGCCCGTGCGGCCCAAGGCTTACTGGTGGGTGGCGATACTGGCCCTGGTGTGGAACCTGCTGGGGCTGGCCATGTTCGGGGTCCAGGTGACCATGGACGAGGCCCGGCTGGCGACGCTGCCGGAGGTCGACCGGCAGATATTCCTGGCCACGCCGGCCTGGTTGAACGTGATGTTCGGGATCGGCGTCATCGGCGGGGTGCTCGGTGCGCTCGGCCTGCTGCTGCGCAGGCGCTGGGCCGTGCCGCTGTTCGCGGTCTCGCTGCTGGCGGTGGTGGTGCAGTTCTCCGGCGCCTACGCGCTGACCCCGGCCTGGCAGGCCTATGGTCCGGCAGGGCTGGCGATGCCGGTGCTGGTGCTGGCCTTCGCCGCCGGGTTGTGGGTGTATGCCGGGCGCTGCCGCGCGCGCGGCTGGTTGCGCTGATCCACCCGATGCGCCGGCCTGGCCGGCCGGCGCATCTTCCCGTTCCCGCCTGCGGACTCCGTCATGACCCCCACGATCTCGATGTACGGTGCGTCCATCCCCGCCTTCGTGCGCGCCCTGCGCAACCTGCGGCACGTGCTCGAACGCGGCCAGGCGCACGCGATCGAGCGCGGCTTCGATCCGGCCGTGCTGCTTCAGTCCCGGCTGGCTCCGGACATGCGGCCATTGCTCAACCAGGTGCAGATGGCCAGCGACACCGCCAAGAACGGCGCCGCGCGCCTGGCCGGGGTCGAGGCGCCGGTGTTCGCCGACGACGAGACCGACTTCGCCGGCCTCTACGCGCGCCTGGACCGCGCCATCGCCTACCTCGGCACGTTCGCGCCGGCGCAGATCGACGGCAGCGAAACCCGACCGGTGGTGCTGCGCACCCCCGGCGGCGAGCATGCCTTCGAGGGCCTGGACTACCTCACCGGCTTCGCCCTGCCCAACCTGTACTTCCACTTCGCCACCGCCTACGCGATCCTGCGCCACAACGGCGTGCCGCTGGGCAAGCTGGATTACCTGGGCCGCAGCTGACGGCCGCGGTGCGAGGATTGCCTGCAATGGCAGTCTTCGCCAGGAGCGAGGTGCGCTTGGCGTGCCTCGCGACTCAACCGGGCCGAACTGGCTTCGCCATTCGGCTCATCTCGGCCATTAGGCCGCCCGGAACGGAGGGGTGCACGTGGAGATCTCCGCGCAGGTCCGGAACGAGCCGGGGCAGAACGCTGTACATGTCTCCACTGCCGGCTCTACCAAGTCGCTGGACGTCCCCTCGAAAGAATCGGGCTTCGGCAGTTCCGTGAATGGCGGCGAGCTCCTGATGCTCGCCCTCGCCACTTGCTACTGCAATGACCTGTATCGCGAGGCCCAGCGGCTCGGCATCGCCATAACCGGGTGTGAAGTAATCGCCTCCGCGCGGTTCGGAGCTGTAGGCCTGCCTGCGGAGTCGGTCACATACTCGGCGAGGGTGGACTCTTCCGCTTCGGATGAAGAAATCGAGTTCCTGCTGTCCGAGACGGATCGGCTTGCGGAGATACACAACACACTTCGCTCGGGCTGTCGGGTGCAACGGGTCGCGTGGCATGGGCCCGCGGCCTGACGGTCAGACCAAGCCGACGCAGCGGTTCCGGTTCGGCGGATACCCTGGCCCAGCCATGGGCGTGTCTCATCCGCGCAGGTGCGTGCCGCTCGAGCGGTTTCGCGACCTGGACCGTCGGCGGCCCGCCCGCACCGGAGCGCCCCCGATCGCGAAGGCGTTAGAGTGCCCGGTATTCGAAGATTGCCAGGAGAGCTCGATGCGCGCTTACGCTGTGGCCGTGATACGGGAGACGCGGTTCGGTCCGGAGATCATGGAGTACCTGCAGAGGATCGATGGCACGCTGGCGCCGTTCTCCGGCAGGTTCCGCATCCATGGCGGCCCGTACGAGCCGGTGGAAGGTGCGTGGTCCGGCGACCTGGTGGTCATCGAGTTCCCCAGCATGGAGCAGGCGCGCGGCTGGTACGAGTCCGACGCCTACCAGGCGATCCGTCCCTTGCGTGCCGGGCATACCGAGGGCGACCTGTTGCTGGTCCAGGGCGTGCCGGACGACCACAAGGGCGTGGACCTGCTCGGCTGAAGGACGGGGTGCGCGCCGGCGACTACGCAGGGAGGCCTGGCGCGTTCCGGGAAGCCTGGCGTGCTGGCCCGGCGCCGAGGGTGTCGCTGCCTCACCGTCGACGGCGGTGCTGCGTTCCAGCGCCGCGGGTGGTGTGCATCCTTCGCCCTGTGCGAGGCTTGGCCTTTCGCACGCGAGGAGGTCGCATGGACATCGGCATGGTCGGGCTGGGACGGATGGGCGCGAACATGGCCGCGCGGCTGAAACGCGGCGGCCATCGCGTGGCCGGCTTCGATCCGGGCGCGGCCGCGCGCGAGGCGGCGCAGCAGGCGCACGGGTTGGAGACGTTCGATTCTCTCGCCGCGCTGGTGGCCGCGCTGCCGGCGCCGCGCGTGCTGTGGCTGATGGTGCCTGCCGGCGCGGCCGTGGATGCGACGCTGGACGCGCTGGGCCCGCTGCTGCGCGCGGGCGACATCGTGGTCGATGGCGGCAACTCGAACTACAAGGACAGCCAGCGTCGGGCGGCGCAGTGCCGCGGGAGCGGCATTCATTTCCTCGATTGCGGCACCAGCGGCGGCGTGTGGGGACTGGCCGAGGGCTACAGCCTGATGGTCGGCGGCGAGGAGTCGGCCTGCGAGCGGTTGCGACCGCTGCTGGAAACCCTGGCGCCGGCGCCGGACCGCGGCTGGGGCCGGGTCGGCCCGAGCGGCGCCGGCCACTTCGCCAAGATGGTCCACAACGGCATCGAGTACGGAATGATGCAGGCCTACGCCGAGGGCTTCGCGATCATGCAGCGCAAGGAATCGCTGGCGCTGGACCTGCCGCAGGTGGCGGAGATCTGGCGGCATGGCAGCGTGGTCCGTTCCTGGTTGCTGGACCTGGCCGCCGAGGCGCTGGAGGACAACCCGGCGCTGGAGGGCATCGCGCCCTACGTGGCCGACTCGGGCGAAGGCCGCTGGACGGTGGCCGAGGCGATCGAGCTGGACGTGTCGGCGCCGGTGATCACCCTGTCGCTGATGGAGCGGCTGCGCTCGCGCGACAAGGACTCCTTCGCCGACAAGATGCTCGCCGCGCTGCGCGACCGCTTCGGCGGGCATGGGGTGAAGCGCGGCTGAGCGCTGCGCCGGCGATGCGGGCGGCGACGGCTCCGGGTGTGTGTGTAGGAGCCCATCCTCATGGGCGACACGCCACCTGCCAGCGCGCAGCCGCCTTGGGGGTGCGTCGGGTCGCCCATGAGGATGGGCTCCTACCTAGAGGGCGGCGGACTTTGTAGGAGCACAGCTTGCTGGCGACATGGCGTCGGTGCGCGGTGGCATCGCCCGTGCAGCGGACTCGAGTCGCGAGTGCTTTTCCACGGACGGATGTCTGGTCCTCGCTGGACCTAGAAGGTGCGTTCGTCGGGGAACGGCACTTCGCGACGCCCGGCGTCGCTGCGCAGGCCGGCTTCGATCACCCGCATCACGGTGAGGGCCTCTTCCCCGGTCACCGGGGGCGCGGTGCCCTCGAGGATCGCGTCGCGCAGGCGCGCGTAGTACGCGGGGTAGTCGCCGGCCGGCGCGGGCGACGGCGCCTGCTGCACGCCATCGTCGCCGGCACGCAGCCACGTGCCGGGGCGCGGATCGTGGCCCCAGCCCTCGCCGCCGGGCAGCATGCCCGCGCGCAGCGCGTCCTCCTGCGGGTCGAGCCCGTGCTTGATCCAGCTGCCGCCGGTGCCGTGGACCGCAAAGCGCAGGCCGTGGGCGGGCAGCGCGGCGGCTGGCACCAGGGCGCCGGCGTGCAGCACCACGCGCAGGCGCCGGTAGCGCAGCTGCACGTGGAAGTAGTCGGTGGCCTGGGCGCCGTCGCGCTGCTGCGCCAGGTCGGCGTGCACCGCGAGCGGCGCGCCGAACAGCTGCACGGCCTGGTCGACCAGGTGCGGGCCCAGGTCGTACCACAGCCCGCTGCCGGCGCCGGCGCGGTCGCGCCAGCGATCGGGCACCTGCGGACGGAACCGGTCGAAGTGCGAGTGCAGTTCGGCGACGTCGCCCAGCGCGCCGCCATCGAGCAGGGCGCGCAGCGCGAGGAAGTCGGCATCCCAGCGTCGGTTGTGGAACACGCTGAGCACGCGGCGGGCTGACGCGGCCGCGTCGATCACGGCCTGCGCCTGGACCACGTCGAGGGCGAACGGCTTGTCCACCACCACGTGCTTGCCGGCCTCCAGCGCGGCCAGCGCCAGCGGCGCGTGGGTGTCGTTCGGCGTGGCCACGACGACGAGGTCGATGTCCGGATCGGCGAATGCAGTCGCCGGATCGCCGACCACGCTGGCGCGCGGATGCGCGGCGCGGACCTTGGCCGGATCGCGCGACACCACCGTGTGCAGGCGCAGGCCGGGCGTGCATGCCACCAGCGGGGCGTGGAAGACGCTGCCGGCCAGGCCGAAGCCGACCAGGGCGACGTTCAGTTCGCGGGCCATCGTGCACCTGCGTGGCATGGCGGGGAAGTGGCGCATTACACGCGCCATCGACGCACCCGTGCAAGTGCGCTCATCGCACTGAACACTGCACAACCTTCACGCCTGGATTCACCGTCGCTGCACGTCTTGCCGCCGACACTCGCTCCAAACCACACGGCACAGTGCCGTAACAGGAGGGACCCATGCGCAAGAGCACCACGATCCTCGCCGCCGCCCTGACCGCCGTACTGTTCTCCGGCGCAGCCATGGCCAACGACGACAAGCCGGCGAAGAAGCCCGCCGCCGAAGCGGCCTCTGCCCAGCCGGTCGACGACACCTGGATCACCACCAAGGTCAAGTCCAGCCTGCTGGCCGACACCGCCGTGGCCGGCACCAAGATCGACGTCGATACCGTCAACGGCGTGGTCTACCTGACCGGCACCGCCAGCACCCAGGCCCAGGCCGACCAGGCCAAGAAGGTCGCCGCCGGCATCCAGGGCGTGACCAAGGTCGACACGTCCAAGCTGAAGGTGATGCCATCCGGCGGCTGATCCGGATCGGTCGTTTTGCTGGCGCACCGGGGTGACGACGGTGCGCCACGGCGGCGCGGGGCCTCGCGGCTCCGCGCCGCTTTCTTGTGCGGCGGTCGCCGGCGTTACATTCCATTACATGCGTGAAGAGGGCCCCGACGACTGGTGGCGGGCCGGGGCTCCGTTAGAATCGGCCCTCCGCCGCCCAGCCGCCGACGCACGATGCCGATCGCCCACCCCGCCACCGACGCGAGAATCGAGTCCCTGCTCGCGCGCATGACCGTCGAGGAGAAGGTCGGTCAGCTCGGGGTGTTCGCCGACATGGTCCGCCCGTTCGCGCCGGACGTGAATCCGGAAGTGAACGTCAGCAATGCCGCCCAGGTGCTGGAGCAGGTGCGCGCCGGCCAGGTCGGCTGCCTGTTCAACGGCGTCGGCGCCGCCCAGGGCCGCGAGATCCAGCGGGTGGCGGTGGAGGAGAGCCGGCTGGGCATCCCGGTGCTGCTGGCCGCCGACGTGATCCATGGCATGCGTACCGTGTTCCCGATCCCGCTGGGCGAGGCGGCCAGCTTCGAGCCGCAGCTGGCCGAGCGCACCGCCCGCGCCACCGCGGTCGAGGCCACCGCCGCCGGCCTGCACTGGACCTACGCGCCGGCGGTGGATATCGCCCGCGACCAGCGCTGGGGCCGGGGCGCGGAAGGCGCGGGCGAGGACACCTTCCTCGGCTGCGCCTTCGCCGCCGCGCGCGTGCGCGGCTTCCAGGGCGAGGACCTGCGCGCGGCCGATTCGCTGCTGGCCACGCCCAAGCATTTCGTCGCCTACGGCGCCGTCGCCGGCGGCATGGACTACAACTACGTCGAGATCGCCGAGGGCACCCTGCACGACGTGCACCTGCCGCCGTTCAAGGCCGCCGTCGATGCCGGCGCGCTGACGGTGATGACCGCGTTCAACGACATCAACGGCGTGCCGGCCAGCGCCAACCACGCCATGCTCACCGGCGTGCTGCGCGATGCCTGGGGGTTCCCCGGCCTGGTGGTGTCCGACTACACCGCCGACATGGAGCTGGTCGCGCATGGCTATGCCGAGGACGCGCGCGACGCGACCCGCCGCGCGTTCCTGGCCGGCATGGACATGAGCATGCAGAGCGGGTTCTACGCCGAGCACCTGCCCGGCCTGGTGGAATCGGGCGAGGTGCCGGTGGCGCTGCTCGACGAGGCGGTGCGGCGCGTGCTGTCGGTGAAGTCGGCCATCGGCCTGCTCGACGATCCATACCGCTCGCTGGACCCGGCGCGCGAGGTGGACACCTCGCAGCGGGCCGCGCACGAGGCGCTGGCGCGCGACGCGGCGCGGCGCTCGATCGTGCTGCTGAAGAACGAGGGCGACGTGCTGCCGGTGTCGCGGCAGGCGCGGATCGCGCTCATCGGCCCGTTCGCGCGCGACGTTGACAACATCGAGGGCTGCTGGACCCTGTTCGGCGACAAGTCGCGCTACGTGACCCTGGAAGCCGGCCTGCGTGCGGCGCTGCCGGAAGGCGCGGCGCTGGACGTGGTCGATGGTTGCGCCCTGGAAGCGCCGCTGGATGGTGGCATCGAGAGCGCTGTGGCCGCGGCGCGCGGCGCCGACGTCGTGCTGCTGGCGGTGGGCGAGCCGCAGCGCTACAGCGGCGAGGCGCAATCGCGTACCCGGATCGTGCTGCCGGCGGCGCAGCAGGCGCTGGCCGAGGCGGTGGCCGCGACCGGGACGCCGGTCGTGGTGTTGCTGCGCAATGGCCGCGCGCTGGCGCTGGAAGGCGCGGTGCGCGATGCGCAGGCGATCCTGGTGACCTGGTTCCTGGGCAGCCAGACCGGGCACGCGGTGGCCGACGTGGTGTTCGGCGAGTACAGCCCGTCGGGGCGGTTGCCGGTGAGTTTCCCGCACGATTCCGGGCAGCAGCCGTTCTTCTACAACCATCCGCGCACCGGCCGCCCGGAAACGCCCGAGATGACCGAGTTCAAGGCGCGCTGGCGCGAGTATCCCAACACCGCGCTGTACCCGTTCGGCCACGGCCTGGGTTACGGCCGGATCGAGTACGGTGCCACCCGGGTCGATGCGCCGGCGCTGGAATGGGACGGCAGCCTGCAGGTGCGCGCGACCGTCGCCAACACCGGCGCGCGCGCGGCCGAAGAGGTCGTGCAGCTGTACGTGCACGACCGGGTCGGCAGCCGGGTGCGCCCGGTCCGCGAGTTGAAGGGCTTCCGCAAGTTGCGGCTGCAGCCGGGCGAATCGCGCGAGGTGGTGTTCACGCTGTCGCGCGCGCAGCTGGCCTTTACCGGCGCCGATGGCCGCTTCGCCGCCGAGCCGGGCGCGTTCGACGTCTGGATCGCCCCATCGTCCGTGGCGGGCGAGCCGGCGCGGTTCGAGCTGCTGGCGTCGCGCTGAGAAGCGACCTCGTTCCTGCGCGAGAGCCCTGTTTCCCCGTGTAGGAGCCCATCCTCATGGGCGACCCGACGTCTCCGGCCGGCGACGCGAGCATGCTGGCCAGCAGCCGCATCGGCCAAGGCGGCTCGCGTTGCCGATGAGGATGGGCTCTACAGGGGGCATTGGATTACATGCCGCGCGGCTCGCCGCGTTCCCAGGCGCGCAGCGCGGCCTGGCGCGCGCGCTGCCAGTCCAGTCGCGACAGGCCCTTGCTGGCCGCCCAGTCGCGCTGCAGCTGCTCGTCGAGGCTGTCGAAGTCGCGGCCGGGGTGCTGGTGCCGCGCCTGGTAACCCAGGCGGTAGGCGGGTTCGTAATCGTCGTAGCTGTCGCCTTCCAGGAAGTAGGGTTCGCTGCGGAACTGCTGGTTCCAGTAACCGGAATCGGGGAACGACTCGACCGGCGCGCGGCCGGGGACCTGGTAGCCGGGTTGCGGACTCATGGCGGGCTGTCTCCTGCACGTGGGGCTGGCATCCACGATAGGAGCGGAGCGGTTAATACCTGTAGCCCGCGGCGTGAGTGCGATGTTAGCCGCGGGCTGCAGCACGCGTGGCGCACTGGATGGCTCAGGGCTCGAGTGCTTGTCGGTGCGGTGCGCTCAGCTGACCGCGGTGGCCGCCTCGTACGGCAGCGGGTGCGCGCCGGCGCGGATCACCGCCTGTTCGGCTCGCGCCAGGGCCTCCTCGTCGGCGTCGACGACCAGCAGGATCCGGCCCGCCTCGATCGCCTCCTCGAACTGGCGCCGTACCGGGTCGGGCACGGTGGCGCCGACGAGCGCCGAGGACCAGGAGCCCACCAGCGCGCCGACCGCGGCCATCAGGCCGGCACCGGCGAGGGTGATACCCAGCGGCGGCACCGCCACCGCGATCAGTCCGGCGACCAGGCCGACCGCGCCGCCGCCGGCGGCACCGCGCAGCGCGGCGGGCACCATGTCGGTATGCGCCTCGCGCAGGTCGTCGGGCACCGCGTCCATCTCGATGTCGGAGCGGGCGATCAGCGACAGCGCGTCGCGCTCGATGCCGGTGTCGCGGGCGGCGGCCAGCGCCGCCTGCGCGGCGGCGAGGTTGGGCGAGGCGTAGATGCGTCGGGTCTTCATGCGGCGTGCTCCGGCGGGGGGAGGGCGGCCGGCAGGCAGGGCGCAGCGGCCGCGGAGGGGGCCACTGTCGGTCGCGCACGGTGACACGCGCGTGAGCGCGCGCCGCGGGGATTCAGCCCGCAGTCGGCGGGTCGGAGGCTTCCGGGCTCTGCCGGGCGACGATCGTCGTGGCGGTGAGGTCGCCGGTGACATTGCCGGTGGTGGCGAACACATCGGGAATGGTGTCCACAGCCAGCAGCAGGCCCAGCGGTTCCACCGGCAGGCCCATCGACTGGGTCACCGGCATGACCGTCGCCATGAAGCTGACCTGGCCGGGCAGGCCGACCGAGCCCAGGCTGATCACCACCGCCAGCGCCGCGCCGGCGGCCAGCTGCACCGCGGTCAGCTCGATGCCGTAGGCCCAGGCGACGAAGGAGGCGGCGACGATGTACTGGATCGGGCTGGTGATGCGGAACAGGGTTACCGCCATCGGCAGCACCAGCGCGGCGACGGCCCGCGGCAGGCCGAGGCGCTCGCGCGCGCTCTCCAGCATTGCCGGCAGTGAGGCCAGCGAGGACTGGGTGCTCGCCGCCACCACCTGCGCCGGCAGGATCGCGCCGGCGAACGCGGCCGGCGAGCGGCGCGCGAACACGGCGATGAGCACGTAGCAGATCGCGATCGCCCCCAGGTACATCGCGCACTGCAGCAGGATGTAGCCGGCCAGCGCGCCGACCACGCCCAGCCCCGCCTGCGCGCACACCGCCAGCATCAGCGCGAACACGCCGACCGGCGCGGCCAGCAGCACCCAGTGCACGATCACGATCATGGTGTCGGCGATGCCGTGGCACAGCCCGATCACCTGCGCGCGGCGCTCGCCGTCGATGCGGGTGAGGGCGAAGCCGAAGAACAGCGCGAACACCACCAGCGGCAGCATCGCGCCCTGTGCGGCGGCCATGATCGCGTTGGACGGGATGACATTGCCGATCCACTGCGCCAGCGACGGCGCCGCGGCGGCATCGGCGCTGGTGGCGGAGGCCTGCAGGGTGGCGGTCAGCGCCGGGCTGGCTGGCACCAGCGAGAGCAGCGCCGGCGCGACCAGCGCGGCATAGCCGGCGAAGAACGCCAGCATCGCGATGAACACCACCATCGCCCGCCGTGCCACCCGCCCGGACGCGGCGGCGTCCGAAGCGGTGGCCACGCCGAGGATCACCAGCGCCAGCACCAGCGGCACCACGGTCATCTGCAGCGCGCTGAGCCAGAGCCGGCCGATCGGCTGGGCGATGCCGGCCGCGGTCGTGGCCGCATCGGGCTGCCAGTGCGCCAGTGCGAGGCCGAGGATCGCGCCGGCGGCCAGCGCCAGCAGCACCCGCGCGGTCGCGCCGGGCCACCTCACCGTTCCGGCTCCGCCGGTGCCGGCGCCGGCAGTTGCCAGCGCGTGGCCAGGCGCGCGTATTGCGCCCGGGGCAGCAGGACGAAGCGCGGGGCCTTGTCCGCATCCAGCCATTCCAGCATCGCTTCCATGTCGGCATCGGCCATCGCGGTGCAGCCGGCGGTCGGCTCGCCGGGCGCGCGCCACAGGTGGGCGAAGATGCAGCTGCCGCCCTGCGGCACGTTGCCGGGGTTGTGTTCGATCACGAAGCCCAGGCGGTAGCTGGGGTTGCCGTCGCGGTGCAGGTCCAGCCGCATTGGCTCGCTCGAGCCGGCGACCGCATCGGCGCCGACCTGGCGGGCATCGACGATGCGGTTGTAGTGGGGCGAGGCCGGCACGTCCATGCACCAGTCGTCGCGCGTCATCGCCTGGTAGGGCAGGCCGGAGGCGACGGCGTCGGCGTAACCGAACGCGGTACCCAGCGCGAACACCCCGGCCGGGCTGCGCCCATCGCCCTCGCGCTTGCGCGGGCCGTCGTCCACGTCGGCGGCGGCATGCAGGCCGGTGCCCCAGGCGCTGCCGTGGCGGCCGATGCTGACCGGGAACGACGCCACCTCGGTCCACGGTGCCGCGTCGTCGGGACGTTCGAAGCGACGCGCCATGCCCTGGGCATCGTCCCAGCCATCGGTGGTGACCAGCACCAGCTGCTGCGCGCCGCGCAGCGGGTCGTCCGAACCGGAGGGGTTGCCGGCGGACTCGCCGGCCAGGGCGGCGATGCCCCACGCCAGTCCGAGGGCGGCCAGCAGCGGCCAGGCGAAACGGGAGGCACGGGGTGTCGCGTCGGGATTCGCGGGCATCGAGTCGGGTCGGTCAGGTATCCAGCAGGTGCCGGATGCGTTCGAGGTTGATGCCGAGCTGGCGGTGCCGGTCCGGGTTGGCCTGGCACAGCAGCACGAACAGGAAGTCGAGCAGGTACTGCAGCGAGGAACGGTACAGCAACGCCTCCACGTGCGGGGCGGGATCGTGCGCGGACACCACCAGCGAGGCGTCGGCGTGCGCGCGCAGCGGGTTGGCGGTGTGCCGGGTGATCGAGACTACCTTGCCCTCGCAGGCCTGGAACTGGCGGCTGATCTGCGACAGCTGCGGCAGCTGGCCGTACTCGGAGAACAGCAGCAGCACGTCGCCGGGCCGCGCCGCCGAGAGGTTGGCCATCATCAGGATCGGGTCGTTGTGGTGCACGGTGAGCACCCCCAGCAGCGATAGGCGCATGCCGAACTCGCGCGCGAACAGCCCGTCGTCGCCCAGTCCGCAGACGAACACCTTGCCGGCGCCGTCGACCAGGCCGACGATCCGCTCGATGCCTTCGCGCGGGTTGAGCAGGCGGGTCTCTTCCTCGGCGGCGGCCTTGCTGCGGCGCAGGCTCTCCTCCAGGCGCGTGTACTCGTCGCCGTCGGCCGCGGGCGCCGCCTGCGCCGGCGCGTCGGCGCCGTTGCGCGCCACCGCCTGGACGATGCTGTACTTCAGGTCCGGGTAGCCGCGGAAGCCGAACTTCTGGCTGAACTTGACCACGCTGGACTGGCTGATGCCCAGCGCGCTGGCCAGCTGCTGCGAAGAGTAGTCGCGCAGCAGGTGGGCGTTGTCGAGGATGAAGTCGGCGATGCGGCGTTCGATCGCCGACATGTGGTCGCGTTCGGAGCGGATCTTCACCAGGGGCGGCATGGGTGCGATCTTCATCCGGGGCGGGCGCACCTGGCAACCGCGCTCAGCGCGCGAGCAGTTCCAGGCCGCGGATCTCGCGGATGCCCAGGCCCGGCGCGTCGGTGACGGTGATCTCGGACTCGTCGAAGATCACCCCGCCCTCGACCGGGTTGAACTGGCCCAGCGAAGGTCCGTCCAGGTCGACCTTGGTGATCACGTCGGACTTGGCCACGGCCAGGTGCACGGCGGCGGCCACCGAGATCGCCGATTCGATCATGCAGCCGATCATGCACTGCACGCCGTAGATGGAGGCGATGTCGGCGATCCGGATCGCGTTGGACAGGCCGCCGGTCTTCATCAGCTTGATGTTGATGATGTCCGCGGCGCGGCGTTCGATCAGGTCGAACACCTGGGCCGGGCCGAACACGCTTTCGTCGGCCATCACCGGGGTGTGCACGCGCTCGGTGACGTACTTCAGCCCCTCGATGTCGGCGGCCTTGACCGGCTGCTCCAGCAGCTCGAGCAGTACGCCGGCATCCTCCAGCGTGCTCATCGCGTAGACCGCCTGCTTCGGGGTCCAGCCCTGGTTCGCGTCCAGCCGAAGCAGCGCCCGGCCCTCGACCGCGGCGTGGATCGCCTTGACCCGCTCGATGTCCAGGCCGATGTCCTTGCCGACCTTGATCTTCAGCGAATCGAAGCCGCGCTCCACCGCGGCGATCGAGTCGGCCACCATCTTGTCGATGTGGTCCACCGAGATGGTGATGTCGGTGGTGATCACCGGGTCGCCGCCGCCGAGCATCTTGTACAGCGGCGCGTCGTAGAGCTGGCCCCACAGGTCGTAGACGGCGATCTCCACCGCCGCCTTGGCGCTGGTGTTGCGCTCCAGCGAACCCTGGACCAGGGCGCAGATGCGGTTGAGGTTGGCGATGTCCTGGCCGATCAGGCGCGGCTTGATGAAGCGGTCGATCGCCTCGACGATCGAGCCGTGGGTGTCGCCAGTGATCACCGCGGTGGCCGGGGCCTCGCCGTGGCCGGTGTGGCCGGTGTCGGTGCGCACCAGCACCACGATGTCCTCGACCGTGTCGACGGCGCGCAGCGCGGTCTTGAACGGGGTCTTGAGCGGCACGCGCAGCATGCCCAGTTCGATGTCGGTGATCTTCATGGGGTGGCTCGCGGCCGGATCCTCTGGATGCTGGTGATGCGGTCCACGTAGGTCTCCGTGTCGCCGAACAGCATCGGCTCGAGCGGGGTGACCGACACGCCGTTGAGGCCGGCGCGCACGCGCTGGCCGTCGGCCCCGCGCCAGCTGCCGCCGTTGGTGTCGTGGATCATGAAGGCCAGGCCACGCTGGTGGCCGATGGCCATCATCACGTGGCCGGGGATGTAGACCAGGTCGCCGACCTGCAGCGCGCGTACCGCCGCCATGCGCTTTTCGCGGCTGTCGGTGGGTTCGAACGCGATCCGGTCCAGCGCCGGGCTGACCGCCTGGTCGCGGGTGTTGCGCGGGACCAAGAGGCCGAAGCTGCGGTAGATCTCCGAGACGAAACCGCTGCAGTCGCGGGCGTCGTAGCTGTGGCCCCAGCCGTAGCGCTCGCCGAGGAACTTGAACGACTGCCGCAGCAGGTTGGCCGGGGTCAGCGGCAGGTAATCGTCGGACACGTCGGCCGAGCGCGGGACCAGCGCCGGCACCAGCGCCAGGCGCCCGTCGGCATCGCGCACCGGCAGGTCGACCACGTGCGAGGCGTACGGGTGCTGGCCGTTGACCGCCTGCATCGGCGGCCAGTCCGCGCGCAGCGGCAGGCGCACGCCCATGTCCAGCTGCAGCGCCGACACGCGCGGTTCCTCCGGGGTGTAGGTGGTGCGCACGGTGGCGCCGGTGACGACCACGTAGGGCGCGCGCCGGGCATAGCCGAGCACGGTCTCGCGCGGGCCGACGGCCACGTGCGCCGCCTCGATCCACGCGGCGTAGCGCTCGCTGGCCACGAACAGCCACTGGCCGTCGCGGCTGCGGTGCAGCACCGCGACCGCGTCGCCGGGGAACAGCGCCGACTCCTGGAAGCGGTCGATGTCGGTCTCGCCGGCGCTGCTGAACACGCGCAGCGCGGTCGGGAAGGTACGCAGCGCGGCGCGATGGACCACCAGGCCGTACTGCAGGGGCTGGCTGGCGGGGATGGCGTCCAGCGCGATCGCCTGCTGCAGCGCATCCAGCGTCTTCTTCGGCACCGCCTTGCCCTGCACGTCGAACAGGGCGCGGGTCGGCGGCGCCGAAAGCGCCACGACCTGCTCGCGCACCACCGCGCGCGGCAGTGGATCGGCCAGGGTGGCGATGTCGTGGATCGAGCGGTCCTGGGCGCGCATGCGCGCGTTTTGCGCGGCGATGCCGGCACGGTCCAGGATCACCCGGTCCGGTTCGGCGAGCTGGGCGATCCAGTGCTCCGGGGTCAGGTCGGCTTGGCGAACGTCGACCACCGCGGTCGGTGCGTCGGCCTGGAACGCGGGCGCAGGCGCCGCCGCGGCCAGCAGCAGCGCCAGAAGGGCGGCGACCGCGGCGCCGTGGCGGAGGCCGTGCGCGGCGGCGTTGGTTGACGCATTGGCGGCATGCATGGGCGCCGGTCCTCCCCGGGGGCGTGTCCGGAAGAATAGTTATTCCGAATATTCGCGCCGTCAAGAATAAATTATTGACCCACTACCAGACCCGTGTTACACCAGCCATCACCACCGCACCCGGGAAGTGTCGTCGTGGATGTCCGCAGTTGCCAGCCTTCCGTTTCCAGCCTGCCGCCGCGTCCTGCGCGTCCCGGCCGCCGTGTCGCGTGGCCGGCGCTGTGCCTGCTGGCCATGGGGCTGGCAACGGCCGCGCAGGCGGACGCACGCGCGGCCGACACGGTGGGCGAGGTGGTCGCCGCCGTGGATCGCGGCGACTTCCGGCAGGCGCAATCGTCGATCGATGCCGCGCTGGCCGCGCCCGGCGTGCCGGCGGACAAGCAGCGCGCGCTGGCGTTCGAGCGCGAGCGCATGCGCCGCATCCGCCTGGACTTCACCCTCGACCGGGCCGCCGCCATGGCCCAGCTGCGCAAGTCGATCCCCGACCTCGAGGAGGCCGAATTCGACGCCTGGGACCGTGCCGGCCTGATCGAACGCATGGATATCGATGGCGAGCCGCGCTACTTCAAGCGCGCCATCCCCAACCTGTTCCGCCTCAGCGCCGAGGCGGCCGCGCGCCGCGCGCCGCCGGTCAAGCCCTTCAGCGAAGGTCCGTTCGAGCGGCTGCATCCGCACCATGCCGAGGTGCTGGCGGCCGCCGCCGGCGGCGCGACCAGCGTGGCCCCGCGACGCCTGCGCGTGACCCAGTCGCTGGTGGTCGATGCCGACGCGGTGCCCGCAGGCGAAACCGTCCGCGCGTGGATCCCGTATCCCCGCGCGATCGACGGCCAGCAGGAGGACATCCGCCTGCTCGGTACGGCACCGGCAGGGGGCCAGGTCGCGCCGGAAAGCACGATGCAGCGCACCGCCTACATGGAGCGCACCGCCGTGGCCGGCCAGCCCACCGAGTTCTCGGTGAGCTACGAACTGACCGTGTACGGGCGCCACTTCGCGATCGACCCGCGGCGCGTCACCGCCACGCCCGACGACGCGGCGCTGGCGCCGTACCTGCGCGAGCAGGCGCCGCACATCGTGTTCACGCCCGAATTGCGCGCCTTCTCGCGGCAGGTGGTCGGCGACGAGACCAACCCGTACCTGGTAGCGCGCAAGCTGTTCGAGGCGGTGGATCGCATTCCCTGGGCCGGGGCGCGCGAGTACTCGACGATCTCCAACATCAGCGACTACGCGCTCAAGACCGGCCATGCCGACTGCGGCCAGCAGACCCTGCTGCTGATGGCGCTGCTGCGGCTCAACGGGATCCCGGCGCGCTGGCAATCGGGCTGGGTGTACTCCGACGATGCGGTCGGCTACGACAACATGCACGACTGGGGCTGGCTGTACCTGGCGCCGTACGGCTGGGTGCCGATGGACGTGACCACCGGCCAGCTGGACAGCGCCGACCCGGCGCTGCGCTGGTTCTACCTCGGCGGCCTGGACGCGTACCGGATCGCCTTCAACGACGACTATTCGCGGGACTTCGTTCCGGCCAAGCAGCACTTCCGCTCCGAAACCGTGGATTCGCAACGGGGCGAAGTGGAGTGGCGCGGCGGGAACCTCTACTTCGACCAATGGGACTACCGGTTCGAATGGCAGATGCTGCCGACTGGCAATGACGCCACCAGCACGGGCGGGGACAACTTCAACACCACTGTGGGAGAGACACGGGGATGAACAGCAGGACTTTCAGGAAGGCGGCGTTGTGCGTCGCACTCGGCGCGTGCATCGGTGCAATGGCGCCGCTGGCCATGGCCCAGAGCACGACCGGCGCCATCGCCGGCCGCGCCAGCGCGGGTGACCAGCTGGTGGTGACCAGCAAGCAGACCGGCATAAGCCGCACGGTCACGGCCAGTGGCGACGGCAGCTACCGCCTCAGCCAGCTGCC
The DNA here is from genome assembly GCF_010211765.1 of Pseudoxanthomonas kaohsiungensis. Taxonomy (GTDB): domain Bacteria; phylum Pseudomonadota; class Gammaproteobacteria; order Xanthomonadales; family Xanthomonadaceae; genus Pseudoxanthomonas; species Pseudoxanthomonas kaohsiungensis. Next base: position 42,301 of record NZ_PDWO01000015.1, on the reverse strand, counting down.
GGTCGGCGACTACAGCCTCCAGGTGGTGCGCGACGGGCAGCCGGTGGGAAGCCCGGTGGCGGTCAACGTCCTGCTCGGCGGCACCACCGCGGTCAACCTCGGCGCCGACGGTGCGGTCAGCAACCTGGACGCGATCCAGGTGGTGGGGTCGCGCGTGGTCAACCGCGTCGACGTGTTCTCGATCGAGACGGCCACCAATGTCAGCCGCGAAGAGATCGCCCGGATTCCGGTGGCCCAGAACCTCGGTTCGGTGGCGATGCTGGCGCCAGGCGTCATCGGCGGCAACTCATCGCTGGGCGGCCTTTCCTTCGGCGGCTCGTCGATCGCCGAAAACTCGGTGTACATCAACGGCCTCAATGTCACCGACTTCTATCGTCGCCAGAGCTACTCCACCGCGCCTTTCGCGTTCTACGACCAGTTCCAGATCAAGACCGGCGGCTACTCGGTCGAGTTCGGGCGCAGCACCGGCGGCGTGATCAACACGGTGACCCGCCGCGGCACCAACGTGTTCCAAGGCGGCGTCCAGGCAACCTTCCTGCCGGAGGCGCTCAGCTCCAATGCCGAGGACCACCGCTACTACGACACCGACGGTGCCGGGAACCCGGTCCCGGTGGACTACCGCGCCAGCCGCGACAAGAGCAGCCTCATCAAGACCAACGTCTGGGCCTCCGGTCCGGTGATCGAGGACAAGCTGTTCCTGTTCGCGATGTACGAACAGCGCAACAGCAATTCCAGCTTCACCAATAGCTCGGGCTCGACGTGGAGCGACGCCGAATCCGACAACGGGTTCTGGGGCGCGAAGATGGACTGGGCCATCACCGACAACCACCTGCTGGAACTGCTGGCGTTCTCGGATGAAGGCGACACCGAAACCACGACCTACGCCTACAACTGGGACGCGGACGAGCGCGGCGCACTGAGCGGCATCAGCACCAACGAGAGCGGCGGCGACAGCGGCTCGATCACCTACACCGGCCGCTTCGGCGAGAACTTCGTCGCCAAGGCGATGTGGGGCACCAACCGCAGCCAGAGCGTGGTCTACTCGCCCGCGGACCAGCAGTGCGCGCAGGTCATCATCAATTCCAGCTACAACGCCGTCTACAACTCGATGGGCCGGCCGCCGGTGAGCTGCCACCCGAGCACCAGCGCCTCGGTCGTCGACCACCACGACGAGCGCGAGGTGGGGCGGCTGGATTTCGAGTGGACGCTCGGCAGCCACCAGCTGCGCTTCGGCCTGGACACCGAAACGATGACCACCGACCGGACCACGTTCTACCCCGGTCCGACCGGCCAGCGTTTCACGATCTATTCGTACGCACCGGGCGCGGTGCTGGGCAACGGCGCCACCGTGCCCGCCGGGGTCACCGCGGTGGCGATGGGTCGCGAGCGCGCCGACGGCGGCGTCTTCGATACCGAGGCCAGCGCCTGGTACATCGAGGACAACTGGAACATCACCCCATACTTCCTGCTGAACCTGGGCGTCCGCATGGACAACCTCGACTACAAGACCGCCACCGGGTCCAGCTTCATCGAACTGGACGAACTGGTGTCGCCGCGGGTCGGCTTCTCCTGGGACATGAAAGGTGACGGCAGCACCAAGCTGTTCGGCAACGCAGGCCGCTACTACCTGCCGGTCAACAACATCATCAACTACACCTTCGCCGGCGGCCTGACCGACGAGTACACCTACTACGCGCTCAGCGGCTGGACTCCGGCGACCAACCCGGTCACCGGCACGGCCTACATGCAGCCGGTGCTGGGCGCGCAGATCGGCCCGGTGGACGACAGCGGCAACATCGGCGTGGGCGACCTGCGCCAGAGCGTGGACCGCGACCTCGAGGCGATGTACCAGGACGAGTTCATCCTCGGCTTCCAGACCATGATCAACCAGGCCTGGTCGTGGGGCGTGAATGCCACCTACCGGGACATGACCCATGCGGTCGACGACATGCGCATCAACGCGCTGTGCGGCGTGCGCCACGGCAACCTCTGGCCGATCGCCAACCCGGGCGAGAAGGTCACGCTGTGGGGCACCACGGCCCAGGGCTGCGCGCAGGACGGCTGGGTGACCATCGACACGTCCAAGGAAGGCTACATCACGGCAGGCAGCAACCAGATCATCGGTTACAAGACCCCGGAGCGTACCTACAAGGCGGTGGAACTCCAGATCGACCGCGCCTGGGACGACAAGTGGGCGTTCAATGCCTCCTACCTGTGGTCGAAGCTGGAAGGCAACCACGAAGGCCCGGTCAACTCGGACACCAACTACGGCGACACCGGCATGGTCCAGCACTGGGACCACCCGGCGAACAACGAGCGCTCGGGCTACCTGTTCAACGACCATCGCCACCAGGTCAAGCTGCGTGGCAGCTACAAGCTCAACGAGCAGTGGCTCTTCGGCGCCACCGTCATGGCCCTGTCGGGCGGTCCGATCACCGCCTTCGGCGTTTCGTGGCCGGGCGAGGATTCGGTGGCCAGCTACACCAGCGAAGGCAGTGGCGGCGGCACCGGCTGGATCTGCGTGTCCAACTGCACCGCGCCCAATGCGCAGCGCGTTTACGAGTATTCGCCCCGCGGCGCGTTCGGCAACCTGCCATGGACCTATGACCTAAGCGCCAACGTGACCTGGACCCTGCCGGTGGAGGATGTGGACATGAATATCCGCTTCGCCGTCTACAACCTGCTCAACGACCAGGAGGTCATCAACATCCGCAGCCGCTACGAGAAGCAGCCGGGCGTCTATCGCACCACCTTTGCCGAGGGCACGCGCTGGCAGTCGCCGCGCTACGGCGAACTCGTGCTGACCTGGAACTTCTGACCGGCATCCGGCCGCCCGCCCCTGCCGGGGCGGCGGCCGGGGAACCATCGCCCATGCAGGGATGACCACCGAAATGCGTTTCCCCCTCCCATTTGCGGCCGCCCTTGCGGCCGCTTTTCTTTCGATACCCGCTGGCGCCCTGGGCGCTGAGACCGGCGCACCTGCCGGCCCGGCTGCAGCTAGGCAGCGCAACGGCCCCGCGACACCGCCGCCGGCCGAGCCGGTCGCGCGCACCGGCCGTGCTCCCGGGCAGCAGGCCATTGCCGACGCCATCGATGCCGCCATGGACATCTACGGCCTGCCGGGGATCGCCGTCGGCGTGATCGAAGACGGCCGTGTCGTCGCGGTGGAGACCCGCGGCGAACTGGCCGCCGGCGGCGGCGAGGCGGTCACGCCGGACACGCTGTTCAAGATCGCCTCCAACACCAAGGCGATGACCGCCGGCGTGCTGGCGCGGCTGGTCGACCAGGGCAAGCTGCGCTGGCACGACCCGGTGGTGAAGCACCTGCCGCAGTTCCGCATGCACGATCCGTGGGTCACCGCGAACATGCAGGTGCGCGACCTGCTGATCCACAACAGCGGCCTGGGCCTGGGCGCCGGCGACCTGATGCTGTGGCCGGAGCCGAACACCTTCACCCGGGCCGACATCATCGCCGGGCTGGAGCACCTGCGGCCGGTGACCAGCTTCCGTTCCGGTTACGCGTACGACAACCTGCTGTACGTCGTCGCCGGCGAGGTCGCCGCCGCGGCCGGCGGCATGCCGTTCGACGAACTGGTGCGCCGCGAGCTGTTCGGGCCGCTGGGCATGGACGGCTGCCGGGTCGGCGCCTGGCGCCTGGACGAGGCCGGCAGCGTGGCCCGGCCGCATCGGCGCGTGGATGGCCGCAACGTGCCGGTCGGCGAGCGCGTCGACGCCGGTGGCGTCGTGCCCGACATCACCTCCATGGCCGCCGGCGGCATCCGCTGCGGCGTCGACGACATGCTCAAGTGGGTCGGCATGTGGCTGGATCCGGCCGATCCCTGGCTGTCGCCGGCGCAGCGCCGCGCGGCGTGGACCGCGCACATGCCGATGCCGGTGAGCGAGCGCATGCGGCAATGGGACAACAGCCACTTCTCCGCCTACGGCTACGGCTGGCGCCTGTCGGACGTGCAGGGCGAATGGAAGGTGGCGCACACCGGCACGCTGTCGGGCATGTACTCCTCGGTGATCCTGCTGCCGGACCGCAGGACCGGCATCGTCATCCTGATCAACGGCGAGGGCGAGGCGGCGCGTACCGCGCTCGGGCAGGTATTGCTCGAGCACTACACCGCTCCCGATGCCCGGACCGACGTGGCGCACTACGCCGGCCTGCTCGACAGGGAGCGTGCGCAGCGCAGCGCGGATGAGCCGCTCCCGGACACGTCGTCGCGGCGCCCGGCCGACGCCGCGCAAGCCAGGTCGTTGCTGGGCGTGTGGCGCGACCCGTGGTTCGGCGAGGTGGCGCTCTGCCCGCGCGCCGACGGGGTCGGCTTCGCCTCGGCCCGCTCGCCGCTGATGCGCGGCCGCCTGATGCGGGTCGGCGAACGCTGGCTGGTGGACTGGGACGCGGACAGCGTCGATGCGGAAGTCTGGCTGCACCCACCTTCTCCCGCGGACGGAAACGGCGCTACCCTGACCCTCTCCCATGTCGATCCGGATGCGGACTTCAGCTACGACTATGGCGATCTCGCTTTCACGCGCCTGCGCGACTGCCCCTGAGGGATCGCGCCGGGCGGTCCGGCGACCCCTGGGCGACCACGCCACGGTGGCGGCAGCCGTCGCGCTGGCCGCGATCCTTGCGCTGGCGACCCCGGTGGCCGGCGCCGCCGAACCGCCGCGGATTTCGCCCGCAGGCGATGCCGCCGCCGCGGGCATGGTCGAAGTGCCCAGCCTGGCGCCGGATATCCAGGTCGAAATGCGCTACGCCGGTTCGGACAATTTCACCGGCGCGCCGGTGCCGGGCTACGAGGCCAACCGCTGCTACCTGCTCGAGCCGGTGGCCCGGGCCCTGGCGCGCGTGCAGGCGTCGCTGCGCGCCGAAGGCCTGGGCCTGCGCGTCTACGACTGTTACCGGCCCGTCCATTCGGTGGCCAGCTTCATGCATTGGGTCGGCGAAGCGGACGACCCGGCGCTGAAGGCGCGCTGGTATCCCAACGTGGACAAGGCCCGGCTGACCGACGGCTACATCGGCGAGGTCTCCGGGCACAGCCGCGGCGCCACCGTCGACCTGACCCTGGTGCGCTGCGATGGCGGCGGCTGCGAGCCGCTGGACATGGGCACCCCGTACGACTTCTTCGACCCCAGCGCACACACGGATGCGCCGGGCACCACGCCCGTGCATCTGGCCAACCGCCATCGCCTGCGCGACGCCATGGCCGCCCAGGGCCTGGCCGGCTACTCGATGGAGTGGTGGCATTTCACCCTCAGGCCCGAACCCGATCCGGGTACCGCCTACGATTTCCCGGTGCGCTGATGCCGCGCTGGCTCGACCTGCACTGCCCGTATTGCGGCGAGCCGATCGAGGCGGTGGTCGACGAAAGCGCCGGCGACCAGGACTACGTCGAGGACTGCCAGGTCTGCTGCCGGCCCATCGTCATGCGCGTGCGCCTGGACGACGACGGCGAGCCGCGCCTGCGCGCGCGGCGCGAGGACGAGGCCTGACCACGACGACCCGGACCCGCCGGCGTTTAGACTGGCCGCCTTGCCGCTTGCGTGCCGCCCGATGAACCTGACCCTGCATACCGGCCTGCTCGGTGCCCTGGAGGCGGGCCTGATCGCGTTCGCGATCGGCGTGCTGGTGTACGCGCTCTGGGCGTGGGTATGCCGCCGCGCGGGGCTGACCGTGGCCCATGCGATCGGCTGGGGTGCGGCGATCGCGGTGGCGGTCGCCGCCGGCCTGGACAGCTGGAACCTGTTCTACCTGGGCATCGCCAGGCTGGAGTCGCCGCTGTATGCGCGGCTGGCGCTGGCGGGTATCCACGATCCGGATTTCCTGGGGACCCGGGTGCTCCTGCAGATCATCGGCGCGCTCGCCGGCACCGTGCTGGGCTGGTGGCTGTTCAGCCACGGCTTGGCTGGCCACCATCGCGGCGACGATGGCGATCGCATCGGGAAAACGGATACATCGGCCGATTGAACCTCGCGCTAACCGGGCATCGACGACTCGCTAACCCGCGCGGTACCTGCTTCATCGAAGGCGGTGGTTAATCCGGCGTGCACGCCGCGATCGCGACCCAAAGCCGGTTCATGGCGCGGCGGTCAGGGTCGGTGCCGTGAACTGCCGATGGCATCTCACGACATTCCACCCGATGCAGGAGTACGCCATGAATACCAAGTCCCACACCAAGTCCCTCGCCACCGGCCTGCTGGTCCTGGGCATGGTCGCCGCCGCCCCGCTGGCGTTCGCGCAGACCACGCCGCCGAGCGAGCCGAAGACCGAGGCCGGCACCACCAGCCCGCCGGCGACCGGCGCGGCTGAGCAGCAGCCGGCGCAGTCGTCCGCCAGCGGCCAGGGCACGAGCTGGGCCGACCTGGACGCCGACGGCAACGGCAGCCTGAGCCTGGGCGAGGCCCGGCGCCACGGCGGCCTGGCCAGTGTGTTCGCCGAGGCCGACGCCGACGCCAACGGCGAGCTGAGCGCGGACGAGTACCGCGGCTACATCCAGAAGCAGCAGGCGGAGGCGGCCCAGGAATAGCGCCTGCGGCACGGATGGAGCGAACACCCCGTGCCGAACCCGGCAGCACTCGCGCGGCGGGCCGCCTGGCGGCCCGCCGCGCCTTTTGCCGGCCTGGCGGCCGGATGCGCACAGGGGCGCTTGCTATCCTGCGCACCCCACCTGGAGCAGCGAACCTCCATGTCCGACATCCGCCTGGTCGGCTTCGATGGCGACGATACCCTCTGGCGCAGCGAGGATTACTACCGCGCCGCCGAGAAGCAGTACGAAGAGATCATCGGCCGCTACATCGACCTGCACGATGCCCGCACCCTGCGCCACCTGCTCGAGGTGGAGCGGCGCAACCTCAAGGTGTTCGGGTACGGGGTCAAGGGCATGACCCTGTCGATGATCGAGGCGGCGATCGAACTGACCGATGGCCGCATCCAGGCACGCGACCTGCAGAAGGTGGTGGAGATCGGTCGCGACACCCTGCAGCACCCCGTGGAGCTCATCGCCGGCATCCGCGACGCGGTCGCCGAGATCGCGCGCGAGCTGCCCGTGGTGCTGGTCACCAAGGGCGACCTGTTCCACCAGGAACGGAAGGCACCCCCATGCAGAAGGCGTGCCAATATCCGTAAGCAATTGAATTTTATGAAATGTTCCTTGCGGAGGCGCCAAGGAAAGGGGCATTCATGTAGTCAGATGGGGCCGGATGTAGCGCAAAATTGCCCCGGTTTTGCCACGGTTTCGGGGGCGGCATGATCCGGATCGTGGGGTTTGACGGGGACGACACCCTATGGCGCAGTCAGGAGTTCTACGACCAGGCGCAGCTTGATTTCGAGGCGATCATCGCCCGCTACATCGACTTGGACTCCGCGGGGCTGCGAGCAACGCTACTGGCCACCGAGCGCGGCAACCTTGCCCAGTACGGCTACGGCGTGAAGGGCATGATCCTGTCGATGGTGGAAGCGGCTATCGACCTGACGGGTGGTCGGATCGAGGCCAAGGACATTCGTACGATCATGGACATGGGCAAGGACCTGCTGGTCCATCCCGTGGAGTTGTTGCCCGGAATTGCCGAGGCCGTCGAGCAGGTGGCCCAGCGCTACCGAGTTGTCCTGATCACCAAAGGGGATCTGTTTCATCAAGAGCGGAAGGTGGCGCTGTGCGGATTGACCGCGTTCCAGCGCATTGAAATCGTGTCCGAGAAGGACGTGGCCACCTACCGCCGGCTGCTGGAAGAGTTCGAGGTCCAGCCCCATGAATTCGCCATGGTGGGCAACTCCCTGAAATCGGATATCGCCCCCGTCATCGAACTGGGAGGATGGGGCGTCTACATGCCGTACCACGCCACTTGGGAGCATGAACTGCTGGAGGGCTTTGACGGGGCGGGGAGGGTCTTGGAGGTGGAAGGTGCGTCCGGGATAACCGGAGCTATCGACCGAATAGCGCGGCAACTGCGATTGCCGAGTAGTAAATAGCGCTTTCCGGCCTGCGGCGGGCATAAGTCCCTGAAAGTCTGGGCCTTCTAGGTGGGTCTCACCAGGTTGATGATTTGCCCAAAAAGCGGCAGTTTCCATGACTATACTTGGGGGCGAATAGCCGCCTATCGGGGATAGAGGGGTTCTACCCCAAGGCGGCCTGGGAATCGTTCGGAAGGGGCTCAAATGACAGATGTAGAGAAGGCCGATGCGCCCGCAACCGCGGCGCTGATTGACTTGGCTGTGGACTCCTGGAAATTCGCCAGGCTGTTTACGCGAGTCATTTCCAAGTTGGACGCCGGGGAGCAAGCCCGCTATGCCAATCAGATGCGTTTCTTTCAGAAGCGCATAGACAGTGCTGCCGAGGCAGCAGGGGCCCGGATCGTGACGATCGAAGGGCAACCCTTTGAGCCCGGCATGGCGGCCAGCCCTCTAAACCTTGAAGACTTTGGTGATGGGGATGCGCTTCTCGTCGATCAGATGCTAGAGCCCATTGTAATGGGCAATGACGGCGTGCTTCGGACAGGCACCATGATGTTGAGGAAACTGTGATGGCTTACTACGCAGGTATTGATCTGGGAACGACCAATAGCGCCATCGCCACTTGGGATGGGTCTGCCCTCAAGCTTTGGAAGAGCCCAGAACAGAACGACGTCACGCCCTCTGCCATCTACTTCGATAGGCGTGGTCGTTATGTCGGCAAGCGAGCCTATGACCTCGTGCCTCAGGATCGCAGCAAGTCGGCGACACTGTTTAAGCGTCTCATGGGCACCACCACGCCGATTAATATCAGTGGGCAGGATTCTGTGACCCCTGAGTGGTGCTCAGCCGAAATCCTGAAGACGCTGTTTGCCTACCTGCCTGAGGAAGTGCGCTCGCAAGTGCAGGGAACGGTCATCACGGTGCCCGCGGCCTTCAACCAGATGCAAAAAGACGCCACTCTGCAGGCAGCAGAAATGGCAGGCATTGGTGCAGTGACCCTGATGCAGGAACCGGTAGCCGCTGTGATGAGTGTTATGAGGGCGAGGTCCTCCAATGGCACCTTCATCATCTACGACTTGGGTGGCGGCACGCTGGATGTAGCGATTGCAGAAGGACTCAATGGGCGAGTCAGCCTGCAGGCCCATGGTGGCATCGAAATGTGCGGTGGCCGCGACTGGGATCGGGCCATCGTGGCCAACATCGTGCGTCCGTGGTTGGAGAGGACGTTCGACTTGCCGGAGGACGCACCAACCAATCCCGCCTACCGAAAGCTGTTCGCCAAGCTGGATATGGCCTCAGAGAAGGCCAAGATCGAGCTTTCCTCGCGTGGTGAAGCCGTCATCCTGTTGTCGGAAGTTGAAATTGGTCTGCAGGACCAAAATGGCGCCGAAATCTACCTGGACATTCCGCTGGGCAAGGAGCAGTTGGACCAGCTGATTGAGGACAAGTTGAAGGACTCGATTGAGTCTGTGCGCGAGACCATGTCCAAGGCACACCTTAGCTCCCAGGATGTGGATCGTGTTGTCTTCGTCGGCGGCCCGACCCAATACAAGACGGTGCGAGACAAGGTCGCCTTCGAACTTGGTTTGCCAGGCGCGTTGGACGTCAATCCCATGACCGCCGTGGCCGAGGGCGCGGCAATTTTCGCCGAGTCGGTGGATTGGGGCTCACAGCGCAAGGGTCGCAAGGCAACCCGCGGTTCGGTTTCGGCCGGGTCTGCATTGGCGATAAGTTTCAATTACATCGCACGCACACCGGACATCAAATCCAAGCTGGTAGTGAAGGCTCAGGGAACTGTAGCCGCTGGCAGTGAGTTTCAGGTCGATAGCTTAGAAACTGGTTGGAGCTCTGGCCGACAAACCCTAAAAGACGGCGCCTCTGTTGAATTGACGCTGTCCAGGCTGGGCGAGAATGAATTCAAGGTGTTCGTTTTCGACCCAAGTGGTTCGCCCATCGCTTTGGAGAATGACCGCATAACTATTGCGCGTACAGCGGCGGCGATCGATTCTATTCCGGCCTCGCATTCCATAGGCATTGCATCGCTCGAGAAGGCTGGCGGTCAACCGGTGATGTCATGGCTTGTCCGAGCTGGCGACCCATTGCCGAAGAAGGGCACCATGAATTTCCTAGCGGGCGAGGCCATCAAGGCCGGCTCCCAGAACAGCTTGGATTTCAAGATCTGGGAAGGTGAAATCGCATCGCCCGTCATGGACAACCGTTGGGTAGGCTCTCTCAGAATTCCGGGTAGTGAGCTGGAACAGGGTGTCATCGCCAAGGGGGCAGAACTGATCTGTGAATACGAGGTCAGCGACTCAGGCAACGTCATGCTCGAAGTCACCGTGCCATCAGTAGGAGGATCGTTCAAGACAGGCCACAACCTATATTCGCGGCAGGAGTCGGGTATCGATTACTCGGCCGTCGGCCAGCAAGTCCACGAAGAAGCTGAGCGACAATTGTCTCGATTGGACGAAATTGCAGAGAAGATCGACGACCCTCAAATCGATCGGGCACGCGAAAAACTGGACCAGGCGTTGGCCGCTAGTACTGATGACGGGAACCCAGAACAGTCCAAAGAAGCTATGGATCGTGTTCAGGATGCAAAGAAGCTGATCGCCAAGATCCGGGACGCCAATCTTAAGACGATTCGTCAGATGGAGTTGGACAGTGTTGTCGAGTTCTTCGATAACTACGTCCGAGAGCACGCGAAGCCCTCCGAAGAGACCCAGTTCGACAATGCAGTACGCAGTGCGAAGCGTGCCATCGACAACAACGACTCATCATTCGAAAATTACCTGTCCGACTTATGCGGAAAAAACTGGGACATCCTCTGGCGGCAAGATTCGTTCGTCATTCAGCGGTTCCAGTGGCTTTCCAAGTCGCCCCATCTGTTCACGGACAAAGCTCAGTTCAGGCAGTTGGTTGGCATAGGTCAGAAGGCAGCAGAAGACGATGACATGCACAAGTTGCGCGAAGCTGTCTTGCTGATGGATTCCATCCGTATCCACATTGGCGGGGACGATGGCATGTCCGAAGGCGCCAACATCATTGTGGCCTAATCCGATGGCGATCGATCCTTGGTTGGCGCGCGGATTTTCTCCCAAGGCCGGTACGGTCGTGCAGCGTTGTCTGTTCGCGGAGGATCGCTGGCAGATCTATGACACGTCAAATAGCGGGCGGGTGATAGTTGTTAAGGCAAGTCTGGCCGATCGATGGCTGGACGAGGGGCTGCTGACGGGATCAGAGTTGGCCGAATTTGCCTGTGGTAGCCAGCGCTATGCGTTGGTGCTGGGTGGGAGAAGTTATCGATTAGAGCCCGTGGATGAGGCGGAAGCGCCCGACGATTTCACGGATTGCCAGGCGTTCGTCGCGGCTATTTCCGAAACGCGTAAGCTCGTTCCAGATGCAGGATTTCACGACGCGCTCTATGTTGAGCGATTGTCCCGTTTGTTGCCGTGCTACACACCCGCTCCCAGTACAGACGATGCCACGCTGGTGGGTTTCTGGATCACTGGTGGGGTCAACGTCTCGATCCTGTCCACACGTCGGATGCGCTCACTAGCCCCCTGGCTGAGGGCTGGGCAATTGAATCAATTAGCCGAGGCCTTGAACCTGGCTGAGCCCGAAGTCAATGTGGCAGATGAGCCAACGCCTCAAAGCGTGTCCGCGAAAAAGCGGGCGCGCAAATCTCCAACAGTTGAGAAATCGTTGGGCGAGTTCAGCCTACCGGGACGCCCCATCCTTGAGGCCTTCTTCAATGAGCACGTCATCGACCTCGTTCGGAACGAGGCACGCTACAAGGCGTTAGGCATTACGTTTCCTGGCGCGGTACTCCTGCACGGTCCGCCGGGCTGCGGCAAGACATTCGCGGTCGAGAAGCTGGTCGAGTACTTAGATTGGCCATTTTTCGCCATCGACTCAGGGAGCATTGGAAGCCCCTTCATCCACGAGACCGGCAAGAAGATCGCTGAAGCCTTTGAGCAGGCGTCCAAGGTCTCGCCCTCCGTGGTCGTTATCGATGAGATCGACGCATTCCTAGCGGCGCGTGATAGCTCTGCAGGAGGGCAACATCGCGTCGAAGAGGTGGCGGAGTTTTTGCGCAGCATTCCCAAGGCAGCCGAGAACAAAGTATTGGTCATCGGAATGACCAATCGTCTGGACAGCTTGGACCCTGCAGTTGTGCGACGTGGGCGGTTCGATCACATCCTTGAAGTCGGCATGCCTAGTGAGGTCGAGGTGCATTCCCTGTTGACTGCCAAGCTGGCAGAGATACCCGCCGATGGCGACATCGACATTACAGAAATGGCCAAAGCGTTGGCTGGCCGGCCTTTGTCCGACGTTGGCTTCATTCTTCGAGAAGCCTGCCGTTTGGCCGCCAAGTCGGGAGCCGCCAAGGTAGGTGCCGCCCATTTCAAGACGGCTCTGGACACATCTCCATCGCGAATGCCCACCGAGCCAAAGCCCCGCAAGATAGGTTTCATCTAATGATTGCCAACGAAAATCCTTTCTCCCTCCTGAGAGCATCGACGCGGGACCGAAAAACTCACTTGAATGAGCTCGCAGAAGAGGCTGCTCTGCACGGCGATCATGACTCAGCCGTAGACGCGCGCAATATTCTCTCGAACCCACGCACGCGTCTTGCGGCCGAAGTGGCCTGGTTTCCAGGGCTGAGCCCAAAGCGGATCACGCAGACATTGGAGCACATTGCCCGGGGCGGGTCCCCTGAGCTGGACGGCTTCAATGCATTGAGCTGCGCCAACTTTCTTGTTGAAACACTGGAAGCTTGTTCCAAGGCCGGTCCGGTGGAGCTTCGGGAAGGCATCGAGGTGCTTGCATCCTATGTCGAGGAAATCGACGTCGATGACGTGCTGCAGGCGATCAACGAGGATCGCCAGGCAGCTGGATTGCCTGCCGTTGCCGATCCATCCTTGATAGAAGCGCAGATCAATGAGCGTGTGAAGCATTACGAGCGCATAGCGACGGCGCTCCTTGAAGACCTGCCGAGCATGGAGATGGTGGAGGTCTATGAAGGTCTGATCTCCGACAGCACCAATGCAGGCGAAGATGCGGGACATCGCTTAATCGACGCTCTGATTGACAGCTATGAGTTGAAGGCCAGCAGTTACCTTTCGGAAGAGGCTGCCCGGATCAAGGGGTTGATCGAAAAGGCCAAGACGGCGGCTGATAGGCATGTCGCTGAAAGGCAGGTGCGGGCAAGCGTCAATGAGATTATTGACGCACTGCGTACTTGGGACAGGGTGGCTCAACCCATACAACTTGCCTATAAGAGTCGCGGCATTGACCACGATGAAAGTCAAGATCTGGCATTCACTGCGCGCGGTCTGGGTATCCATCTTTTCAACAAGCATGACTACTTGGACGACGCGAAGCTCATGAGTGAGGCGCTTCAGGAGTTGTTTTCCGAAGTTACTGCGGTAAGCGATCGCGTCGATGAGGATATTGAGGCTCTGGAAGGCATTGTGATCGAACGGGCCCAACAGAGAAGGAGCGAAGCTGCGAGTGAGGCAGAATTTGCTAAGGAAATCACTTACGAAACCGAGTTCGGGTTCATTTTCAAGGACAAGTTCCGCATTTCACCAGCGGGGTTTGACTATAAGGGTTCGCTCATACCCCTGGACCAAATAACTGGTGTTCGATGGGGTGCAGTGAAGAAGTCCACGAACGGAATTCCCACGGGGACTGACTACTATTTCGGCTATGGTACGTCGGCTACGTCCGTGTTGTTGCAGCCGAACAGCAGTCAGTATCAAGCCATCATCCAGCGAGCGTGGCGGGCTGTCTGTATTCGCATCCTGTTGGGTTGGATGGACGATTGGAGCAAAGGGCGCAAGGTAAATATCGCGGGTGTCGAGGTTTCTGACGATGGGCTGATACTAAGGCGCAGTCGAATCTTTAAAGAAGATGAGGCAAAGTTCTTCTCATGGTTCGACGTCAGCAAGTCAGCCTACGATGGAAGCCTAAATTTTTATGGAAAACCTGAAAAGAAGTTTTCGGCCTCGTTTAGCTACAAGGACGGATGGAACGTTCATGTCCTAGACTTCGCGATTGACAGGATCTGGGAAGGAAAGGCAAGTAAATTGAGCAAAATATTCGGACAGTGATATGAACGAGTCTGAGAATAATGACCAAGCGAAGGGTTTTAAGGGGCTTAGATCTCTGGGCTCAAAGCCAGGCGACGCGTCGGAACGTCCATCAGCGCCGGAACGAAGAGTAGAAGCCCCTAAATTGCCTGCCGCCTGGTCGCAGCAAAGTGATGCATATCAGCAGTCTTCACAACCTCAAAGCACGACCGCGCCTTCACCTTGGCGTGGGTGGGCTGTTGGTCTTGGGGTCTTGGCAGCAATTGTCCTATTCTTCATATGGTTGGTAAATCAGTCACCATCGAAGCGAGCTTACCCGCCGCCCAGCATCGCAAATCAGCAACAGCCTTCAGATGCGAATGCGGGCCCAATCGTGACCCCGCCGCCGCCGAGCAACGAGCCTACTATCACGAAACCGCCTGTAGGAAGCAATCTCGTGTTTACGAGTCCTCAGATCCGATTTTGTGTTTTTGAGGATATTCGGATCAAGGCGGCAGAAAGGGTCGTAGACAACTATGATCAATGGTCTGTAGATACCTTCAACGCCATGGTGGAGGATTTCAATAGCCGCTGTGGATCCTTTAGGTACCGATCTGGGGCTCTTGCGCCCATTGAGCGTGAGGCAGAAGGACTTCGAGCCGAATTGGAGAATGAGGGAAGGGCGCGGATGAGAGGTACTCCCGTCAGAGAATCCACTTCAGATTCAACCGAAATCATGGGCATCGAAGATGACGGATCTGTCGCTGGTGCGGATCTGCCCATGGAGTTTCCAGAGAAACCGGAGTTTCAAGAAATTCCTTTGCAACCTGTCGCAACGGATAATTCGGTGATAGAGAGATCCTCATATGATTCAGAATCGAGTTCCTACTCGAACCAGGAATCACTGCGACAAGAATCTCTTTCTTATGATGAGCGCTCATCTGTTGAGCTTGCGTGCATCACCGTCAAATCACGAGGTCCAGCCGCATACGGTGGATGTGTAAGCGACCAGTTGCGGCGACTGGCTGATGCTCCGAGGACCCCAAGCACAGCTGGTCTTTCGTATGATGAGAAATCTGCTATTGAACTTGCTTGTATTACGACGAAGTCGCGTGGTCCAGCGGAGTACAATCGCTGTTTAGTTGGGCAAATTGATGCACTGGCCGACGCGCCTCGTCAACCTAGCTTGGCTGGTCTTTCCTATAACGAGAAGTCAGCCATTGAGCTAGCCTGTATCACGAAGAAGTCCCAAGGTGCCGCTACATATAACCGCTGCCAGACAGATCAGCTCAATGCCTTGGCCGGCGGACCTCGTGAGCCGAGTTTCGCTGGACTTTCATACGACGAGAAATCTTCTATTGAGCTTGCTTGTATCACGAGAAAATCGAGTGGGGCGGCTGGCTACAATCGCTGCCTTGTTGACCAGCTAAGTCAACTCGATGGCGCGCCTAGGTCACCGAACATGAGTGGGCTCAGCTATCAGGATAGATCATCTGTTGAGCTTGCTTGTATTTCTACGAAAGCTAGTGGTGCTGCGTCATATAACCGATGTTTGGCTAGGCAACTTAGTTCAATCGGGCGTTAATCTTTGCCGCCCCATTAGTTGAGGCATGTTGTTGACTTCTTGGGGGGCGGATGTCCGAACGGATGCTCGATCTTCTGATCCGGCAATGGCCCGGCGAGACTCATTTGACGGCCGAAGAAACTGCGAAGGTCTTGAAGCAGCATCCGTACACGGTGCGCGAGCGGATGCGCAACGGCGAGCTTCCCGGGGCGGAGAAACGCGATGGCATATGGAAAATGCCACTTCCAGACCTGGCAGAGCATATAGAGCCCACTCCGAAAGCTCCGCAGATCCCGCCACCACCGGTCATCGTCGGCGCTGCACGACGCCGCAAGGCGATCGTGATGAACTACCGTCGGGACCGGTTCTGGGCGCAGGTTGCCCGGGTGCTGGGCGATGTCGAGACCGCAGACGGGCTAGATCAGGCCGCCCAGGATTTGTACGACAGTGAAGTTCGGGCGTACCTCACAGCGCGAGCAGATCGTCGCCGCGCGCAGTTGGCGGCGATTGCCAGCACATCCAGGACAAGCGATGCTGAGGCTGGCCGGATCGATGACCTTTAAGAGGCCAACTAGAAGATCGGCTTCTCCCGCGCCTGTTCGCCACTGACGCCGGCTACCTTGTTCAAGCCATAACGACGAACTGCCGCTTGCAGCTCCGGGTCATAGTGGGACGCCAGCTCCTCAGCCGTTCGTCCTGCTTCGTTGACCACCCGCGTATCGGCGCCTGCTTCCAGCAACACATACGCAGTCTCCACGTGCTTGCCATGGATGGCAAACATCAACGGCGAACTGCCTTTGCTTTCTAGGGAGTTGATGTTCGCGCCTCGCGTGAGCAACAGGCGGACCGCTGCGGTCTGCCCAGACAATGCCGCCCAATGAAGCGGTGTCCATTGGTGCTGATCGGCGGTGGGGGCCTCGATGTCTGCTCCTTCGTCCAGCTCGACTTCGATGTCTTCCAGCCAGCCATGTCGGGCAGCATGGTGCAGGTGCGTCATGGGGGTCGGCTGATCGCCCTTAGCCAACGCACGACGTGCCAGAGGATGCTGTGACCAATCCGCAGAGTCAGTCATAGAGCTTCATATAGAGTGGATGGTGGTGGCTATCGCCCTTGGTATTCGTATCGAACCTTGATGCCGCTCCGGAAGGGCTTTTGCCAGTCTGCCAGATACTTCTGTTGCAAGCTGGGAAACTCTTCGGGCAGGTATCGACGGACAACGAGCCGGTAGGCGCGCAAGGCCATTTGCGCCACGCCATCCTTCACGGAATGGGCGTCTTCCAAGTGGCGGATGGCTTTCAGTGCCGCGACATCGCCCAGCACAGACCAATGCTGGGTGGGCGACTGGGCGTGCACAACCTGGCTGCCGCCCCCGTACCAAAGGTCGTATGCGGGCCCTTCCTTCAATACCTTGGCGAGCTGGCGAATGCTTCTGTGGCCCAGTAGCTCATACCAGTGGGGATCGAAGGCCTTGTTGCCGCGCTTCTTCTGGTAGGCCGCATTGATGCTAGCCAGGCTGGGTTGGACCAGTAAGGACTGAATGTGGGCGACATGCTCAACGCCCGTGGTCTTTGCTTCCTCACTGAGCGTCTGGGTGCTCATTCCGATGTGCGCGTAGTCGTGATTGAAGGAGCCTGGCGCCGTAGACGGGTCGAGCGCCCGCTGGAGGAACGCAAGCCTCCTTCGATACTCGCCCACCAGGTAAACCCGGGCCCTGTACTCAGTGTCCTCCTGCAGGATCAGTTCGAGGTAAAGCGTAGCCTCGAATGCCGAGCGAACCTGCGTCAGGGCTGTTGTCGAGTGCCCGTTTTCCAGTAGTACGACGGCGGCGTCCAGCATTCCGACGATGTGCTTCAACAGGCCGGCACACACCACCAGTCGGGACGTATCGCCTTCCCCATCACCCAGCGCCTTGATGATGAGGTGCGTTCCGTAGTTCACCAAGTCGGCCAGGAACGCGAGGGGTTCGTCCAGAACAGCGCGGGCCTGCTCCTGAGAAGCGTTGCGGTCGAGCAGGAGCGGGTCAGCTGGTTCGTACATGCCTAGATCTCAATGGGGCTGGGGAAGTCATAAACCACCTCACGCGGCCAGCAGGGGAGGGGCACTTGATTGGCGGGGTAGGAGGCTCTGAGCGAGCATAGCGGCAGATCCCGGGCAACCCGCGAATCACCCAGTGAGACACGGAGTGAAGAGACTGCGCATGGGGGCGGGATGGGCAAATAGTGTTTGCCTGAGTCGGCTAAGTGGGATGTTTCACGCGCGGCGGGCTTCTGTTCCACGGCGGTGGCGTGGGACAATCAAAATTGCCCCTTTTTGACCCTTCCGGGTCGCGCCACGAGCTGGAAATCACACTTGCATGAATGCTGTTGAGATCGAACAGGCCCTATCTGACTTGGCTGCGCAAGCCTTTGATGGCGCAGAGTTTCCTTTCCAGTTCCTGGCCGCGTTCGGCAACAAGGCAACCACCATCCAGCGGCTGCGCAAGGGCGATAGCAACGCCTCCGATGTGGCGGGTGGTGTGCTGCAGCGCAACCATATCCACGTCGCTGTGGCCGAGCCCGGCCAAGTGGGGCAAACGCTGACGGCATTGAAGGCCAGCGCCAAGACCGCCCAGGCCAAGGCCAAGTTCATTCTGGCCACCGATGGGACCACTTTGGAGGCCGAGGAACTGGCCTCCGGCGACGCTATCGCGTGCGAGTTCCCTCAGTTCCCGGACCACTTTGGCTTCTTCTTGCCGTTGGCAGGCATCTCCACGATTAAGGAGATCAAGGACAACCCCATCGACGTTCGGGCTACCGGACGCCTGAACAAGTTGTACGTCGAATTGCTGCGCGAGAACCCTGATTGGGCCACGACAGCGCGTCGACCAGACATGAACCACTTCATGGCCCGGTTGATCTTCTGTTTCTTTGCCGAAGACACCGACATCTTTCCCGGTGCGACGCTGTTCACGGCTACCGTGGACAAGATGACGCAGCCAGATGGCTCGAACGTCCACGAGGTGTTGAGCACCATCTTCCTCGCCATGAATACCAAGACGGAAGATCGGGCGGCGGCGGGCATTCCGCGCTGGGCAATTGAGTTTCCCTACGTCAATGGTGGGTTGTTCTCCGGCAATACCGATGTGCCGAAGTTCACACGCACGGCTCGCGCGTATCTGTATCAAGCCGGAAAGCTGGACTGGCGAGAGATCAATCCCGACATCTTCGGGTCGATGATCCAGGCGGTGGCCGACGACGAAGAGCGCGGCGCATTGGGCATGCATTACACGAGCGTGCCCAACATCTTGAAGGTGCTAAACCCGCTGTTCTTGGACGACCTGCGGACGCAGCTGGAAACGTCGGGGGATAACAAGATCAAGCTGTTGAACTTGCGCAAGCGCATGGCGCACATTCGTGTGTTCGATCCGGCATGCGGTAGCGGAAACTTCCTTGTCGTCGCCTACAAACAGATGCGCGAGATCGAAGCCGAGATCAACCGGCGACGTGGCGAGGTCGAGCAGCCTTCGGAAATCCCGATTAACAATTTTCGTGGAATCGAGTTGCGTGACTTCCCGGCCGAGATTGCGCGTCTGGCACTGATCATTGCGGAGTTCCAATGTGATGTGCTGTATCGCGGCCAGAAGGAAGCTTTGAAAGACGTTCTGCCGCTGGATAGCCAGAACTGGATCACCTGCGGGAATGCGCTGCGCCTGGACTGGTTGGCAATCTGTCCACCCACTGGAACCGGAGTGAAGCTGATCGGCGACGACCTGTTCAACACGCCGCAGGATCAGTCGGAAATCGACTTCCAGAACGAAGGGGGAGAGACCTATATCTGCGGTAATCCACCATATCTCGGGTCCCGTGACCAACAGGAAGAGCAAAAATCAGACTTGAAACACATATTTGACCGTAGAGTCCTGAACTGGAAGTCACTCGATTACGTATGCGGTTGGTTCCTAAAAGCTGCGGATTACACAACGCGGACTCAGTCATCTGTAGCTTTCGTGTCGACGAACTCCATCTGTCAAGGTCTGCAAATCCCAATTCTTTGGCCAGAAATATTTCGAGTTGGTTGCCAAATCGAAATGGCTCATACGTCCTTTCGGTGGGCAAACCTCGCAAGCCACAATGCGGGTGTCACTGTAATAATTGTTGGTATCTCTGTGAGGCCTCGCAGCCCCCGACGTCTTTTTTCAATAGATAAGTCAGGTGGAACAACTGAACGTCAATGTGAGCATATCAATGCGTACTTGGCGGCAGGTGGAGAAGTTATTGTAGAAAAAAGTGGAAGGCCGATCTCGGAGGTTTCCGAGATGACGTTCGGGAATATGCCCATCGATGGCGGATATCTGCTGCTTTCACGTGCGGATCGTGAGGGACTTGGCTTGTCTTGCAGTCAGCAGCGGCGATTCACTCGGCGAATTGTCGGATCAGCCGAGTTCATTCGCGGCACGATGCGCTACTGCCTGTGGATAAAAGATGATCACTTGAAAGAGGCGCTAGATATTGCGCCGATAGCGCAGCGCATTGGTGAAGTCAGAAAGCTACGGTTAACTGGTGGTAAGACGGCGAGAGATTTGGCAGATCGTCCTCATCAATTTCAAAGGACTCATGGCAGTGAGTACTCAACTCTAGTAGTCCCACGCGTCTCTTCCGAGTCCAGGGAGTTTTTGCCATGTGGATACGAGCCTGCCGATACAGTGGTGTCGGATGCCGCTTTCGCATCCTACGATGCTCCATTGTGGAACATGGCCTTGATTGCTAGTCGTTTGCACATTGTCTGGATTGCAGCTGTTTGCGGTCAGTTGGAAACCCGCATTCGCTACTCGAACACGCTCGGTTGGAACACCTTTCCAGTCCCAACTCTGACCGAGCAGAACAAAGCAGACCTAACTACTTGCGCCGAAGAGATATTGCTGGCCCGTGAAAACCACTTCCCGGCCACCATCGCAGACCTGTACGACCCGGAGAACATGCCGGAAGACCTGCGGCGGGCCCACGAAAAGAACGATGAGGTTCTGGAGCGGATCTACATCGGGCGGAAGTTCAAGAACGACACCGAACGGCTGGAAAAGCTGTTCGACCTGTACACCAAGATGACGGCAGGCCAGGCCAAGCCGAAGAAGGGGAAGCGGACATGACATCGGAAGGCACCAAGGCAGTCCCGTCAGTCTCGATTGCCACAGCCCGTACTGGCGCGTCGAGCAAGGTCAACGCGCTGGGCATGCGTCCCATGCAGGAGCGCGCCTACGCCAAGCGGGGCGAGCAGTACCTGCTGATCAAGTCGCCGCCCGCGTCGGGCAAGTCGCGCGCCCTGATGTTCATTGCGCTGGACAAGCTGCACAATCAGGGCCTCAAGCAAGCGATCATCGTGGTGCCCGAGAAGTCCATCGGTGGCAGCTTCGCTGACGAAGAGTTGACCAAGTTCGGCTTCTGGGCGGACTGGAAGGTCGAGCCGCAATGGAACCTGTGCAATGCCCCCGGCGACGACGAGGTCAAGGCCGACAAGAGCAAGGTGCGGGCCGTGGGCCGCTTCCTGGAGAGCGAGGACAAGGTGCTGGTCTGTACACATGCCACCTTCCGCTTTGCCGTGGAGGAATACGGCATTGCTGCGTTCAACGACCGACTGGTGGCAGTGGACGAGTTCCATCATGTCAGCAGCAATCCAGATAACGTGCTGGGTAGCCAGCTCACGCAACTGATTGCGGCAGGCTCCGTCCACCTGGTGGCCATGACCGGCTCTTACTTCCGGGGCGACACGGTGGCCGTGTTGGCGCCGCAGGACGAAAACCGCTTCGAGACGGTGACATACACCTACTACGAGCAGTTGAACGGCTACACGTACTTGAAGTCGCTGGAGATCGGCTACTACTTCTACACAGGCAGGTATCTGGACGCGATCACCAAGGTGCTGGATCCGGCGATGAAGACCATCGTCCACATCCCGAATGTCAACGCCCGTGAGAGCTTGAAGGACAAATACAAGGAAGTCGAAGAGGTCATGGAGTCCATCGGCACCTGGAAGGGTGTCGATCCGGCCACGGGCTTCCATCTGATCGAGCGTGCCGATGGGTCGGTGTTGAAGGTGGCCGACCTGGTGGACGACAGCGACGCTACCAAACGCGCCAAGGTGCTGAACTCACTGAAAGACCCTGCGCAGAAGAACAATCGCGATCATGTGGACATCATCATCGCGTTAGGGATGGCCAAGGAAGGGTTCGACTGGATCTGGTGCGAACACGCCCTGACCATCGGCTACCGCAGTAGTCTGACCGAAATCGTCCAGATCATCGGCCGCGCCACCCGCGATGCGCCCGGCAAGGAGCGTTCCCGGTTCACCAATCTGATCGCCGAGCCAGCCGCAGGTGAAGCGGAAGTTGTGGCAGCCGTGAACGACACACTGAAAGCCATCGCAGCGAGTCTGCTGATGGAACAGGTGCTGGCCCCGCGTTTTGAGTTCACCCCCAAGAACCAGGGCAAGCTTGAAGGCTTCGAGTACGAGGGTGGATACGTAGAGGGCGGGTCCAACGTCGGCGTGAATGTGGCCACGGGCCAAGTCCACGTCGAGATTGGCGGGCTGACCATGCCCGAAACCCAGGAAGCCAAGCGGATCTGCAAGGAGGACTTGAACGAGGTCATCACCGCGTTCGTTCAAGACAAGACGGCGATTGAGAATGGGTTGTTCAACGACAACACCCTGCCCGAAGAACTGACCCAAGTTCAGATGGGTAAGATCGTGCGCGATCGTTATCCGGAGTTGAGCGAGGCAGACCAGGAAGCCATTCGCCAACACGCTATTGCTGCGCTGAACCTCACGCAGCAGGCCAAGCAAGTCTTGGCGAAGGCCGAAGCCGAAGGCACTGCAAGCGAGCAGCAGGGCAATACTGCTCTGATCGACGGCGTGCGCAAGTTCATCAATGTCCGAGACCTGGATATCGACTTGATCGACCGGATCAATCCGTTTGAGGCGGCCTACTCGGTACTGGCCAAGGCCATGGATGAGAAGGTGCTGCGTCAGGTCCAAGCCAGCATCTCGGCAAAGCGCGTGAACATTCCGAAAGAGGAAGCGCGCGAACTGGCCAAGCGGGCGCTGGAGTTCAAGATCGAGAAGGGACGGCTGCCAGACATCAATTCGCCAGACGCCTGGGAAAAGCGAATGGCCGAAGGCGTAGCGGCCTTTGCCAAGTACCGGGCTGAAGAGAAGGCCAAGGAGGCCCAGGGCAATGGCTGACATGGACGACGATGACCTGCTGGAAGCCTTGGGAGTCGAAGCAGCGCCCAACAAGGCCAGCATGCATACGGCGCAGCAGGAGCGGCTGATCGCGGGGTTCGAGGACATCCTGCGTTTCGTGGAGGCCCATGGTCGCGCGCCCCAGCATGGCGAGGACCGCGACATCTTTGAGCGGCTGTACGCAGTGCGCCTGGATCGCCTCCGCGGTCTTCCCGAGGCGCGCGATTTACTGGCTCCCATGGATACGGCCGGGCTTTTGGACGGACAGGCGGCTGCAACCGTCAACCCGGACGAGCTGGACGAGGACGCGTTGTTGGCCGAGCTGGGGATCGATGCGCCGGCTGGGGATGATGACATCACCCAGCTGCGCCATGTGGCGTCCTTTGCCGAACGCAAGGCGGCAGAAGAGATCGCCAACCGCACGCGCTGCGAGGACTTCGAGAAGTTCCAGCCGCTTTTCGAGAGCGTGGAGAACGACCTCAAGGATGGAAGGCGGAAGACGTTGCGGTTCGGGCGTGATGCCAGCGTTTTGCAAGGGAACTTCTTCATTCTGGGCGGGCAGATGGCTTACGTCGCCGAGGTCGGCGAGCCCATTCGTGCCCCGAACGGGGAAGCCGATGCCCGCATGCGCGTCATCTACTCGAACGGGACGGAGAGCAACCTGTTGCAGCGCTCGCTGCAACGAGCGCTATACAAGGACGAAACGGGGCGACGCATTACCGACGCGGACAACGGGCCGCTGTTCGGCGATACGTTGGAGCCAGACGACATCGAAAGCGGGACCATCTACGTGCTGCAAAGCAAGTCCGATCATCCGTTCGTGGCCCAGCACCGCGAACTGATCCACAAGATCGGTGTGACGGGCGGGAAGGTCGAAACGCGTATTGCCGCGGCCAAGGACGATGCAACCTATCTGCTGGCGGGCGTGGACATCGTGGCTACCTACAAGCTGGCCCATATCAATCGCACGAAGCTGGAAAACCTCTTCCACAAGATCTTTGCGCCCGCGCAGCTGGAACTGACCATTGAAGATCGGTTTGGCAAGCCCGTAAAGCCGCGCGAGTGGTTCTTGGTGCCGTTGCAGGCTATTGACGAGGCTGTAAGCCGTATTCGGGACGGCTCGATTACCAACTATATTTACGATCCGAAATCGGCACAATTGAAAGCGCAGAAGTAGGCGCGACGAACGCAAGGGGACAAGAAATGAAGGCTCGCAGGTGGGGTGTCGAGTTGACCGAAGGGCCAGCAGCACGGTCGGGTTATGAGAATTGCCCGGTGATCCGGACTGCAAGAACGGAGCGCGCAATCAACGCCGCAGTCGATGAGGGGTTCTTCCCATTCGTCAAGGCAGTGGAGCCGAGTCCTGATGTGCACTTCATGGTGGGAGTGGATCAAGATCCGGTGACCGGGAAAGTCGAGCTTTTGGAGGATTTACGAGAATATGGTCGGAACGTGGTCATGGAGTTTCGGAATTACTACCCGTACAACTTCCCCAGACCCTTTGCGGCCTACCTGATTCCAGATGACCTAGTGCCAGGCGAAACCGTTTGGCTAGAAGATTTGATTGAGGATATCGTCGCCGTAAGGGGCAATCAGGGATATAACCCCCGCTTGGCGTGCGCACCAGCTATTTGGAATGGAGAGGATTTCGAGATCCTCTTTGATTCCGACAAAGATGCTGATTTCTGGATTGGATAGATCAAGTCATGAAGTTCAATCCAAAAACAAAGACGCTAATGACACACGATGGCCAGGTGATTAAGTCTTTGTCGTGCCATCTCAACGTGCAGCTGAATCAGCTGCAGGTAGAGCGTGATGGTCATAGGCGCTGCGACATGTGCGATCACAGGGTGTTGGATACCGAGCTCGTATCGGAGTCTCAGTTGGTAGAGCAGGTCGCTTCGGATCCGAGAGTTTGTCTGATCGTGAGGCGGGGCCAAAGAAACATCGAGATTGTTTGATCTGATCCAAGAAGGGCAGTCGTGTAGTTGCGAGGGGAGAGCCAGCTTCAACTTGTTGGCGATGATTCTATGACCTTCTGGGGAGAAGGGAGTGTCCATTCAGTTGTGCTTGTTTGATCTTGACAATACGTTGCTGCGCACTAACGACTTGGAGGGCTTCCGAGGTCGGGAGAACGTCAACAACACCAGCCGTGAGTACACACGCGGACTACTGCGTGAGTACGATCGGCGTGATGACAGGCTGCTCTATACGCCGGAGCAGTTAACTGGCCTGCAGGACGATTTCCCCGACATGCGTTGGGGCGTGTTTACCCGCGCGCCTCGCCATTACGCGAAGACCTTGCTGGAAGAGGCCTACCCTGAGGTGGAGTGGGATATCGTCGTGGCGTACGAGGACGTGCGGAACACGAAACCCAATCCAGAAGGCATCGTGCTTGCTGCACGGCAACTGGGCATTCGACGCAGAGAACAGGTTGCATTAGTTGGCGACGAGAAAACTGACGTGGTCTGTGCATATCGCTCAGGGTGCTGGGTCTTCATAGACCAAACCTCGTGGCAGCCGCGCGTGAGCGAACACTGGTATGCGCTGGAACGGGTGCCGGATGCGCTGTTTGAGGGAGCCGACGAGCTAGCACCATTGCTTGCCTCGCCGTACCTTGGGGTGCCGGAGCTGGAGTACCTAATCACTGGCGAGCGGCTGGAAGGTCGGCAGCGCCGGATCGACAAGGTCAACCACTTCTTCCCGCGGGCCATTGGTGGCCGGCCTGTGCCGGTCCACATCATGGGGCGCCTGTTCGGCGAGTACGAGGACATTCGATTTCGACGGGGTTGGCATACGCTGACCGACCAGATCATCGCCCACAAGGACGCTAACGAGTTTCCCGAAGAGTGGATTCAGGCTATCCAGCGGTTTGTGCACATGGATACGGTTGCAAATCCGGACACGGTAGTGATTGTCGTGCCGTTCAAGCCAGGTCGGACGCCACGGCTTGAACGCTTGCTGGATCAGTTCGCCGAGGCATACCAACCTCCCCGCGTGACCCTGGGGCGCCGGGCCCCGGCTGTGACCTTCCGTTCCAACGTGTTGGCCTTCCGACCCGGGGCAGTGTCCAGCCATGGCAACCACCTAGACAAGGACCAGCGGTTCGCGAATGTGGGCGAAAATCTCCACGTCGCCCGCCCTCAGGACGTCCAGGGCAAGCACGTCATTGTGATTGACGATGTCGTGACCACCGGGGCCACATTGCTGTGGTCCCACCGTTATCTCAGGGAGGCAGGCGCGCGGAGCGTGAGTTGTCTGTCCCTGGCTCAGGCCATAGGTGCAAGTTGAACGAGATCTCCCCTGCCACTGGAAAGCTGCTGGCCATGTCCTTTTTGTCGGGCGTGGGCCCGGCGACGTTGCGCCAAGCGTCCCAGGTATTTGGCTTTGACAACAAGACTGTGGAGCAGCTGGCGACGGACATTCCCAAGCTGAAATCAGCGCTGTCCGGCGGTGGATGGAGTGATGCACTGATCAAGGCTGAGGAGCAACTGGACCTGGCGGAGCGAGGCGGGTGCAGCATCCTGTCGCCCATGGATCCGGACTATCCCAAGCTCCTGGCTGCCACCAAGGACGACCCATTCCTGCTCTGGGTGCGCGGCACGTTGGCTGCCAGCCCCGAAAAATCGGTAGCCATCATCGGTACACGAGAACCCACCGAGCACGGGAAGCTGATCGCCCAGCGCATGACACGCTACTTTGTGGATCAGGGATGGAGCGTGGTAAGCGGGTTGGCTTTGGGGTGCGATGGGATAGCCCACCAAGAGGCGGTCGATGCAGGTGGCCATACCGTTGCTGTCCTGGCTCACGGCCTGCAGACCATCGCTCCCTCGAAACACCGGAAGCTGGCCGAGGACATCCTTAATGCGGGCGGCGCACTGGTCAGTCAGTACCCGATTGGCCGTGATGCGATCCCGCAGCAGTTTGTCCAACGCGATAAGACCCAGGCGGGCATGGCCCAAGGCGTGGTCATGATCCAGTCCGACCTGCAAGGCGGCAGTCTCCACGCGTCGCGAGCGTCCATCGAGTACGGGCGCTGGTTGGCCGTGCCTTACCCCACCGAGCAGGATCGAGGCAGGAACGAACCTAAGATTCAAGCCAATCTGATGTTGTCCGATGGCAGCGATGCCGAGCGGCTGGATCTGCTGCGTCGCAAAGACAACAGTGGGCTTGATCGCATTCTTGTCCTTCGGGGAAAGGAGGACTACGCGCGCTGCCTGGCGTCCACGTCGGCGCCAGTTATTGAGAATCCCGCTTCACAGGGAAGCATGTTCTAGGGGGAGTCATGACAATCGCGGTACTGGCGTTCCAACTGATGATCTTCATCAGCATGTTCATCGCCATCCTGCTGGGGCGAGGGTGGCTGAAAGTGGCAACCGGATTCTGGGTGATCTTCACGCTATTCGGCAGCATCTACACGATGGGGCTGATGGCGTTGCAACTCATCACCATCTACTTCTCCTATCAGGTGTGCATGAAGTTCTGGAACTGGCGTATGGCCCGGCGTGGCGCAACGCGTGTTTCCCGCTAGCGCTCCCGGCTATCCTGAGGTCGCATGTATTGGAGTCCCACTAGCAACGGTGCAACCTTCACAGGTTCAGGTCAGTGGTCCCTGTCCATTACAGGCGACAGCGTGTACCTGCGGGTCGCAGACGGGGAGGCGCTGACTGTCCACCTGTTGAACCTGGTCGAGTTGGAGGTGCGGCCCGGCATCATCTGGGCCACGTGCAACCTCGCCTTCCACACGCCAGCCGGCACCGTCAGGCGATCCGTCGACGGCATTCCGAACGAGAAGGCCGCTTCCATGATCGAGTCATTCGATCAAGCGAAGGCCAGGGTCATCGCCAAGCTCGTGGAAGGCTCAGTCGAGGAACTGGATGCATGGGTTGCGCGGGGTACCCGTGAACTATCAGGCCCGCAGGTAGATCGACGTAGTGCGGCGGAAGTCATGGCGAGCCTGGGGCCTCCGCCCACTCCGAGTAACGTGAGCTGGGACCAGGTGCTTGGCCATAGCGCTGTTGCCCAAGCGAGGAAGATCGCCAAGGCGTGGCCATCCTGGGAAGGGACGCCCACCAACGCTGCGGCCGACAGGGCGCATTCGCTTCGACGCGACTCGTTCAAGGTCGAAGTAGCTAACTGGGTGGGTTCGTTTAGATCCCGCTATCGCACTAATCGATGGATGCCCAAGGGCGCAATCGATCGCTATGTCCGCTCGACCCCCGCGCCCAGTTGGCGGAATGAGACTTGGGCCGGCGCAATGAAACAGCTGAGGATGCGCCCGCGGACCAAGAGTGGGTCTTCGTTGTTCGACATCCTCTCGATGCTGCCAGGCGAGATCGAAGACCTCGGGTGCGGGCTGACCCACGAGGAATGGAAGGCCATCGCGCGCGGTGAAACCGAGGCTGAGTCGCTGCGCAACATCACGACTGGCCAGAACGACGCGCACCTGGCTCACCAGCGCGAAGTGCAAAAGCACTTCTTCGAAACCGTCGAAAAGAACCCTCTGACTGACGAGCAGATCCACGCCTGCATCTGCATGGACGATGCGGTGATGGTGGTTGCTGCCGCCGGCTCGGGGAAGACCTCCACCATGGTTGCCAAAACGGGCTATGCCCTCCATGAGGGACTGGCCACACCCGAGCAAATCCTGCTACTGGCATTCAACCGTGCCACCGCCGACGAAGTAGGGGAACGTATCGCCGAGCAACTTCGGGATGTTCCGGGCGTGGACAAGGTGCGTTCCAACACCTTCCACGCGTTCGGCATCGAGGTTATTGCAAAGGCGACCGGCAAGAAGCCGTCACTGGCACCTTGGGTCGACCCCAGCAATCCGGGCGCGGATATCCGGGAGGTGGGCAACATCATCGAAACACTATGCGCCCAGGACTCGAAGTTCCGGAAGGACTGGGACCTGTTCAGAACCGTCTATGGGCGGGACGTGGGTAAATGGGGGCAGCCCCAGGAGCCGGACGCCTATTCCAATGGCAAGCGTGGCTTCCTCACGGCCAAAGGCGACATCGTCAAGAGCAAGGAAGAGCGTGTCATCGCCGATTGGCTGTTCTACTGCGGAGTGAACTATGAGTACGAGCGCACCTACGAACACGACACCGCCACCGAGCATCATCGGCAGTACTTTCCCGACTTCTATTACCCCGATGCACAGCTGTACCACGAGCACTTCGCCCTGAACGAAAAGGGCGAGGCGCCCAAGGACTTCAAGGATTACCTGAGCGGGGTGAAGTGGAAGCGGAAAATCCACGCTGAGAAGGAAACGACGTTGGTCGAAACCACGTCGCACACGCTGTCTACGGGCGAGTGGATGGATACTCTGGAAGCAGCCCTCATTGAGCGAGGCGTCCAGCCAACATTCGACCCCAATCGTCCATCCCTGGGGCTGCCGCCCGTCTCGAACCAAGACCTGGCCCGCTCATTCCGTGTTTTCCAGCAGCATGTCAAAAACAACGGACTGTCGCATGCGCAGTTGCACGCAGCACTGAGAGAGCAGTCAGAAGATGGCTTCGCCGCACGCTTGCGCATGTATCTGGCGATCTACGAGCGCATCGCCGCCGAGTGGGGGCGCCGCTTGCGTGATGGCAAGTTCATCGACTTCGAGGACATGCTCATCCTGGCCGCTGGATACGTGGAATCCGGGGCTTACACGAGCCCGTTCACCATCATCCTGGCTGATGAGTTCCAGGACAGCTCCCGCGCCCGAATCCGGTTGCTGAAGGCACT
Source organism: Pseudoxanthomonas kaohsiungensis (assembly GCF_010211765.1). GTDB lineage: Bacteria > Pseudomonadota > Gammaproteobacteria > Xanthomonadales > Xanthomonadaceae > Pseudoxanthomonas > Pseudoxanthomonas kaohsiungensis. Next base: position 12,757 of record NZ_PDWO01000015.1, on the reverse strand, counting down.
GGCTGCCAACCCGGACGTTGAGACCCACCTGTGCGTGGTCGGCGACGACTGGCAGGGCATTAACCGATTTGCCGGCTCCGATATCTCCGTCATGACGGAGTTCGAGAAGACCTTCGACCACGCCACGCGCTTGACGCTCAACACCACGTTCCGCTGTCCGCAGGATCTGTGCGACGTGTCCAGCGAGTTCATCCAGGTCAACCCCGCCCAGATCAAGAAGGCGGTGCGAACCACCAACCCGCTGACTAGGACGCCCATGCTGGCGTATGGATTCCAGCAGAAGGAAGGGATGCTGGGGCATGTCGAAGAGCAACTGGCGGGTATGCATCGCTTCGCCTGCGAGGGCAAGCTCACCCCCGCCAAGGGTAGCCACATCACCATCATGCTTTTGGGTCGCTATCGTGACGACCAGCCGCCCATGCTCTCAGCGTGGCAGCGCCAGTTCGGCGATCGATTGAAGATCGAGTTCCGGACCGCGCACGGCTCCAAGGGATTGGAGGCCGAGTACGTGTTCGTACTCAACGTGGTTCAAGGCACCCGCGGCTTCCCCAGCCAGATCCAGGACGATCCCGCACTGCAGCTGGCCATGCCAGCGCCCGACCCGTACCCCTTCGCCGAAGAGCGACGTCTGTTTTACGTGGCCATGACCCGCGCTCGGAAGCAGGTGCGCCTCTATACCACGCTGGGGCAGCCTTCCCAGTTCCTGGTCGAGCTGGTCAAGGCAGAGCACCTCAAGATCGATCCGGTCGACGGTGAAGCGATGGAGGCGTGCCCCAAGTGCGGCAATGGCGTCCTGCAACTGCGGGGTGGGCAGTACGGTGCCTTTCATGGATGCACTCGCTTTCCTGCTTGCGACTTCAAGCGGAAGGCCGAGCAAGCGGTGGGGCAACCCCGCCCCCGCGCAGCCGGATCACAGAGGATCCAGGTGCAGGTCAAGTCGGGTGATCGATGCCCTGTGTGCCGCAGCGGCACCATCCAGGAGAAGAACGGGCGCAATGGCCCATTCCTCGGTTGTTCTCGCTACCGCGAAGGATGCCGGGCGACGGCGAACATCCGTTAGTTCTCTACGTCGTCTTGAGTGGTGCCACCTGTTGCCAGTTCAGCAAGGTCGTCCGGAATGTACTTCGAGTGCGCGCGTTTCAGGTAGGCAAGTTCACTATCGGAGTCAGCCTGATAGTCGAGTTGCTGGCTGAAAAAGTTCAGCCGCGCCCGAGCGTCGTTCAGGATCTCGGACCATGTCTTGGCCCAGACGGCAATGCTCGAATCATCACTCTGGAAGACGACGCCCTCAGGCCGGTCCTTTTGTCGGCTCTTGAGCTTGGCGTACTCATCCATCTCATTGGAGACCACCATAAACGTCCACTTGGTCCGCTTCTGGTCGAAACGTGAGTCTTTGGCTACGGCAAATGCATAGCTCTCGATCTGAGTAAGGACTTCCGAGTTGATCTTCTGCTTCGGGCGCTTCAACTCAACTACCAGATACTCGTGGCTGCCTTGGGTTGGCTGGATGGAGCGTGCCAGCATCAAGTCGATCCGACCGCCCTTGTCGTCTTCGCGTAGGACTGGGTCGTCCGATTCATCGGCATCGTCCTCGCGCTTGCCGAGCTTGCCGATATGGATGGCAAGAGCGTCCTCGAGTGTCTTCTCGGATCCTGCGAGGTTGAAGTCTTCCTTGAAGATCCATGACTCCACTTCCAACGCCTTGTGCAGTTGGTCTCGTTCCAATAGCCGTTTCTTGCTTTCCTTGTTGAACAGCAGGTCACTGAGTGCTTCCACGAAGTTCAACCGATCAGCAACAATCCTGGCCGAGGTGATGATCTTAGATAGCGTCGTCTTATGAAGCAGCGTGGCCAGATCGTCCTGCTCGTCCTTTTTGAGATTCAGGACTTCATCCATGATCTTCATAACCGAGTCTGGGTTCTCTCGGATGGCTTGGGACAGCAGTCGGAACGTGAACTTCTTCGATTTGGTCGATGCCTCATCGAAAGAGGGTAGGTGATCCTCGACATTGACGGCCAGAATGTCGAAGACCTGGCGCTCGATCTGTTCGGAGGCGTTGACCTCGACTTTGTCCTCGTAGGGATAAATCTTCTCGTCTTTCCAGCGCTGGATTGTTTCGCTGCGGTGCTGGAGGATGCGTTTCCGGAAATGCTCGCGAACCTTAACCTTGACGACGCTTAGGATGTCGGCCACGTCCTGGTTGAGGTCGGACAGGACAAGGGCTCCCTCCTTGTCCAAGTCGCGAAAGTGGTCTGATTTCACGTACACCGTGAAGTTGTAGCCGGGCGCCTTGATCTGTGGGCCGATTGTGACTTCATGGAGGGAAACGCCAGCCTTGTCGCAAAGTTCGAACACGCGGTCTGTCTGGACGGACCATTCGACGATCGTGATAGACACTGGGACGCGCTTTCCACTTTGGAGTTCGACTTCTCCCAGATGGAGGTCCTCCTTGTAGTTCTGGACGGAAGACGGGTCGATCTTGTCCCCGTTGTAGTACAGCGTCAGACTCGGGCATTCCGTCAGGTAGGCAGCGAACTGTTTGGTGATTTCCAGCGTTGCCTTATCGCCCGTCAGGGACGGGAAGTTGGAGTCAAGGTTCTCGATGACGACCTCGGTGCCAAGGATCGTAGTTTCGGCATCCGTTGGTTGTGAGGCGCTGAAACCTGTCAGCTGGCTTGCGCGGCCAGTAATCGTGTAGGCCTTGAATGCTTTTCCATCAAGGTAAGTGGTCCGCCACTCGACACTCTCACCCAGGGCAAAGGCACGGAAACGACCCTTGCCGTTTTTGCCGTGGAGCGTCCGACCCTTGTAGCGGTGGGATTTGGCCTTCCACGAGTCGCCTAAGCCGCCGAATAGCGCATCGACCTTGCTTCGGTCTATGCCGTCGCCATCATCTGACACCCGAATGGCGTGGAGTCCATTGAGTTCGTTCGGTTCCAGAATGACCTTGACGTGCTGGGCGCCTGCGTCAAAACCGTTCCAGATCAGCTCCGAGACTGCCGTGATCGGGCTGACGTTGGATGCCAGCGACTTCAAGAAGTCGGGCTTGGCCTCGATCTTGATGTCCATGGATTGATTGTCGGCCATACCGTAGAGCGCTCCCCAAGTGGTAGTTCGCCGTCCTGGCCCGGACAAGCAGGCTGCGGGTATGGGGGAGGTGGCCACGGAACGGTGAACAGGCTGAGGATACCGGGTAGGGGGCATTCGGGCCATGCCCGTTCTGAGGACTCTGTGCCGGGGCTATCTCAAGGCCTGCGACCCCCGGGGCATAATAGGTTGTCAGGGGTTGCGACCGGAGTGGGGATGAAGTCGGATACGTGGACGATCGAACAGGTCTTTCAGGACCGTAAGCAGTACAAGGTGCCTTTCTACCAGAGACCCTATGTCTGGTCGGTGCGAAAGCAATGGCCCTTGCTCTGGGCGGACATCGTGGACAAGGCGGTGGAGCGCTTGGGAGGCGGTGGCCCAGCTCCCCATTTCCTGGGTGCGATTGTCGTGGAGCCACAAGACAAGTCTGGCCTGCGAGGTGTGGAGACGTACCACATCATCGATGGGCAGCAGCGGCTGACGACCCTGCAGTACATCCTGGCCGGTATCCGGCTTGCAAGCCGAGAAATGAAGGTCGACGGCGTGGACTCATTCTTGGGCGCCGTCATGGACAATCCGAACCCGTCGACGATGGATGATGCAGAGGTGGAGGTCTTCAAGGTCTGGCCGACCTACTCCGATCAGGAGGACTTCATCAAGGCGATGAAGGCCAAGAGCCGAGATGAACTGAAGGCGAAGTATCCGGCCCACTACACGAAGCACGGCACTTTCCGGGTCAACTCCATCCTTCACCCGCCTGCACTGGATGCCATCTGGTACTTCGCAGAGCAAGCGGAGAATTGGGTGCGGGCGAATGGGGGCGATGAGGCGGCCTTTGAAGCTTTAATCATGGCCGTTCTATCCGACCTCAAGGTCGTCATGATCAAGCTGGAAAAAGGCGATGACGCCCAAGTGATCTTCGAGACCTTGAATGGACGTGGTGAAGAACTCCATGCAACGGATCTCATTCGAAACTATCTATTCATGACGGTGGACCGCAAGACGGAAAGTCAGCAGGACCTGCACAAGCAAAAGTGGCAGCAATTCGAAGACGCCGAAAAGTGGAAGCAACCGGAACGGCGAGGCCGCATGACCAAGCCGCGCCTGGAATGGCTAATCTTCTCAGCTATTCGAGCCGAAACTGGCCAAGATGGTGATCTGTCGCGACTGTACGTTGATTTCAAGAACTACGGACAGGGTCGGACAGCCACACAGCAATTGGACATGCTGGACCTCTACGGCAAGCACTATTTGCAGCTGAGTACCGGCAAGGGCGCCATGCCTGTGGCCAGGTTCGGCGACCGTCTGCGGCCATTCGACACCACGACAACGCACCCATTGGCGCTGCGGGTTTCCACTGCCGACATTGACGATGCAGAGAAGACGCTGATCTTCAACGACATCGTCTCGTACATCGTGCGGCGCGCGATCTGTGGGCTCACGCCGAAGAATTACAATAACTTCTTCATGTCAGTCCTGCGCCAGTGGAGCCAGGGAAGCCAGACCCACGCGGCGATGCGCGCACTGCTGGGCCAGTCGACAGTCCCTGCTTCTGTGTGGCCGGATGACGCTGTGTTCTCGCACGCCCTACAAACGGCAGCGTTGTACGGAGGGCTTTCGACAAGCATTCTCGACGCGCCACGTTGCCGCATGATCCTGACCGAGTTGGAAGGGTGGTTGCGCCTGACGAAAAAGACCGAAGAGCCCACCATTCCAGATCTTTCCAATCTGGACATCGACCACGTCATGCCGCAATCCTGGTATGAGCATTGGCCTCTGAAGAATGGCAGCAAGGGTACGTCCACTGAGGCGTACGCAGCCAGATTGTTGGAGCAGACAGGTGGCGCGCTGTCTTCGCACCAGCAAGATGTTCAACGCCGCAGCAAGGCTATCCCCACTTTGGGGAACCTGACCTTGCTCAACCTGTCGGTCAACCGCCAGGCTCAGAACAAAGATTACACGACCAAGAAGAAGATCTTCATCGATCACACCGTGCTGCGCCTCAACGGATCCCTGATGGGGCGTGAGACGTGGGACGAGGAAGGAATAGCCGAACGCGGGAAGCTCTTGGCCGAAGCAGCTATCCTGTTGTATCCGCGCTAACAAAAGGACTCCCGGATTGCTCCGGGAGTCCACCAGACTATGAGACTTCCCCGTTCGCACAGTCTGGCAACGCGAGCAGAGGCGACGGGTTCTCCATGCAAGCAGATATGCCTCGCTTGGCAATTTCGCGTATTGCGAAACGTTTCGAGTTCTACAATCGACAGGGGTAGGAATTCTCCGACCAAACGGCGGGACGCTATCCGATGGCAGCCAATCCCGGGCTCGTGGATCCTGACCATGCCGCCTGCGTAGCCAGATCGGAACAACCACCACCGATATTCGTCTGGTGTGGCCGTGAAGCTCGCCGTCCAGGAAGGACAGGGCGGCATTCCCTAATCCGATACTCCTTGCGGCACACTCCCCCCAAAAGGGGGAACCATGGCCGACTCCAAGAACCTGCGCCAGCGAAGCAGCGATGCGTTGAAGGTCCTGCACCAGACGCGCAACACCCTGTCTGACATGGGCCATATCGGCTCTGAGCGCACGGCCACCGTTTTGCCGCTCGTGCTGGCTTCAATGGACACGGCCGAGGCTATCTATGCCTTGCTCATCAATCAGCCAGAGAAGTCCTGGGTGGCTGCGCTGATCTTGCAGCGGGCTCAGATGGAGTACGTCTTGCGGGCAGCGTTCTTCGCAAAGGCCGCCAATGACAAGGAGATCGCGCGGTTCCGCCGCAAGGGCAAGATGCCAAATCGTGGCAAAAGCCAGATCTACGTGGCCGATGTGGCCAAGGAAGCCGCCTCACACTTGGGCTGGGATGAAGAGAAGCTGCTACGGACGGTAAAGAGCCACTACAAGGACCTTTCTGGCCTGGTCCACGGCGGCAAGGAGGTGTTGGCGATCTACACCCAGCACGACGCTTGGGGCGACATCACCATTGAGTGGGACGAGCTGATACACGCAGTGGACAACATTCTGGTATTCGTCCAGCTCGCGCTTGGGTTGGCCATGTCGCTGTCACCGCTGGATCCCGAAGCCATGGATCGACTGGTGCGGCCACCCTACGAAGCGGCGCATGCGTACTTCGGAAAACTAGATCCGGAAGCCTAGTGAACTTTACTTACAACTCGCTTGGCTAAGTTGTCGATGTTCTCTGGCCAGCGATGTGCCCCAAGCGTGTTCGATGAATGAAGGCGCGCAACCAATCGTCGAAGTCGGCTTCATCAGTTGCTTCCAATTCGGGGAAGAGATCGCACAACAGCGGCATCACGTCATCCCCACTCAGTTGGTCGATATCCGAGATGTTGAAGTAGTCGGCAGTCGGGTCGTCAGGGTCGGTGATGTAATAGCCAAGCGTGTCCTCCAAATCTTCCCGATTGGTTTTGGACTCGCCTTCAAGTTCTACGTAGGTGTAGGCACCCACACCCTTGTTCAACAAGACGAGCAAACCTGCCTGGCGGCATGCCTCGTACTTCTCTTCCGGTAGCATGTCATCCCAGCCCATCAGGGTTTCAAGACGCTCAAGTAGGGGCTGATCGACCATTGGCTCTTCCCGGGCATTTAGGGTTCGACCCCATCTTAGCGATCCCGTCGGGTTCCGACACACGGCAGCACGGTCGCGTGCCCGCGCAAGGCGACGCCGCAGCCTAGGGCAGCGTCATTGGCGAACCTAAGGTTCGGCGGCGCCTGCTCCACGATGTTCCGCCCTACGGTGCCCGGTCCCATCTTCGCCCGAGCTTTGGTGGTCTCCAACCCGAAGGAGACCGCCATGAGCTTTGAATCCGAAGTTGCCCAGCTCCGTGCCAGCGCGGACACCGCCCGTATCGAACAGATCGTCCAGGCCTTCCCGGCCTCAGACGACATCGAGCCCTGGCATCAGTTGAACGCCCTGCTGTGGCCCGACCTGTCGGAGAACGAGAACAGCCGCCGCGAGCAACTGCCCGCAGCACTGGACGAGTATCAGGATGAGCTTCGACGCTACATCCGCCGCTACGACGACCTGCGCACCCGCGGGCTGGACGCGATGTCCAACTACGACATCGGCATCGCCTATCGGGCCATGGGCCCCGAGTCTGGGCTTGCGGACGCGCTGCGCGCCGTAGGCAACCACATCGGCCGTTGTAAGGCACAGATCTTGTGGCTGCTGGCCGAGCAAGACCGGCTAGCTCTGCCGCAACTGGCCCTCTTTTGAGGGTCTTACTAAACGCCAGATAAACCGAGCCTCCGGCGAGATAAGTCCCTGATCCGCATCCGATTTCGGTGTTCTCGCAGGTCCGAAAAATACATCGACCCTATTAGAGAAACGGCATCTGACCCGCCGACAGCCCCGTTCTGGTCGGGTCGGTAAACCAGCCATCGATCGGCGTAGCATTTGTCATGCAGACCCCTTGGGGAACCTGTGCGACGCATGATGTGCGCCGCGCCGACGCCGCAAGGCGGGCATGTCCGGAACCCGGTAAGGGCGGCTATGACGAGGCTCAGAAGTGCCCGGTAACGTCCGGGACAGTGCTCTAACCCAGCATACGGCTGGAAGAGATTTCCCGCGATCGCCTATCGCCCCACCGCCCTTGCGCGGTGGGTCTTATAGGCCCTCATCGTGGAGATTGCTGCTCGTCGTTTTCCCCGTTCCACCCGTCGCACCACTGCCCGCAAGGGCGGTGGTGTTTCTGTTTCCCTCACCCGCGGCGACTGCCTCGCCCAGCTGAAAAAGCTTCCGGACGCTTCCGTCGATCTGGTGCTGACCGACTTGCCCTATGGCACCACGGGCTGCAAGTGGGACACCGTCATCGACTTGGCTGCCATGTGGCGCGAGCTGTACCGCGTCGGCACGCACGAGTGCGTGTTCGTTTTCACCGCGCAGTCGCCTTTCACGTTCGTGTTGGCCCAGTCCAACCCCTACGGGTTGAAGCACCTGCGTCAAACCCTCGTGTGGGAGAAGTCAAACGGTACCAACCCGTTCCTGGCCTCGCACGGCCCTTTGAAGGCGCACGAAGACATTCTGGTCTTCTGCCGTAAGCGAGCCCGTTACAACCCGCAGATGGTGGAAGGTAAGCCCTACGTCGAACGTGGGGGCACGTACACGGGCGGCGACGCAGGCGGGATCAAGGGCAAGCGTAAGTCAGGCAAGAACAACGGGACGCGGCATCCGCGCTCAGTCCAGTTCTTTGCCTGGGAGCGTGGTTGGCACCCAACCCAGAAGCCTGTTGCCTTGATGGAGTGGTTGATCAAGTCCTACTCCAATCCGGGCCACACTGTGCTGGACCTCACTATGGGATCGGGAACCACGGGTGTGGCAGCCGCAAGGACGGGTCGTCACTTCATTGGGTTCGAGTTGAGTGCCCAGTACATGGCCATCGCGCGTCGCCGGATCCTGTGCGCGCAGAACGGCGAGCCAGAACCGCAACCAACCAAGGCCTATCAGGTCGCACGGCCACGCTTGGAGACGTTGAAGGGTGGTCGCCTACTGGTGTCGAAAGCTAAGGCTCCGGTAACGGCCCGGCGTCGCGGTGGAGGTACGTCAGCAAGGTCAAAGGTTGGCAGGGTGTGTCTGCGAAAGGCGGAGGTGCGACATGTCGCATAACAAACTGCGCAAAAAACTGGCTGACGCCATTCGCTGGCACGCGAAGATTTCACGTTTCGACCGCACGCCTACCAAAGCGATGAACACCATGATCGCAGCACTGTTCAACATCCTTGGTTGTCGCCCGTTGTCTGCTTTCCACGTCATTGATGAAAACTACTTCATCAATTTCAACGCGCCCGAACGTAAGAACGAGGTGAAGTCGATTTCGGCCATGACGACGGCATACCTCGAACTGGTGAAAGCGAACGAACCGTTCCACGACGTGTTGACCGACTTGGCCAGCGAGTTCTTGGGGCGTGATGGCAAGGACATGGGACAATTCTTTACGCCGCGAGATTTGGCGCTCTTTGTCGCGCAGCTGGCTATGGACAGACTGTTGCCGACCATGAAGGCGAAAGTGGCGGCTGGTGACATGGTGAAAGTGGCCGACCCGACGGGCTCGGGTACGGGATCGCTCTTGTTGGCCCAGCTGCATCAGTTGCGAGAACAAGCGCCGGAACTGCTTCCCTCGGTGGGTGTGTATGCCATGGATATTGATGTGGACATGGCGCGAGCAACGGCGGTTCAGATCATCTGGAACTGCCTAATCCACCAAGTTGAAGTGGCTCACGTCACTGTGTGGCATGCCAATGCGATCACGGAATACCAGGCCAAAGTACCGATGGTGGTCTTCTCACCGATGTTCATGCATACGAAAAAGGAGTATTCCAATGCGGCGTGAGGCGACAGACAAGATGGTTAGCCGGTCAGCAGCCAATCATGACATTGCTCATATCAAAAGGACCACGCTATTCTTTCTCCCCAATAGACTGTTCGAGAAGTCCATTGAGGAAAGCCTAAGTGAATGGACGGAAGGAGCGTTTCATGGTGGTCAGTGGCTGTATTTGATTGAGAATGGCGCTTGTTACTTGGCCCCTGTCGCCACGCGTCTACATCCAACATATTCCGTCAAGGACAGCTGTGGAACCCCCGTGGTCATGAGCGCACAAGCCGCGGGTCTCGCAGCGACGATCTACAACTACAATCGCATGGCTTGGGAAATGGACGAGGTTGGAGATGAAATGGGGCGGGAGAATGCACTCTTTCATTGGCGAACATTGATGGCCCACGCCTGCACGCACCCCGAGGCGGGATCAATTATGAGGCTTCTTGATTGACGAAAACGGCGCCCTTGGGCGCCGTTCTTCTTGGGTGTAGTGTCATAAGACAACGTTTGCGCTGGGCCGATTGACCTCTCCTTGCGTCTTGAATCTACTCCCGGTCTTATCTCTTTCCCTCCTCATGGCATCTGCCGCCTTTCGCTTCTCGAAAGCAGCCGCTGCCACTGCGTCTGCTGCACGCATGTCAACAGTAGTTGGGTTCTTCGTAACGTGAAGAGTGTCAAATGTCTCATCCAGCTTGAAGTCTGTAATGAGGGGACGGCTACCGCATTTCAGCTTGGCCATGGCTTTCTTCACCCTCTGCCGTAGCTGGGGAAGTTTCAGCTGTGACCCGCTGAGAGACTTGATCTCGCTGATGGAAAGCTTCGGAGGTTCCTTTTGGCTTGCATAGTAGTTGTGTAGCCAGGAGGCAAGCTGATCCTTTCCCAGGCCTGCCAGGCGCAGCATGTCGTTGCTCAATGTTTCGTTGGACATGAACTGTTTAAGGGTCCCGCTCATATGGATGTCAATCCGACCTGATGGCTTGTCTTTTGCAACTTCAAGAATGAGCGATCCGAAGTAGCTGGTGCGGGACGTACTGATCTCCACTTTGGCGCTTACCAGGTCTTTCAACAGCTCCCAGACCCTGTTGTACTGCCGCGAGTCTCCGGTAGATCGCCCACTAAGGCGAAGCAAATCAGCAGTGTTGGAGATGGCAAACTTGTCTCCATTGAGCCCAACCGTTTCTTGGGCCAGGAAGAGGCACGCCTGCCAGAGCTTCAAATGGTCCTGATTGAGGTGCGGACCCTTGTACCGGATTTCTGCCCCGGTCAGCCTGCGATCGACAGTCACCTTGGTGAAGTCCGCAACGTCATCACCTTTATCAGACACACCAAAGAGAGCGCAACGTAGAACTGAAACCGGGATCTGCGTATAGAGCGCGGGTTCGTCCGCAGACGGCTCTTGGCCGATGGGAACCTTCACAGGTGATTGAGTGAATGTCTTGGCAGTCTTCATACCCAGAAGGTAGAAGGCGAAGCCAGACTGTCAACTGTACCCTGTGATATGTCATGACGCTGATTGGTGCCTATGCGAACGGGTTCGGTGCGGACTATGTTTCCTGCTACGGCGCACTATGTTTCCTGCTATACGGGAATATGTTTCCTGTTACGCCATCTATGTTTCGTGCTACCTCGACTATGTTTCCTGCTACGCGGGTGTTCGCTAACACGTTGAATCATCAAGGCTAAACGTCCGTTCTCTAGGTTTTCAGGTTCTAGAGGTCAAGGGCCCGCTGGCGCGAGCGTGGGATCATTTAGATCTGAGAAAAGGCGAAGGGCAACAGCAACAGCGCCGGGGGCTTCGCCCCGCCGGCCAGCGGAGCGGATGTGTCTGCTTCATCCCGACGCGCCCTATGGGCGCGGACCACTGGCCTGGGGCCAGGACCATGGCCGCCATAGGCGGCCTGCCTTCGGCCTGGAAAACACGCAACGCTTCACCCCCAGCCCAAGGCGTAGCCGCGGCGCGTCAGCGCCGCCAGGGCCTTCGCCCCCTCCCAGATCACAGGCCGCCACAGGCGGCCGTCCACGGCGCGATAGCGCCGCTACCGTGCCCACTGCGTTGGCGTAAGACCGTACCAGTTCGCAGGACCCAACTTGCGGGCCAGTCAACCTGCCGCAGACTGGACGGGGCATAGAGGAACCCGTCCCATGTCTGATCCGAACTTCACCGACGACGAAATCCTGATGGCGGCCGACCGCTTTGAGGTTGTGTGCGAAAAGCACGCAACCCGCATGCAGTTGGCTGACGAATGGTTCGTGCCGGGAAAGCATCACTCGACCATCGAGACTTGCTGTAAGTACGCCAGATCCGCGTTCGAGCGAGGGTATGACGTACACATCAAGTGGAAGGTGAAAGATGGATCGACACGAGTACCAGAGGATGCAAGCCAGGAGTTTCTACGACAACCTGCGAGAAGGGATAGCCCCTCCGTTCTTTCGATGGCAAGACCCTGACACGCCACTGCCGCAGATTGGCGGGGAGCCTCGCGGTGTGTCTGGGTACTGCTTCGAAGCTGACAACGCGCTGCAGCTGGCCATGGCCGCCAAGGCGCAGGGCTTTCAGAGCCCATATTGGCTGTCCACCGAGCAGGCCAATGCGGCCGGTGGCTACATCCGCAAAGGGGAAGTTGGTACGAAGATCCTGAAATGGATCCGCAAGGATGGCCAGCTATCCGAGCGCGTACCGGCCACAGTGTTCAACGCAGACCAGATCAAGGGCTTGAACCTGCCCAAGCAGAAGGGACTGACATCCGAGCAGCAAGCCACCCGACAAGCTGGGCTTGATGCCTTGATCACGCCGCGCAAGAAGACGCCGACCATGGATCAGTACAACGCACGGCTGAAGGAGGTCATGGCCGAAAAGTTTCCGGCGCAGGATGACGTACAGGATAATGCCCGCATGGCACTGCGCCGCGAGTGCGCGGTCATGACTGGCCAGGCACGCTTGGGCCTGCCGCGAGAAGTCGAACCCGAACTCGCCCAGGAGTTGAAGCCCTTCATCGAGCACCGACCACATCCGCAAGAGGTAGTGCGGGCGCTGGATGACGCCTATGCGGCTTTGAAGGAAGTCGGCATCGAGCCACTGGTTTACGCGAACGTGCCCAGGAAGGAAATGGCGCAGCAGCCGGTCAAGCCTGCCAGCGAGCCACGTCCGAAGCGCGAGCGCACGCAAGCCAAAGCGAAAGAGAAGGGCAGAGAGCAATCCAACGACATTCCATTCTGAGGTACACCTAAGCGTTTTTGTAGAGTTTAGTAGAGAAAGCCCTCGTCATTGAGGGCTTTTTCTTTGTTCCCATCGGAATTTTTTTGTTGAGAAAGATTTCTATAGTGCTACACTTGTAAAA
>NZ_PDWO01000014.1 GCF_010211765.1 Pseudoxanthomonas kaohsiungensis | reverse complement strand
TTGTCGGCCTCGCGGAGGATCTTGACCATCTGGTCTTCGGTGAATCGGGACTTGCGCATGGGCTCCTCGCTCTGTCGGGAGCCATCCTCTCAACTTTCAACTGGTCCGAAAATCACCCGGCAGGTCAGGGCCACGATATCCAATACGAGGGCGTCGGCCCTGCCCCCCCTCGCTCCCGACCCTTTGCATCTCCCGCCCCACCAGCAAGAATCAGGGCATGCAGCCCGGCCCCCGCCGGGACGGAGCCCGGACCATGGCCAGCGTGCCCGCCACCTTCCCCGCCTTCCGCATCCACAGCGATGACGCCGGCTACCGCGGCGGCATCGAGCCGGTGTCGCTCGACGACCTCGCCCCCGGCGAGGTGGTGGTCAAGGCCGCCTGGTCCTCGGTCAACTACAAGGACGCGCTGGCCGGGACCGGCAAGGGCAAGATCCTGCGCCGCTTCCCGCTGGTCGGCGGGATCGACGTCGCCGGGCACGTGGTCGCCTCCACCGATCCGAAGTTCCGCGAAGGCGATCCGGTGCTGGTCACCGGCTGCGGCCTGAGCGAGACCCGCGACGGCGGCTACGCAGCCTATGCGCGACTGCCGGCCGAGTGGGTGGTCGCGCTGCCGCGCGGGCTGGACCTGCGCCAGGCCATGGTCCTGGGCACCGCCGGCTTCACCGCGGCGCTTGCCCTGTACCGCATGCGCGAGAACCGGCAGCGCCCGGAGCTGGGGCCGCTGGCGGTCACCGGCGCCACCGGCGGCGTCGGCTCGCTGGCGGTGGCGATCTTCAGCCGCGCCGGCTACGAGGTGCATGCGGTCAGCGGCAAGGCCGACCAGGCCGCGTACCTGAAGTCGCTGGGCGCGCGCGAAGTGCTCGGCCGCGATGCGCTGCAGGCCAGCCGCCCGCTCGAGTCGATCCGCTTCGGCGGCGGCCTGGACAACGTCGGCGGGCCGATGCTGGTCAGCCTGCTCGCCCAGACCGCGCCCTACGGCAACGTCGCCGCCGCTGGCCTGGCCGCCACGCCCTCGCTCGACGCGCTGACGGTGATGCCCTTCATCCTGCGCGGGGTGTCGCTGCTCGGCATCGGTTCGGCCGGCACCGCGCGCGACATCCGCGACGACATCTGGGCGCTGCTGGCGGACGAGTGGAAGCCGGCGCAGCTGGACGCGATCTGCACCCGCGAGGCGACCCTGGCCGAGCTGCCGGACGTGTTCGACACGATGCTCGCTGGCGGCTCGCTGGGGCGGACGGTGGTGCGGCTGGACTGAGGGGGCCGCACGCCGGAATCCCGGTCGCGGATGCGGGGTTCCGGGGCCAGCAATCGGCGCCTGGAGCCTCGCGGGCGATGCGCTCCGGCTTATGCGCGACGCTCCGGGGCTTGCGCGCAAGGTTCCGAGGTCTGCGCGCAAGGCAAAAAGCTCCAGCCGCAAGGCTCCCGGCCTTGCGCGCAAGCCTGGAAGCCCGGGCGCAAAGGCTGGAGCCTTGCGATCGCAAGGCAAAAAGCCTCGCGCGCAGGGCTCGACGGCTTGCGCGCAAGGCAGAAAGCCTTGCGGTCGCCCCCGTGGCGGTGCGCGCAAGGCTCCAGGCATTGCAATCGCAAGGCTCCGCGGCTTGTGCGCAAGGGCGCGAGCCTTGTGAATGGGGATTTTTGGCTTGCGCGCCCCCTTCCGGACCTTGCGCGCAAGGCTTTTCGGCTTGCGCGCAACCCTTCCGACATTGCGCGCAAGACTTTCCGGTCTGCGCGCAAGGCTCTGGGGCTTGCGCGCAAGCCACGCAGCCTTGCGTCCGGGGCGGTGACCGGCTGGGTCGGGTTACCGACGACGGTGGCGTTTGCAGGAGCCCCGGCTTGCTGGCGACACGGGGGTCGGAATTCCGGGGGTGTCGCCTGTGCCGACGGCGTCGTGTCGCGGGCGAGCCCGGCTCCTACAAGTGCAGACCCGGGCGTCGGGATTCCGGGGCGTCGCCTGTGCCGAGGGCGTCGTGTCGCGGGCGAGCCCGGCTCCTACAAGGGCCGAGCCGCGATGGGACACGCAGGGGACGCCATCAGGGCTGCAGCAGCGGGTACACCCGCACGTAGTCGACTTCCATCCAGGCCGGAAACGCGGCGTCGTCCACGCCCTGCGCGCCGCCCCAGGTGCCGCCCACGGCGAGGTTCATCAGCAGGTGGAACGGCTGGTCGAACGGCCAGGCATCCGGGCCGGTGCCTTCGTTGGCGAACTCGAACACCGGCGCGTCGTCGATGTAGCCGCGGATCCAGTCCGGGGTCCAGTCCACGCGGTAGCGGTGGAACTTCGTGGCGTGGTCGGCGACGTGCGCCTGCTTGCCGCGCTGGGTCTTGATCGTGTGGTTGTAGGCCTGGGTATGCACGGTCACGTGCACCTGGCCGGGGTCGTGGCCGACGTGCTCCATGATGTCGATCTCGCCCGAATGCGGCCAGCCGCCGTGGCGGTTCTCGGTCGGCAGCATCCACAGTGCGCCCCAGGTGCCGCGCCCGACCGGTAGCCGCGCGCGGAACTCGATGCGCCCGTACTGGAAGTCGCCCTTGCCGCGCGAGACCAGCCGCGCGGAGGTGTAGGTGGTCTTGCCGGCGCGCTTGAAGCGGCGCGCGACGATCGCCAGCACGCCGTCCTCGACGAAGGCGTTGGCCAGCTGGTCGGTGTAGTGCTGCAGCTCCTGGTTGCCCCAGCCCTTGCCGCCGAGGTCGTAGCCCCACTTCGTCGGATCGGGCAGGCCGGGCTGGTCGAACTCGTCCTGCCACGACGGCGTGTCCGCGAACGTCCACGTCCGACCCTGCGTGGGGCGCGCCTCCGCTTCGCCGGCATGGGCCAGCGGCACCGCCAGCGCCAGGAGCGCGACCAGCACCGCCGTGGCCTTGCCCCGGCCCCATCCCGATCCCTCCTCCATCGCGTCCCCCTCCCCTGCCGCGACGATGCGGCGGACCGATTCTAGGCAGCGCGCGCGCCGGTGTCGCCGCGGCGGGGCGAAGCGGGACGGCCCGGCCACGTGCGCCGCCGATCCCGCACCAGCGCCGCGCACACGGGTCCGTCTGGAGAACGCAGCGTGGGCGACTTACCCTGACGGCATGACACGCCTGCATCTTCGCCTGAGCGCCCTCGCCTGCGCCGCCCTGCTCCTCGCCGCCGCCGTGCCCGGCACCGCCACTCCCGTCTCGCCTGCCGCTTCCGCTGCGCCTGCCCCGGCACAATCCGGCTCCGCGTCGCCGCACCCGGCCGCCATCACCCCGCCGCAGGCGATCCTCGTGTTCACCCGCACCCGCGGATGGCGCCATGACTCGATCCCGCAGGCGGTGGACACGCTGCGCGCGCTCGCCGCGCAGGCGGGACTGGATGTGGTCCACAGCGAAGACCCGGAGCTGTTCGAGGACGCCTCGCTGGCGCGCTTCGACGCGGTGGTGTTCGCCAACACCACCGGCGACGTGCTCGATGCCGCGCAGCAGGCGGCATTCCAGCGCTACATCGCCGGCGGCGGCGGCTTCATGGGCGTGCATTCGGCCGCCGACACCCACAAGCAGTGGCCGTGGTACGGCGACCTAGTCGGCGCCTGGTTCAAGAACCATCCGCCGGGGCTGCAGACGGCGCCGGTCCGCTTCGAATCCGGCCGCGGCCCCGGCGGGCTGCAGCGCTGGCAGGTCACCGACGAGCTGTACAACTACCGGCGCAACCCGCGCCCGGCGGTGGAGGTGATCGCCACGGTGGACGAATCGGGCTATGCCGGCGGCACGATGGGCAGCGACCATCCGATCGCCTGGTGCCAAGCCGCGGCAGGTGGGCGCGCCTGGTACACCGGCCTGGGCCACGACCCGGCCCTGTACGCGGACCCCGTGTTCCGCGAGCACCTGCTGCGCGGCCTGCGTTACGCCACCGGCCGGTCGGACGACTGCTAGGCCCCACCCGCCCGCGCAATGTGCGCGCGGTCAAGCTTCGCGGCCACGCGGCAAGGGAGGCTTCCAGCGCCTTCACACAGGCACTACACTCCGGCGTAGGGGAAAACACCGGGGACGCACCATGGCACGCATCCTGATCGTGGACGATTCGCCATCCCAGCTCATGGGGATCCAGCGCATCGTCGAAAAACTGGGGCACCAGACCCTCACCGCCGAAGACGGCGCCGCAGGCGTCGAGGTGGCCAAGGCCGAACTGCCCGACCTGATCCTGATGGACGTGGTGATGCCCAACCTCAACGGGTTCCAGGCCACGCGCACGCTCAGCCGCGAAAGCACCACGCGCGACATCCCGGTGGTGCTGGTCACCACCAAGGACCAGGACACCGACCGCATGTGGGGCATGCGCCAGGGCGCCCGCGCCTACCTGACCAAGCCGTTCTCCGAATCGGACCTGTCGGACGTGATCGGCCGGCTGCTCGGCGACAAAGCGGCCGTGCAGCCGGACGCCTGAGCCACGCTCAGGCGTCGTCGCCGAACGCTTCGGCCAGTTCCCGGTAGGCCTGCCGCTGCGCCTCGCTGGCCGGCGCCGGCGCCTGCACTTCCAGCTCCACGATCTGGTCGCCCGGCTGCGCGCCGGGCAGGCCGCGCCCACGCAGGCGCAGCTTGCGCCCGGCATCGGAACCGGCCGGGATCTTCAGCTCCACCGCGCCGCCCAGGGTGGGCACGCTGACCGTGGTCCCCAGCGCCGCCTGCCAGGCCGGCAGCGGCAGGGTGTAGAGGATGTTGCGGCCGTCCACCTCGAACTGCGGATGGGCCAGGTACTCGATCTCGAGCAGGAGGTTGCCTCCGCCCTGGCCCTGCCCGCCCAGCCGGATCGCCTGGCCGGCGCGGATGCCCTTGGGCACCTTCACCTCGAGCTGGCGGCCGTTGAGGTTGATCCGCACGCTGTCGCCGCGGTAGACCGCTTCCAGCGGCACCGCCAGCTTGGCGCGGGTATCGCCGCGCGGCTGCGGGCCGGCGCCCGGGCGCGGGCCGGCGCCGCGCTGGCGCGCGAACAGGCTCTCGAAGAAGTCGCTGAAGCCGCCGCCCTGGGCGCCGCCGCGGCCGCCCATGTCGCCGAAGATCTCGTCGAAGTCGAAGCCGCCGCCACCGAAACCCTCGGGCGGCGGGTGGAACTCCTGGCCGGGCCGGTAGCCGCGCGCGCGCAGCTGGTCGTAGGCCGCGCGCTTCTGCGGGTCGCGCAGCGCCTCGTAGGCCTCGCCGATCGCCTTGAAGCGGTCCTCGGCGTCGGCCTCCTTGCTCACGTCCGGGTGGTACTTGCGCGCCAGCCGGCGGTAGGCCGACTTGATCTCGGCTTCGCCGGCGCTGGGCTCGACGCCGAGGATCGCGTAATAGTCCTTGAATTCCATCGATTCACCACTGCCAGGCTGCGCCGCCACGCAGGCGTGGCGGCGGAAAGAAAGACGGCCCGCGGCGCAGGCGCCACGGGCCGGATTCTAGGCCTTCGACCGTCGCCGGCGCTAACGCGCCGCGGCGAAGGGGTCCGTCCCGCGTGCGGGACGGACCGGGCGATCGCTGCTCCCGCGGCGCTTACTGCACCTGGATGCGGCGCGGCGTGGCCTGCGGCCGCTTGGGGATGTCGATGCGCAGCACGCCGTGGCGGCCGCTGGCGGTGATGCCGTCGGCGTCGGCGCTGTCGGGCAATGCGAAGCGGCGGTGGAAGGCGCCCCACGCGCGCTCGCGGCGCGAATAGCCCTTGCCTTCCTCGGTTTCCTCGCCGGCGCGCTCGCCCTTGAGGGTGAGGATGCCCTTGTCCATCTGCACCTCGATGTCCTGCGGGTCCACGCCCGGGATGTCGGCGAAGATGACGAAGCGGTCGGACTCCTCGCGGATGTCCACGCGCGGCGCCCACTGGCTGGTCACCACGTCGGACGGATCGGCGCCGGTCTCGCCGAAGAAGCGCTCGAACACCTGGCGGAACTCATCCTGCAGGTGGCGGCCGGAAACGGGGTTGTAGCGGACGATGGCCATGGAGGTCTCCTTGCTCGGGAAAGCCGCGGCGGAACGCGCGGCGATGACCGGGAGATAGGCGCGGCCCGGCGGCTTTCAAGCGCCGCCACGCGGCGGCAACGCGCCGGCGGCTAGACTGTGTTCAGCCACCGGGCGACGCCCGGCCCCCTTCCTTCCAGGAGTACCCCGATGACCATCCAGACCGGCGACCGCATCCCCGAGGTCGTGCTCAAGCGCATCCGCAACGGGGTGGAGAGCGTGGACACGCCGACCCTGTTCGAGGGCCGCAAGGTGCTGCTGTTCGCCGTGCCCGGCGCGTTCACCCCGACCTGCTCGGAGAAGCACCTGCCCGGGTTCATCGCGCGCTTCGAGGATTTCCGCAATCGCGGCATCGAGGTGGTCTGCATGGCGGTCAACGACCCGTTCGTGATGCAGGCCTGGGGCAAGTCGCTGGACGCGCCCGAGGGCCTGCAGCTGGTCTCCGACGGCAACGCCGACCTGGCCAGGGCGCTGGGCCTGGAGATGGACGCCAGCGGCTACGGCATGGGCATCCGCGCGCGCCGCTTCGCACTGTACGCCGAGGACGGCGTCGTGCGCCAGCTGTTCGTCGAGGCCCCGGGCGAGTTCAAGGTGTCCTCGGCCGACTACGTGCTCGAGCACCTCGACTGATCCGGGGCTGCACGGCGCTCAACGCGCGCGCGGCGAATCCACCTGCGGACGCGGCGCGACTCCCGCGCCGCTGGCGACCACGCCGCCACCGGCCTCGCCGGCAGCGGCTTCGGCCACCCCGTCCTGCCCGCCGGCATCGACACCCGCGATGCGGAAGCGGACCTGCGCCCAGGCGCCGCTGTCGGCCAGCGCGGTGAGCACGTGCCCGCCGCGACCGGCGCGGGCGTAGTCGTGCCCGAAGCCGCGCCCGCCCTCGGTGCGCGCGATCGCGCGGCCATCCAGCAGCCACTGCACCGGCTGGCCGGTGCCCAGCGCGCGCACCTGCAGGCGCAGTCCGCGCCGGCTGCCGGGCGGCGGCGCCAGGGTCGCGCCTTCTTCGATGCCGTCGATGCGCAGTGATTCCACCGCCTCGCGCCCGTCGGCGACGCAGTCCGGCGACAGCGGCGGCGGCCGCGAGGCGAGCCGGTCCTCCCGCGGCAGCCAGGGCGAAAGCAGCGCCGGCCAGCGCGCGATCTCGACGTCATGCACGGCATGCGTGCGCGCGCAGTCCGCGGACAGCCGCAAGCCGCTGCCGGCATCGACCTGGAACCGCTCGCGCCCGGCATGCCACAGGCGCGCATCACGCTCGGCGAAGGTCGGCGGCACGTTGCCGTCCAGCCGCCAGGCATCGAGCCGGCGACGGCACAGCGGCGCGGGCGTGTCGTCGGCCGCCAGGCCCAGCGGCCAGCACACGGCCACCGCGTCGACCGTGGCCGGTCGCGGCAGCGGATCGGCATCGCCCGGCGCGCGCGGCAGGCCATCGATGGTTTCCAGCAGCAACGGCAGCGCGGTGAGCGCGCCGTACTGGCCCGGCAGGGGCGTGCCGTCCGGACGCCCGATCCAGACCCCGACCGTGTAGCGTCGGGTGCCACCGACCGCCCAGGCGTCGCGGAAGCCGTAGCTGGTGCCGGTCTTCCAGGCCACCGCCGGGCGCGACCCGGTGTCGAACACGCCACCGGCCTGGCCGGGTCGCGGATTGGACTGCAGGATCTCGCGCACGATCCAGGCCGCGCCCGGCGACAGCAGGCGCCGTTCGACCAGCGGCTCGGCGGGCGTGTAACGCACCTGCGCCGCCACGCCCTGGCGCTGGAAGGCGGCGTAGGCGCCGACCAAGTCCTCCAGGCGCACGCCGGTGCCACCGAGGATCAGCGCCAGGTTCGGCCGTGCCCCGCGCGGGAAGCGCAGCGAGATCCCGGCGTGGTCGAGCCGCGCGGCGAAGCGCGCCGGTCCGACCCGGTCGAGCAGGTCCACCGCCGGCACGTTCAGCGACAGCTGCAGCGCGCTGGCCGCGCTCACCGGACCGTTGAACGCTTCGCCGAAGTTGCCCGGCCGGTAGCCGCCGAAATCCTGCGGCGCATCCACCAGCAGGCTGCCGGAATGGACCAGGCCGTCGTCCAGGGCCATGCCATAGAGGAACGGCTTGAGCGTCGAGCCCGGCGAGCGCCACGCCCGGACCATGTCGACATGCCCCAGCCGTTCGCGGTCGCCGAACTCGACCGAGCCGACATAGGCGCGCGCCTGCATGGTGGCGTTGTCCACCACCAGCAGCGCGGCCGAGGTCCGCGGTGGCAGCGCGGCGAAGTAGGCGGAGACGCGCTCTTCCAGGGCGCGCTGCAGCGGGGCGTCGAGCGTGGTGTCGATCCGCTGCGCACGCGGGTGCGCCTGGCGCAGGCGCTGCGCCAGCAGCGCGGCGTGCACCGGTGGCCGCAGCGAGCGCGCGACCACCGGCTCGATCCGCGCATCGGCGACCGCGTCGTCGGTCCAGTGGCCCAGCGCCTGCATCCGCGCCAGCACCTTGTCGCGCGCCCGCCGCGCCGCCTGCGGATGCCGGTCCGGTCGCAGGCGGCTCGGTGCCTGCGGCAGCACCGCCAGCAGCGCGGCCTCGGCATGCGAGAGCCGCGCGGCGGGCTTGCCCAGGTAGGCCCAGCTGGCGGCCTCGACGCCTTCGATGGTGCCGCCGAACGGTGCGCGCTCCAGGTACAGCTGCAGGATCTGCGCTTTCGACAGCCGCGCCTCCAGCTGCAGTGCGCGCGCCATCTGCAGCAGCTTGCCGCCGGCACTGCGGGTGTCGCGCCCGTCCAGGATGCGCGCGACCTGCATGGTCAGGGTCGAGCCGCCGGAGACGATATCGCCGCTGCGCAGCCACTGGCCGGCGGCGCGCGCCAGGGCGAACGGATTGACGCCTGGGTGGTAATCGAACCAGCGGTCTTCGTAGCCGGTCAACGCCTGCACGTACAGCGGCGAGACGGTGTCGGCCGAAGCCGGATACCGCCACACGCCCTCGCCGTCGGCGAACGCACGCAAGGGGGTACCGTCGGCCGCGGTCACGACGGTGGCGACGCCCCGGCCCGCCCGTGGCAGCGGCGGGGGAAAGGCCAGGTCCAGGGCGAGCACCGCCAGCAACACGGCCACCGTGCCCCAGCGCAGCCACGGCCACGCGCGAGCCAGCGCCACGCGCATGCGTTGCAACCTTGTTGCCCGCCCTGGCACCACCGTCCCTGCTCCACCCTGCGACCGGCCCATTTGAAGCGATTGCGCGCCGGAGCAAAAGCGCCGCGTCGCGCGGACCGCCGGGCCCATGGAGCATGACCCGCGTCCTCGTTCGACCCGCGTCGGTTGCCGCTCCCTGTAGGAGCCCATCCTCATGGGCGACCGGGCGCGAAAACCACGAAGGCGTCGCTTGTGCCGACGACGTCGGGTCGCCGATGAATCGGCTCCTACATGAAGAGCCCCAATGACCCGGCGACCTCGGGCGACCTGGATGGCTGTCGCTTCGTCTGTCAGGCACGCGATGACCCGCGTCGTTTGTCGCTCCCTGTAGGAGCCCATCCTCATGGGCGACCGGGCGCGAAAACCATGAAGGCGTCGCCTGCGCCCACGACGTCGGGTCGCCGATGAATCGGCTCCTACATGAAGAGCGCCCATGACCCGACGTCCTCGGGCGACCTGGATGGCTGCAGAACTCATGAAGGTGTCGCCTGTGCCGGCGGAGTCGGGTCGCCGATGAATCGGCTCCTACATCGAGAACGAACCGACGACCTCGAAGCACTCCGAAGACGCGGTGGGCCGGGGGTGTCGCGGGAGCGGACAGGGATGTCCGCGCCGGATCGTCGGCACAGGGATGTGCCGCCGATCCGGCCGCGACACCCCCGGCCCATCGCGGCTCCCGCCGAAGCCGACCCCCACCGGCGCTCCTGCGGTTGCGGTTGCGGTTGCGGAAAAAAGAAACGGGGCCATGCGGCCCCGTTCCAGGATGCCTCCAGCCGCCGCGCCTCAGCGCAGGCCGGTCTCGCTGCGGGCGATGACCAGGCGCTGGATTTCCGAGGTGCCCTCGTAGATCTCGGTGATCTTGGCGTCGCGGAAATAGCGCTCCAGCGGCATCTCCTTGGAATAGCCCATGCCGCCATGGATCTGCACCGCCTGGTGGGTGATCCACATCGCCGCTTCCGACGCGGTGAGCTTGGCGATCGCCGCCTCGGCCGAGAACGGCTTGCCCTGCCCCTTCAGCCAGGCCGCCCGCAGCGTCAGCAGCAGCGAGGCGTCCAGCTTGCACTTCATGTCGGCGATCTTGGCCTGGGTCATCTGGAAGGTGCCGATCGCCGCGCCGAACGCCTTGCGCTCCTTCACGTAGGCGATCGTGGCCTCGTAGGCGGCCCGGGCGATGCCGATGGCCTGCGAGGCGATGCCGATGCGGCCCGAGTCCAGCACGCCCATGGCGATCTTGAAGCCCTCGCCCTCGGCGCCGAGCACGTCGGCCGGCTGGGCGACGTAGTCGGCGAACTCGATCTCGCAGGTGGCCGAGGCGCGGATGCCGAGCTTGGGCTCGGTCTTGCCGCGATGGAAGCCGGCGCGCGTGGTGTCGACGATGAACGCCGTGATGCCGCGTGCTCCCTTGTCCGGGTCGGTCATCGCGAACAGCACGATGTAGCGGGCGACCGGACCGGAGGTGATCCAGCTCTTCTTGCCATTGATCACGAAGCTGCCGTCGGCCTGCCTGACCGCGCGGCAGCGCATGGCCGTGGCGTCGGAGCCGGACTGCGGCTCGGTCAGGGCGAACGCGCCGATCTCGCGGCCTTCGGCGATCGCGCGCACGTAGGTCTGCTTCTGCTCCTCGGTGCCGTGCTTGAGGATGCCGGCGCTGAACAGCGAGTTGTTGACCGACATGATCGTGGAGTGGGCGGCGTCGCCAGCGGCGATCTCGACCATCGCCAGCACGTAGCTGACCGGGTCCATCCCGGCGCCGCCGTATTCGTCCGGCACCTCGATGCCCATCAGGCCGTTCTCGCCCAGCACCTTGATGTTGTCCAGCGGGAATTCGCCGCTGCGATCGTAATGCTCAGCGCTCGGCGCGATCACATCCTGGGCGATGCGGCGCGCGACGTCCTGGAGCATCAATTGTTCTTCGGTGAAGCTGAGATCCACGGCTGACCCCTCCGGTCATGGGCGATATCGCCAATTGTAACTGTTGCAACCATGCCATTCGCAGGCGTATGTAGCTTGACCGGTCCGACCGCGCGCCGCCACAATATCTCTATATCGCGATGGGAAGATATTTATGGACCTGGAGGACTGGTCGACCCGGCTGAAGGTGTTCGCCGACGCCACCCGCGTGCGCCTGCTGGCCCTGCTGGAACTGGAGGAGCTCACCGTGGCCGAGCTGTCCTCGGTCACCCGCCTGGCCCAGCCGCGCGTCTCCACCCACCTGGCCAAGCTGAAGGAAGCCGGGCTGGTCCGCGATCGCCGCGCCGGCGTGTCGGCCTACTACCGCTTCGACGAGGCCGCGCTGGACCCGGCCCAGCGCGCGTTGTGGCAGGCCCTGAGCACCGGCAGCGACGACCCCCTCCTGCGCCAGGACGCCGAGCGGCTGCCGGCGGTGCTGGCCTCGCGGGCGGCGGACCAGAACTGGGCCGACAGCGTGGCCGGCGACATGGAGCGCCACTATTCCCCCGGACGCACCTGGGAAGCGCTGGCGCGCAGCGCCCTGCCGCTGCTGGAAACCGGCGACGTGCTGGACATCGCCTCCGGCGACGGCGTGCTGGCCGAGCTGCTGGCCCCGCATTCGCACCGCTACGTCTGCATCGACACCAGCGCGCGGGTGGTCGCCGCCGCCAGCGAGCGCCTGCGCCGCCTGGAGAACGTGGAGGTGCGCGAGGCCGACATGCACGCCCTGCCGTTCAAGGAAGGCAGCTTCGACCTGGTCGTCCTGATGCATGCACTGACCTACGCGGCCCGGCCGGCGCAGGCGGTGGCCGAAGGCGCGCGGGTGCTGCGCAAGGGCGGCCGCCTGCTGCTGAGCAGCCTGGCCCGGCACGAGCACAAGGCGGTGGTGGAGACCTACGGCCACGTCAACCTGGGCTTTGCCGCCAAGGAGCTGCGCCGCTTCGCCGAGAAGGCCGGGCTGGAGGTGACCAGCCTGGAAACCGTGACCCGCGAACGCCGCCCGCCGCATTTCGAAGTGATCTCGCTGATCGCCGTCAAGCCCTGAGGCCGCCATGACCCACTCCCTGCCCTGGCTGCATCCCGAGCGCGTCGCCCTGCTCGAACAGGCCCTGCGCGAGCGCATCCTGGTCATCGACGGCGCGATGGGCACCATGATCCAGCGCCACGACCTGCAGGAGGCCGACTACCGGGGCGAGCGCTTCGCCGGTGGCTACGACCACATGCACCACACCGGCCACGAGGGCCATGGCCCCCAGTGCGGCCACGACCTCAAGGGCAACAACGACCTGTTGCTGCTGACCCGGCCGGAGATCATCGCCGCCATCCACCGCGCCTACCTGGAAGCCGGCGCGGACCTGGTGGAAACCAACACGTTCAATGCCACCTCGGTCAGCCAGGCCGACTACCACCTCCAGCACCTGGTCTACGAGCTCAACAAGGCCGGCGCGCGCGTGGCCCGCGAGCAATGCGACGCGGTCGAGGCGACCACGCCCGGCCAGCCCCGGTTCGTGATCGGCGTACTCGGCCCCACCAGCCGCACCGCCTCGATCAGCCCGGACGTCAACGACCCCGGCTTCCGCAACACCAGCTTCGACGAGCTCCGTGCCACTTATGCCGAAGCGGTGGAAGGCCTGATCGACGGCGGCAGCGACACGATCATGGTCGAGACCATCTTCGACACGCTCAACGCCAAGGCCGCGCTGTATGCGATCGAGGAGGTGTTCGACGCACGAGGCGGGCGCCTGCCGGTGATGATCTCCGGCACGATCACCGATGCCTCCGGCCGCACCCTGTCCGGGCAGACCGCCGAGGCGTTCCACGCCTCGCTCGCCCATGCCAGGCCACTGTCGATCGGCCTGAACTGCGCGCTCGGCGCCCGGGACCTGCGCCCGCACGTGGAAGCGCTGTCGGACGTCTCGCCGTTCTACGTCAGCGCCCATCCCAACGCCGGCCTGCCCAACGCCTTCGGCGGTTACGACGAAACCCCGGAGGAAATGGCCGAGGTGCTGCGCGAGTTCGCCCAGTCCGGCCTGCTCAACCTGGTCGGCGGCTGCTGCGGTACCTCGCCCGACCACATCCGCGCGATCGCCGAGGCGGTGCGCGGGTTGCCGCCGCGCGCGCCGCGCGCCGCGCTGGAGCACGCCGCTTGAACGTCGCTGCGCCCCGCTACACCCGCCTGTCGGGACTGGAACCGCTGGTCCTGACGCCGGAGCTGCTGTTCGTCAACGTCGGCGAACGCACCAACGTCACCGGCAGCGCGCAGTTCCGCAAGCTGGTCAAGGAAGAGCGCTACGCCGAGGCGGTCGAGGTGGCGCGCCAGCAGGTGGACAGCGGCGCGCAGATCCTCGACGTCAACATGGACGAAGGCCTGATCGATTCCGAGAAGGCGATGGTCCGTTTCCTCAACCTGATCGCCTCCGAGCCGGACATCGCGAAGATCCCGGTGATGGTCGACTCCTCGAAGTGGGAGGTGATCGAGGCCGGGCTGAAGTGCCTGCAGGGCAAGGGCGTGGTCAACTCGATCTCGCTCAAGGAAGGCGAGGAAGTCTTCGTCGAGCACGCGCGCAAGGTGCTGCGCTACGGCGCCGCCGCCGTGGTGATGGCCTTCGACGAGACCGGCCAGGCCGACACCTGCGCGCGCAAGGTCGAGATCTGCACCCGTGCCTACCGGATCCTGGTCGACCAGGTCGGCTTCCCGCCCGAAGACATCATCTTCGATCCGAACATCTTCGCCATCGCCACCGGCATCGAGGAGCACGACAACTACGCGGTCGACTTCATCGAGGCCACCCGGATCATCCGCCAGACCCTGCCGCACTGCCATGTATCCGGCGGCGTGTCGAACGTGTCGTTCTCCTTCCGCGGCAACGAGCCGGTGCGCGCGGCGATCCATTCGGTGTTCCTGTACCACGCGATCAAGGCCGGCATGGACATGGGCATCGTCAACGCCGGCGCGCTGCCGGTGTACGACGACCTGGACCCGGAGCTGCGCGAGCGGGTCGAGGACGTGGTCCTCAACCGCCGCCCGGACGGCACCGAGCGGCTGCTGGAAATCGCCGAGCAGTACAAGGGGAAGAAGGGCGAGAAGAAGACCGAGGACCTGGCCTGGCGGCAGAAGCCGGTGCGCGAACGCCTGGCCCATGCGCTGGTCCATGGCATCGACGCCTTCGTCGAGGAGGACACCGAGCAGGCACGGCAGCAGGCCAGCCGGCCACTGGACGTGATCGAAGGCCCGCTGATGGACGGCATGAACGTGGTCGGCGACCTGTTCGGCGCCGGCAAGATGTTCCTGCCGCAGGTGGTCAAGTCGGCGCGGGTGATGAAGAAGGCGGTGGCCTACCTGCTGCCGTACATCGAGGCCGAGAAGGCCCGCACCGGCGATGCCGGCAAGTCCAATGGCCGGATCGTGATGGCCACGGTCAAGGGCGACGTGCACGACATCGGCAAGAACATCGTCGGCGTGGTCCTGGCCTGCAACAACTTCGAGGTCGTCGACCTGGGCGTGATGGTCCCCGCCCAGGTCATCCTGGACAAGGCGCGCGAGGTCGACGCCGACCTGATCGGGCTGTCCGGCCTGATCACGCCCTCGCTGGAAGAGATGAGCCACGTCGCCCGCGAGATGCAGCGCCAGGGCTTCACCATGCCGCTGATGATCGGCGGGGCCACCACCTCGCGCGCGCACACCGCACTGAAGATCGACCCGCACTACAAGGCGCCGACGATCTGGGTGAAGGACGCCTCGCGCGCGGTCGGCGTGGCCCAGTCGCTGATCAGCCCCGAGTTGCGCAACCGGTTCGTCGCCGCCAACGACGCCGACTACGCCGACATCCGCACCCGCCATCGCAATCGCGGCGACGCCAAGCGGCTGGTGCCGCTGGACAAGGCGCGCGGGCAGAAGTTCGGCGGCGGCTGGGACGCGTATGCGCCGCCCGCGCCGAACCAGCCCGGCGTGCATGCGTTCGAGGACTGGCCGCTGGAAGACCTGCTGCCGGTGATCGACTGGACTCCGTTCTTCCAGGCCTGGGAACTGGCCGGCAAGTTCCCGGCGATCCTCACCGACGAGGTCGTCGGAACGCAGGCCAGCGAGGTGTACCGCGACGCGCAGGCGATGCTGGAGAAGATCGTCGCCGAGAAATGGCTCACGGCGCGCGCGGTGTACGGGATCTGGCCGGCACACAGCCATGGCGACGACGTGGTGCTGCGGCACGACGGCGGCGAGGCCACCCTGCACTTCCTGCGCCAGCAGGTCGACAAGCCGGTCGAGCGACCGGACTTCTGCCTGGCCGACTTCATCGCCCCGCAGGGCAGCGGCGTGCAGGACTGGATCGGCGCGTTCGCGGTCACCGCCGGCATCGGCATCGAGCCGCACGTGGCGCGCTTCGAGGCCGCGCACGACGACTACAACGCGATCCTGCTCAAAGCCCTGGCCGACCGCCTGGCCGAGGCCCTGGCCGAGCGCCTGCACCAGCGGGTGCGCACCGAGTACTGGGGCTACGCCGAGGGCGAGGCGCTGGACAACGACGCCCTGATCGCCGAGCGCTATCGCGGCATCCGGCCGGCGCCGGGATACCCGGCCTGCCCGGACCACAGCGAGAAGGGCACGCTGTTCGCCCTGCTCGACGCGGGCAGGCACGCGGGCATGTCCCTGACCGAAAGCTTCGCGATGCTGCCCACCGCGGCGGTGTCGGGCTACTACTTCAGCCATCCGGCCAGCCAGTACTTCGTCGTCGGCCGGCTGGGCAAGGACCAGGTCGCCGACTACGCAAAGCGCAAGGGCGTCGACCTGGCGCAGGCCGAGCGCTGGCTCGCCTCGAACCTGGATTACGACCCGGAGTAACGGAACCGGCAAGGCGGGGCCTGCCCCGCTGTCGTGGAACCGGGCTTGCCCGGCTGCTGCGCTGTCGTAGGGCCGGGCTTGCCCGGCTGCCCACGCCTGCGCCGGCGACGGGCTTGAAGCAGCGGGGCAAGCCCCGCTCTACGACATACTCTCGACCACATCGCAGCGGGGCAAGCCCCGCTCTACGGCAGGCTCCGCGCGTCGCAGCGGGGCAGGCCCCGCTCTACGGGTGAATCGGCTCCCCTACAATAGGCGCCTCTCCTTATCCCGGAACCTGCGCATGCAGCCCACTTCCGTCCGCGCCGTCATCACCGGTGGCGTCTCCGGCCTCGGCCTGGCCGTGGCCCGGCGCCTGGTCGCCGATGGCGGCAAGGTCGCCCTGCTGGACGTCAACGACGCCAAGGGCGCCGAAGCCGTCGCCGCCCTCGGCGAGGCCAACGCCCGCTACTTCCGCACCGACGTCACCGACGAGGCCGGCGTGGCCGCCACGCTCGAGGCTGCGCGCGATTTCCTGGGCGGCCTGAACGTCGCGGTGAACTGCGCCGGCATCCTCGGCTCGGGCCGCGTGCTGGGCAAGGAAGGCCCGATGCCGCTGGACGGCTTCGCCCGCACGGTCATGGTCAACCTGGTGGGCAGCTTCAACGTGGCCAAGGCCGCCGCGGCGCTGATCCAGCACAACGAGCCGGGCGAGGACGGCGAGCGCGGGGTGATCGTCAACACCGCCTCGGTGGCCGCCTACGAGGGCCAGATCGGCCAGGCCGCCTATTCGGCATCCAAGGGCGGCGTGGTCGGCATGACCCTGCCGATGGCGCGCGAGCTCTCGCGCTTCGGCATCCGGGTGATGACCATCGCCCCAGGCGTGTTCTGGACGCCGATGGTCGACGGCATGCCGCAGGCCGTGCAGGACTCGCTGGCCGCGACCATCCCGTTCCCCTCGCGCCTGGGCCGGCCGGAGGAATTCGCCGACACCGTCGCCTTCATCCTGCGCACGCGCTACCTCAACGGCGAGACGATCCGCCTGGATGGCGCGACCCGCTTGGCGCCCAAGTGAGGCCGTGATTCGCAATTCGCGATTCGTGGCTGGGGGGCGCGAGCCGCCGCCCTTCCGCGGATCGTCGAATCACGAGTCACGGTTGCGAATCACCCGTCACGAATCACCAATCACGGATTTCCCATGAGAGCCAGCGAAATCAAGAAGGGCAACGTCGTCGAGTACAACAACGGCGTCTACCAGGTCCGCGACATCGAGCGCAGCTCGCCGCAGGGCCGCGGCGGCAACGTCCGCTTCCGTTTCATCATGTACAGCGTGCCCGGGGGCACCAAGCTGGACGCCAGCTTCGACGCCGACGACAACCTGGTCGAGGTCGAGCTGCTGCGCCGCCAGGCGACGTTCTCGTACAAGGACGGCGATGCCTTCGTGTTCATGGACGACGAGGACTACACCCCGTACACCCTGGATCCCGATGCGATCGGCGATGCCGCCGGCTACATCACCGACGGGCTCGCCGGCATCTACGTGCAGGTGATCGACGAGCAGCCGGTGGCGATCCAGCTGCCGCAGCACGTGACCCTGGAAGTGGTCGAAACCCCGCCGGAGCTGAAGGGCGGCACCGCGACCAAGCGCCCGAAGCCGGCCACGCTCAACACCGGCATCGAGATCATGGTCCCGGAGTACATCTCCACCGGCGAACGGATCCTGGTCAACACCACCACCGGCGAGTTCGGCGGCCGCGCCGACTGAGCAAGCCGACCCGAATCGATGCACGCGTAGAGCCGGGCTTGCCCGGTTTTCGCCGCGCCGGATGCGGCCTCGCAGCGGGGCAAGCCCCGCTCTACGGCAACACCCTCCGACGCGCCTCGTAGAGCCGGGCTTGCCCGGCTTCCGCGGCGCCGGATGCGGCGTCGCAGCGGGGCAAGCCCCGCTCTACGGCAAGCCCCTCCGACGCGCCTCGTAGAGCCGGGCTTGCCCGGCTTGCGCGGTACCGGATGCGGCGTCGCAGCGGGGCAAGCCCCGCTCTACGGCAACACCCTCCGACGCGCCTCGTAGAGCCGGGCTTGCCCGGCTTCCGCGGCGCCGGATGCGACCTCGCAGCGGGGCGAGCCCCGCTCTACGGCAACACCCTCCGACGCGACGCCTCGTAGAGCCGGGCTTGCCCGGCTTCCGCAATACCGGATGCGGCGTCGCAGCGGGGCAAGCCCCGCTCTACCGGGCGGCGGCCAGCTCGCGCAGGCGTCCGCTGACCAGGGCGAGATTGGCCTGCGTGCCCTCCAGCGCCGCCCGGCGCGCCGGCGACAGCAGCGGACGGATCGCCGTTTCCAGCGCCGCGACCTGCGCCTGGCGCGAACGGGCGTCGGCACGCACGCGCCCGGCCAGCACCTCGCGCTCGGCCGCTTGCGGCAGGCCGTAGCCGGGTACGTCCTGCAGCCATGTCGCCGGCCGGCTGAAAGCGCCCCCCAGGCGCAGGAAGTCCTGCAGCGGCCCGGCGATGCCAGCGGCGGCGTCGATCGAACGCGCATCGCGCAGCCAGCGGCGCTTGAGCTCGTCGCGCACCAGCACTTCCTGCCGGCGCAACGCCGCCGCTTCCAGCACCAGCAGCGCCGCGGCGCCCTTCAGCCCGGCCTGGCGCAACGCCGGCTCGCGTGCGGCCGGCGGCAGCGCCAGCCACCCCGCCGCATCGTCCGCCGGCAGGTCCAGCTCCCGGCGCGCGACCGCGTACATCTCCTCGAAGCGGGCATTGGCCGGCTCGAACCAGTAGCCGCCCCGCGCCTGCCCTTCCGCATCGGCCGGCACGCCCGCCTCGTCGGTGACGCCGGCCTCGCGCAGACGCGCGAGCAGGCCGTTGGGGCGGATGCTGGCCAGCGGCAGCGCCGCCAGCCGCGGGCTGGCATCGTGCAGCAGCTTGAAGGTCTCCACCGCGCAGTTGTTGCTGATGAAGTAGTAGCGGCCGTCGTAGTTCCAGTGCAGTTGCGCAGCGCGCGCGGCCAGCGCGTCGATCTCCTGGCGCGACAGGGCCAGCGGTACCGAGCGCAGGCCACGCAGTTCGACCCGCGTGTACTCGTCGATCACCTGCCCCATCGGCAGCGCGAACAGGCGCGAGGGATAGGAACCGGTGAGACCCCGCCAGCTGGAGACCTGCACGTCGCCGACGAACGCCCGGAACGACAGCACCAGGTGGTGCTGCAGGTCCAGCCGGCAATCAGGCCCCACGGGCCTGTCCGGGGCGCACACCACCAGGCGCAGCATGCTGTGGCCCCAGGCGCTCATCGGCCGGTCGTTGCCCTCGGCCAGCAGGTAGTCGACCTGGTAGATGCGCGCCGGATCCAGCAGGCGTTGGGGATCGTCCGAGCGCAGGTCGTCGCCGACGAACAGCAGGCCGTCGGCGCAGGCCGGCCGCGCCTGCACGGGCAGGCCGAAACGCGCATCCAGGTGCGCGGCCAAGGCCGGGCGCCGGCAGGCGTAGTCCGGATCGAGCAGGTAGTGCTCGAGGTTGACCGCCACGTATTCCTTCGGCGATTCCAGCTCGTACGGATCGGGCGAACGGTCGCGGAAGTCGTTGCGCGCGCGGCGCCCCGGACCGGCGGCCGCGACCTGCCAGCCGGCCAGGTCGAGCAGCCGCGGATCCCGCGACAGGCCACCGGCGGCGGTACGGTCGTAAAGGTGGGCCAGCTCGTGGAGCAGCGCCGCCAGTGCGGCACGCGTGGCCGGATCGTCGTCGCCCGCGCCCGGCGCGCGCGCCATCCAGGCCTCGAGCAGGCGCCGGTCCAACGCGATCGACCAGTGCCTGGCGCGACCGTGCACGCCATCGGGCAGGTCGTCGCGCCAGGACACGGCGATGGGCCGGTCCAGCGCCGCCGACCACGCTGGCGGCAACTTGCCCGCCGCCTGCGCCAGCAACTGCCCGGTGGCCTGGCGCGCCTCGGCGGACAGGCCATCGGCCAGC
Organism: Pseudoxanthomonas kaohsiungensis; assembly: GCF_010211765.1. Taxonomy (GTDB): domain Bacteria; phylum Pseudomonadota; class Gammaproteobacteria; order Xanthomonadales; family Xanthomonadaceae; genus Pseudoxanthomonas; species Pseudoxanthomonas kaohsiungensis. The sequence continues at coordinate 81,714 of NZ_PDWO01000014.1, read as the reverse complement.
CGGAATTGCGGCGTGCCGGCGACGGCCTGGGTGCACGCCAGGCCTATGGCCGCCAGTGCGGCGAGGAGGCGGATCATGGCGTCCTGGCCAACGCGGACGCCCCGCGTGGCCATGCGATCACTCGCTGGCGAGGATCGTCCGCGCCAGTTCCAGGTCGCTGGCCTGGCGCGCCTGCGCGTCGCGCTCGCGCATCACCCGCAGCGCCGCTTCGAGGCGCGCGCTGCGCACCTGGCCTTCGCTGGCGACGAACCCGGCCGCATCCTCGCGCGCCTCGCGCACCAGCTTGTCGTCGCCGCCGGAGGTGCTGTTGGACGAGGCCGAGCTGCCGGCCGAAGACGCACCGGCCGAACTGCCGGCCGAGGTGCCGGCGAAACTGCCGGCCAGGGCGGACGGGGCGAGCACGCAAAGCAGGACCAGCGAAGCGGGAATGGCGAAGGATTTCATCGTTATTCGGTCGTGGATGGCCGCACCTGCGGCGATGGGCGGAAGACTAACCCGGCGGACGCCGGTTCCGGCGGTACTGGATCACCGATCAGGCGTCGAACAGCTTGCCCGGGTTCAGGATCCCGTTGGGGTCGAATACCCGCCGGATGCCGCGCATCAGCTCGATCTCGGCCGCGCTGCGCGTGCTGGACAGGTACGGCTTCTTGACCAGGCCGATGCCGTGCTCGGCCGAGATGCTGCCACCGTGCGCCAGCAGCGCCTGCGCCAGCAGCTTGGTGACCTGCTCGCACTGGGTGACGAACTCGGCGTCGGACGTACCGTCGGGCTTGAGCACGTTGATGTGCAGGTTGCCGTCGCCGATGTGGCCGAACCAGACGACCTCGAAATGCGGGTAGGCCTCCCCCAGCAGGGCCTGGGTCTGGGCCAGGAACGCGGGCATCGCCGAGATCCGCACCGAGATGTCGTTCTTGTACGGCTTGTAGCGGGCCACCGCCTCGGTGATGCCTTCGCGCAGGCGCCAGATCTGCTGCGCCTGTGCATCGCTCTGGCTGATCACGCCGTCGGCGACCCAGCCCTGCTCCATGCAGTGCTCGAACGCGGCCATCGCCGCGGCCTCGGTGGCTTCGTCGTCGCTGGCGAACTCGGTGACCACGTAGTACGGGTACTCGTCCTCGAGCGGCTTCTGCGCGCCGTGCGCCAGCACGTGGCGCAACGCGAGGTCGGTGAAGAACTCGAACGCCTCCAGCCGCAGGCGGCCGCGGAACTCGGCGAACACCTGCATCAGCACCTCGAACGAGGGCAGCGCCAGCAGCATCACGTTGGTCGGCGGCGGCGGGTCGGCCAGGCGCAGGATCGCCTCCACGACGATGCCGAGGGTGCCTTCCGAGCCGATCAACAACTGGCGCAGGTCGTAGCCGCTGGAGTTCTTGACCAGCGCGCGGTTGAGCTCGAGCACCTCGCCGGCGCCGGTGACCACGGTCAGCCCGGCGATCCATTCGCGGGTGTTGCCGTAGCGGATCACGCGGATGCCGCCGGCGTTGGTGGCGATGTTGCCGCCGATCGAGCACGAGCCGCGGGCGCCGAAATCCACCGGATAGACCAGGCCGTGCTCGCGGGCGGCGTTCTGCACGGCCTCCAGCGCCATGCCCGCCTGGACGGTCAGGGTGCGGTCGACGGCATCGAAGTCGAGCACCTTGTTCATGCGCTCCAGGCTCAGCACCAGCTCGCCGTTGGCCGCCACCGCGCCGCCGGACAGGCCGGTGCGACCACCGGACGGCACCACCGCCACGCCGTGGCGGTTGGCCCAGCGCACCACCGCCTGCACTTCGTCGACCGTGGCCGGCAGCGCGATCGCCAGCGGCGCCGGGGTCCAGCGCCGGGTCCAGTCGCGGCCGTAATGTTCCAGGTCGGCGGCGTCGGTCTTCAGGCGCAGGTCGGGCAGCGATTGCTGGAGGTCGGCCAGGCGGGGATCGGTCATGGGGGGGTGGCTGCGATGCATCGCGGAGGGAGCTCTGAAGCGTGCCAGCGGCCGGGCTTTGCGTCCAGCTTGATAAGGGAATTTCGGCTATGAACGTAGCCGCGCGCACCCGGCTTCGGATCGAGTCCGTCGCTGCCCAGGGGCATTGCCCACCCTTCGGGACGACGTCCTGTCTTTACGAAGGGCCGTGGCACATCCTTGTGCCACTTGGGCCATGCCCCTAGGCAACGACGGCCTTCGGGAAACGTCCGGGTCCGTGCCTTCGGCTGCCATCGGTCTGCAGCCATCAAGGCGGAGCGTTTCGCGGGTAACTTTTCGCGTGCTTATTGGTCCGCAGCGCCGCACACGGTGTTCCGCGAGGCGGGCGAAAACACCATGCCGCAGTGCGGAAAAACCGCACCGCATCTGGCATAGTTCGCGGCTCCCGCCACGATTGCAGGAAGCCGACGCGAATGTCGCCCAAGAAGACCTCGTACCCGAAGCAGGACATCCGCGTATTGCTGCTGGAGGGCGTCAGCCAGACGGCGGTGGAGACCTTCAGGGCGGCCGGCTACAGCCAGATCGAGTTCCACGAAAAGTCGCTGCCCGAGGACGAGCTCAAGGCCCGCATCGCCGAGGCGCACATCGTCGGCATCCGTTCGCGCAGCCACCTGACCGCCGAGGTGCTGGCCGAGGCCAAGCGCCTGATCGCGGTGGGCTGCTTCTGCATCGGCACCAACCAGGTCGACCTCGACGCGGCCGAGCTGGCCGGCATCCCGGTGTTCAACGCGCCCTACTCCAATACCCGTTCGGTGGCCGAACTGGTGGTCGCGCAGGCGGTGCTGCTGATGCGCGGCATTCCGCAGAAGAACGCCGAATGCCACCGCGGCGGCTGGTCCAAGTCGGCGGCCGGCAGCCACGAGGTGCGCGGCAAGACCCTGGGTATCGTCGGCTACGGCCACATCGGCACCCAGGTCGGCGTGCTGGCCGAGGCGCTGGGCATGCAGGTAGTGTTCCACGACATCGAGACCAAGCTGTCGCTGGGCAACGCGCGCTCGGCCGGCAGCCTGGACGACCTGCTGGCGCGCTCGGACGTGGTCACCCTGCACGTGCCGGAGACGCCATCGACGAAGAACATGTTCGGCGCCGCGCAGATCTCGGCGATGAAGCGCGGCGCGCACCTGATCAACGCCTCGCGCGGCACCGTGGTCGACATCGACGCGCTGGCCGCGGCGCTGGAATCGGGGCATGTCGGCGGCGCGGCGGTGGACGTGTTCCCGGTCGAACCCAAGGGCAATGCGGAGGCGTTCGTCTCGCCGCTGACCCGCTTCGACAACGTGATCCTGACCCCGCACGTGGGTGGCAGCACGCTGGAGGCGCAGGACAACATCGGCGTGGAAGTGGCGGCCAAGCTGGTGCGCTACAGCGACAACGGCAGCACCCTGTCGGCGGTGAACTTCCCGGAAGTGACCCTGCCCGAGCACGAGGACAGCCTGCGCCTGCTGCACATCCACCGCAACGTGCCGGGCGTGCTGTCGAAGATCAACGAGATCTTCAGCCGCCACGCGCTCAACATCGACGGCCAGTTCCTGCGCACCGACCCCAAGGTCGGCTACGTGGTGATCGACGTGGCCGCCGACGAGGCCCAGGGCGCGGCCTTGCGCGAGGAGCTGGCGGCGATCCCGGGAACGCTGCGCACGCGCGTTCTGTATTGAGCCACGGCGCCGGGCAGGCCGGCATTGCGGAAGCAGCCGGGCAAGCCCGGCTCTACGAGAGATGACGCCGCCGGACTGGGCATGACGTTCCGGCAACCGTCGCATATGGCGACATGTCGCCTGGCGGCACCTGGCCTGCTGACGACACGCCGGGTGATTCGTAGAGCGGGGCTCGCCCCGCTGTCGCTCCGACCGATACTTCAATCGGCTGGGCCTGGCCCTACCCGCCCCAGCCACTTGCCGGCCATCCGCCGCATCGATTCGTCGCTGGCTGGGTCGTCGGCCACGGCGGTGATCTCGCGCCAGGCCAGGTCGTGCGACTCCTCGCTGACCACGAAGCGCTCGTCCGCACCGGCCCGCACGACGTAGCGCACGTCGAAATGCCAATGGCCCGGCACCGCGCCCCGCTCCGGGATCCAGTGCCGGTCCAGGTCGAAGATCGCGCCGTCCTCCAGGTGCAGGCCGTGCACGCCGGTCTCCTCCTGCGCCTCGCGCAGCGCCACCTGAGCCAGGTCGCGGTCGCCGTCGGCATGGCCGCCCGGCTGCAGCCAGCGGTCCAGCTTGCGATGGTGGGTGAGCAGGGTCCGGCGCCCGTCGGCGCTGACCACCCAGGCCGAGCCGGTGAAATGGCCGGACAGCCGGTCACGGACGAAGGGGTCCTGCGGGTCCGACAGCAGCGCCAGGAAAGCCTCCGCCACCATCGCTTCGTCCGGCCACAGACCGGCGTATCGCGCCAACGCGCTGCGAACATCCACGTACTGCATCGATCCTTCCAGTCAGGCGCCCGCCGGAAGCGGCGGCCACGCCGTCCTCCGTTTACGCCGCGGCACAGCTTGTGATCACTCGGGCCGTTTGGCAAGGTACGGCGCTTGGGCCGTCCGCCGGGGGCGACAGCGGCAACCATCCAACTCAGGCGCATCGGACGGCCGCTCTTCCGGGGAAACCACACCTAATGTCCAAGGGACTATTCATCATCAAGCCGGTAGCGCCGGCCGGCCACGTCGACGCGGGCGAGCCGGTCGAGGGCAGCCTGCAGGGCGAGGCCACGCTCAAGCGCACCCTGACCGCGCGCCACCTGGTGCTGCTGGGCATCGGCGCGGTGATCGGCGCGGGCATCTTCGTCCTGACCGGCCAGGCCGCCGCCAACCACGCCGGCCCGGCGATCATGCTCAGCTTCGTGCTGGCCGGCATCGCCTGTGCACTGGCCGGCCTGTGCTACGCCGAGTTCTCCGCACTGCTGCCGGTATCGGGCAGCGCCTACTCCTTCTCGTACGCGACCCTGGGCGAGTTCACCGCCTGGTTCATCGGCTGGTGCCTGGTCCTGGAATACCTGTTCGCCTCCTCGACGGTCGCGGTCGGCTGGTCGAGCTACCTGGTCAGCTTCCTGACCAGCACCCTCGGACTGCCCTTCCCGGCCGCACTGGCGCAAGCGCCGATCGACTGGAACGGCACCGAATTCGTCCGCACCGGGGCGATGTTCAACCTGCCGGCGATCGCGATCGTCGCCGCCGTCAGCGGCCTGTGCTACGTCGGCATCACCCAGTCGGCCACGGTCAACGCGGTGGTGGTGGCGATCAAGGTCGCGGTCATCGCCGCCTTCCTGGGCTTCGGCATCCAGTATGTGGACCCGGCCAACTGGGTCCCCTTCATCCCCGAGAACCAGGGCCCGGGCAAGTTCGGCTTCGAAGGCGTGACCCGCGCGGCGGCGATCGTGTTCTTCGCCTACATCGGTTTCGACGCGGTATCCACCGCCGCCGGCGAAGCCAAGAACCCGCAGCGCGACATGCCGATCGGCATCCTCGGCTCGCTGGCGATCTGCACGGTCATCTACATCGCCGTGTGCGCGGTGCTGACCGGCATGACCCACTACTCGCTGCTGGGCACGGCCAAGCCGGTGGTCACCGCGATCGAGCCGTTCCCCACCCTGTCCTGGCTCAAGACCGCCACCGAGGTCGGCGCCATCGCCGGCCTGTCCTCGGTGATCCTGGTGATGCTGATGGCGCAGCCGCGCATCTTCTATTCGATGTCGCAGGACGGCCTGCTGCCGGGCCTGTTCGGCAAGGTCCACCCGAAGTACCAGACCCCTTACGTGGGCACGATCATCGTCGGCGTGGCGGCCTGCGCGCTGGCCGGGCTGATGCCGCTGAACGTGCTCGGCGAGCTCGTGTCGATGGGCACCCTGCTGGCCTTCGCCACGGTCTGCGCCGGCGTGCTGATCCTGCGCTACACCCGCCCCGAGCTGCCGCGGCCATTCCGCGTTCCGGTCGCCGTCGTGCTCTGCCCGCTCGGCGTGCTCGCGTGCCTGTACCTGTTCTGGCAGCCGTTCACCGAGCACTGGAAGATCTTCGTCGGCTGGACCGTGCTGGGCATGCTGGTCTATTTCGGCTACGGCTACCGGCACAGCAAGCTACGCAACGGCGGCTGAGCCCGCCCACTGCGATGCGGCCGGCCCAGCGCCGGCCGCGTCGCTTCCACCATCCGCATCCCCCGGCCGGGGCCCTCCACTCCAGAGCAGGCGCAGATGAGCGCAACCACCGCACGCAAGATCGGCCCGGTCCTGGCGACCTTCGTCGTCGCCAACAACATGATCGGTTCGGGCTTCTTCCTGTTGCCGGCGACGCTGGCCAAGTCCGGCGGCGTGACCGCGCTGGCCTGGCTGATGTGCACGGTGCTGGCGATGATGCTCGGCGGCGCCTTCGCCCGGCTGGCCAGGCACCACCCGGACCTGCAGTCGCCCGACGACTACGTGCGGCCGTCGCTGGGTCGCGACGCCAGCTTCCTGGCCACCACGATGTACTGGGTGTCCTCCTGGATCGGCAACAACGCGATCGCGGTGGCCGCGTTCGGCTACCTGGTGATCCTGCTGCCGATCGACGACAGCCCTGGCGTGCGCCTGGGCGGCCAGATCGCGCTGATCTGGCTGATGTTCGCGCTGAACCTGCTCGGGCCGCGCCCGATCGCGCGCTTCCAGTCGATGTGCGTGGTGCTGGGCCTGCTGCCGGTGGCGGTGATCCTCACCGCCGGCTGGGCCTACTTCGACCCGGCGCTCTACCGCGCGGCATGGAACGTGTCGGGCCAGTCGGACGTGGCGGTGGTGATGCACTCGCTGGCGCCGATCTTCTGGGCGTTCGTCGGCCTGGAAACCGGGGCGATGGTCGCCGGCGTGGTCGACGACCCCGACCGCAACGTGCCCCGCGCGACCCTGGGCGGCATCGCCATCGCCGGCGTGGTCTACCTGGTGTCCTCGGTGCTGATGATGGGCATCGTGCCGGTGGCCGAGCTGGCCGAGTCCGGCGCCCCGTTCGCGCTGGTGGCCGGCAAGATGTTCGGCGCCTGGGCGATACCGCTGATCGCCGCCGCCGCCGCGCTGAAAGCCACCGGCACCCTGGGCGGCTGGATGCTGGTGACCGGCGAATCCGGCGCGCGTGCCGCCCAGCGCGGGTTCCTGCCCTCGGTGTTCGGCCGGCTGCGCAGCAACGGTTCGGCCGGCACCGGGCTGTTCATCATCGCCACGCTGATGACGCTGCTGGCGGTGGTGACCATGTCGCCGACGGTGTCCGGCCAGTTCGAAACCCTGATCGAGATGGTGGTGATCCTGGTGGTGATGGCCTACGCGGCCGCCGGCCTGAGCCTGCTGCTGGGCACGCCGGAGCGCCCGGCGACGCGGCGCGAACGCGTACTGGGCATGGGCGCGCTGGTGGCCTGCGGGCTGCTGGTCTACTCCACGCCGGGCAAGACCCTGGTCGGCGGCCTGGTGATCGCACTGCTGGCCTGGGCCGCCTACCGCGGGTTCGCGCGCAGGCCAGCTCCGCCGGCGCGGTAGACTGCGCGCCATGAACAAGCCCCTGCCTTACGACCCGGCGGTCCTGCGCAAGCGCGCCGAGTCGATCATCTCCAACGTGCGCGAGCTGGCCCAGCTGGGCTGGACCCCGGCCACCAGCAGCAACTTCTCGCTGCGGCTGGACGGCGCCCATGCGGCGATCACGGTGTCCGGGCGCGACAAGGGGCGGCTGGTCGAGGACGACATCATGGTCGTGGACTTCGACGGCCGCGCCGTCGGCCGGCCGCTGCGCCCGTCGGCCGAGACCCTGCTGCATACCCAGCTGTACCGCCGCTTCCCGGAAGTGGGCTGCGTGCTGCATACCCATTCGCTGGTGCAGACGGTGGCTTCGCGCCTGTATGCCGGCGCCGGGCATATCCGCCTGGAAGGCTACGAGCTGCTCAAGGCTTTCGAAGGCAACAGCACCCACGAGATGGCCATCGACGTGCCGGTCTTCGCCAACACCCAGGACATGAAGATGCTGGCCGCCCAGGTCGACGCCCTGCTGGACCGCCAACCGCTGTGGGGCTACCTGATCGACGGGCATGGCCTGTACGCCTGGGGGCGGACCATGGCCGAGGCGCGCCGGCACCTGGAGGCGTTCGAATTCCTGTTCGCCAGCGAGCTGGAGCTGCGCAAGCTGGGTGCGCGCGGCTGAGTCCCGCCCTGCGGCAGGCGCCTGCCGTTGCGCCGGCGTTGGCGGAGGCGTCGTCCGCAGCTGGTAACCTTTGCGGTCCCCCGGCGCCTCGCGCGCCAACGCAAGCGAGACCCTCCATGAGCCGACTGCGCATCTTCGACGAGAACGACCCGGGCCAGCCCCTGTTCGCCAGCAGCGACGGGCCGGCCATTGCCGCCGAACTGGAGAAGATCGGCGTGACCTTCGAGCGCTGGCAGGCCAACCAGCCGATCGCGCCGGGCGCCACCCCCGAGCAGGTGATGGACGCCTACCGCGCCGACATCGACCGGCTGGTGGCCGAGCGCGGCTTCAGGACCGTGGACGTGGTCAGCATCGCCCCGGACAACCCGAACCGCGGCGAGATGCGCAGGAAGTTCCTCGACGAGCACTTCCACAAGGAAGACGAAGTCCGCTTCTTCGTCGCCGGCTCGGGCCTGTTCACCCTGCACGTGGACGGGAAGGTCTACGAGATCGAGTGCGTGAAGGACGACCTGATCGCGGTGCCGGACGGCACCAGGCACTGGTTCGACATGGGCGAGGAACCGAACTTCGTGGCGATCCGCTTCTTCACCGAACCGGATGGCTGGGTCGGCCACTTCACCGGCACCGACATCGCGCAGAAGTTTCCGCGCTACGCACCCGGCGCGGCCTGAGCCCGCACCGGCACGCCCATCCACGCCCCTCGTCGCCGAGGGGCGCTTCACGCCAGCCGACCCATGACCCAGGCCATCCTCACCGACATCGAAGGCACCACCAGCTCCATCTCCTTCGTGCGCGACGTGCTGTTCCCGTACGCGCGCCGCGCCCTGCCCGGCTTCGTCCGCGAGCACGGGCACGAACCGCAGGTGCGGCAATGGCTGGACGCGGTGGCCACCGAGGCCGGCGGCCTGTGCCAGGACGGGATGATCGTGGAGACGCTGCAGGGCTGGATCGACCAGGACCGCAAGCACACCGCGCTCAAGGCCCTGCAGGGCCTGGTCTGGGAGGCCGGCTACCGCAACGCCGACTTCACCGCGCCAATCTATCCCGACGCGGCGCAGACGCTGCAGCGCTGGCATGCGCTCGGCCTGCCGCTGTACGTGTACTCCTCCGGCTCGGTGCCGGCACAGAAGTTGTTCTTCGGCCACAGCGACGCCGGCGACCTGACCGGGCTGTTCTCCGGCTGGTTCGACACCGAGACCGGTGGCAAGCGCGAGGCCGACAGCTACGCGCGCATCGCCGGCGCCATCGGCGTGAAGGCGCACGACATCCTGTTCCTGTCCGACGTGGTCGAGGAGCTGGACGCGGCGCGCGCGGCCGGCATGCAGACGGTGCTGGTCGATCGTCCCGAGGACTACCCGCAGCCGCGCGCCGGCGACGCCGCGCACGGGCACACCCACGTGGCCAGCTTCCTCGAAGTCGAACTGCCGCTCTAACCGCGGTGGACGCCTCCCGCAACGCGACCCTGGCCGGACTGCTGGCGATCCTGCTGTGGTCGTCGCTGGCCCTGTTGACGGTGGCCACCGACGGCCTGCCGCCGTTCCAGGTGCTGGCGATCGCCTTCGCGGTCGCCGGCGCGCTGGGCCTAGTGCGCGCGGGCCTGCGCGGGAAGACGGGATGGTCCGAGCTGCGCCAGCCGGTGTCGGCGCTGGCGCTGTCCACCGGCGCGCTGTTCGGCTACCACGCGCTTTACTTCGTCGCGCTCAAGCGCGCGCCGGCGGTGGAAGCCAACCTGCTCAACTACCTGTGGCCGCTGCTGATCGTGGTCTTCGCCGGCTTCCTGCCGGGCGTGCGGATCCGCCCGTTGCAGTGGATCGGCACCGGGCTGGGCCTGGCCGCGGCGATCCTGCTGGTGACCGGCGGCCAGCGCCTGGCCGTCAGCGCCAGCCACCTGCCCGGCTACCTGGCCGCGATCACCGCGGCGGTGGTCTGGGCCGCCTATTCGGTGCTCAACCGGCGCCATGCGCAGGTGCCCAGCGCGGCGATCACGGTGGCCTGCGTCGGCGTGGCCGTGCTCGGCGCGTTGGCGCACCTGGCCATCGAGACCCCCGTGGTGCCCACGCCGCTGCAGTGGGGCGCGCTGCTGTTGATGGGCATCGGCCCGACCGGCGCGGCCTTCTGGCTGTGGGATACCGGAACCAAGCGCGGCGACATCGCCCTGCTGGGCAGCCTGTCCTATCTCGCGCCGCTGCTGTCCACGGCGTTGCTGGTGCTGTCCGGCCGCGTGCAGCCGCATCCGGTCCAGGCCATGGCCCTGGCATTGCTGCTGGCCGGCGCCTGGCTGAGCACGCGCTCGCGCCGACAGGGTTGAGATCGCCTCGCGTTCGAACAAGGGCCGGCGTGGCTCGCCAGACTGCGCGCCACGCAGCCAGCCCGCCTTCGCGGACACGCCACGCCAACCCCTTGCCAGCCAGCCTTTCGCCAGCCAGCCGCGCGGATACGCCAGGAGCGCCCCTTCCGGGGCGTTTTGCATGTCAGGGCGCTGCGTCCTGCAGCGAGTACGTGGTGCTCGCCGCCGTCTCGCCCTTCCAGCGGTCGAGCGCCCGCACCTCCACCCGGTGCTCGCCTGCGGACAGGTCGGTCGGCAATGCGCCGCGCCACAGGTGGGTGGATGGCACCGCCTCGGGTGAGCGATCGAAGCCACGCAGCGTCGTGGCCAGGTCGTCGGCCACGTTCTCCACCAGCAGCCGCGGATCGGTGCGCTCCACGCGCCGCATCGGCTTCCACGGCCCACCGTCCACCCGGTACTCCACGCGCGTGTCGGCATCGCCCATGAACACGTTGGCGAACACGCCCCACGCCGGATACGCGCCACGCCGCAGCGCACGCGGCGCGTGCAATGCGATGGCCTGGGTGAACGCGGGCCGGTCGACCGGCGCGCGAGCCGGATGGTAGGCCAGCGAATAGCCGCCGCCCCCGCCCACCGACAGCACCGCGTAGCCGTTCGGCGTGCCATCGGCCATGGTCGCATCGGGAATACCCTGCGCATCCGGCGCGCCGGACCAGAACGCGCCGCAGGCGGCGCCGACGTTGTATTCGTGCAACGGCGCGGCGCCCTGCCAGCCATCCCTGGCCGCATGCCAGTAGTGCTGCTGGACGTGGCTGTGCCCGCTGAGCAGCAGCACGTGCGGCCGGTCCTTGAGCAGCGCGAACAGGCGCGCGCGGTCGGCGGCGCGGAAGGTCTCGCGGCCACCGGCGTCGAACACCGGGATATGCATGCCCAGCACCAGCAGCCGTTCGCGCGGCAGTTGCGCCAGGTAGCGGGCCAGGAACTGGAACTGGTCCTCGCGCAATCCGCCGATGTAGCCCTGGCCCTGCCCGCGCTGCACGATCACGTCATCGAGGAACACGAAGGCCGCATCGCCCTCCTCCACCGCGTAGGTATCCGGACCATAGGTCGCGCTCCAGCTGGCCAGCGAACCGGCATCGGTGGTCGAGCCCGGATCGACGTCATGGTTGCCGGGCACGTGGAACCACGGCACGCCCAGCTGCACGGTGACCGCGTTGAGTGCCGGGTACAGCTGCACCTCGTCGTCGACCAGGTCGCCCAGGCTCACGCCCAGCGCCGCCGGATGCCGGCCGACGATCGGCGCGACGATGTCGCGCCGGTAGTAGTCGATGTCGCGTTCGTCCTTGACCTGCGGGTCGGTGAACAGCAGCACCTGGACGTCGTCGGCGCCGGATCCGCTGGTCGCGCCGCCCGGTCGCGCGCCGCCGGCCAGGCCGAAATCCAGATCCACGATGCCCGCCTCCGGCACCTTGCGCCAGAACGCCGGCAATCCGTCGGCAGCGGCGACGAAGCGATGGCCCGCGGGCTTGATCACGAACACATGCCCGCCTGGATCGGCATCGATGCGGAAACGCCCCTGCGCATCGGTGCGCACGATGTGCGTGCCGTTGGAGACGGCCACGTCCGCCACGCCGTCATCGGCGCTGCCACGACCGGGCCGGCCGTCGCGGTCCAGGTAGACATGGCCCGATACGGCGACCTTCGCGCCGGTGGCGGCCGCCTGCGCGCGCGCGGGCACGACGGGTGCCAGGGCCAGCAAAGCGATGATCAGGGGGCGGGTCCGCATGGCGGCTTCCGGCAAGGGAGCCTGCGATTGTAGGAGCGGGCCCGGCCCGGCAGCCACCTCCACGCCGCCGGCCACGCGCGATACCTTGTCCGTGCGATGTGCCGAGCTCAGCCCCGGTGCCGCAGCGCCAGCACCTCGACCGCATCGGCCAGCGACAGGCCACGCGCGTGCAGCAGCACGGTCAGGTGGTAAAGCAGGTCGGCCGCTTCGCCGAGCAATTGCTCGTCGTTCTGCGACACCCCGGCCAGCGCGGTCTCCACGCCCTCCTCGCCGACCTTCTGCGCGATCCGGCGCACGCCGGCCTCGAACAGGCGCGTGGTGTAGCTGCCTTCCGGGCGTTCACGCGCGCGGCCGGCAACCAGCGCGTCGAGTTCGCCGAGGAAACCCATGTCGGTCGCGACGGCAGTCGGCGCCTGGGCCACGGCCGGCGAGTTCGGAAAGCAGCTGGCGCGCTGCAGGTGGCAGGTCGGTCCGCGCGGACGCGCCAGGACCAGCAGCGCATCGGAATCGCAATCGGTGCCCACGCCGACCAGCTCAAGCACGTGCCCGGAGGTCTCGCCCTTGGTCCACAGGCGCTGCTTGCTGCGGCTGTAGAAGGTGACCAGGCGCTTGGTCAGCGTCGCCTGCAATGCATTGCGGTCCATGTAGCCGAGCATCAGCACCTGCAGGCTGTCGGCATCCTGGACGATCGCCGGCAACAGGCCGTCGCCCTTGCTCCAGTCCAGGGACTCGGGCAGCAGGGTCGGGCCAGCCACCGTGCGCGTGGCGGCGCTCGATGCCGCAGTGGTGACGGGAAAATCAGGCATCGCGCACCTCGATGTCCCGGTCGCGCAGGAACCGCTTCAGGCCGGGGATGGGAATGGCCCCACTATGGAACACGCTGGCGGCCAATGCACCATCGACGTCGGCCTGGTCGAAGACCTCGGCGAAGTGCTCCATCCCGCCCGCGCCGCCGGAGGCGACCAGCGGCACATGGCACGCGTCGCGCGCCTGGCGCAGCTGCGCGATGTCGTAGCCACGACGCACGCCGTCGCTGTCCATGCAGTTGAGCACGATCTCGCCGGCGCCCAGGCGCTGGGCCTCGGCGATCCAGTCCAGGGTACGCACGCCCAGTGCGCGGGTCTTTTCCGGATCGCCGGTGTTGGTGCGCACGCGCCACTGGCCATCGAGCTCGCGGACCGAGTCGATGCCCACCACCACGCACTGCACGCCGAACGCGTCGGCCAGCTCCGACACCAGGAGCGGGCGCTCGAGCGCGGGCGAATTGACCGAGATCTTGTCGGCACCGGCATGCAGCACGCGGCGCGCGGTGCCCACGTCGCGGATGCCACCGGCCACGCAGAACGGAATATCAATCAACCGGGCCACCCGCTCGACCCAGGCATAGTCCACCGAGCGCCCTTCCGGGCTGGCGCCGATGTCGTAGAACACCAGTTCGTCGGCGCCCTGGTCGCGGTAGCGCAAGGCCAGCTCGACGATGTCGCCCATGTCGACATGGTCGCGGAAGCGCACGCCCTTGACCACGCGTCCGTCGCGCACGTCCAGGCAGGGAATGATGCGGCGGCTCAGCACGGCAGCACCTGCTCATCCAGTGCGTCGGCCAGCGAGAGCCGGCCTTCGAGCAGCGCACGGCCGAGCACCGCCCCCGAACAGCCGGCCAGTCGCGCGTTGCGCACGTCGTCGACATCGCGCACGCCGCCGGACGCCTGCACCGCCACGCCCGGGGCCAGCGCGCGCAGGTGCCGGTAGAGGTCCAGGTTCGGCCCGGAGAGCATGCCGTCGCGGTCGATGTCGGTGCACAGCAGGTGGCGCAGTCCCGCGCGCACGTAGACCGGCAGCAGTGCATCGAGGGTGCCGCCGGCATCTTCGGTCCAGCCGTGCACCGGCAGCTTCCAGGTACCGTCGGCATCCTGCCGGGTGTCCAGCGCAACGGTGATGCGCTCGCCTCCGAACTCGGCCAGCCACGCGGCCACCGCTTCCGGCTCGCGCACCGCCAGCGATCCGACCACCACGCGCGAAGCGCCCGCCTCCAGGATCCGCAAGACGTCCTCGCGCGAGCGGACGCCTCCGCCCGTCTGCACCTGCAGCCCGGTGTCGCGGGCGATGTCGGCCAGCAGCGGCGCCAGCGTGTAGCCGCCGGCCCTGGCCGCATCCAGGTCGACCAGGTGCATCCAGCGCGCACCGGCGGCGGCGAACGCCGCGGCGCGCGGCAGGGGGTCGTCTCCGTATTGCGTCTCGCGGGCGTAGTCGCCTTGCGCCAGCCGCACCACGCGGCCACCGCGCAGGTCCAGCGCAGGATAGAGCGTGAACGAACCCATCAGAAATCCATCTCCAGGAAATTGCGCAGGATCCGCGCACCGGTGCCGGCCGAACGCTCCGGGTGGAACTGCGCGCCGCAGTGCCGGCCCCGCTGCACCACCGCGGTGAAGAGCCCGCCATGGTCGCAGGCGGCCACCGTGTCGGCGGTCACCGGCGCGGCATAGCTGTGCACGAAGTAGGCGCTGTCGCCCTCGCCGACGCCGTCCAGCAACGGCGAACGGCGCAGCGGGCGCAGCTGGTTCCAGCCCATGTGCGGCACGCGAATGCCCAGCGCCGGGGTCAGGTGCCGGACCACGCCCGGCAGCAGGCCCAGGCATTCGACTTCGCCTTCGGCCGATCTTTCGTACAGCAACTGCATGCCCAGGCAGATGCCCAGCAGCGGCGTCTTGAGCTGCCGCAACGGCTCGACCAGCCCCTGCGCGCGCAGCCGTCGCATCGCCTCCGGGGCGGCGCCCACGCCGGGCAGGATCACGCGGTCGGCGCCGGCCAGCCCGGCCGCATCGTCGACCACCCGCGGGCGCACGCCGAGGCGCTCGAGCGCGTAGCAGACCGAACCGAGGTTGGCGCCGCCGGCATCGACTACCGCCACCTTACCCGTGGGAACCGCGCTCACAGCACCCCCTTGGTCGAAGGCAGCGCATCGCCTTCGCGGCGTATCGCCTGGCGCAGCGCGCGCGCCAGCGCCTTGAAGCTGGCCTCGATCTTGTGGTGGTCGTTGTCGCCGTCGACGCTGAGGTGCAGGTTCATTCCGGAGGCATCGCACAGCGACCGGAAGAAGTGCGGCACCAGTTCGGTCGGCATGTCGCCCACGCGCTCGCGCCTGAACTGCGCCTCGTAGACCAGGTACGGCCGGCCGCTGAAATCCAGCGCCGCGCTCGCCCGGGTCTCGTCCATCGGCAGGGTGAACCCGTAGCGGCCGATCCCGCGCTTGTCGCCCAGCGCCTCGCGCAGGGCCTGGCCCAGGGCCAGGGCGGTGTCCTCGATGGTGTGGTGCTCGTCGATGTGCAGGTCGCCTTCGGCGTGGATCTTGAGCTCGAAGCCGCCGTGCTTGCCGATCTGCTCGAGCATGTGGTCGTAGAACGGCAGGCCGGTGTGGACCTGCGGATCGGCGGCCCGGTCCAGGTCGACCTCCACCCGGATCCGGGTCTCCCGGGTGCTTCGCTGCACGAGCGCGCGGCGCGGGGCGTCGGCCAGCTCGTGCGCGATTCCGGCCCAGTCCCACTCCCCGCCGAACTGGGGGGTCTTCAGCTGGAAGGCGCGGATCCCCAGGTTGGCGGCGAACTGGTTGTCGGTCGGCCGGTCGCCCACCATCGCCGAGCGCTTCCAGTCGATGCCGCGGTCCTGGATGTAGGGCAGCGCCAGGCCGATGGCCGGCTTGCGGGTCGGGCTGTTCTCGTGCGGGAAGCTGCGGTCGATCAGCACGTCGTGGAAGACGATGCCCTGGCTTTCGAACACCTGCATCATCAGTGCATGCGGGCCGTCGAAGCTGGCCTGCGGGTAGCTGTCGGTGCCCAGGCCATCCTGGTTGGTGACCATCACGAACTGCCAGCCGGCGTCGCGCAGCTTCAGCAGTGCCGGGATCACGCCGCGCACGAACCGCAGCTTCTCGTAGGCATCGATCTGGAAATCCGCCGGCTCCTCGATCAGGGTGCCGTCGCGGTCGAGGAACAGGACCGGGCCATTGATCCCACGCGTGCTCATGCGACGGCTTCCTTGGCATCCAGCGCGGCGAGCACGCGGTCGTTCTGTTCGGGGGTGCCGATGCTGATGCGCAGCGCATCGGACAGCCGCGGCGCGGCACGCTGGTCGCGCACCACCACGCCGGCGGCCAGCAGCCGGGCGAAGGCCGCGTCCGCATCGGCGAAGCGCACCAGCAGGTAGTTGCCGTCGGAGGGATAGACCCGCAGGACGCCGGGCAGCGCCGCCAGTCCATCCTGCAGGCGCACGCGCTCGCGCCGCACCTCGGCCACGCGCGCCGCGGTGCGCGCCAACGCCTCGCCGGCCAGCCCTTCGAGCGCCAGTTCCGCGCACGGCGTGGGCACCGGATACGGCGCCTGGCATGCGCGCAGCACGCGGACCAGCACCGGATCGGCGATCAGCACGCCGATCCGCGCGGCCGCCAGCGCGTGGGCCTTGGACAGGGTGCGCAGCACCGCGATGTTCGCGTTCGCCGCCATCAGTCCGGTGGCCGACGGCTGGTCCGAGAACTCCCCGTAGGCCTCGTCGACCACCACCAGCGCCTGCCCGGCCAGCCGTGCCGCGAGCGCGGCGATCCCTTCCAGCGGCACGCTGCCGCCGGTCGGGTTGGAGGGCGAGCACAGGAACACCAGCTTGGCCCCACCGTGCCCGGCCGCGGTGGCCACGGCATCCAGGTCGACCGCGAATCCGTCCGGCCCGTCGACCAGCGGCACTTCCAGCAACGGCGCACCCTGCAGCCGCCCACTGACCGCGTACATGCCGAACACCGGCGGCGTCACCACGATCGCGTCGCGACCGGGTGCGCACAGGGCGCGCACCAGCAGGTCGATCGCCTCGTCGCTGCCGCGCCCGACCAGTACCTGCGCGGGATCGCAGCCATACAGGCGGGCCAGCGCCTGGCGCAATGCCGGCGGCTGCGGCTCCGGATAGCGGCGGCTGCTGCCGGTGGCGTCGGCCGGGTTGGGCCACGGGCTTTCGTTGGCGTTGAGCCAGACCTCGCCGCGCAGGTCGGTCGTGCGTGCCGACGCATAACCGCCGAAGCCGCGCAGGTCCTCGCGGACGAGGCCGAGCAAGCTGCCCGGATCCATGGGGCTGCTCATGCGTCCGCCGCCTCCAGCCGCAACGCGACCGCGTTGGCATGCGCGTCCAGCCCCTCCGCCCGCGCCATCGTTACCGCGCAACCGCCGATGGCGAGGATCCCCTCGCGGCTGGCCGCCTGCACGCTGACGCTGTTCTGGAAGCTGGCCACGCTGACCCCGCTCCACGCCCGCGCCGCGCCGCTGGTCGGCAGGACGTGGTTGGTGCCGCTGCAATAGTCGCCCAGCGCCTCGGGCGTCCAGTCGCCGAGGAAGACCGAACCGGCGGCCTCGACCCGGTCGAGCCAGGCACGCGGTTCGCGCAGCGCCAGGATCAGGTGTTCGGGCGCATAGGCATTGCTGATCGCGAACGCGTCGGCCAGCGAATCCACGCGAACCAGGCGCGAGGCCGACAGCGCGCGGCGCGCGATGTCCGCGCGCGGCAACGCGGCCAGCTGCGCGTGCAGCTGCTGCTCGACCCGGTCGACCAGCGCGGCGCTGTCGGACAGCAGCAGGACCTGCGAGTCCGGCCCGTGTTCGGCCTGCGAGAGCAGGTCGGCGGCGACGAAGGCGGCATCGGCCCCGGCGTCGGCGATCACCAGCACCTCCGAGGGACCGGCGGGCATGTCGATCGCCGCGGCACCGGACTGGGCCACCTGGCGCTTGGCCTCGTCCACGTAGCTGTTGCCCGGCCCGAAGATCTTGTCGACCCCGGGCACGCTTTCGCTGCCGAAGGCCATCGCCGCGATCGCCTGCGCGCCGCCGAGCTTGAACACCCGGTGCACGCCCGCCAGCCGGGCCGCGACCAGCACCGCCGGGTCGGCCGTGCCGTCGCTACGTGGCGGCGTGCACAGCACGACCTGCGGGCAGCCGGCCAGCGTGGCCGGTATGCACAGCATCAATGCCGTCGACGGCAAGGGAGCGCTGCCGGCAGGCACGTAAAGACCGACCCGCGGCACGGGGCGGATCATCCGTTCGCAGACCACGCCCGGCGCGGTCTCCACCGCATAGCCGGCGGACATGCCGGCGCGGTGGAACGCCTCGATCCGCTGCGCCGCCTCGACCATGGCCTGGCGCAGCGCGGGCGCGACCGCTGCCTCGGCCGCGGAGAACTCGGCCGGCGCCACTTCGAAGGCATCCAGTTCGACCCGGTCGAAACGCAGGGTCAGCTCGCGCAGCGCCTGGTCGCCACGCCCGCGCACGTCGGCGAGCACCGCGGCGACCGCCTCGCGCGTGGCCGCGGCCACGACCTGCACCGGACGGGTCAATGCACGGGCGCGAGCGGTTTCATCGAGCGCCGACCATTCCAGCCGGCTCCAGGGCAGGGTTTCATCGGCGGCGCGCGCGCTCATGCCAGCGACCTCTCGACCGCGAGCACCATCAGCCCGCGTGCACCGGCACGCTCGAGCTCTTCCAGCCGCTGCCAGCTGACGGCACCGTCGCACATCGCCTGCAGCGACAGGGCGCCGTTGGCGCCCGGCAGCTCCACCAGCGGCCCGGCGTCATGCAGCAGGCGGGCCAGGGCCGGCACCGATTCGCGCTCGGCGCTGAACATCAGCAGCTTGCGGTCCTTCATCTGCAGCACGCCGTCGACCCGGCGCAGCAGCATCTGCGCCAGCCCGGCGCGCGCGTCGTCGAAGCCGCCGGCCGGACCGGCCAGCACCGCTTCGCTGTCGAGCAGGGTTTCCACCGGCTTGAGGTGGTTGGCGGCCAGCGTCGCACCGCTGGATACCAGGTCGCAGATCAGGTCGGCGGTGCCCAGGCGTGGTGCGATCTCGACCGAGCCGGACAGCTCCACCACCTGGGCATCGATGCCCTGTCCTTCCAGCCACTGGCGCAGGATCGCCGGGTAGCTGGTGGCGATGCGCAGGCCCTGCAGCTGTTGCGGGCCCTGCCAGTCCCAGTCCTCGGGAACGGCGAGCATGAGCCGGCACTGGCCGAAGCCCAGCCCGCGCAGCGCGCGATAGGCCGGCGCCAGCCCGTTGCGCTCGCGTTCGCCAGCCTGCTCGTCCAGTTCGTTGCGACCGACCACGCCCAGGTCGCAGACGCCGTCGGCGATCAGGCCGGGGATGTCGTCGTCGCGGACCAGCAGCAGGTCCACCGGCAGCGATTCGCCATAGCAGAACAGCTTGTCGCGGCTTTCGCGCCAGCTAAGGCCGCAGGCCGCCAGCAGGCTGCGCGCCGGTTCGGCCAGGCGGCCGCTCTTCTGGATCGCGATGCGCAGGCGGTCGCGCGAGGCGGTGCCGAGGGGGGGATTCATGGGGATTCCTTGCGGACGGTCGCGCTCGCGTTGGCCGGCAGTGCCAGCGCATAGCCGCCGGCGCCCCGCTCCAGGGTGCGTGCGACCCGGCCGATGGTAGTGACGCTGACCTGGGTCAGGTCGTGGATTTCGCGGTACGGCATGCCCTGCTGCAGCAGCGGCACGACCCGCCAGCGGTCGGTCATGGCCTCCAGCTCGGCCGGCGTGCACAGGTCGGTGAGGAAGGCCTGGAACGCCTCCGGCCCGCGCAATCCGGCCAGCGCCACGGCCAGGGCTTCGAGCCTGGCCTCGCTGTCGTCTGCAGTGTCCCGGGTCCGCCGCTTCATGGCTGGTTTGCCTAATGTATTAACGTGCTAATACATTAGATGACGAACGGGCCACTGGTCAAGCATCGTGGCCGCTACACTGCGCCGGTCGCCCAGGGCGATGGGGCACAGGCCTTTCCGGGGAGCGCATGGAGCAGCGGAAACACGCCAAGAGTCGGGCCCGGCGCGGGATCGCCGTCCTGCTCGCCTGGCTGCTGCTGGCCGCCGCCCTGCCGGCTATGGCCGCGCCACCGGCACCCGAGCCCTTGCGCCTGGAAGCGGAACAGGGACAGCGGCCGCTCGGCACGCACACCCGCTACCTGCATGACGGAGACGGACGGATGACGGCCGCGCAGGCGTGGCGGCAACTGGATGCCGCCGGCTTCGAGCCGCTGCCCGACGCCGGCGCGGCATTCGGCTTCCAGCAGGGCGCCTACTGGTTCCACGTGCCGGTGGTGAACCGCGCCGGCACCCAGCCGCACTGGCTGCTGGTCCAGGAATACCCGCTGAGCGACCGCCTCGACCTGTATCTGCGCTACGCGGACGGGCGCATCGTGCACCGCAGCGGCGGCGACCACCTGCCCTTCGGCGCCCGCAGCGTCAGCTACCGCTATCCGAACTTCATGCTCGAGCTGCCGGTCGGCGAACGCGTGGACGTACTGCTGCGGGTGCAGAGCCAGAGCTCCATGCAGGTGCCGCTGACCTTGCACACGCCCACCGCCTTCATCGAGATCTCGCGCGATGCGCAGTTCGGCATCGGGCTGTACTACGGGATCCTGATCGCCCTGTTCGTCTACAACCTCGTGCTCTGGCTGGCGCTGCGCGACGCCAGCTACTTCTGGTACCTGTTCCACCTCAGTGCGTTCGGCCTGGTGCTGATGACGCTCAACGGCCTGGGCTTCGAGTACCTGTGGCCGGACTCGCCATGGCTGGCCGACCTGTCGGTGCCGCTGTCGATCTGCCTGGCGCAGATCGGCATGCAGCAGTTCGCCCGGGTGTTCCTGCGCCTGCGCACCGTGTGGCCGGCGGGCAACTGGATATCGATCGCGGTGATCGCGTTCTACATGGCCCTGGGCATCGCCTCGTTCTGGCTGCCGTACCGGATCGCCACGCCGCTGGCGGCCGCTTCGGTTTTCCTGAGCATCGCCTGGATCCTGACCGTGACCCTGGTGGCGTTCCGCCGCGGCGACCGCTCGGCGCTGCTGTTCCTGCTGGCCTGGGGCATGTTCCTGCTGGGCACCGGCATGTTCACCGCGCTGGCCTTCGGCCTGCTGCCCAAGTCGTTCCTGACCGTCTACGGCGTGCAGATCGGCTCGGCGCTGGAGATGCTGCTGCTGTCGATCGCGCTGAGCTACCGCTACGCGGCGCTGCGCAACGAGAACGAGCGGATCGTGCGCCGGGCCAAGCTGCAGCTAGAGTCGCAGGTGCTCGAGCGCACCAGCGAGCTGCGCACCGCGCTCGAGCAGCTGGAAACGGCGCACTCGCGGCTGCGCGAGGCCAGCCGCCACGACGCGTTGACCGGCCTGTACAACCGCGGCTGGTTCCGCGAGCGCTTCGAATCGCTGCTCGAGGCCGCCAAGGCCCAGGGGCAGCCGCTGTCGCTGATGATGATCGACCTGGACCACTTCAAGCAGATCAACGACCGCCACGGACACCTGGTCGGCGACGACTGCCTGCGTCGCAGTGCGCGGCTGGTGGAGGGCGTGCTGCGGCCGCATGGCGCGCTGGTGGCGCGCTACGGCGGCGAAGAGTTCATCGCCGCCCTGCCCGGCATCGACGTGTACCACGCGCGCGAGATCGCGGAGGACATCTGCACGCGGCTGCGCGAGGAGCCGTTCCGCACCCGCGGTCCGCTGGTGACCGTGACCGCCAGCATCGGCGTGCATGCGGTCGACACCGGCGCCGACGAGCACGCCGCCACGGACATGGCCCTCCAGGTCGTGGACAACGCCCTGTACGCGGCCAAGTCCGGCGGCCGCGACCAGGTCCGCGTGGCCGGCGGCTAGGCCGGCGGCGCCTGCAGCAGCGCGCCGGAGGCGACCAGCGCCACCATCGCCGCCACTTCGCCGTCCATCGCGCGGTCGCGGTCCAGGAACGGCACCTCGGCGCGGATCCGGGCATGGGCGGCCGCTACCGCGGTACCGGGATGGAACGCATCGGCGCCGGCGAGCTGGGCGCGCAGCGCCTCCACCTCGCCGAGGAAACCCTCGCGTCCGGGCGCACCGGCGGCGGGGCCGCCCTGCACCTTGGTCGCCAGTGCCGCGGCATCGGCGCCACGGGCCAGGGCCCGTGCGGCGTTGATCATGTCCCGGCGCAGGTCCAGCGCCTGCGCGGCGGTGTACAGTTCCAGCGCCAGCACCTTGCCCAGGTCCTCGACCATCGCCAGCACGTGGCGCGCCTCGTTGGCGCCCATGGACACGTGGTCCTCGGCATTGGCGCTGGTCGGCACCGAGTAGACCGAGGCCGGGTGCGCGCGGCTGGCGAGGTCGTTGACGATCGCCGCGGCCGTGTACTGCACGATCATGTGGCCCGACTCGGTGCCGTCCTCGTTGCCGATCAGGAATGCCGGCAGTCCGTCGTTGGTCGCCGGGTCGACCAGCTTGTTGAGCCGGCGCTCGGAGATGGAAGCCAGGGTCGGGATCGCCGCCTTCACGTAGCTCAGCGCCAGCGCCAGCGGCATGCCATGGAAATGCCCGGCCGAGATGACCTGCTCCTCCACGTGCGTCGCATCGGCCTTGTCCGGGAACACCAGCGGGTTGTCGGTGACCGCGTTGAGCTCGATGTCGAGCACGCGCGCGGCCTGCGCGGCCGCGTCGCGGACCGCGCCGTGCACCTGTGGGATGCAGCGCAGCGAATAGCTGTCCTGCGGCTGGTGCTTCTTGCCGCCGCGGAACGGCAGGAAGCGCAGGTAGAACTTCTCGCGGCCATGGCGCTGGTCGGCGGGTACCCAGTCCCAGCCGATGTCAAAGCGCAGCGCCTGCGCGTCGGCGCCGGCCTGCGGGAACGGCGACCAGCTCGACGGCAGCCACTGCCGGAAGCGTGGCACGAGGTGGTAGGCGATGTCGGCCAGGGTCGAGCCTTCCAGCAGCCGGCGCAGGTTCGCCGCCACCTGCACCTGGCCGGGGTGCGGACGCAGCGCATGCACCTCGGCGGCGAACGCGCCCAGCCGGCCGGCGAACGCATCGATGGTCATCGCCGCGGCCAGGTCGGCGGTGTCGAGCATCTGCTCGAGGCGGTGCAACGCCAGCACGCCCATCGCCAGCATCTGCGCGGTGCCGTTGTTCAGCGCCAGGCCTTCCTTGTAGGACAGCGAGACCGGCGCCAGGCCGGCGCGCTGCAACGCCTCGGCGCCGGCCATGCGCCGGCCTTGGAAGAACGCCTCGCCACCGCCGAGCAGGACGATCGCCAGGTGCGACAGCGGCGCCAGGTCGCCGGAGGCGCCGACCGACCCGAGCTGCGGTACCACCGGCACGATGCCGGCGTTGAGCATCGCGGTGAGCGCCTGCAGGGTTTCCACGCGGATGCCCGAATGGCCCTTGAGCAGGGTGTTGATGCGGATGCACAGCATCGCCCGCACCACGTCGGCCGCCATCGGCTCGCCCACGCACACCGCATGGGTGACGATCAGGTTGCGCTGCAGCTCCTCGTGCAGCGACCGCCCCGAGGGCATAGCGCCGGGCAGCTCGTCGCGCAGCGGATGGGCGCCGAGCAGCTTGTCGGCATTGCTGCCGAAGCCGGTGGAGACGCCGTAGATCGGTTCCTGGCGGCGCACCTGTTCGGCGAGGAAGTCGGCCGCGCGCCGGACCGCGTCCAGCGCGCGCGGATCGAGCTCGACCGCCGCGCCCGCGGCGACGGCGACGAGGCGGTCACGGGTCAGGGACTGCCCGTCGAGTCGGATGGTCTGCATGTTCGTGTTCCGTGTTGCGTGCCTGGGCGGCCGGCTCAGCGGCCGGCCAGGGCGCGGGCCTGTTCCAGTTCCACCCGCAAGGTGCCGGCCAGTTCGTCGCGGGATACCTCGAACTGCTGCTCGCGGAGCAGGTCCTTCACCGCGACCACGCCGCGCGCCAGCTCGTCCGCGCCGGCCAGCACGACGAAGCGGATGCCCGCGCGCGAGGCGTACTGGAACTGCTTGCCGACCTTGCGCGCCTCCATCTGCACTTCGGTGTTGATCCCGCCGGCGCGCAGGTGGCGCGCGATGTCCAGCGCCTCCGCCAGCTGCGAATCCTCCATCAGCGCCACCATCGCCTGCACGCTGCTCTCGGCGATGCCGCCGATCAGCCCGGCCTCGCGCAATTGCCAGAACAGCCGGGTGAGGCCGATGGAAATGCCGACGCCCGGCAGCCTCGACTTGGTGTAGTGGCTGGCCAGGTCCTCGTAGCGCCCGCCGGAGCAGATCGAGCCGATCTCCGGGTGGTCGACCAGCTGGGTCTCGTAGACGGTGCCGGTGTAGTAGTCCAGGCCGCGGGCGATGGAGAAGTTCAGGCAGTAGGCGGCCTCGGGCACGCCCAACGCCTTGACCAGTTCCAGCACCTCGCGCAGCTCGGCGGCGCCGGTGCGCAGCGTCTCGCTGGCCTGGTCGCCGGCTTGGGCGAGCACCCGCTCGATCCGCGCCAGCGCGTCGTCGTGGGACTGCGAGCGCACTTCGACGAACGCCAGGATCCGCTCCACGGCCGCCACCGGCAAGCCGAAACCGGGACCGGCGAGGGTCTCGCGCACGTAGTCGGCGCCACGCTTGTCGATCTTGTCCACTTCGCGCAGGACCAGCGCCTGCTGCTGCGGATCGGTGACGCCCTGGGCCTCGAAAAAGCCGCGCATGAGCTTGCGGTTGTTCAACTGCACCTTGAACGCGCCGATCCCCAGCTCGGCGAACACCGCGTGGATCACCGCCAGCACCTCGGCGTCGTAACGGATGCTCAGCGCGTCCTTGCCGATCACGTCGATGTCGCACTGGTAGAACTCGCGGAAGCGGCCGCGCTGGGCTCGCTCGCCGCGGTACACGCGCTGCATCTGGTAGCGCCGGAACGGGAAGCTCAGCTCGTGCTCGTGCTCGGCCACGTAGCGCGCCAGCGGCACGGTCAGGTCGAAGCGCAGCGCCAGCTCGGGGAGGCCACCCTCGGGCTTGCCGGCCTCGGCCCCGGCCGCGGCATTGGCCAGCGCGCCGGTGGACTGGACGAAGTACACCTGCCGCTCGGTCTCGCCCCCGGACTTGGTCAGCAGCACGTCGGAGAGCTCGAACACCGGCGTCTCCACCGGCAGGAAGCCGAAGCGCTCGTAGTTGCGGCGGATCACGTCGAGCATGCGCTGGAACGCGATCTGCTCGCGGGGCAGCAGCTCCATGACGCCGGGCGGGGTACGGGGCCTGATCAAGCGGGAAACTCCTCACGCGCTGGGGCCGCAATTCTACCTTGGCCGGGGCGGGACCCGTTCGGCGCGCGCGTCCGCGCGCCGGTATCATGGGCGCACCGATCAAGCGACGCGACGCATGTCCTGGCCCCCGTTCGACAGCCCCTGCCTGGCCCCGCCACCGGATGACGCCGGCCCGCTGGGGCCGTGCCTGCATTGCCAGGTCCGCCACCTGGCGGTGTGCTCGGCGCTGTCGCCCGAGGAGATCCAGGCGCTCGAGACGGCGGCCAGCGTGCAGGCGCTCGAACCCGGGGCGGTACTCGCCCGACAGGGCGAGACCCGCCGCCACGTGTATACCGTCACCCGCGGCGCCCTGCGCCTGGTGCGCGTGTCCGCCGACGGCCGCCGCCAGGTCGCCGGCTTCGCCTTGCCGGGCGACTTCGTCGGCCTCAGCGGCGCCCCCACCCACCAGCACGACATCGAGGCCCTGGCCGCGACGGAACTGTGCCGTTTCGGCGCCGACGCGATGCAGCGCCTGGGCACCCGTTATCCGCACCTGCAGGCCAAGCTGCTGGAGCGCGCCTGCGTAGAACTGGACACCGCCCGCGAGCAGATGATGTCGCTGGCGCGGATGACCCCGATCGAGCGCATGGGCGACTTCCTGCTCAGGCTGGCCGCGCGCCAGGCGCGCGCCGGCAACCCGGGGCCCGCGGTCGCGCTGCCCATGCCGCGCGCCGACATCGCCGACCACCTCGGCCTGACCGTGGAAACGGTCAGCCGCAGCCTCACGGCGCTGCGCACGCGCGGGCTGATCGCGCTGCCGGGCACCTACGTGGTGGAAATCCTCGATCCGGCCGGCCTCAAGGCGCTCGAAGCAGCCTGAGGCCGCATTGCACGACCCGGCGTGCCGGTGATGACCGGATCCGCCGCGATGCGTCGTCGCAACGCCCGCCAGCGCGCTGCCGGAACCGGGGAAACGGCCAAAGAAAAAGCGGGCCGGAGCCCGCTTTCTCGTACCAGCTAGGGAGCGCGCGGATTACTCCGTCACGCCCTCGCCTTCCTCGACAGCCTTGATCGACAGGCGGATGCGGCCCTGCTTGTCGACTTCCAGGACCTTGACCTTCACCAGGTCGCCTTCCTTCAGCGCATCGCCGACCTTCTCGACGCGGTCGTTGGAGATCTGCGACACGTGGACCAGGCCGTCCTTGCCCGGCAGGATGGTCACGAAGGCGCCGAAATCCATGATCTTGGCGACCTTGCCCTCGTAAATCCGGCCCGGCTCCACGTCGGAGGTGATCTGCTCGATGCGGGCCTTGGCGGCCTGGCCGGCGGCGCCGTTCACCGAGGCGATGGTGATCGTGCCGTCGTCCTGGATGTCGATCTGGGTGCCGGTCTCCTTGGTGATCGCCTGGATCACCGAACCGCCCTTGCCGATCACCTCGCGGATCTTGTCCGGGTGGATCTTGATCGTGATCAGGCGCGGCGCGAACTCGCTCAGCTCCTGGCGCGGTGCCGTCATCGCATGGGCCATCTCGCCCAGGATGTGGAGGCGGCCGGCCTTTGCCTGCGACAGCGCCTGCTTCATGATCTCTTCGGTGATGCCCTCGATCTTGATGTCCATCTGCAGCGCGGACACGCCGTTCTGGGTACCGGCCACCTTGAAGTCCATGTCGCCCAGGTGGTCTTCGTCACCCAGGATGTCGGACAGCACGACGAAGTCGTTGCCTTCCTTGACCAGGCCCATCGCGATGCCGGCGACCGGTGCGGAGATCGGCACGCCGGCATCCATCAGCGCCAGCGAGCTGCCGCAGACCGAAGCCATGGAGGAGGAGCCGTTGGACTCGGTGATTTCCGAGACCACGCGGATCGTGTACGGGAACGCTTCCATGGTCGGCATCACCGCCAGCACGCCGCGCTTGGCGAGGCGGCCGTGGCCGATCTCGCGGCGCTTGGGGCCCATCATGCGGCCGGCTTCGCCCACCGAGTACGGGGGGAAGTTGTAGTGGAACAGGAAGTGCTCCTTGTACTCGCCGGAGACCGCGTCGATGATCTGGCCGTCGCGGGCGGTGCCCAGCGTGACCGCGACGATCGCCTGGGTCTCGCCACGGGTGAACAGCGACGAGCCGTGCACGCGCGGCAGCACGCTGACCTTCGACGTGATCGGGCGCACGGTGTCCAGCGCACGGCCGTCGATGCGGACCTTGGTCGCCAGCACCGAACCGCGCATGGTCTGGTATTCCAGCTCGCCGAACTCCTTGGACATGGCCGAGGCGGTCCAGCCGTCGGCTTCGGCGCGTCCGGCCAGCTGCTGGAACACGTCCTTCTTGATCGCGGCGATGGCGTCGCGGCGCTGCAGCTTGTCGCGCACCTGGAAGGCGGCCTCGAGCTGGTTGCCGACGGCTTCCTTCAGCGCCGAGATCAGCGCTTCGTTCTTGGCCGGCGCGGCCCAGTCCCAGTTCTTCGTGCCGGCCTCGGTGACCAGCTCGTTGATGATGTTGATGACCTTCTGCATCTCGCGGTGGCCGAACATCACCGCGCCCAGCATCACGTCCTCGGACAGCTCGGCCGCTTCGGACTCCACCATCAGCACGGCGTTGGAGGTACCGGCGACGACCAGCTCCAGCTTCGAGTTCTTCAGTTCGCTGACGGTCGGGTTGAGCACGTACTCGCCGTTGATGTAGCCGACCTTGGCGGCGCCGATCGGGCCGTTGAACGGCGCGCCGGTCAGGGCGACGGCGGCGGACGCGCCGATCAGCGCCGGGATGTCGCCGTCGATCTCCGGGTTCAGCGACATCACCGTGGCGATGACCTGCACTTCGTTGCGGAACTCCTCCGGGAACAGCGGACGCAGCGGGCGGTCGATCAGGCGCGAGATCAGGGTTTCCTTCTCGGTGGCACGACCTTCGCGCTTGAAGAAGCCACCCGGGATGCGGCCGCCGGCGTAGAACTTCTCCTGGTAGTCGACCGTCAGCGGGAAGAAGTCCTGGCCTTCGCGGGCCGACTTCGCTGCCACGGCGGTGACCAGCAGCACGGTGTCATCGAACTTGACGATGACGGCACCGCCGGCCTGGCGGGCGATCTCGCCGGTTTCCAGGGTGACCTGGTGCTTGCCGTACTGGAAGGTTTTGGTGATTTTTGCCACGTTGGTTCCTTGGAGATTCTGCTTGCGATTGACCGGGGGCGGCCCTTGCCGCGACCGGGTGGCCGGAGAGCCCGGCCGCTGGCGATGGAGCGTCCGGACCGGCCGGACCGACTACGGGGTTTTCCTTGCGGGTGCCGAAATGCAAACCGCGGCGCATCTCTGCGCCGCGGCGGGGTCTTGCATCAGCGACGCAGGCCGAGCTTCTCGATCAGGGCCTTGTAGCGCTCGTTGTCCTTGCGCTTGAGGTAGTCGAGCAGGCTGCGGCGGCGGTTGACCAGCTGCAGCAGGCCACGACGGCTGTGGTGGTCCTTCTTGTGGGTCTTGAAGTGCTCGGTCAGCTGTTCGATGCGGCCGGTGAGCAGGGCGACCTGGACTTCCGGCGAGCCGGTGTCGTTGGCGCCGCGCGCGTTGTCGGCGATGATCTTCTGGGTATCGATGGACATGGTTTCTTCTCTGGATGCGAGGCCGGCAGGAACGCGCTGGGCGCACCGCCTGACCCGCCGCTTGCGGATGGCCGCCCCGCCCGGCAGAACAGGGCAATGGGCGGAAAGGGATTGGCCCGGAAAACAGGCGCGCGAATTGTACCTGCGGGCACCCGCTCCGGACAAGGCGCTAGCCGCCGCAGCCCGGCTCCAGGGCCGGCCGGAACAGGCGCTGCGGCGACAGGCGGCCATCCGCTTCGACGCTGCCCAGGCCCAGGGGCCGGCCGCCGCGGGTGAACACGCCGGCCGGCTCGGCCGCCGGCCAGGGCCCGCGCAGGCGCTGTCCCAGGCTGAACCGGGCCGCCTCCCCCTCCTCCAGCTCGACCCGCGGGAGGCCGGCCAATCCCGCCGACAGGGGCAGCAGGCAGGCGTCCAGCGCGGCCTCGCCCGCCCCTTCGGCGAGCGCCTCCAGCTCCTCCAGGGTGTGCATCCGCGGCTCCCTGAACGGATCGACCCACAGCCGGCGCAGGCTGGCGATGTGCGCGCCGCACCCCAGGGCCTCGCCCAGGTCGCGTGCCAGGCTGCGGACGTAGGTGCCGGTTCCGCAGGTCACCCGGATGCGGAGCCGGTCGCCGGCGAAGTCCAGCAGTTCGATCGCGCGGACCTCCACCTCGCGCACGGGCGCTTCGATCGCCTCGCCCCGGCGCGCCCGCGCGTACAGCGGCTCACCGCCCTGCTTGAGCGCCGAATAGACCGGCGCACGCTGCTGCAGCACCCCGGTGAACGGAGCCAGCGCGGCCTCCAGCGCGGCGCGCTCCAGCACCGGCACCGGCCGCCGGCGCAGGGGCTGGCCGTCGGCATCGTCGGTGTCGGTGGTGGCCCCCAGCACGATGCCGGCCTCGTAGGCCTTGTCCGAGCCCAGCAGCAGGCCGGCCAGCTTGGTCGCCTCGCCGAAGCACAACGGCAGCAGCCCGGTCGCCAGCGGATCCAGGCTGCCGGTATGGCCGCCCTTCTCGGCCCGGAACAGCCGCCGCGCCGCCTGCAGGGCGGCGTTCGAGCTCATTCCCGCAGGCTTGTCGAGCAGCAGGATGCCGTCGAGGGGTCGGAAGCGGATCTTGGGACGGTTCATCGTCATGGCACGACCTGTGCGGCCCGCCGCAGCGGCGCGATCGCGCCGCGCCGCCGGCGGAGGGGATGGCGGCGCCAGGGCAGCCGGAGCGGGCGCAGGCCTACGACTCGGGGTCGATCGGCGGATTTTCCTTCAGCAGCGCCTCGATGCGCTCGCCGCGGTCGACCGAGTCGTCGTAGTGGAAATGCAATTCGGGCACGTGGCGCAACTTGACCCGCCGGGCGAGCTCCATGCGCAGTTCCCTGCCCAGTTCCTTCAGCGCCTTGACCGCCTCGGCCGAACGGTCGGGCAGCAGCGCCGTGACGAACACCTTGGCATGGGCCAGGTCGCGTGTGACCTCGACGTCGGAGACGCTCACCGAGGGCAGCCCATGCTCGCGCACGGCCTCGTGGATCAGCGTGCCCAGTTCGCGGCGCAGCTGCGCCGACACCCGGTCGGTACGGTGGAAGGACTTGGTGGGCATGGCTCTACTCCTCGCCGGCGCGTGGTCCGTGCCGGTGCAGACAACGGTAGCAGCCCGGCACGGCGGCAGGGCCCGAAACGACGGGACGGCCGCGTGGGCCGTCCCGTTCCTCGCGCATCGGCCGGCCCGTGCCGGCCGATGCGCGGCTTACAGCGTGCGCTGGACCTCGATGCGCTCGAAGCACTCGATCTGGTCGCCCGCCTTGACGTCGTTGTACTCCTTCACGCCGATGCCGCACTCGGTGCCGTTGCGCACTTCGTCCACGTTTTCCTTGAAGCGGCGCAGCGACTCCAGCTCGCCCTCGAATACGACCGTGTTGTCGCGGAGCACGCGGATCGGCTTGTTCCGCTTGACCACGCCCTCGATGACCATGCAGCCGGCTACCGCGCCGAACTTGGAGCTGCGGAAAACATCTCGCACCTGGGCGATACCGATGATCTCCTCGCGGATCTCCACGCCCAGCAGGCCCGAAGCGACCTGCTTCACCTGGTCGATGACGTCGTAGATGATCGAGAAATAGCGCAGGTCCACGCCGCTGGACTCGATGATCCGGCGGGCCGAGGCGTCGGCGCGGACGTTGAAGCCGATCACCGTGGCCTTGGTGGTCGCGGCGATGTTGGCGTCCGACTCGGTGATGCCGCCCACGCCGGAGCTGATCACGTTGATCCGGATCTGGTCGTTGGACAACGCCGTCAGCGACTGCTTGAGCGCCTCCACCGAACCCTGCACGTCGGCCTTGACCAGCAGGTTGAGGACCTGCTGGCCCTCGCCCTTGCCCATCTGGGCCATGATGTCTTCCATGCGGTTGCCCGCGGCCTGGACCAGGCGCGATTCGCGGCGCTTGGCGTCGCGCTGCTGGGCCACGTCCTTGGCCAGGCGCTCGTCCTTGACGACCACGAAGTCGTCGCCGGCATCGGGCACGCCCGACAGGCCGAGCACCTGCACCGGGATCGACGGGCCAGCCGAGGCCGGCTGGCCGCCGACCTCGTC
Organism: Pseudoxanthomonas kaohsiungensis; assembly: GCF_010211765.1. Taxonomy (GTDB): domain Bacteria; phylum Pseudomonadota; class Gammaproteobacteria; order Xanthomonadales; family Xanthomonadaceae; genus Pseudoxanthomonas; species Pseudoxanthomonas kaohsiungensis. Next base: position 50,401 of record NZ_PDWO01000014.1, on the reverse strand, counting down.
GAACAGCGCGCGCACGCGGCCGTACTGGATGCCGCAGACCAGGTAGTCGCCCTTCTTCAGCTGGCCCTGCTGGACCAGCACGGTGGCGATCGGGCCACGGCCCTTGTCCAGCGCCGACTCGATGACCACGCCGCTGGCGTTGCCGTCCGGCACCGCCTTCAGCTCCAGCACTTCGGCCTGCAGCGAGATCGCATCGAGCAGCTCGTCCACGCCGGCGCCGGTCTTGGCCGACAGCTCGACCATCTGGGTGTCGCCGCCGAAGTCCTCGGCCACGACCTGCTCGCCGAGCAGTTCGTTCTTGACCCGCAGCGGGTCGGCATCGGACTTGTCGATCTTGTTGATCGCCACGATCAGCGGCACGCCGGCCGCCTTGGCGTGCTGGATGGCTTCCTTGGTCTGCGGCATGACGCCGTCGTCGGCCGCCACCACCAGCACCACGATGTCGGTCAGCTTGGCGCCGCGGGCACGCATGGAGGTGAAGGCCGCGTGGCCCGGCGTATCCAGGAAGCTGATCACGCCCTTGGGCGTTTCCACGTGGTAGGCGCCGATGTGCTGGGTGATGCCGCCGGCCTCGCCATGGGCGACCTTGGTGCGGCGGATGTAGTCCAGCAGCGAGGTCTTGCCGTGGTCGACATGGCCCATGATCGTGACCACCGGCGGACGCGGCGACATGTCGCCCTGGTCCTGCTCGACGTGCGCCAGCAGCTCGCTCTCGGCGTCGTCGTTGCCGGCGCGCACCACCTTGTGGCCGAGTTCCTCGGTCACCAGCGCGGCGGTGTCGTGGTCGATGGTCTGGGTGATGGTGGCCATCACGCCCATCTTGAACATCGCCTTGACCACGTCGCCGCCCTTGAGGGCGAGCTTCTGGGCCAGGTCGGCCACGGTGATCGCGTCACCGATGGCCACCTCGCGCACGACCGGCGCGGTCGGGCGCTCGAAGCCGCCGGCACCGCCGGCGGACGAACCGCCCCGCATCTCCTGGCGACGCGGCTTGGGCTTGCCACCCGGGCGGGTCGTGGTCCGGCGCGCACGCTCGGCGGCCGACAGGTGCAGCTGGCCGGCGAAGCGGCTGGCGGCCGAGTCGTCCTCGATCCCGGCAACCATCGCGTGCGAGCCGCGGGTCTTGTGCTTGTGGCCGCGGCCGTCGTCGGCACCCCGGTCCGGGGCCGGACGGTGGGCGGGCGTGGCGGCGCGGGGCGGGCGCGGCACGCTTTCGTCGATCGGTACGCGCGTCGCGGCCGGCTTCTGCCGCTCTTCGTCGGCCTTGCGCTGCTGCTCCTCGGCGAGGCGCTGGGCCTCCTCCTCCTGGCGCTTGCGCTCCAGCTCCTCGGCCCGGGCCCGGTCGACCTCGGCCAGGTGCTGCTGCTCGGCGAGGTTGCGCTGGCGCGACTCCTCCAGCTTGCGCAGGACCTCGGCGCGCTCGTCGTCGACCGAACCCGCCGGAGCGCCGGTGGTGGCGGCGCCCTCGGGCGCCTTCACGTAGGTGCGCTTCTGCCGGACCTCGACGTTGACCGTGGTCTTGCTGCGTCCTCCGCCGACGGTCAGCTCCTGGACCTTGCGGCGGGCCAGGGTGATCTTCTTCGGCGCGGCGGCGTCTTCGACCGGGGCTTCGGCCTTGCCGTGGGAGCGCTTGAGGAAGCCGAGCAGCTTGAGCTTCTCGGCGCTGGACACGACCTGGTCGGGATCGCTGAAGGGCATGCCGGCCTCGGCCAGCTGCTCCAGCAGCTTCTCGACCGGGGTGTTGACCAGCTCGGCGAGCTTGCGAATGGTGGTTTGCTGCGACATTCGGATCCTATGCTCTGTTTGGCGCCCCCTCGCGCAGAGCAAGGGAAACGCGGATTCTAAGCCCTTGCGGTTGCAGGGCGGTGTTCATCGCCGGCTCATTCGCCGTACTCCGTGGGGGCGGCCGGGGCGTTCACCGGCCCCGCTCCAGGCGGGCCGGGGCGCTCATGCGCCACGCTCCAGGCGGGCGATCTCCTCGGCGCGGGCAGCCAGGATCAGCGCCGCGGCGCGGGCCTCGTCCAGGCCTTCGATGCCGAACTCCACCACTTCGTCGGCGGCCAGGTCGGACAGGTCCTCGCTGGTGCGCACCCCGTGCGAGGCCAGGGCGAAGGCGGTTTCCTCGTCCATGCCTTCCAGCGCCAGCAGGTCCTCGGCCGGCTGGTGCTCGTCCAGCTCCTCCTCCACCGCCAGCGCCTCGTTGAGCAGGGCGTCGCGGGCGCGCGAGCGCAGCTCCTCGACGATGTCCTCGTCGAAGCCCTCGACCGCCAGCAGCTCGCCGACCGGGACGTAGGCGATCTCCTCGACCGTGTTGAAGCCCTCGGCGACCAGGATCCCGGCGATCTCCTCGTCGACTTCCAGCTTGTCCATGAACAGCTGGCGGGCCACGGCCTGCTCGGCCTCCGACTTGGCCGCGACCTGGTCCTGGGTCATGACATTGAGCTGCCAGCCGGTCAGGCGGCTGGCCAGGCGCACGTTCTGGCCGCCCTTGCCGATCGCCTGGGCCAGGCGGTCCTCGGCCACGGCCAGGTCCATCGAGTGCTTCTCCTCGTCGACGATGATCGACTGCACCTCGGCCGGCGCCATCGCGTTGATGACGAAGTTGGCCGGGTTGTCGTTCCACAGCACGATGTCCACGCGCTCGCCGTTGAGCTCGTTGCTCACCGCCTGCACGCGCGAGCCGCGCATGCCGATGCACGCGCCGATCGGGTCGGTGCGGTTGTCGTGCGCGACCACGGCGATCTTGGCGCGGTCGCCCGGATCGCGGGCGCAGGCCTTGATCTCGACCAGGCCCTGGCCGACTTCCGGCACCTCGAGCTTGAACAGTTCGATCATGAACTCCGGCGCGCCGCGGCTGATGAACAGCTGCGGGCCGCGCGGTTCGCTGCGGACCTCGAACAGGTAGCCGCGCACGCGGTCGCCGGTGCGCAGCACGTCGCGCGGAATGCCCTTGTCCTTGGGGATGAAGGCCTCGGCATTGCCGCCCAGGTCGACATAGATGTTGCCGCGCTCGGCGCGCTTGACCACGCCGGTGACCAGCTCGCCGACGCGGTCCTTCCAGGCATCGACCACCTGCTGGCGCTCGGCCTCGCGGACGCGCTGCACGATCACCTGCTTGGCCGCCTGCGCGGCGATGCGCCCGAACTCCGGGTTCTCGATCTGCTCCTCGATCCAGTCGCCGACCTCGACGCCGTCGGCCTCGTCGACCGCGTCCATCAGCCGGATCTGGCGGTCCGGGGACTCCATGACCACGTCATCGGCCACCACTTCCCAGCGGCGGAAGGTCTCGTAGCTGCCGTCCTTGCGGTCGATCGCCACGCGGGTGACCACGTCCTGGTCGACGTAGCGCTTCTTGGCCGCCGAGGCCAGCGCGGCCTCGAGCGCGTCGAAGATCACATCGCGCGGCACGCCCTTTTCGTTGGCGACCGCGTCCACTACCAGAAGAAGTTCCTTGCTCATCTCGATTTACCCCGCGTGCGGCTTTCCGGCCGCCGGCTTGTTGGAGGATTGCTTGCCAGTGCTGCCGTTGCCGGTCTTCGGCGCAGGCTTGCCCTTGTTCGAGGGCGAATACTTGTTCGGCGCCAGGCCGAGCGCGGCCCAGTCCGGGACCAGGCGCGCCTTGTCGATGTTCTCGGCGGCCACCGCGAACTCCGCGCCATCCAGCCCGAACACCACCGTGCCGGCCTCGACCCGCAGGATCCTGCCCTGCAGCCGGCGGCGGCCGTCCTGCGGCAGCTTCAGCGACACCTTGGCCTGCTCGCCCAGGAAACGGGAGAAATGCGCTGGCGTGAACAGCGGCCGGTCCAGGCCGGGCGAGGACACCTCGAGGGTGTAGTTGCCGGAGATCGGATCGGCCACGTCCAGCTGCGCCGACACCTCGCGGCTGACCGCCTCGCAGTCCTCGATGGTGACCGTGCGGGCGGCCTCGCCGGCGTCAGCGGGCACGTCGATATACAGGCGCAGGGTCGCGCCGCCGGGCGCCGGCAGGTATTCGATGCCAAGCAGCTCCAGGCCCAGCGACTCGACGGTCGGACCCAGCAGCTCGGTGATTTCGCTGTGCTTGTCGCTCATTGCGGCGGCTTCTCGAACGCGGAAAACGGAAGCTTGGACGACGTCCGGACCCCGGAAACGACAAAGGGCCCGACCGGGCCCCTTGTCCGACGGGAGGCCCGCCTGGGCTTCCCATCCGATGATGCTGGAATCGGCGCAACGGCGGGAACATGCGCCGTTGCAAGCCCAGGCTTTGTGGCCGCCGTTTTCCCGTGGAAACACCGGGAAAACGGAACCACGAAACATGGTAGCGGGGGCAGGATTTGAACCTGCGACCTTCGGGTTATGAGCCCGACGAGCTGCCAGACTGCTCCACCCCGCAGCAGAGGCGGGATTATGACGATTGGCCGGACCTATTGCAAGCCTCGGGAGCGTCTGCCGCCTGAACCGTGGACCTGGAGGGTTCGCCGGCTGCAGGTCTGAAGGCATCCGCCTTGGCCTGGGATGCCGTGCGCCGGGTGCCATGGCGAGCAGGCCATGGCTGGCGTGCCCCCGCCGGGAAGCAGCAACCACGGAATTCGGCAGCCCCTCCCGGATCCGGCGCACCTGTCCGGCTTCCCGACAAAGCAGAACCCCCGGCAAGAAGCCGGGGGTTCTCTTGGAGACCTGATGGCGGCGGCGGATCACATGAAAGCGCGCTGGCACCACTCCAGGATCGGGTTGAGGCCCAGCGGCAGCACCAGCAGGGCCAGCGAGTTCACGCCCAGCACGATGCCCAGCACGCGATCGTTGTGCCCCGGCAGCGGCGCGCCGACCGGCTCGTCGAAGTACATCACCTTGATGACGCGCAGGTAGTAGAAGGCGCCGATCACCGCACAGATCACGCCCAGCAGCGCCAGCCACAGCATCCCGCCCTGCACCGCCGCGCCCAGCACGGCCAGCTTGGTCCAGAAGCCGAGGAACGGAGGCACGCCGGCCAGCGAGGCCATGATGCACAGCACCAGTCCGGCCATCCACGGGTTGCGCGCGTTCAGGCCCTTGAAGTCGTCGATGTTCTCGGCCTCGAAGCCCTGCCGCGACAGCGCGATGATCGCGCCGAAGGACGCCGCCGACATCAGCGCGTAGGCGATGGCATAGAACAGCGCCGCCGCGTAGCCGCGCTCGTCGCCGCTGGCCAGGCCCATCAGCAGGAAGCCGATGTGGGAGACGGTCGAGTACGCGAGCATGCGCTTGAGGTTGCTCTGGGCCACGGCCATCAGGTTGCCGACCACCAGCGAGACCGCGGCCAGGCCCGCCAGCAGCCACTTCCATTCATCGGCCAGCGGGCCCATGCCGGCCTCCAGCAGCCGCCAGGCCATGCCGAACGCAGCCAGCTTCGGGGCGGAGCTGACGAACAGCGCGACCGGCGCGGTGGCGCCCTGGTACACGTCCGGCAGCCACATGTGGAACGGCGCGGCGCCGAGCTTGAAGGCCACGCCGGCGACCATGAACACCGTGCCGGTCAGCAGCAGCGTGCGCTCGTCCGAGCCGGCGATGGCGGCGTTGATCGCATCCAGCTGCAGCGTGCCGGTGGCGCCGTAGACGAGCGACATGCCGTACAGCAGCAGGCCCGAGGCCAGCGAGCCCAGGACGATGTACTTCATCGCCGCCTCGGTCGCCTTGCCGTTGTCGCGATCGGCCGCCACCAGCGCGTAGGAACACAGGGCCAGCAGCTCCAGGCCCAGGTAGACCATGACCAGGCTGCCGGCCGAGACGAGCATCATCATGCCGGCGGTGGCGAACAGCACCAGCACGGGCACCTCGCCCTTGTACAGCTCGCGCTCGCGCAGGTAGCTCCAGCCGTAGACGAGGGTCAGCCCGCTCATCAGCACGATCGCCAGCTTCATCACGTCGGCGGCGGTATCGCGCACGAACATGCCGTTCATCACCGTGCCCTGCCCGCCCTGGCCGGTCGCCAGCATCGCCAGCACCACGACCAGCACCAGCACCGACAGGAAGTGGGTCCAGACCTTGTGCCGGGCGTCGATGAACAGGTCCACGATCAGCAGCGCGAAGGCGCCACCGATCAGCACCAGTTCCGGCAGCAGCGGCAGCAGCTCGGCGGCGGTCGGCATCGAGGGAGACGTGATCATCTTCTGGGAATCCTTACAGCTTGCTGGTGGCGATCTGGATCGCCAGTTGCGCGATCGACGGCTCCATCAGGTCGGTCAGCGGCTTGGGCCACACGCCGAGCAGCAGGGTACCGGCGGCGAACACCCCCAGCACCAGCGCCTCGCGGCCGTTGATGTCCTTCATCTCGGCCACGTGCGCGTTGCCGACCTCGCCGAAGAACACGCGCTTGTACAGCCACAGCGTGTACGCGGCGGTGATCACGAGCGTGGTGGCGGCCAGGAACGCGACCATCGGATGCTTCTGGAAGCTGGCCATGATGACCATGAACTCGCCGACGAAGCCGCTGGTGCCCGGCAGGCCGGCATTGGCCATGAAGAACAGCATCGAGAAGGCGGCAAACCACGGCATCACGTTGGCCACGCCGCCGTAGTCGGCGATCCGGCGCGTGTGCATGCGGTCGTAGAGGACGCCAATGCAGGTGAACATCGCGCCCGAGACGAAACCGTGCGAGACCATCTGCACCATCGCGCCCTGCAGGCCAAGGCGGGCGGCGTCGAGCGAGCCGAAGTCGCGCACCAGGGTGAAGACGATGAACGTGCCGAGGGTGACGAAACCCATGTGCGCGACCGACGAGTACGCGACGAGCTTCTTCATGTCGTCCTGTACCAGCGCGACCAGGCCGACGTAGACCACCGCGATCAGCGACAGCGTGATCACCAGCCAGGCGTACTCGTGGCCGGCATCCGGGGTGATCGGCAGGTTGAAGCGCAGGAAGCCGTAGCCGCCGATCTTCAGCGCGATCGCCGCCAGGATCACCGAACCGGCGGTCGGCGCCTCGACGTGGGCGTCCGGCAACCACGTGTGGACCGGGAACATCGGCACCTTGACCGCGAAGGCGATCATGAAGGCGAAGAAGATCCAAGTCTGCTCGCGGGCCGTCAGCGGCAGCGCGTACAGGTCGGCCAGCTGGAAGCTGCCGCCCTTCAGGTACAGGTAGACCAGGGCCACCAGCATCAGCACCGAGCCGAGGAAGGTGTACAGGAAGAACTTCAGCGCCGCATAGATGCGCCGCGGCCCGCCCCAGACGCCGATGATCAGGAACATCGGGATCAGCATGGCCTCGAAGAACACGTAGAACAGGATCGCGTCGGTGGCGGCGAAGATACCCACCGTCACGCCCTGCAGGATCAGGAACGAGGCCACGTACTGGTGCACGCGCTTGTTGACCACGCCCCAGGCGCCGACCAGGGCCAGCACGCCGACGAGGGTGGTCAGCAGGATCAGCGCGACCGCGATGCCGTCCACGCCGAGGTTGTAGTGGATGCCGTAGGACGGGATCCAGGCGTGCCGCTCGACGAACTGCATGCCAGGGTCGGCGTAGTCGAAGCCGGTCAGCAGCCGCAGGCTGGCCAGCAGCGTGGCCACCGCCACGGCCAGCGAGGCCCAGCGCGCGGCCGCCGCCCGGGTTTCGCCCAGGGCGAGGATCAGCGCGCCGCCGATCACCGGCAGCCAGATCAGGACACTAAGCAGATGCGTGTTCGCCACGTCTCGTTCTTCCGTACGGTCAGCGCCAGACACGCATGAGCACGGCCAGAAGTGCAATCAGGCCGATGATCATCGCGAAGGCGTAGTGGTAGAGGTAACCGGATTGGGTGCGGCGCAGCAGCGTGGCGGCCAGGTCGACCACGCGCGCGCTGCCGTTCACGAGCACCCCGTCGATCAGGGTGCTGTCGATCCAGCGCGACATGCGGCCCAGCGCGACGCCACCACCGGCGAAGCCCTTGATCCACAGGTGGTCGAAGCCGTACTTCTCTTCGAGGATCCGCACCAGCGGCGCGAAAGTGCGGCGCGCGCGGCCGGCCAGGTCGGGCTTCCACAGGTAGAACAGGGCCGCGAGCAGGAAGCCGGCCACGGTCAACCAGAAGGCCGGCATCATCATGCCGTGGGTCGCGTAGGCGACCGGACCATGCCAGAACTCCTCGCCGACGCGGGCGATGGTGTCGCGCGCCGGATCGATGAAGTCGATCGCGCCGGTGAAGTAGGTCACGAGCTGCCCGGGCACCGCCGCGGCGTGGTGCGTGCCCTTCCAGTCGGTGCCGAACAGCATCGGGCCTGCGGTGAAGAAGCCGATCAGCACCGACGGGATCGCCAGCAGGACCAGCGGCACGGTCACCACCCAGGGCGATTCGTGCGGCTCGTGTGCGCCGTTGTGGGCATGGTCGTCGTGGCCGTGCTCGTCGGCGTGCGCATGGGCATCCTGGCCGTGCGCGGCCTCGGCATGGCCGTGGTGGGCGTCATGGCCGTGCCCATGGCCGGCGTGCGCATCGCGGAAGCGCTCCGGCCCATGGAAGGTCATGAACAGCAGGCGGAAGCTGTAGAAGCTCGTCACGATCACGCCGCCCAACACCGCCCAGTAGGCGTAGTGCGGGATGAACCAGGCCCAGCCGCTGGCCGCCCCGGCGCCATGCGCGTGCAGCGCGGCGGCCTCGATGATGGTGTCCTTGGAGTAGAACCCGGAGAAGAACGGCGTGCCGACCAGGGCCAAGGTGCCGATGACGCTGGTCCAGTAGGTGACCGGCATGTACTTGCGCAGGCCGCCCATCTTCCGCATGTCCTGTTCGTGGTGCATGCCGATGATCACCGAGCCCGCGGCCAGGAACAGCAACGCCTTGAAGAAGGCGTGGGTCATCAGGTGGTAGACCGCGCCCGAGTAGGCCGAAACGCCCAGCGCCACGGTCATGTAGCCCAGCTGCGACAGGGTCGAATAGGCGACCACGCGCTTGATGTCGTTCTGGACGATGCCGATCAGGCCCATGAAGAACGCGGTGGTGGCGCCGATGAACAGCACGAACGCCAGCGCGGCCTCGGACAGCTCGAACAGCGGCGACATGCGCGCCACCATGAAGATGCCCGCGGTCACCATCGTCGCGGCATGGATCAGCGCCGAGATCGGCGTCGGGCCTTCCATCGAGTCCGGCAGCCAGACGTGCAGCGGCACCTGCGCCGACTTGCCCATCGCGCCGATGAACAGGCAGACGCAGATGATCGTGGCCACGCCCCAGGGATGGCCCTCGAAGATCTGCACCTGCGCGCCGGCCAGCTGCGGCGCGTTGGCGAACACCGTCGCGTAGTCCAGCGTCCCGAACCACAGCAGCACGCCGGCGATGCCCAGCAGGAAGCCGAAATCGCCCACGCGGTTGACCAGGAACGCCTTCATGTTGGCGAACACCGCGGTCGGGCGCTTGAACCAGAAGCCGATCAGCAGGTACGACACCAGGCCGACCGCTTCCCAGCCGAAGAACAGCTGCAGGAAGTTGTTGCTCATCACCAGCATCAGCATGCTGAAGGTGAACAGCGAGATGTAGCTGAAGAAGCGCTGGTAGCCCGGGTCGTCGGCCATGTAGCCGATGGTGTAGACGTGGACCAGCAGCGACACGAAGGTCACCACCACCATCATCATCGCGGTCAGCCGGTCGACCATGAAGCCGACGTGGGCCGAGTAGCCGCCGACTTCGAAGAACGTGTAGACGTTCTGGTTGAACGGCGAGGCACCGCCGGCCACCAGCTGGTACAGGACCCAGCACGACAGCGCGCAGCTGGCGGCCACGCCGAGAATGGTCGCGTACTGCGCGCCCCTGCGGCCGACCTGGCGCCCGAACAGGCCCGCGATGATGCTGCCCAGCAACGGGGCCAGCACGATCAGCAGCAGATGGGTTTTGGAGATGATCATGGTGTGCCGTCTAATCCAGTACGTGCCTGTCGGTGCGGACGCGGGCCCGGGGCCCTCGCCTGCGCATGCCGCAATTCCCTACTATCGCCAGCCGCATCGCCTCGAAGGCCGAAGCGTTGCGCGATCATTGGTGTTCCCCGCCGTTCCTGGCGGTACCGCGCGGGTCCCGGAGAACCCCGCCCGGCCATCCGTGGCCGGGCGCTGGGCGGATCGAACCGATGGCTCGGTCCGCTCAGCCCTTGAGCGTGTCCACCTCGCCGACGTTGATCGTGCCCCGGGTCCGGAACAACGCGACCAGGATCGCCAGGCCGATCGCCGCTTCGGCCGCGGCCACCGTCAGGATGAAGAAGACGAAGATCTGCCCTGCCGCATCCCCAAGCTCGCGCGAGAACGCGATGAAGTTGATGTTGACCGACAGCAGCATCAGTTCGATCGACATCAGCAGGACGATGACGTTCTTCCGGTTGAGGAAGATGCCGGCCATGCTGATGCAGAACAGCACCGCGCCCAGCGCGAGCAGGTGTCCGAGCGTGATCATGCCTGGCCCTCCCCTTCGGCCGGTGCCGCGGGCGCCGGCTTCTCCGCCGGCATGGACACCATGCGCAGCCGGTCGCCGGCCTTCACCCGCGACTGCTCGGACGGGTTCTGCGTCTTGATGCCGGTGCGCTTGCGCAGGGTCAGCATGACCGCCGCCACCACCGCCACGGTCAGGATCACGGCGGCGAACTCGAACGGCAGGATGAAGCCGGTGAACAGGTGCTCGGCCAGCCACTTGGTGTTGGACGTATCGGCGGCCACCGAGGCGGCGTTGTCCGGGAACGGCGCCGCGGCGCGCATCTTCACCCCGATCAGGCTGAGCATCTGCACCAGCATCACCACCGCCACGACCAGGCCCACGGGCAGGAACCGCACCCAGCCCTCGCGCAGCGCCGCAACGTCGATGTCCAGCATCATCACCACGAACAGGAACAGCACCATCACCGCGCCGACGTAGACCAGGATCAGGGCCACGCCGAGGAACTCGGCGCCGACGAGCAGCCAGACGCAGGCCACGGAGAAGAACGTGAGGATCAGGCACAGCACCGCGTTGACCGGGTTGCGCACGCTGATCACGGCGCCGGCGGATACGACCGCGGTGGCGGCGAAGGCATAGAAGGCGATCTTGATCCAGTCCATCGTGGCCTCAGCGGTAGGCGGCGTCGGCGGCGCGGCGCTCGGCGATCTCCGCCTCCAGGCGGTCGCCGATGGCCAGCAGCTGCGGCTTGGTGACGATGTTCTCGCCGCGCTTCTCGAAGTGGTACTCCAGCACGTGCGTCTCCACGATCGAATCCACCGGGCAGCTTTCCTCGCAGAAGCCGCAGTAGATGCACTTGAACAGGTCGATGTCGTAGCGCGTGGTGCGGCGGGTGCCGTCCTCGCGCTTGGTCGAGTCGATGGTGATGGCCAGCGCCGGGCACACCGCCTCGCACAGCTTGCAGGCGATGCAGCGTTCCTCCCCGTTCGGGTAGCGGCGCAGCGCGTGCAGGCCGCGGAAGCGCGGCGACTGCGGGAACTTCTCCATCGGGTACATCAGCGTGTACTTGGGACGGAAGAGGTAGCGGAACGTCAGGCCGAGCCCCTGGATCAGCTCCAGCAGCATCAGGCTCTTGAAGTAGTGGACGACTTTGTTCATCGGTCAGGCGCCCTTCTCGAACACGCCATAGAACACCAGCAGCGCGGTGACCGCGATCCAGGCGATCGTGATCGGGATGAAGACCTTCCAGCCCAGCCGCATGATCTGGTCGTAGCGGTAGCGCGGGAAGCTGGCGCGGAACCAGATGTAGGCGCTGGCGAAGAAGAACACCTTCAGCAGGGTCCAAGGCCAGCCACCCTTCCAGAGCCAGTCGATCCACGGCGACACGTCGCCGGTGACCCAGCCCTGGACCGGGCTCAGCCAGCCGCCCAGGAAGAAGATCGTGATCAGGAAGCTGACCAGGATCATGTTGGCGTACTCGGCCAGGAAGAACAGCGCGAACGCCGAACCCGAGTACTCGACCATGTGGCCGGCCACGATCTCCGACTCGCCCTCGACCACGTCGAACGGCGCGCGGTTGGTCTCGGCCACGCCGGACACCCAGTAGACGACGAACAGCGGCAGCAGCGGCAGCCAGAACCATTCCAGGAAGCCCGAGTTGCCGGCCTGGGCCATGACGATGTCGGTCAGGTTCAGGCTGCCGGCGGCGATCAGCACGCCGACCAGGGCGAAGCCCATCGCGATCTCGTAGCTGACCACCTGCGCGGCCGAGCGCATCGCACCCAGGAACGCGTACTTCGAGTTCGAGGCCCAGCCGGCGATGATCACGCCGTACACGCCCAGCGAGGTCATCGCCAGCAGGTACAACAGGCCGGCATTGGCGTTGGACAGCACCAGCTTGTAGTCGAGCGGGACCACGGCCCAGGCCGCGAACGCCGGCGCCAGCACGATCAGCGGCGCCAGGATGTACATCGTCCTGTGCGCGTTCGCCGGCCGGATGACTTCCTTGAACAGCAGCTTGAAGACGTCGGCGAACGCCTGGAAGATGCCCATGCCCACGTACATCGGCCCGTGGCGCACGTGCATCCAGCCGATCAGCTTGCGCTCCCAGACCACGTAGAACGCCACCGCGATGATCACCGGCATGGCGATGGTCAGGATCTTCAGCACGATCCACAGTGCCGGGCCCAGCTCGCCGAGCGCATGGAACCATTCGCGCAGCGGGCCAACCGCCTGAATCAGCAACTCGTTCATGCCTTCACCACCTCGACCCGGCCCGCGCCCAGCGGCGCGGTGGCGCCGTGGCCGCCTTCGATCCATGCCACGCCCGCGGCGACGCCCGCATCCATCGCCACCGGCAGCGTCGCCGTGCCGTGTGCGCCCTTGACCTTGGCGACCGTTCCGTCGGCCAGGCCGGCGGCGGCGGCGTCGGCCGGGTTGAGCACCAGGCGCGCCTCGCGATTGAGCGGATGCGCCTGCAACGCCGGCGCACGGCGCACCACGGCGTCGGTGCGGTAGATCGCCGGCACCAGCGCGAGCTCCAAACCGGCGCCCGCCAACCCTGCGCCCTCCGCGTTGCCGGCCTGTCCGGCCTTGACCAGGACCTTGCGGCCGCCTTCCAGCAGCGCGCGCGCGCCGGCCAGGTCGGTGAACTCGAAGCCCGGCAGGTCCAGTTCGCCGCCGAGCGCGCGCAGTACCCGCCAGCCCTCGCGGGCCTGGCCGGGCAGCTTGCCGCCAGCGCGTGCCGGCTGCTCGACGCCGTCGAGGTTGGTCAGCGTGGCCTCGACCTCGGGCAGCGCGCCGATTGGCAGGATCACGTCGGCCACCGCGCGGGTGGATTCGCAGGCGAAGTGGCTGAAGGCCACGACCTGCGCGCCGTTCAACGCCTTCAGCGCCGCGGCGGTGTCGGCGAAGTCCAGGCCCGGCTCGATTCCGTACAGGACGTAGGCGCTACGCGGCTGGGCGAACATCGCGGCGACGTCGCGGGCGGCCGGCAGCACCCCGGCGCGCGCCAGGCCGACGGCATTGGCGCCCTGCGGGATGCGGCACAGCGAGGCCCCGGTGGCGGCGGCGAAGTCGCGCGCGGCAGCGCGGATCGTGGCCGCCTGCGGATGGTTCTCGGCGATCGCGCCAACGATGACCACCGCGCGCGTGGCGGCCTTGGCGGCATCGCGCAGGGCGGCATCGCCCAGCGCCTCGGCCAGGCGCGACGGCGGCACGATCTGCTTGCCGGCGAGGCTGAAGGCGAAGTCGAAGTCGACCGGGTTGAGCGCATGGATGCGCGCGTTGCGCTTGACCTGCGCCTGGCGCAGGCGTGCATGCAGCAGCGGCAGCTCGTGGCGCACGTGGGTGCCGACCAGCACGACCACGTCGGCCTGCTCGATCTCGGCCAGCGGCAGCGCGAACGGCTCGGCCACGGCGGCGTCGGAGAAGTCGCGGTTGCCGATTCGGTGGTCGAGGTTGCCGCTGCCCAGTTCGCCGGCCAGCACGGCCAGCAGGCCGCCCTCCTCGTTGGAGGTCGCCGGATGGGCCAGCACGCCCAGCGCGTCGCCCTGGTGCGCGCGCAGGATCTCGCCCGCCGCGGCCAGCGCCTCGGTCCAGCTCACCTCGCGCCACTGCCCGTCCACCTTGCGCATAGGCACGGTGGCGCGGTCAGCCGCGTACAGGCCCTGGTGCGAATAGCGGTCGCGGTCGGACAGCCAGCACTCGTTGACCGCTTCGTTGTCACGCGGCACGGTGCGCAGCACTTCGCCGCGGCGCACGTGCAGGTACAGGTTGGAACCCATGGCGTCGTGGTAGCCGAGCGACTCCTTCGCGACCAGCTCCCACGGACGGGCGCGGAACTGGAACACCTTGTTGGTCAGCGCGCCCACCGGGCACACGTCCACGACGTTGCCGGACAGTTCGGTGGTCAGCGGCTTGCCATCGTAGGTGCCGATCTGGAGGTTCTCGCCCCGGTACATGCCGCCCAGCTCGTAGGTGCCGGCGATCTCCGCGGTGAAGCGCACGCAGCGCGTGCACTGGATGCAGCGGGTCATCTCGGTGGCGACCAGCGGACCGATGTCCTCGTCCGGCACCACGCGCTTGCGCTCGACGTAGCGGCTGACCGAACGCCCGTAGCCGAGCGAGACGTCCTGCAGCTCGCACTCGCCGCCCTGGTCGCAGATCGGGCAGTCGAGCGGGTGGTTGATCAGCAGGAACTCCATCACGTTCCGCTGGGCCTTGAGCGCCTTCTCGTTGCGGGTGAAGACCTTCAGGCCGTCCATCACCGGGGTGGCGCACGCCGGCGACGGCTTGGGCGCGGAGCGCCCGCCGACCTCGGTGTCGACCAGGCACATGCGGCAGTTGGCCGCCACGGCCAGCTTGTCGTGGTAGCAGAAGCGCGGGATGGGGATGCCGGCCTTGTCGGCGGCATGGATGATCATCGACCCCTTGGGCGCGGCCAGCTCGACCCCGTCGATGAAGACGGTGACGTGATCGGGCGGCAGGTTCGGGTTCACCGGCTGCGCACTCACGCGGCCACCTCCAGCTTGCTGCGCACCACGGTGCCGTCGCGCTCGTCGTCGACCAGGAAGCGCTTGTTGACGATCGCGTACTCGAACTCGTGCCAGAAATGGCGCAGGAAGCCCTGCACCGGCCAGGCGGCGGCCTCGCCGAACGCGCAGATGGTGTGGCCTTCGATCTGGCCGGCCGCCGCGCGCAGGGTGTGCAGGTCTTCCAGGGTCGCCTTATGCTCGGCCACGCGGGTCAGCATGCGGTACATCCAGCCGGTGCCCTCGCGGCACGGCGTGCACTGGCCGCAGCTTTCCTTGAAGTAGAAGCGGGCGATGCGCTGGCACGCACGCACCATGCAGGTCGTCTCGTCCATCACCACGACCGCGCCCGAGCCCAGGCCGGAGCCGGCCTTCTGGATCGCGTCGTAGTCCATGGTCAGCCCCATCATCACTTCGCCCGGCAGCACCGGCATCGAGGAACCGCCCGGGATCACCGCCTTGATCTTCCTGCCTTCGCGCATCCCGCCGCACAGTTCCAGCAGTTCGGCGAAGGGGGTGCCCAGGCGGATCTCGTGGTTGCCCGGCCTGGCGACATGGCCGGAGACCGAGAAGATCTTGCAGCCGCCGTTGTTGGGCTTGCCCAGGTTCATGAACCACTCGGCGCCGTTGCGCACGATCGCAGGCACCGAGGCGTAAGTCTCGGTGTTGTTGATCGTGGTCGGCTTGCCGTACAGGCCGAAGTTGGCCGGGAACGGCGGCTTGAAGCGCGGCTGGCCCTTCTTGCCTTCCAGCGACTCCATCAGCGCGGTCTCTTCACCGCAGATGTAGGCGCCCGCGCCCAGCGCGTTGTACAGGTCGATGTCCACGCCCGAGCCGAGGATGTCCTTGCCCAGCCAGCCGTTGGCGTAGGCCTCGGCCGTGGCTTCCTCGAGGTGCTCGAACGGCTCGTGGTGGAACTCGCCGCGCAGGTAGTTGTAGCCCACGGTGGAACCGGTGGCGTAGCAGGCGATCGCCATGCCCTCGATCACCGCGTGCGGGTTGTAGCGCAGGATGTCGCGGTCCTTGGCGGTGCCCGGCTCGGACTCGTCGGAGTTGCAGAGGATGTACTTCTGCATGTCGCCCTTGGGCATGAAGCTCCACTTCAGGCCGGTCGGGAAGCCCGCTCCGCCACGGCCGCGCAGGCCCGACTGCTTGACCATCTCGATCACGTCGGCCGGCGGGATCTTCTCGGTGAGGATCCGCCGCAGCGCCTGGTAGCCGCCGGTCTTCAGGTAGTTCTCGTACGACCACGGCTTGTCGAAGTGCAGGGTCGTATAAACCGCCTGGTGCTCCTTCGGCGCCGGGCCGACCGGGCCGTAGCCCTCGGAAATCTTGGTGTGGTGCGCCATCTGCCGTGGCCTCACTTCAGTCCGTCGAGCAGCTCGTCCACCTTCTCGGGGGTGAGCTTCTCGTGGTAATGGCCGTTGATCACGACCACCGGGGCGCCGCAGCACGCGGCCACGCACTCTTCCTCGCGCTTGAGGTAGACGCGGCCGTCGGCGGTCGATTCGCCCAGCTTGCAGCCCAGCTTCTTCTCGGCGTGGGCGACCAGGCCCTCGGCGCCGTTGAGCCAGCAGCTGATGTTGGTACAGAAGGCCACGTTGTTCCGGCCGACCTTCTCGACCTCGAACATCGAATAGAACGTGGCGACCTCGTAGGCCCAGACCGGCGGCAGGTCGAGGTAGCGGGCCACGCCGGCGATCAGCTCGTCGGTGAGCCAGCCGCCGTTCTGCTCCTGGGCGGCGTGCAACCCCTGCAGCACCGCCGACCGCTTGCGGTCCGGCGGGAACTTGGTCAGCCAGTGGTCGATGTGCGCGCGCGTGTCGTCGCTCAGGACGACCATCGGGTCGACGTGGCGCGCGTTCTCGAAGTTACCGGTGGCCTTCATCGATCCACCTCACCGAATACAAGGTCATAAGTACCGATCATGGCGACGACGTCGGCCAGCATGTGGCCGCGCACGATCTCGTCCATCGAGGACAGGTGCGCGAAGCCGGGGGCGCGCAGGTGCACGCGGAACGGCTTGTTGGCGCCGTCGGAAACCAGGTAGCAGCCGAACTCGCCCTTGGGGGCCTCGACCGCGGCGTAGGTCTCGCCGGCCGGCACGCAGTAGCCCTCGGAGAACAGCTTGAAGTGGTGGATCAGCGCTTCCATGTCGTCCTTCATCTCCTCGCGCTTGGGAGGGGCGACCTTGAAGTTCTGGACCATGACCGGGCCGGGGTTGGCCTTCAGCCACTCCACGCACTGGGCGATGATGCGGTTGGACTGGCGCATCTCGGCGACCCGGACCAGGTAACGGTCGTAGCAGTCGCCGTGGGTGCCGAGCGGAATGTCGAAATCGACGCTGTCGTACTTGGCGTAGGGCTGCTTCTTGCGCAGGTCCCAGGCGATGCCCGAACCGCGCAGCATCACGCCGGTCATCGACCAGGCCTTGGCCTGCTCCGGGCTGATCACGCCGATGCCGACGGTGCGCTGCTTCCAGATGCGGTTGTCGGTCAACAGCGTCTCGTACTCGTCCACGCGCTTGGGGAACTCGCGGGTGAAGTGCTCGACGTAGTCCAGCATCGAGCCCTCGCGGGCCTCGTTGAAGCGCTTGAGCTTGGCGCCCTTGTGCCAGGGCGATTCCTTGTACTTGGGCATGCGGTCGGGCAGGTCGCGGTAGACGCCGCCGGGCCGGTAGTAGGTCGCGTGCATGCGCGCGCCGCTGACCGCCTCGTACACGTCCATCAGCTCTTCGCGCTCGCGGAACGCGTACAGGAACACCGCCATCGCGCCCAGGTCCAGCGCGTTGGAGCCCAGCCACATCAGGTGGTTCAGGATCCGGGTGATCTCGTCGAACATCGTGCGGATGTACTGGGCGCGCTCGGGAGCCTCGATTCCCATCAGGGCCTCGATCGCGCGCACGTAGGCGTGCTCGTTGCACATCATCGAGCAGTAGTCCAGGCGGTCCATGTAACCGATCGACTGGTTGAATGGCTTGGACTCGGCCAGCTTCTCGGTGCCGCGGTGGAGCAGGCCCACGTGCGGGTCGGCGCGGACGATGGTCTCGCCGTCCATCTCCAGGATCAGGCGCAGCACGCCATGCGCGGCCGGGTGCTGCGGGCCGAAGTTCATGGTGTAGTTGCGGATTTCCTGCCTGGCCTCGCCGGGATTGCTGGCGAACGCGGCGCCTGCCTGGTGGATGGTGGTGTCGGGCGTCATCTGTGCGCTCACTTGGCGGCCTCCCGCTGGGCGGCTTCGCCGGCGGCGGTCTGGTAGCGGGCGTCGTCGCGGATCACGCGCGGCACGCCCACGCGCGGCTCGACCGAGGTGACCGGCTCGTAGACCACGCGCTTGCGCTCTTCGTCGTAGCGCACCTCGACGTTGCCGATCAGCGGGAAGTCCTTGCGGAACGGATGGCCGACGAAGCCGTAGTCGGTGAGGATCCGGCGCAGGTCCGGATGGCCTTCGAAGACGATGCCGTACAGGTCGAACGCCTCGCGCTCGAACCAGTTGGCGCCCGGCCAGATGCCGGTGACCGAGGCCACCATCGGCAGCGCGTCGTCGGGCGCGAAGCCGCGGACGCGGACGCGCTGGTTGTTGGCGTAGGAAATCAGGTGCAGGACCGCGGCGAAGCGACGCTGCGGCGCCTCGATGGGAGTGATCGCGCCGCCGTCTTCCTGGCTGGGGCGCTCGCCCCAGCCGAAGCGGCCGGTGCCCTTGCCTTCCACGCCACGGCTGAAGCCGCCGGAGGAGACGCCGTCGGTGTCCCACTCGTCGCTGCCGTAACCCAGGTAGTCGATGCCACTGACCGCGGTCAGCTGTTCGAAGCCGAACTCGTCGCGCAGCGCCTGGCACAGCGGCAGCCATTCATGGCCTGCGGTCTCCAGGGTGATCTCGCCACGGGGTTCGGCCACGGTCACCACGGCGTCCGCGAAGCGGTCGCGCAGTCGTTGGGCGAAGGAGGCTGCTGGCTCGGCCATGGGGCTTGGCGTATTCCAAAGAAGGGCGTGGGTTCAGCGGTCTATCGTGTTGGCTTGCCTGGCGACGGTCTGCGTGCGCCAGATCTTCTTCTGCAACTGCAGGATGCCGTAGACCAGCGCCTCGGCCGTCGGCGGGCAGCCGGGCACGTAGACGTCGACCGGCACGATGCGGTCGCAGCCACGGACCACCGAGTAGGAATAGTGGTAGTAGCCGCCGCCGTTGGCGCAGCTGCCCATCGAGATGACCCATTTCGGATCGGGCATCTGGTCGTAGACCTTGCGCAGCGCCGGGGCCATCTTGTTGACCAGGGTGCCGGCCACGATCATCACGTCGGACTGGCGCGGCGACGGGCGGAAAACCACCCCGTACCGGTCCAGGTCCAGGCGCGCGGCGCCGGCGTGCATCATCTCCACCGCGCAGCAGGCCAGGCCGAAGGTCATCGGCCACATCGAGCCGGTGCGGGCCCAGTTCACCAGGGCGTCGACGCTGGTGGTGACGTAGCCCTTCTCCAGCAGCGGGTTGTCGCCCTCGGGACGCAGGATGTCGTCCACCCGCCCTTCCGGGATCGGGTTGGTCATCAGGCGGTCGAGGGTCTGGATCACTCCCATTCGAGCGCTCCCTTCTTCCAGACGTAGATGAAGCCGAGGAAGAGCATCCCCACGAACAGGCCCATGGTGACCAGCGCGCGCGGTCCCAGCTCCTGGAACACGAGGGTCCACGGCACGATGAAGATGATTTCCAGGTCGAAGACGATGAACTGGATCGCGATGAGGTAGTAGCGCACGTCGAACTTCATGCGCGCGTCCTCGAACGCCTCGAAGCCGCACTCGTAGGGCGACAGCTTCTGCGCATCCGGGCGGCGCGGCCCGAGCACGTGGCCGACGATGATCAGCGCGACGCCGATACCGGTGGCCACGATCAGGAACAACAGGGTCGGCAGGTATTGGGCCAGCACGTGCGGTTCTCTCTTGCCTCTGCCCGGCAGGCCGGGCTTGGGTCAGTTTCCGCGAAGGCCGCGGAGCGCCTGTTGCGTCGTCGCCGCCGGGTGACCGGCGATGCCGCGGACGGGCGCATGTGCCGGTGTCCGCTGCGATTGTGCACAGCAGCGGAATTGTAGCGGCTGCGCGGCTCGGTAGTAAACGCTTGCACGTTGCCGCAGTGCGGCGAATCCAAAGAAAAAGCCCGCTGCGAGCGGGCCTTGTCTTGTACCGCGATCCGTCGCGCTCGGCGCGGCGGCTTTCACATGGTGCCCAAGAGGGGACTCGAACCCCTACGACCTAAGTCGCTACCACCTCAAGGTAGTGCGTCTACCAATTCCGCCACCTGGGCATGTCTTGCTCGTCGTCAAACGTGCGCCGGACCAGCGGCGCGGCGCATTGTACGCCTTACTGCGCCGGCGGAGCAGCCTCCGGCTGCGGCGCGGGCACCGTCCCGGCGTCGACCGGGGCGTTCTCGACCGGCGGCGCGACCGGCGCGGCCGCGGGCACCTCGGTCGCGGCCGGCGCCGGCGGCGGCACCGGCATCTCGCCCGGGGCCGGGGCACCCTGCACCGGCGCGACCGGCTCGCCCATCAGGCCCAGGCTCTGCTGCGCCACCGGGCGGGCGCTGTGGCTGGCGTACCAGGCCATGAACAGGCTGATCCCGAAGAACACCACGGCCAGCCACTTGGTGCTCTTGGACAGGAAATTGGACGCGCCACGGGCGCCGAACACCGTGCCCGAGGCACCGGCGCCAAACCCGGAGCCGGCGGCGGCGCCGGCGCCGCGCTGGAGCAGGATCAGCGCGATCATGGCGATCGCCACCAGCACGTACACCACGTTGAGGATCAGCATCAGCATTCTTGTCGTCTCGACTTGCTCGTCTCGCCCCGGGGCCTAGGCGGCCGACCGGGCAATGGCCAGGAAATCCGCGGCCACCAGCGAGGCGCCGCCGATCAGCCCGCCGTCTACGTCCGGCTGCGCGAAGAGCGCGCCGGCGTTGTCGGGCTTCACGCTGCCACCGTAGAGGATCGGCAGGGAATCGGCGATTCTAGCATCGTGCCCGGCGATCTGGCGACGGATGAAGGCGTGCATGGCCTGGGCCTGCTCGGGGGTGGCGGTCCGGCCGGTACCGATCGCCCAGACCGGCTCGTAGGCCACGACCGCACTGGCGAACCCCGCCACCCCGACCAGGTCCAGGACCGGCTGCAGCTGGGCGGCGATCACCGCCTCGGCCTCGCCCGCATCCCGCTGCGCCAGCCCCTCGCCCATGCACAGCACCGGTTTCAGCCCGGCATTGAGGGCCGCGCGGAACTTCAGCGCGACCAGCTCGCTGCTTTCGTGGTGGTACTGGCGCCGCTCCGAATGCCCGCACAGGCCGTACCGCGCACCGACGTCGACCAGCATCGAGGCGGAGACCTCGCCGGTATACGCCCCTTGCTCGTTGCTGCTCACGTCCTGGGCGCCGAAGGCCAGCGGCGTGCCCTCGAAGTCCTCGATCAGGTCCCCCAGGTAGGGCAGCGGCGGCAGGACCACCAGCTCGACCCCCGGCACCGGCGCGGCCCCGGCGATCTGGCCGAGCAGCGACGTGGCGAACGCACGCGACCCGTGAAGCTTCCAGTTGCCCGCGACGATCCTGCGACGCATGCCCTTCCCCGCATAGCCTGTATTGCCGGAAAGGATACCGCGCGGTACGGATGTCCTGCGCGCTGACAACGCAGGACACCGGCCGGGCAGCCCGGGCCCGGCGCTACTTGAGCTTGATCTCGCGCAGCCGCTCCTCGAGGTAGCCCTGCGCGGTGATCGGCTCGGGGTAACGGCTCGGGTTGTCCGCGGTGACCGTGGACGGCAGCACGTCGATCACGAAGTCCGGGTTCGGGTGCAGGAAGAACGGCACCGAGTAGCGCGGCTTGCGCGCCTGTTCGGCCGGCGGGTTCACCACGCGATGGGTGGTCGACGGATACACGTGGTTGGTCAGGCGCTGCAGCATGTCGCCGATGTTGACCACGATGGTGTCGGCGTCGGCGGTGAACGGCACCCACTCGCCCTTGCGCGACAGCACTTCCAGGCCCGAAGCGCTGGCCCCGACCAGCAGCGTGATCAGGTTGATGTCCTCATGCGCGCCGGCGCGCACGTTGGGGATGTCCTCGGCGGTGATCGGCGGATAGTGGATCGGGCGCAGGATCGAGTTGCCCGAGTCGGTCTTGTCGGCGAACCAGTGCTCGGGCAGGCCGATGTGCAGGGCCAGCGCGGACAGCACGCGCGAACCGAGCTGGTCCAGCGCCCGGTACAGGCCATAGCCGTGCTCGCGGAAGCCCGCGACCTCTTCCGGCCACAGGTTCGGCGGCATCACCGCCCGGTACTTCGAATCGTCCGGGATCTCGCGGCCGATGTGCCAGAACTCCTTGAGGTCGAAGTGCCGGGCGCCCTTGGCGGTCTCCACGCCGAACGGGGTGTAGCCGCGCGCGCCGCCGCCACCGGGGACGTGGTACTTCATCTTCACCGCTTCGGGCAGCGCAAAGAAACGCTTGAACACATCGTAGGCCGCGTCGATGCCGGCCTGCGGGATGCCATGGTTGCGGATGCCGGCGAAGCCCCACTCGCGGTACGCGGCACCCAGCTCGGCGATGAAGGCCTCGCGGTCGGCGCTGCTGGCCGGCGCCGTGAAGCGGGTGATGTCGAGGGTGGGGATGCGTGCAGACATGGTGCGTGCTCCGGGTGATCGTCCGCGGCGATTCGACCACGCCGCGGTTCGGGTGTCCTTGATCCTGCGCAGGCGGCCGCGGTCAGGCCGCCGCGGCCTCGCGCACGGCGGCGGCCAGGCGGTCCAGGGTGTCCTGCATCAGCAGTGCGTCGTCGGCTTCCACCGTGACCCGCACCACCGGCTCGGTGCCGGACGGACGCAGGAACGCACGCCCCCTGCCCTGCACCGCCGCCTGCGCGCCCTCCAGCGCACCGCGAACGCCGTCGGCTTCCACGATGGCCTTGGCCGAGGCACCTTCCAGGCGCACGTTGATGGTCCTCTGCGGCACCGCGGACAGCCCGTCCAGTGCCTCGCGCAGGCTGCGGCCACTGCGCCGCAGCACGTCCAGCACCTGCAACGCGCTGACGATCGCATCGCCGGTGGTGGCCCGGTCCAGGCACAGCAGGTGGCCGGAGGCCTCGCCGCCGAGCACGCCATCGTTCTCGACCAGCGCCTGGTGGACATAGCGGTCGCCGACCCTGGCCCGCTGGAACGGGATGCCGGCCTGGGCCAGCGCCTTTTCCAGTCCGTAGTTCGTCATCAGCGTGCCGACCACCGGTCCGCGCAGGCGCCCGCTCGCCTGCCAGGCCCGCGCCAGTACGTACAGCAGGCCGTCGCCGTCGACCGGGTTGCCCAGGTCGTCGGCCATCAGCACCCGGTCGCCGTCGCCGTCGAACGCGATGCCCAGGTCGGCACCGGTCTCGCGCACCTTGGCGGCGAGGTTGTCGACATGCATCGAGCCGACGCCGGCGTTGATGTTGAGTCCGTCCGGCGACGCACCGATCGCGGTGACCTCGGCGCCCAGCTCGCGGAACAGCAGCGGAGCGATGTGGTACGTGGCGCCATGCGCGCAGTCGATAACGACCTTCAGCCCGCGCAGGTCGAAGCCGCGCGGCACCGACGCCTTGCAGAACTCGATGTAGCGGCCGACCGCGTCGCGCGCGCGCACCGCCTTGCCCAGTTGCTCCGAGCCGACGGTGGTGAACTGGCCGTCCAGCGCCGCCTCGATCGCCAGCTCGGTGGCGTCGTCCAGCTTCTCGCCCTCGGCCGAGAAGAACTTGATGCCGTTGTCGTAGTGCGGGTTGTGCGAGGCGCTGATGACGATGCCGGCGTCCGCGCCCAGGGTGCGGGTCAGGAATGCGACCGCCGGGGTCGGCATCGGCCCCAGCAGCTGCACGTCTACACCGGCGGCGACCAGGCCGGCCTCCAGCGCCGCCTCGAACATGTAGCCGGAAATGCGGGTGTCCTTGCCGATCACCACCGTGCGCCGGACCGGCTGGCCCGCAGCCAGCACGCGGCCCAGCGCGTTGCCCAGGCGCAGGACGAAGTCGGCGGAGATCACGCCCTCGCCGACCCGGCCGCGAATGCCGTCGGTACCGAAGTAGCGGCGCGCACTGCTCATGCCGCGTCCAGGGTGTCGCTGTCTTCCGGCTGCGGCTGGCGCATCATCATCGCCAGCAGCCCTGCCAGGCGGTCGCGCAGTTCGCGGCGATCGCAGATCTGGTCGATGGCGCCGTGCTCGAGCAGGAATTCCGAACGCTGGAAGCCCTCGGGAAGCTTCTCGCGCACGGTCTGCTCGATCACCCGCGGGCCGGCGAAGCCGATCAGCGCCTCGGGCTCGGCGATGTTCAGGTCGCCCAGCATCGCGAACGAGGCCGACACGCCGCCGGTGGTCGGATGGGTCAGCACCGAGATGTACGGCAGCCCGGCCGCGCGCAGCTTGCCCAGTGCGGCGGAGGTCTTGGCCATCTGCATCAGCGAGAACAGGCTCTCCTGCATGCGCGCTCCGCCACTGGCGGAGAAGTTCACGAACGGCGCCCCGATCTCCAGCGCCTTCTCCGCGGCCAGGGTGAACTTCTCGCCCACCACCGAGCCCATCGAGCCGCCCATGTAGGCGAAGTCGAACGAACTGGCCACCAGCGGCCGGCCCTTGAGCAGGCCGTGCATCGCCACCAGCGCGTCGTACTCGCCGGTGGCCTTCTGGGTGGACTTGATCCGCTCGGCGTAGCGCTTGGAATCCTTGAACTTGAGCACGTCGGTCGGCGCCAGGGTCGCGGCGATCTCGGTGGTGCTGCCCGGGTCGAACAGCGAGGCCAGGCGGGCGCGGGCCCGGATCGGCATGTGGAAGTCGCACTTCGGGCAGACCTCCAGGTTCTCCTCCAGCTCCGGCCGGTACAACACCGCGCCGCAGCGGTCGCACTTCTCCCACAAGCCTTCGGGCACGGAGCGCTTGCGGTTGGCGGCGTTGTCGGTGCGGATGCCGGAGGGCATCAATTTGCTGAGCCAGCTCATTCGAAAGGGTGTGTTCCGTTCAGGGGCCGTCGCCGGCCGGAAAAGGGCGACAGTCTAGCTCACGCGCCCCGCGCCGGTGCCTGCCGCGACCGCATCCGTACTGGCTCGTATGGTACGCTCGCACGCCCTCCGCCCCGTCGTCCCGTGATGAAGCCTTCGATCCTGCGCCACGGCATGAACCTGTGGCCGCCTTTCCTGTTCGCCGGCATCCACGTGGCGGCGATCTCGCCGGACTGGCGGCACGCGCGGGTCGAGCTGCGGATGCGCCCGTGGAACCGCAACTACGTGGGCACACACTTCGGCGGCAGCCTGTTCGCGATGACCGACCCGTTCTGGATGCTGCTGCTGATGCGGTTGCTGGGCCGGGAGTACTACGTCTGGGACCAGTCCGGCGCGATCGACTTCCTCAAGCCCGGCCGCGGCACGGTATCCGCCCGCTTCGACATCGACGACGCGGTCCTGGCGGAGATCCGCCAGGCCACGGCGGGCGGCGCCAAATACCTGCACTGGTTCGAGAACGAGGTCGTCGATGCCGGCGGCGAGGTCGTCGCCCGGGTACGCAAGCAGGTCTACGTGCGCCGCAAGCCGGACCGCCGACCCGCTCAGGGCGACACGCCAGCCGATTGAAGCCGACTGCCCGGCAGCGGCACCGACCAGGTGCCGTCGCGGCCGTGGGTTCCGGGCCGGGGCTTCTCGTACAGCGCCGTGCCGAGGGTGCCGGTCGCCAGGTCCAGCCGCAGCGGCCGCTCCGGGCTGCGCAGCGGTGCCGGCGCCCGCGCCAGCGCGGCCTCGTCGATCGGCCCGTCGAGCCCGCGCAGCCACAGCAGCGCCGCCGTGGTCCGCAGGCGCGCGCCGGCGTCCTGCAGGCGCACGCCGTAATCCGCATAGGCGGGCTGGGCGATGTCCGCGAGGATGCACCCGACCGGGTTGGAGGCGCAGCGCAGCGACCACAGCGAAGGCGGCGGCGTCTGGTCCGCCAGTGGCCGGTCCGCGGCGACCAGCGCGCGGGCCTGGTCGCCGCAGTACCAGGCGAAGGTCGGCGCCATCCGCGCGGCGGTGCGTTCGGGATCGAACAGCAGGCGCGTGCCCCAGGCGGGCACGTCGTGGCCGGACGCCTCCGCGGCGATCTGCCCGGTGACCTGGGTACGCATGCCGCCGATGGAAAAACGCCCCTCGCCCAGCATGACGCGACACACGCCCTGCTCCAGCGCCAGCGGGCGCGCCACGGCCTCGGAGCATTGCGCCGGCAGCGGATGCTGGCGTGGCAGTTCGGCCAGCATCTCGGCCAGCAAGGTCGCGTGGCCCTGGACCAGGGCCGCGCCGATCATGCTGGCGATCAGCGAATCGCCCGACTCGATCATGCGCCGGCCCAGCGCCACGCCGTCGCAGGTACCGGCAAGCGCTGCGTCCAGCTCGCCGCGGGCGAAGCGCCAGGCGTTGCGCGTGGGCAGGTGGGTGAGCGACTGGTAGGCCGGGATCGGCATGTCCAGGCGCGCCGCGAACGGGTTGCGGAAATAGTCGTACCCGGCCAGCGCCGAGGAGCGCTCGAGCTGGACCGCATGGCGTTCGATCAGGCCAGCGTAGGCCTCGGGCGCCGCGCGCACCCGCTCGATGCATCCCGGCTCGCGCAGCGCGCACCACGGCGGATCGCCCGCCTGCTGCGGGTCCAGCCTCGGCCAGTCGTCCAGCACGCTGCGCCAGCCCGGCGCATAGGCACCTTGCTCCATCGACAGCGGTGGGGAGGCGGCGAAACGCCTCACGTCTTCGGCCAGCACGCGCGCCTGGTCGGCCGGCGGGACGTCGTGGCCGACGCTGTAGAGCGCGGCGAAGCCGTCGCGCCCGTCCGGAAGCTGCGGCGGCGCATCGACCAGCGCCAGCGCCGCGGACTCGCCCCGGGTAGGACCCATCGCGCGCGAAAGCGCA
This sequence comes from Pseudoxanthomonas kaohsiungensis, assembly GCF_010211765.1. GTDB lineage: Bacteria > Pseudomonadota > Gammaproteobacteria > Xanthomonadales > Xanthomonadaceae > Pseudoxanthomonas > Pseudoxanthomonas kaohsiungensis. Next base: position 23,625 of record NZ_PDWO01000014.1, on the reverse strand, counting down.
TACACCGCCAGCACGAACACGGCCAGGGCGACGACGCCCGCGGCCAGCCACTTCAGGATCCGGACCATGCTTCCCCCTTTCGGCGCTCCCCGCCGGCCCGCAGCATAACCGCCGCCGGCGCTACAATCGCGCCATGTCCCCCGACCCCCACGCGCCGCAGCGCGCCTCGCTGCAAGGGCTGTTCTTCACCGGCCTGCTGACCCTGCTGCCGATCTGGCTGACCTGGGTCGTGATCAAGTTCGTCTTCGTCATGCTGTCGAGCATCAGCGCGCCATGGGTGGTGCCGCTGTCGGAGAACATCGCCGATTCGTTCCCCGACTACATGGGCTGGGGCAAGGCGCTGTGGGTGCAGAACACCATCGCCATGGCCGCCACCGTGCTGGTGATCCTGGGCGTGGGCGTGCTGGCGCGACGCATGGTCGGCCAGCGCCTGCTGGTCTGGTTCGAGGCGGTCATGGCCCGGGTACCCCTGGCCAACCTGGTCTACACCAGCGTGCGCAAGCTGCTGGACATCCTGCAGACCAAGCCCGGCAGCACCCAGCGCGTGGTCCTGGTCGACTTCCCGCACCGGGAAATGAAGGCCATCGGCCTGGTCACCCGCGTGCTGAAGGAGGAAGGCACCGGCCGCGAACTGGCCGCGGTCTACGTGCCGACCACGCCCAACCCGACGTCCGGCTACCTGGAAGTAGTGCCGGTGGAACTGCTGACGCCGACCGACTGGACCGTCGACCAGGCCATGGGCTTCATCATCTCCGGCGGCGCGGTGGCCCCGGAAACCATGCCCTTCACCCGCGCAGGCGAGCGCTAGGGCGGGGCTCGCCCCGCTGCCCACGGCCATGACCACCGCACCCGCACCGGATGCCACGGCGGCCGCGCCCACCACCATGGCCGCGCGCCTGCTCGACGACCGCGCGGTCCGGCTGTACATCGCGCTGGCCGCGTTCTTCTGCGTCAATGCGGCGCTGGCCGAATTCATCGGGGTCAAGATCTTCGCCCTCGAGGACACCCTGGGGGTGGCGCCGCTGGAGTGGAACCTGTTCGGCCAGAGCGGGTCGCTGAATTTCACCGCCGGCACCCTGCTGTGGCCGGTGGTGTTCATCATGACCGACACCATCAACGAGTTCTTCGGCCGGCGCGGGGTGAGGTTCATCTCCTGGCTGGCGGTGGGGTTGATCGCCTACGGCTTCCTGTTCGCCTTCGCCGCGATCGAACTGGCGCCGGCCGGCTGGTGGCGCGGCGCGGCGCAGGCGCAGGGCGTGCCGGACTACCAGGCGGCATTCGCGGTGGTGTTCGGCCAGGGACTGTGGACCATCGCCGGTTCGATGGTCGCCTTCCTGCTGGGGCAGATGATCGACGTGGTGGTGTTCCACCGCATCCGCCGCGCCACCGGCGAGCGCTGGGTGTGGCTTCGCGCCACCGGCTCCACCGCGGTATCGCAGCTGGTCGACAGCTTCGTGGTGATCTGGATCGCGTTCGTGCTCGGGCCACAGAAATGGCCGACCTCGCTGTTCCTGGCGGTCAGCACGCTCAACTACGCATGGAAGATGCTGGCGGCCATCGCCCTGATCCCGCTGCTGTACCTGATGCGCCGCTGGATCACGCGCTACCTGGGCGTCGCGCGTGCGCGCGAACTGCGCGAGCAGGCCGCAAGCTGACGCTGCTGTGACCGGCCACGCTGGCCTGCGTCGGCTGGATGCGGCACTCTCGGTGTCTTCACGTCCACGGAAGTCACCCATGACCCGGTTCCCGCTGCGCTGGCTCGCCGCCTTGCCCCTCGCCTTCGTCCTGCTGGCTCCCGCGCCGGCCGATGCGGCGAAGAAGAAGAAGGCGGCGCGACCGGCAGCGGCGGCCAAGGCTTCGCCGGCGAAGAAGACCCAGACCAAGGCCGAGCAGCTGCAGCGTCTCTACGCCGAGTACTGGGACGCCTCGCTCGCGCTCAACCCGTTGCAGGCCACTTTCCAGGGCGACCCGCGCTGGAACGACCAGCTGCCCAACTACCTTTCGCCCGACTTCCGCAAGCAGAGCCACGACTTCACCGCACAGTGGCTGGCCAAGGTCGAGGCGGTCGGCGAGGAAGGCCTGGAAGGCCAGGACCTGCTCAGCTACCGGATCTTCGTGCGCAACGCACGCGACGCGCTGGAGGGCGAGCGCTTCCCCGGCTGGATGCAGCCGGTCAACCAGTTCAACAATCCGGCCACGCTGATGGCGATGCTCGGTTCGGGCACCAGCGCCCAGCCGTTCCAAACGGTCAAGGACTACGAGAACTGGCTCAAGCGCGCCGGCCAGGTGCCGGCCCTGTTCGAGCAGGCGATCGCCAACATGGAGCAGGGCATGGCCGCCGGGGTGGTCCAGCCCCGCCCGCTGATGGAGAAGGTGCTGCCGCAGCTGGATGCACTGATCAAGCCGACCGCGGAAGAGACCCTGTTCTGGAACCCGGTCCGGAACATGCCGGCCGGGTTCTCAGACGCCGATCGCCAGCGCCTGGCTGCCGAGTACAAGTGGACGATCGAGAACCGGCTGCTGCCGTCCTACCGTCGCCTGCGCGGATTCATCGCCACCCGGTACCTGCCGGCCACCCGCGCCAGCGCCGGCATGGCCGCCCTGCCCGACGGCGCGGCCTGGTACGCCTACAACGCCCGGCAGAGCACCACCACCGGCCTGGCGCCCGAGCAGATCCACCAGATCGGCCTGGACGAGGTCGCGCGGATCCACGGCCAGATCCGGCAGGTCATGAAGGAAGTGAAGTTCCGCGGCAACATGCAGAAGTTCTTCCGCTTCATGCAGCAGGATCCGCGCTTCCAGTTCGGGGACGAGGACGCGTTGCTGGCCTACTACCGCGGCCTGGAGTCGAAAGTGATGGCCAGGGTGCCGCAGCAGTTCTCGCTGCTGCCCAAGGCCGGCTTCGAGATCCGGCCGGTGGAACCCTACCGCGCGCAGTCGGCCGCCGGCGGCTCGTACATGCGGCCCAGCGAGGACGGCAGCCGTCCGGGCGTGTTCTACGTCAACACCTACGACCTGCCCTCGCGCAAGACCTGGGACGCCGAAGACCTGTTCCTGCACGAGGCCATCCCCGGCCACCACTTCCAGCTGGCGCTGCAGCAGGAACTGGCAGGCCTGCCCGCGTTCCGCCGCTTCGGTGGGGAGACCGCGTTCACCGAAGGCTGGGGCCTGTACGCCGAGTCGCTCGGCCGCGACCTGGGCCTCTACCAGGATCCGTACTCCTACTTCGGCTACCTGCAGAACGAGCTGTGGCGCGCGATCCGCCTGGTCGTCGATACGGGCCTGCACGCCAAGGGCTGGACCCGCGAACAGGTGATCAAGTACATGCTCGACAACTCGGCCACCAGCCAGGTCGAGGCGGTCGCCGAGACCGAGCGCTACATGGCCATCCCCGGGCAGGCGCTGGCGTACAAGATCGGTGAACTCAAGATCATGGAACTGCGGCGCAGGGCGCAGGCCGCGCTGGGTCCGCGTTTCGACGTGCGCGCCTTCCACGCCGAGGTGCTCAAGGACGGCTCGGTACCGCTGGACGTGCTGGAGGCCAAGCTCGATGCCTGGATCGCGAGCCAGCAGGGGGCGGCGGCGCCGGCCGCGGCAGGTTAACCTCGACGACGGCGCCGCTGGCGCGCTCCAGGGGGATTGCATGCATGGCTTCCTGCCGTTCCTGACCATCGCGGTGCTCGCAGGCACGCCCACGTCCGCGCCCGGCGCGCACGCCGGCGCGGCCGCGGCCGTCGATGCGCTGCTGCGCGAGTACGACGGCGACGTGCCCGGCGCATCGGTGCTGGTGCTGCACGACGGGCAGGCCGTGGTGCGCCGCGGCCATGGCCTGTCCGACCTGGAACAGGGCATCGAGGCCGGGCCGCGGACCAACTACCGCCTGGCATCGATCACCAAGCAGTTCACCGCGGCGGCGATCCTGCTGCTGGCCGAGGACGGCCTCCTGTCGATCGACGATCCGGTACGGCGCTGGTTGCCCGAACTGCCGGCGGCTACCGAGGCGGTGACCCTGCGCCAGCTGCTCAGCCACACCTCCGGCCTGGTCGACTACGAGGACCACATACCGGCTGGTTTCGAAGGCCAGTTGCACGACGCCGACGTGCTGTCGATCCTGGCCGGCCAGGATCGGACCTATTTTCCGCCCGGCAGCGGCTACCGCTACAGCAACAGCGGCTACGCCCTGCTGGCACTGGTGGTGGAACGCGCCTCCGGGATGGACTTCGCCCGCTTCCTCGGCGCGCGCATCTTCCGGCCGCTCGGCATGGCCGACACCGTCGCCCACCGCGAAGGCCAGGACACCGTCGCCCATCGCGCCTGGGGCTACAGCCGGATCGACGGGCGCTGGATCCGCACCGACCAGAGCCAGACCAGCGCCGTACTCGGCGACGGCGGCATCTACTCGTCGATCGACGACCTGGCCCGGTGGGACGCGGCGCTGTACGACGACCGCCTGCTGCGGCCCGACTCGCTGGCGCTGATGTTCGCGCCGGCCACGGCCACCGACGAGCCCGGCGTGCCGCACTACGGATTCGGCTGGCGGCTCGACGGCGACAGCAACTGGCACAGCGGCGAAAGCATCGGCTTCCGCAACGTGATCCTGCGCTGGCCGCGCGAGCGCCTGACCGTCATCGTCCTCACCAACCGCGACGACCCGGAGCCCTACGCGCTGGCGCAGGCCATCGCCCGCCTGTTCCGGCCGGGGCCAGCGCCGTGAGGCGGTTCCGCACCCTCCCGCCCCATCGCCGGCCGCCTTGCCGTTCCCAGGCCATGACTTTCCACCGATAGCCGACCCGTGCCGGACCCGGCAGGATCCGGCCGACATCAATGGAGGATGTACCGCATGCTCGAGATCCGCTCGCTGTCCAAGACCTACGCCAACGGCGTGCAGGCCCTCAAGGACGTCAACCTGGATATCCCGCGCGGCATGTTCGGCCTGCTCGGCCCCAACGGCGCCGGCAAATCCACGCTCATGCGGACCATCGCCACGCTGCAGGACGCCGACAGCGGCAGCATCTCGCTGGACGGGCTCGACGTGCTGAAGGACAAGACCGAAGCGCGGCGCCGGCTCGGCTACCTGCCCCAGGAATTCGGCGTGTACCCCAAGGTTTCCGCCGAAGCCATGCTCGACCACTTCGCCGTGCTCAAGGGCGTGACCGCGCGCAAGGAGCGCAAGGACCTGGTCCAGGCGCTGCTGCAGCAGGTGAACCTGTGGAACGTGCGCAAGCGCAAGCTGGGCACCTTCTCCGGCGGCATGCGCCAGCGCTTCGGCATCGCCCAGGCGCTGATCGGCCAGCCGTCGCTGATCATCGTCGACGAGCCCACCGCCGGCCTGGACCCGGAGGAGCGCAACCGCTTCCTCAACCTGCTGGCCGAGATCGGCGAGAACACCGTGGTGATCCTGTCCACCCACATCGTCGAGGACGTGACCGACCTGTGCCCGCGCATGGCGATCATCGCTTCCGGCCAGGTGCGGCTGGCCGGCGAGCCGCGCGAGGCGATCCGCTCGCTGGACGGGCGGATCTGGCGCAAGCGCGTGGACAAGGCCGAGCTGCCCGGCCTGGTGGAATCGCAGGCCGTGCTGTCCACGCGCCTGGTCGGGGGCCAGCCGGTGGTGCACGTGCTGGCCGATGCCGACCCGGGCGAAGGTTTCGCCGCGGTACCGGCCAACCTGGAGGACGTGTACTTCGGCGAGCTGCGCAAGGTCGCGCTGGCCGCCGCCCCGGCGCAGGGGGCCTGACATGTTGCGCCACCTGCTTTCCTTCGAGCGGCGCCTGCTGCTGCGCAACGGCGTGTTCTGGATCGTCATGCTGGTGTTCGGCCTGCTCGCCTTCGGCAGCATGGCCTCGGACAACGTCAGCTTCGGCGGCGGCGTCGGCAACATCCTGCGCAACGCGCCGGCGGTGGTGATCTCCCTGCTGGGCAGCTTCAGCGTGCTGTCGGTGCTGCTGACCACGATCTTCGTGGCCGGCATCGCCCTGCGCGATTTCGAGCAGCGCACCGCCGAGCTGTTCTTCGCAACTCCACTCCGCAAGCGCGACTACCTGCTCGGCCGCTTCGGCGGTGGCTTCATGGCCAGCCTGGCGATCATGCTGGCCACCGCGCTGGGCCTGTGGCTGGGCAGCCTGATGCCCTGGCTGGACCAGGCCCGGCTCGGACCGACGCCGTGGAGCGCCTACGCCTGGGCGTTCGCCGTCCTGGTGCTGCCGAACCTGCTGTTCCTGTCGGCGCTGCTGTTCCTGCTGGCCACGCTGACCCGCTCGATGCTCTACACCTACATCGGCGTGATCGCGTTCTTCGTGCTGTGGACAGTGGCCGGCTTCCTGACCCAGGACCTCGATTCGCGCTGGATCGGCGCGCTGCTCGATCCCTCGGGCACCACGGCGGTGGGTGAGCACATCCGCTACTGGTCCAGCGCCCAGTACAACCAGCAACTGCCGGCGCTCACCGGGCTGCTGCTGGGCAATCGCGCCCTCTGGCTGGGCGTGACCGCGCTGTTGCTGTGGGCCGCGTTCGGCCTGTTCCGCGCCGATCGCGAGGGCATCGTCATCCGTCGCCGGCGCAAGGCCAGCCCGGCCGATGCCGATGCCGCGCTGCCGGGTGTCGTGGCGGTGGGCACGTCGCTGGCGCTGCCGGCGGTGACGCTGCGCCAGGATGCGTCGGCACGCTGGACCCAGTACCGCCAGCTGGCCACCTTCGACCTGCGCGGCGCCCTGACCGGCGCGCCGTTCCTGGTGATGCTGGTGCTGGGCCTGCTGATGATCTTCTCGGTCCTCAAGTTCGGCGCGAGCATGTACGGCACCGAGCTGTATCCGGTGACCCGGCGGATGCTGTCGGCGATCGACGGTGGCATGAGCCTGTTCCTGGTCATCATCGTCACCTTCTACGCGGGCGAACTGGTCTGGCGCGAGCGCAGCCTGCGCGTGGCCGAGGCGACGGATGCGTACGCCCTGCCCGACTGGATCCCGCTGGCCTCGAAGATGACCGCGCTGGTCGGCCTGGTCGCCGCCTTCCTGTTCGCCGGCGCGCTGTTCACCGCCGGCTGGCAGGTGGCGCACGGCCACATGGCGCTGGAACCGCTGCTGTACCTCAAGGGCCTGGCCCTGGCGGTGATCCCGTTCGCGCTGATGGCGGCGCTGGCGGTCTTCCTGCAGGCGGTGAGCGGCAACAAGTTCATCGGATACCTGCTGATGATCGTGTACCTGGTCGTCCGCGCGACGATGGGCATGCTCGACCTGGACCACCTGCTCTACCGCTATACCGCGGCCACGCCGGCCCCGTACTCGGACATGAACGGCTACGGCCACTTCATCGGACCGCACCTGCTGCTGCGCGGCTACTGGGCCGCCTTCGCCGCCGCGCTGCTGGTAGTCGCCCTGCTGTTCTGGCCACGCGGCACGTCGCTCGGCCTGCGCGAACGCCTGCGCCAGGCGCGTGCCCGGCTGCGCGGCCCGGCGCTGGCGGCGCTGGCCGCGTCGCTGCTGCTGTTCGCGGGGCTGGGCGGCTGGATCTTCTACAACACCAACGTGCTCAACGACTACGTGCCCGGCGACCTGGCCGAGGAGCGCGCGGCGCAGTACGAGAAGGACTACCGCCAGTACAAGGACCTGCCGCAGCCACGGATCGCCTCGATCCGCGCCGACGTGGACATCTTCCCCGAAGAGCGCCGGGTCGACATCCGCGGCGCCTACCGGCTCGAGAACCGCAGCGGCGCACCGATCGCGGAACTGCATGTCGCGACCAACCCCGACATGGAGATGCGCAGGCTCGAGTTCGGGCCGCACACGGTGGTGAAGAAGGACGACGTCGCCGGCTACGCGATCTACCGGCTCGCCACGCCGCTGGCACCGGGCGCCTCGCTGGACTTCGAATTCGAATTGTCCAGCGTCCCGCACGGCTTTCCGATGAACGGCGGCGGTACTTCGGTGGTCTACAACGGCACGTTCTTCAACAACTACGCCGCCCTGCCGCAACTGGGCTACGACGAGCGCCGCCAGCTGCAGGACCGCAACGACCGGCGCAAGCACGACCTGCCGGTGCTGCCGCGGATGAACCCGATCGGCGACGCGGCCGCGCGCGGCTCCAACTACCTCACCACCACTGGCGACTGGGTCGACTTCGAGACCACCGTGTCCACCAGCAGCGGCCAGGTCGCACTGGCCCCAGGCTACCTGCAGCGCGAGTGGGAGCAGGACGGCCGCCGCTACTACCACTACAAGTCCGAGGCGCAGCTGCTGCCGTTCTTCTCCTGGCTGTCGGCGGACTGGCAGGTGGCGCGCGACCGCTGGAACGACGTGGCGATCGAGGTCTACCACCATCCCGCGCACGCCTGGAACGTGCCGAGGATGATCGACTCGACCAAGAAGTCGCTGGACTACTACACCCGGCACTTCTCGCCCTACCAGTTCCGCCAGTTCCGGATCCTGGAGTTCCCCGGTTACCAGCAGTTCGCCCAGGCCTTCGCCGGCACGATTCCGTACTCCGAATCGATCGGCTTCATCGCCGACCTGCGCGACCGGGAGGACATCGACTACGTGTTCTACGTCACCGCGCACGAGGCCGCGCACCAGTGGTGGGCGCACCAGGTCATCGGCGCCAACGTGCAGGGCGCGACCATGCTGTCCGAATCGCTGGCCCAGTATTCGGCGCTGATGGTGATGGAGGAGGAGTACGGTCCGCGGCAGATGCGGCGGTTCCTCAAGTACGAACTGGACCGCTACCTGATGAGCCGGGCGACCGAACGGGTCGAGGAACTGCCGCTGGCGCTCAACGAGAACCAGCAGTACATCCACTACCAGAAGGGCTCAGTGGTGTTCTACGCCCTGCGCGACGCCATCGGCGAGGAGCAGCTCAACGCGGTGCTGTCGGAATTCGTGCGGCAGTGGGGATTCAAGGGGCCGCCCTACCCGACCACCCGCGACTTCCTCGACCTGCTCTACGCCCGAACAGCGCCGGAGCACCACCCGTTCATCCGCGACCTGTTCGAGCGGATCGTGTTCTGGAACCACCGCGCCACGCGCGCCGACGTACGCAGGCGCGAGGACGGCAAGTACGTGGTCGCGCTGGAAGTGCACGCGGAGAAGGTGTCCACCGACGGCAGGGGCAAGGAGACCGACGAGCCGGTCGACGTGATGGTGGACATCGGCGTGTTCGCGCGGCCCGAGGGCGGCAAGGAATCGGACGAGAAGGTCCTGTACCTGCAGAAGCACCGAATCACCCAGGCCGAGACCACCCTGGAGCTGGTGGTCGACGAGCTGCCCTTCGAGGCCGGCATCGACCCCTACAACAAGCTCATCGACCGCAACTCCGGCGACAACCGCAAGAAGGCCGTGCTCCAGTAGGAGCCGGCCTTGCTGCTGGCGGTAGCCGCACGCTCCGCCAGCGGGGCAGAAAGCAACAGCGCTGGTGCAGTTGCTTCGGGCTGGGCCGCGGCAGCCAGTGGGTCTCGCGGTCGGCACGGCGGCACATCCATGTGCCGACGCGCCGACGCGGACATCCCTGTCCGCTGCCGCGAGACCCACTGCCCGCCGCGTCCTGTCGCGACGACCCGGTCGCAGCTCCGCTCTTAGTCGCTGCCTGCAATGCCTGCTGGCCGGGCAATCGAGCCGATGCCCGGACAGGTGCCAACGCGTAACGATCCGAGCTTGCCAGGCCACCTCGGAATGGGAACAGGCATCCGGCCACCGCGCTCCTGCTCGAGCCTCTCGAACGAAGCAGAAGCCTCAAAACTCCCGAGGACGCCGTCCGACAGGGGCATGGCGCAAGTGGCACATGGATGTGCCACGACCCGAGTCCGGACAGGACGTCCGGTCGAGGGATGCGCCATGCCCCTGTCGGGCGGCGGCCCCTCCCGAAGCCGAGTGCCCCTTCCGTCCGGCCAGGCCTTTCCGCATCCGCAGCGCAACGCAACGGACGCCCACCATCAGCGCAGATCCGAAATCAGCACCTGCGCCGCGTTGTGCCCCGGCGCACCGGTGACACCGCCTCCCGGATGCGTCCCCGAGCCGCACAGGTACAGCCCCGGGATCGCCCCTCGATACCCGGCCTGCCCCAGCATCGGCCGCGCCGAGAACAGCTGGTTCAGGCTCAGCGCGCCGTGGAAGATGTCGCCACCGACCAGGCCGAACACCCGCTCCAGGTCCAGCGGACTGAGCACCTGCCGCCCCAGCACCGAGGCAGCGAAGCCCGGCGCATGGCGGTCGACCGTGGCGATCATCAGGTCCGCCACCTCCTCGCGATGGTCGTCCCAGCTGCGCCCGCCGGGAAGCTCCGGCGCCACGTGCTGGCAGAACAGGCTGGCCACGTGCATGCCCGGTGGCGCCAGCGAATCGTCCAGGGTGGAGGGAATCAGCATCTCCACGATCGGCTCGCGCGACCAGCCGTGGTCGTGCGCATCGCGCCAGGCCCGGTCCATGTAGTCCAGCGAGGGCGCGATGATGATCCCCGCGGTGAGGTGGTCGCCCTCGCCGGGCAGCACGGAGAAGTCGGGCAGCCGCGACAGCGCCACGTTCATGCGGAAGGTGCCCGAGCCGCAGCGCCAGTGGCGCATGCGCTCCGCGGTGGCCGCCGGCACCGCCGCCGCGGGCAGCAGGCGCTGGTACAGCAACTTCGGATTGACGTTGGCCACGACCGCGCGGGCGCGCAGGACCTCGCCCGAGTCGGTGACCACGCCGGTGGCGCGGCCGCCCTCGACCTGTACTTCGCGTACCCCCGCAGCGATGCGGATCTCCACCCCGGCGGCAGTGGCGGCGCGCGCCATCGCCTGGGTGATCGCGCCCATGCCGCCGATCGCATGGCCCCAGGCGCCCTTGACCCCGTTGACCTCGCCGAACACGTGGTGCAGCAGCACATAGGCCGAACCGGGCGCGTAGGGGCTGGCGAAGTTGCCGACGATGCCGTCGAAGCCGAACAGCGCCTTGATCGGCGCGCTCTCGAACCAGCGGTCCAGGTACTCGGCCGCCGAGATCGAGAACAGGTCCAGCAGTTCCTGGCGCAGCGTTTCATCCAGCGCGTGCAGGCGCCTCCCGAGCCGGGCGCCACGCAACAGCTCCGGCAACGCCTTCCACCAGCCGCCGTCGGTGACGTTGGGCGGCGGTTGCAGCGCCAGCGCGCGCAGCACGTCGGCGATCGCGTCCAGGCGCGCCTCGTAGGCCGGCAGCGCCTCGGCGTCGCGGCGCGAGAATTTCGCCACTTCCGCCGCGGTCTGCCCGCCGCCGGTCAGCAGGTAGCCGCCCTCGGGCAGCGGCAGGAAGTTGTTGCGCCGCCGCTGCACCACGCGCAGGCCATGGCCGTGCAGGTCCAGGTCGGCGATGACCTTGGGCTGCAGCAGCGAAACCGTGTACGAGGCCACCGAATTGCGGAAGCCGGGGTGGAACTCCTCGGTCACCGCCGCCCCGCCGACCACCGGCCGGCGTTCGAGCACGGTGACGTCGAGCCCGGCGCGGGCCAGGTAGGTGGCGCATACCAGGCCGTTGTGGCCGCCGCCGACCAGCACGGCATCGCGGATTCTTGCAGGGTTCGTCATCGGCACAGGTATACCACTGCGCCTATACTGGCCGCGCAGGGGGCTGGCGATCGGGGGAAGCGATGGTCGCAATGCCGCAGGTAGCGTCTGCCGTTCCGGAGGCGATCGCATGCGCGCCGACGGGGCGCCGCGGGCGCGCGCGCCGATGAGGCCGGGCGCCGGAACATTGCGATCGCTTCGTCGTGGCGCCCTGGCGCTGGCCGCCGGCGCGCTGGCCGCGCTGCTGGGCGGCCTGGGCCTCGCCGCGCCGCTGGACGACCTGCTGCAACGCTGGCTGTCGCCGACTTCCGCGCCGCAGCCGAGCGCACCCGGCGTGGTGCTCGCGATCGGTCCCGACGACCCCTGGCCGTGGCCCAACGGACGCCTGGCGCAGCTGCTCGACCGCCTGCGCGATGCCGGCGCGCGTGGCATCGCGCTCGACCTTCCGCTGCAGGCCAGCGCCGACGACCCGGCAGGCGATGCGCGCCTGGCGCGCAGCCTGCTCGACAACCGCGTCGCGCTGGGCGTCGCGCTGGACATGGCACCGGGGAAGGCGCCGCGGGCGCGCATGCCGCCGGTGGAGTTCGCCGACGCGGCACGCCTGGGCCATGCGCACCTGGCGCCCGATCGCGACGGCAGGGTCCGCCAGCACCTTTCTTACGTGCTGGCCGCGGACGGAGTGCGCTGGCCCTCGCTGCCCCAGGTGCTCGTGCAGCCGGGCAACCGCGCCGGCGGCGGTGCCCGTGCACTCGATCGCTGGCGGATCGGCCATGCCGGCGGCCTGCCGCCTACCCTGCCCGCATCCGGCGTCCTGGACGGCCGGCTCGGCGCGTCGCAGCTGCATGGCCGCTGGATCCTGGTCGGCCTGGCCGACCCGCGCTTGCAGCCGCGGCTGCCCGGCCCGTTCGGCAGCGCGCCGCTGTATCCGGTCGAGCACCAGGCCCGCGCCCTGGTCGCACTGCTGCGGGGCGCCACGCCGCGGCCGCTGCCGGCCGCGGCGCAGGCCGTGCTCGCCCTGCTGCTGGCCGGCGGCGCAGTGCTGGTCGGCCTGTCCGCCGGCGGCCGCGACTGGCGGCTGCCGGCCGCCGCAATCGGGGGGCTGGTGGCGACACTCGGCCTGTTCGCCTGGCTGCTGGGACGCCAGCTCTGGTTCGCGGCGGGTGGCGTAGTCCTGGTCCTGGCCATCGTGCTGCTGGCATGGTGCCTGACCGCGCTGTGGAAGCTACTGCGCGAGCGCCAGCAAGCGCCGGGCCTGGCCTCGCGCGCCCGCATGGAGGCCGCCCTGCACGCCGTGCGCGCCACCGGCCAGCCGCATGCCCTGCTGCTGGTCGGGATCGCCGCGGGCGACACGCGAAGCGAAGCGGGCCAGGCCGACGCCTGCCGCCTGGCCCGGCTGCTGCGCGAACGGGCACGGCGCCCCGGCGACATCGCCGCCTGCCTGGGCGATGGCGCTTTCGCCCTGCTGCTGCCGGGTACGCCGGCCAGCGCGGCCGAGCACATCCTCGACGAGATCCGGCAACTCGCCGGGCGCGGGATGGCCTCGCCGGTGCGGGGCAGCGTGCACGGCTGCGATGGCGATCCATGCGAGTGCAGCCGCCGCCTGGGAGCGGGCGCAACCGCCGCCGGCGCCCCGCTGGCCTAGCCGCCCCGCTCAGACCTCGCAGCGCATCCCCGGCCGCGCCAGGGTCACGCGCGCGCCGCTGCGCTGCCCGATCTCTCCCGCCAGCGCCTCGCGGGCGCGGTCCTCGCCATGCACCAGCACCAGCGGCGGCGAGCCGCGGAAGTGGCCATACCACTCCATCAGTCCGCGCTGGTCGGTGTGCGCCGAGAGCCCGCCGACGGTATGGATCTGGGCGTTGACCCGGTAGTCCTGGCCATGGATGCGCACCCACTGCGCCCGCTCGACCAGGCGCCGGCCCAGCGTGCCTTCGGCCTGGTAGCCGACGAACACCACGTGGGTGTCGCGCCGTCCCAGCCGGTGCCGCAGGTGGTGCAGGATGCGGCCGCCATTGGCCATGCCCGAACCGGCGATCACGATCGCGCCGCTGCTGATCGAATTGATCGCCATCGACTCCTGGGTGCTGGCGGTGATGTGCAGGTTGGGCAGCCGGAACGGCGAGGGCCGCTGCCGCCACACCGCCTGCGCCTGGGCGTCGAACAGCTCGTGGTGGCGGTCATAGACGCCGACCACGCGCCCGGCCATCGGGCTGTCCAGGAAGATGCGCCAGCGTCCAAGGTTCCACTCGTCCCAGTAGCGTGCGAACCAGTACAGCAGTTCCTGGCTGCGCCCGACCGCGAACGCCGGGATCAGCACGTTGCCGCGCTCGCGCCAGGCGTGTTCGAACACCTCGCCCAGTTCGGCCACCGTGGCCTGGCGTTCGCGGTGTTTGCGATCGCCGTAGGTCGATTCCATGACCACCAGGTCGGCCTGTTCGATCGGGCACGGATCGCGCAGGATCGGCGTGCCCTTCGGCCCCAGGTCGCCGGAGAACACCAGCTTGCGGCTTCGCCCGTGTTCCGTGGCCCACACCTCGACGATGCACGATCCCAGGATATGGCCGGCGTCGCGCAGGGCGATGTCCACGCCCGGCAGGATCGTGGTGCGCGCGTCGTAGTCCAGGGGCCGCAGCAGCGGCAGCACGCGCGCCACGTCCCGCCGGGTGAACAGCGGCGGCATCGGCGGCTGCTCCGGGTCGCGATGGCGGTTGGCGCGCTGGGCCTCGGACTCGGCCAGCGAGGCGGCGTCCTCCAGCATCACCGGCAGCAGGTCGGCGGTGGCCCCGTGCAGCCAGATCGGCCCGTCGAAGCCGCGCGCCACCAGCAGCGGCACGCGTCCGATATGGTCGATGTGGGCATGGCTGAGGACCAGCGCATCCAGGCTTGCCGGCTCGAACGGGAACGGATCGGCGTTGCGCGCCTCCAGTTCGCGCCGGCCCTGCAGCAGCCCGCAGTCCAGCAGCACCCGCCGGCCGGCGGCGTGGACCAGGTGCATGGATCCGGTGACCTCGCCGGCCGCGCCGTGGAATTCGACCTGCATCTGCCCGCCTCCGTCCAGGGGAGTCAGGCGCCATTGTGCCGCCATGACCTCCGGCAGTCCCTCCGTTCAGCCGTCCGGCGTAGAGTCGCCCCCACTGCCCCGTCCCGGGGCCTCCCACCATGCCCGCCCGGCGGGCCGGAGATCGAGCCACGTGAACATCCGCAAGACCCAGACCCTGCTGCTGCCGGTGGCCATTGCCGTCGCGCTGGCCGCCTGCTCCAAGAAGGAAGACGCCGCGCCGGCCGCCACCGCCGCCGCGCCGGCCGCCCCCGAGTACCGCCTTGACGAGAGCACCCTGCCTGGCGTGAACCGCTTCACCCTGGCCGACCTGGACACCACCCAGGACGCCTGCACCGATTTCGCCGCCTACGCCAACAGCAAGTGGCTGGCCGCCAACCCGATCCCGGGCGACCGCACCAGCTGGGGCGCGTTCGAGATGCTCGACGAGCGCTCCAACGCGGTCCAGCGCCAGCTGGCCGAACAGGCGGCGGCCGACGCCGATGCCACCGGCGTGAAGAAGATCGTCGGCGACCTGTGGGCCACCGGCATGGACGAGGCCAAGGTCAACGCCCAGGGCATCGAGCCGCTGGCCGGCCACCTGGCCGCGATCGACGCGCTGGCCGATGGCCCGGCCGTGGCCGAGTACCTGCGCACCAGCGCGGCCAAGGGCGAGAATTTCCTGTTCGGCTTCGGCGCCGAGGCCGACTTCCAGAACCCGGACCTCAACATCGCCTACGCGATGCAGGGCGGCCTGGGCCTGCCGGACAGCAAGTACTACTTCGACGCCGACAAGAAGGACATCCGCGACGCCTACGTGGCCCACATCGCCAAGGTGCTGGAGCTGTCGGGCGTGGCCGCGGCCGACGCGCAGAAGCAGGCGCAGGACGTGATGGCGTTCGAGACCCGCTTGGCCAAGGTGTCCAAGTCGCGCGAGGACATGTCGCGCGACGTGTCGCTGTACTACAACCCGGTCAGCCTGGCCGACGCCGACAAGCTGGCGCCGAACTTCCCCTGGACCAAGTTCTTCGAGTCGCAGGGCGTGGCCGCGCCGCAGATGTTCTCGCTGGCGATCCCCGCCTTCCACCAGGAAGTCAGCAAGGCGTTGGGCGATACCGACGCCTCGGTGTGGCGCTCCTACCTGCGCTTCCACACCGTCGACGGCGCCTCGCCGTACCTGAGCGACGCCTTCGCCCAGGAGAACTTCAACTTCTACGCCAAGACCCTGCGCGGCCAGAAGGAAATGAAGCCGCGCTGGAAGCGCGTGCTGGCCACGGTCAACGAGCAGGCCGGCGAAGCGCTGGGCCAGATGTACGTCCAGGTCGCCTTCCCGGCCGAATCCAAGGCCAAGATGGAGGCGCTGGTGGCCAACCTGGGCACCGCGCTGAAGGCGCGCATCGAGAACCTGGAGTGGATGGGCGCCGACACCAAGCAGAAGGCGCTGGCCAAGCAGGCCGCGTTCACCCCGAAGATCGGCTATCCGGACAAGTGGCGCGAATGGAACGGCCTGGAGACCAGCCGCGACAGCTACATCGGCAACGTGCTGGCGGCGCAGCAGTTCAACTACCGCTGGAACCTGTCCAAGATCGGCAAGCCGGTGGACAAGACCGAATGGGGCATGAGCCCGCAGACGGTCAACGCCTACTACAACCCGCTGCAGAACGAGATCGTGTTCCCGGCCGCGATCCTGCAGCCGCCGTTCTTCGACCCCAATGCCCCGGATGAAATGAACTACGGCGGCATCGGCGCGGTGATCGGCCACGAGATGACCCACGGCTACGACGACCAGGGCAGCCGCTTCGGGCCGACCGGCAAGTTCGAAAACTGGTGGACCGAGGCCGATGCCAAGGGCTTCGCCGGGCGCACCGACAAGCTGATCGCGCAGTTCGACGGCTACACCACCGCCGACGGGCAGAAGATCAACGGCCGCCACACCCTGGGCGAGAACATCGCCGACCTGGGTGGCCTAGCCACGGCCTACGACGCGATGAAGGCCGCCGCCGGCGACACGCCGGACCCCATGACCGACGGACTGAGCCGCGACCAGCGCTTCTTCCTCAACTGGGCCACGGTGTGGCGCCGCAATTTCACCCCGGAGGAGCTGAAGAACCGCATCGCCACCGACGAGCACGCCCCGGCGCAGTTCCGCGCGGTCGGCGCGCCCTCGAACCTGCCGGCCTTCGCCGCGGCGTTCAAGTGCGAGCCGGGCAAGCCGATGGTCCGCCAGGGCGACGGCCAGGTCGTGATCTGGTAAGCCACCAGCAACCGCAACGTCCCGCGAGGCCCGGCATGTCCGGGCCTCGCTTTTTCAGGCTCCCGTCGTTGGGGGAGTCTGGAAGCAACAGCAACGGCGAGGGCGCGTGGTGGCGTCGGTTCCTGGCGTGTCTTTCGCGATCGTGGGGGTCGTCGTTTCGCTCGACTGGAAACAACGATGCATCTTCATGGCTCGATGCTCCTGCCGTTGTAGGAGCCGATTCATCGGCGATGCGACACCCTCGGCACGGGCGACAGCCTCGTCGCCCCGACGCCCGTGTCGCCGATGAATCGGCTCCTACAAGGACCACAACGCCGCCGTCGAACATCGCATGGATCGACCGAGCGGAGCCACGACCATCACGTTGCCCGAGGACGTCGTCCTGTCGGGGGATGGCGCAAGTGGCACATGGATGTGCCACGGCCCCGAGTAAAGACAGGATGTCGTCCCGAGGGTGCGCCATCCCCCGGCAGGACGGCGGCCCCTTACCGGAGCCCGCGCTCTAGCTTCACAAAAGCCCCCCAAATCCGGCGCCACCTCCGTTCCCCGCCCTGGGCCGGCACTGCAGCCCAGCCCCGGATTTCGCCACCCCAGGACAAGACCCTGCCGCCACCCGCCTCACCCACCCGGCCAGAAAACGCGAACCACCAACCCGGTTCACGTTTCCGGCAAGACAGCCTGCAGCGCGTGCATGGCGGCCGTGGACGCCTTGCTACACTCCCGCGACACCCAACCGAGGCCCCCGCCCCGATGATGCCCACGCCCCGTCCGCTGGTCCTGGCCCTTGGCCTGGGCCTGCTCGCCCTGGTCTCCACCGCCGACGCCGATGCCCAGCGCAAGAAGAAGGCCCCGGCGGTCAGCGCCCAGTGCACCGATTTCTATGCCTGGGCCAACGCCGAGTGGCTCAAGGCCAACCCGCTGCCGGCCGATGCCGGCGCGATCAGCGCACTGGGCCAGCTGACGGACCTGGCCCTGCAGCAGCAGCGCCAGCTGCTCGATGCGGCGATGAAGTCCCCGCAGACCGAAGTGCAGAACCGGCTGGGCGACTTCTGGGCCAGCGGCCTGGACGAAGCGGCCATCGAAGCCGACGGCTCCCGGCCGATCGCCCCGCTGCTGTCGCGCATCGATGCGATCAAGAAGGCCAAGGACGTGCCGGCCTCGATCGCCGCGCTGCACCAGGTCGGCATCCCGGTGGTGTTCAACTTCGCCCCGGACGTGGACCTGAAGGCGCTGGACCGCCACATCGGCTACTTCATGCAGGGCGGCATGGGCCTGCCGGACCCGGCCTTCTACACCCGCAACGACGCCGATACCCAGGCCGTGCTCGCGCGCTACCGCGACTACGTCAAGCAGATCCTGGCGCTGACCGGCACCCCCAAGGAGCGGCTGGAAGCCGATGCCAAGGCGGTGATCGACATCGAGACCGCGATCGCGCGCAAGTCGCAGTCGCTGGCCGACCTCAACAACCCGTTCCGCAACTACGTGCCGGTGCCGGTCGCCGACGCCGCCAAGCGCTACCGCAACCTGCAGCTGGCCCAGTTCCTCGAGGCCCAGGGCGTGAAGGACGACCTGGTCTCGCTGCCCGACCCGGCGCTGTTCGCCGAGCTCGACGCGATGATCGGCCGGGTCAAGCCCGAGCAGTGGAAGGCCTACCTGCGCTGGCGCGTGGGCGACGCGATGGCGCCCTACCTTTCCAGGAGCTTCCGCGACGCCAGCTTCGGCTTCCGCGGCCAGGTGCTGGCCGGCCAGTCCGCCCCGGCGCCGCGCTGGCAGCAGGTGATCGAGGCGATCAACACCGCCGCCGGCCCGATGCTCGGCCACGAGTACGCCAACCGCTACCTCACCTCCGAGGAACGCCGCCGCGCCACCGTGGTCGCCGACGAGGTCCGCGACGCGCTGGTCGCCGCGGTCGAGGGCAACACCTGGCTGAGCGCGCAGGCCAAGGCCGAGGCGCAGGCCAAGCTCAAGGCTCTGAAAATCGAAGTCGGCACCCCGCGCCGCGACCTGGACTACACCGTGCAGCCGATGGGCCGCGGCAGCTTCGGCGGCAACATGCTGATCGCCTCGACCTGGCGCCACCGCGAGGAGATGAAGCGGATCGGCAAGGGCAATGCCGACCGCCGCTGGGACGTGCTGCCGCAGCAGCCCGCGCTGGCCTACGACATCGCCCAGAACCGGCTGATCGTCACCGCCGCGGTGCTGCAGCCGCCGGTGCTGGACGTGGACAGGCCCGCCACCGCCTACGGCGCCTATGGCGCGCTGGTCGGCACCCAGCTCAGCCGCGCGATCGACGCCAAGGGCGCGCAGGTCAACGCCCGGGGCGAACTCGGCAACTGGTGGACGCCGGCCGACACCGCCGCCTGGAACACGCTGGGCGAGCGCGTGGCCGCGCAGTACGCCGGCCAGCCCTATCCGGGCGTGAAGGGCGGCAAGGTCAACGGCGGCCAGGTCCGCGACGTCGCCCTCTCCGACCAGGCCGGCCTGCAGCTGGCCTGGGACGCCTATGCCAAGGCGCAGCCGGAGGCCAAGGCGGCGGACCAGCAGGCGTTCTTCGGCGCCTGGTCGAAGCTGTGGGGCCAGCAGGTCTCGGAAAACGTCGCCGCCGAGCGCCTGGCCGCCGAGATCCACGCGCCCGGACCGCTGCGCAGCAACGTGCCGCTGTCCAACCTGCCCGCCTTCGGTGCGGCGTACGGCTGCAAGGCCGGCCAGCCGATGCAGCGCGCCGAGGCCGACCAGGTCCGCGTCTGGCGCTGAGCTGGCGCGCGCACCATGGAAAAAGGCGCGGATTTCCGCGCCTTTTTTCTTTCGGACGACGGAACGGCCGCGGCCGTTCCGGTCACTTCACCCGGCGCAGGTGCGACGGACCGCGGGGTGGCCCGCGGCGGCCGAACGGCGGCTGACCGCGCCAGTAGCGGATCACCAGCCAGCCGAACAGCATCCCGCCCAGGTGCGCGAAGTGGGCCACGCCCGGCTGCCAGCCGGTGAACCCCAGGACCAGCTCGGTGATGCCGAACAGGATCACGAAGGTGCGCGCCTTCATCGGGATCGGCGGGAACAGCAGCATCATCCGCTGGTTCGGGAACAGCATGCCGTAGGCCAGCAGCAGGCCGAACACGCCGCCCGAGGCGCCCACGGTCGGATAGGCCGCCCCGCCGCCGCTGGTGATCCACCAGCCCACCGCCAACTGGCACAGGCCGGCACCGGCCACGCTGATCAGGTAGAAGGCCAGGAACCGGCGCGGCCCCCAGGTCAGCTCCAGCGGCGCGCCGAACATGTACACGGCCAGCATGTTGAACAGCAGGTGGCCGAAGCTGGCGTGCAGGAAGCCATAGGTCAACAGTTGCCAGGGCTGGAAGTTCTCGCCCGGCGAGAAGGGATCGAAGCCGCCCAGCGGCCACAGCATGAAGGGGGCGAACGTGGACTGGCCCAGCATCAGCTGCAGCAGGAACAGCGCGGTGTTGGCGATCAGCAGGGCCTGGGTGACAGGCGGCAGGCGCGAGAACATGCGGTTGCGGCTCGGGGGAACGGGCGGCCATCATAGCGGCCCGCGTCGTCGACGGCCGGCACGTCGGGTCCGGCCGCCCTGGCGAAGGCTCGTGCGTTGCCTGTTCATGGCGGCGGGACGCCGGCGCGCGACGCCCCCGGCATCCCGACGTGGCACTCCCGGAATGGTCGCCTGCGACGACGCCGGGGCTCGCTGCATGTAGGAGCCGATCTTCATCGGCGACCCGACGCCGCCGGCACGGGCGACGCACCGGGCATCCGGAGACCGTGTCGCCCATGAGGATGGGCTCCTACGCGCTATCGGGGCCCCAGATGGCGGCGTCGAGGTCGGCCGGCCCGCGCGCGCGCCGGACCCGGCCATTCTCCACCCGCACGCCCTCGGCGCTCAGGCGCCGGCACTGCTCGCGCCAGCCCGGCGAACCCTCGGGGAAGGCGATGCGTCCGTCCGCGCGCAACACGCGATGCCAGGGCAGCGCCGGATCCTCGTTGGCGGCCAGCACCCGGGCCGCCAGCCGTGCCCGCCCCGGCAACCCGGCAAGGCGCGCGACTTCGCCGTAGCCGGCCACCTGGCCGCGCGGAATGGCGCGCACCGCGGCCAGGATGCGGCGGGTGGAATCGTCGCTGGAAGACGTGGCAGCCATCTGCGGCTAGCATACCGGCGGGGGATCGCGAGGACCGCCATGCGCAATTTCGAACAGATCCGCAGCCACCTGCTGACCGCCGGCTTCCGCCTGACCATGCAGGAGCCCTACGTGGCCTGCGTGGAACTGTCGCTGGAGGGCGGCAGCCGCCACCAGTCGATCTTCATTTCCGAGCTGGACGGCGACGACCAGCGGCCGATGGTGCGGGTCAGCACGGTGATCGCGCCGACCACCGGCATCGATGCCCGGCGGGCCCTGGTGTTCAACTGGCAGAGCAGCGTCGGCTACCTGGCGATCGGCGAGCTGGACGGCGTGCCCTACCTGCAGCTGTGCGAGAACCGCCCCTACGACGGCCTGACCCCGGCCGAGGTCGAGCGGCTGGTGCTGGAGATCGGCGGCCTGGGCGATCGCATGGAGCGGGCGCTGTCGGCCGAGGGCGACCTGCTGTAACCGTAGAGCGGGGCTTGCCCCGCTGCCCGGTGAGCGGGATCGCGTGCGTCGACAGCGGGGCAAGCCCCGCCCTACGCGTCGACCGCAGGCCGCAAGCGGGTCCGCCCCACGCCTCGGCGACGCGCCGGCCTCAAGCCCAGCCCATCGCCTCGATCAGCTTGAAGATCAGGTAGGCCACGCCACCGGCGGCCGGGATCGTCAGGATCCAGGCCCAGATGATCCGCTCGACCACGCCGAGCTTGAGCGCGCGCGGGTTCTTGGCGAAGCCCACGCCCATGATCGCGGTGGAGATGCTGTGGGTGGTCGACACCGGCATGCCGAAATGCGCGGCCATCGTCAGCACCGTGGCCGAGCTGGTCTCGGCGGCGAAGCCGTGGATCGGGTGCAGCTTGACCATCTTGTGGCCGAGGGTCTTGATGATGCGCCAGCCACCGGAGGCGGTGCCCAGGGCCATGACCACGGCGCAGGTCAGCACGATCCACATCGCGATCTCGGCCCCGCCCGCATCGCCCGGGTGCAGGAACGCCAGCCAGCCCGGCAGGTTGTCCAGGTGCCCGGCCGATTCGGCGCCGATCAGGGTCAGGGCGATGATGCCCATGGTCTTCTGCGCGTCGTTGTGGCCGTGGGCGTAGCCCATGTAGGCCGCCGACAGGATCTGCGCCTTGCCGAAGAACGCGTTGACCCAGCGCGGCCGCGCCATGCGCGCGAACACGCCACCGAGCCGGACCATCCCGGCGATGAGCGCCCACAGCAGCAGCATCATGGTCACGCCCAGCAGGAACCCGGCCAGCGGCGAGGTCACCATCGGCAGGAACACCTTCCACAACAGGCCCTTGTTCTTGGTCCAGTTGCCGACGGTCTCCGACCAGATCAGCGCGTCCCAGTCGTTGTGCGCGGCGGCCAGGGCCGCGCCGCACAGGCCGCCGATCAGCGCGTGCGAGGACGAGGACGGCAGGCCGAACCACCAGGTCACCAGGTTCCAGATGATGCCGCCCAGCAGCGCGCACAGGATCACCTGCGAGGACGCCTCGACCACGTCGGTGTTGACGATGCCGGTGGCGATGGTCGCCGCCACCGCGGTACCGGTCAGTGCGCCGATCAGGTTCATCACCGCGGCCAGCGACACGGCCGAGCCGGGCGAGAGGACCTTGGTCGCCACCACCGTGGCGATGGAGTTGGCCGTGTCGTGGAATCCGTTGATGAACTCGAATACCAGCGCGGTGAAGATCACCACCAGTACCAGCGTCAGCATGGCGCGCCTCCGTCCAGGCATGCTGCTGCACCCGGCATCCGGCGCCCGACGCGGAGCCCCCTTGAGTCAAGGGGGCGGCCTCGCCGCGCAGCGGCGAGGCGGGGGTTGTGGAAGCACGGCCCGGGGGCATCGGCGCAGCCGATGCCCGGCCTGCCGGAGCGAGGACCGCTGACGGTCTGGACGGCGGCCATCGTCAGCTGTTCTTCAACACGATCTGGTAGGCGACCACGCCGGCCTCGCGGCAGCGGTCGATGGCCTTCTCCAGGATCTCGAAGAACTCCTTGAGCAGGAACATCTGCAGGTGGTCCAGGCGCCCGGAGTAGATGTCGCGGTACAGCTCCAGCATCAGGCGGTCGGCCTCGTTCTCGATCGCGCGCAGCTTCTCGTTGAGTGCGGTCATGCGGTCGATGTTGAGGGTGCGCAGCTCGCGGACCATCTCCACCACCACGCCGGCGGCCTGCTCGAGCATCGCCGCGCGCGGGGCGAAGTCGATATGGGCCAGGTGCTGGGTCGCCAGCGAGTAGCGGTCGGCGAACTTCTCGATCTGCTTGGGGATCTTGTACAGCGCCGAGCCCAGCGCCTCGATGTCCTCGCGCTCGATCGGGGTGATGAAGCTCTCCACCAGCGCCTTGCCGATCTTCTCCGAGGCGGTGCGCTCGCGCTGGCGCGCCAGCTTGAACTCGTCCAGCGCCGGTTGCCGGTCCGAGGCCTTCATCATCTGGTGGAGGGCCTTGGCGCTGTCGTGGGCGGCCTCGGCCGCCTCGTCCAGCAGGACGAAGAACTGCTTGCCGGAACCGAAGATCGTCTGCAGGGAGAACATGGTTGGAGGTCCGCCGCCTCGGGAGGGGCGGCCAAATGCTGCGGAATTATGACAGCCCGCCACGCCGCCCGGGAACCCGTGGGCGCTGACGCCGCCTGCACGGGGGGCCTCTGCTAAGATGCCCCCGTGCCGCTGGCACACCCTATGGACGGGTTCTTAGACACATCTGA
>NZ_PDWO01000013.1 GCF_010211765.1 Pseudoxanthomonas kaohsiungensis | reverse complement strand
CCCCGAATTCGCGCAGCACGCCGCGCAGCAGGTTGGTCGTGGCGGTGCGCTCGGCCTTGAGGTGTTCGCGTAGCCGGTGCAGCGCCTGGATGCCCTGTTGCTCGGGTGTCTTCACCGGCACGCCGGCAATGTTGCCGCAGCGGTCCGCTTCCAGTATCCCGGCCACGTCGTTGCGGTCGGTCTTGTTGCCCCGCACATACGGGCGTACGTCGCGGGCGGGCAGCAACCGCACCGCATGTCCCAGGCGCTGGAAGCGCCGGGCCCAGTAATGCGCGCTGCCGCAGGCCTCCATCAGTACCCGCAGCGGTGGGCGCTGCTCCAAGGCCCGGGCGAAGGCCCGGCGCGACAGGCGCTTGCGCTCCACGACCCTGCCCCGGTCGTCGGCGAAGGCCAGCTCGAAGACCTCTTTTGCCAGGTCGATGGCAACGGTACTAGCATGCATGGCGTGGACTCCTCTCGTGATCCCGTGTCCCGATCCAGTATCGGTCTGGCTCATCGAAGCCGTGTGGTGACGCGGGAGGAGTCCATCCCATCATTCAAGCCGACGCGGTAGTTCCTTCGCTTCAGTGGACACCCTGGCCTAACCCTCAGTAGTGCTTCCATGGCAACGCCCGGCCCCAGAACAATCGGCGGTTACAGAGACGAATCAAAGCTCCTGCCATTCGCCTAAGCGACTGGCAGGGCGGCTCAGTGGATCGGCGAAGGAAGAGTTCACGGTGCGGCGCGTACGCTGTGTGTCCCGATCGTCCGTCGAAGCGGTCCCGACTGGGCCCCGCTGAACGCAAGCGTCGAGTGGCGCTGTCGGTCTTGAGCGCCTGGAGGGTCTATGACATCCAAGTTCCCGTCCGCCGGTGAGTACTCGTCCGAGCGCGCCAGGTTCGCCGCTTGCGGTGTCGTCGATGTCCGGGCGATCCAGGCCGAGGTCAACGAAGCCTATCGAAACCAGGTCCTGCTCGACGTCAACGACGATTGCCTGCGCATGGCCGTGTTCGAGGGCGAGTACCGCTGGCACCACCATCCCGATACCGATGAACTGTTCCTGGTGGTGGATGGCGAGTTGCACATCGAGTTCGCCGGCGGTGAAGAGGCCATACTGCGCCCATGGCAGTGCCTGGTGGTGCCGGCTGGAGTGGTCCATCGCACCCGTGCCGTTGGCCGCACCGTCAACCTGACGTTTGAACGCCAGGGCGGGCAGGCGGTGTTTGTCGATCCGCCGTCTGGCGGTTCGACCAAGACGGCGCTGCTTCCTGGCGATACCGCGTTCCAGCAGCCCACAAGAGGAAATCCAGATGGCCCCCCGTGACGCCGTTTTCCCCGCTGGTCGGCATGACCTCTACTCCTCGCAGACCTATTCCGCGGCGATAAGGTCGGGTGATCTTCTGTTCGTGTCCGGCCAGGTCGGAAGCCGCAGCGATGGCTCCCCCGAGCCGGACTTCGAGGCCCAGGTGCGCCTGGCATTCGCCAATCTCGAGGCGACCCTGCGGGCAGGTGGGTGTGGGTTCGACGACATCGTCGATGTGACGACCTTCCATACCGATCCGGAGAACCAGTTCGGGACGATCATGGCTATCAAGGGCGAGGTCTTCCCCGAGGCGCCTTATCCGAACTGGACGGCGATAGGCGTCAACTGGCTCGCGGGGTTCGACTTCGAGATCAAGGTCATCGCCCGTATCCCCGGGGGAGTGCCCGCAAGTGGCGACCGTGCCGCCTGACCATGCAAGCAAGCCGATGTCGCCTGGTGGGCCGGCTTGAGTCACGCATTGACGGAGGGGAGCACAGGGCATGGTAGGTGAAGTCAGCATCCGGCGCGCCAGCCCCGGCGATGAGGCCGCACTGTCGCTGGTGGGCCAGGCCACGTTCCTCGAGACGTTCGCGGGCGTGCTGGATGGCGCGGCGATCGTCGGCCATTGCGCGGGCGCGCACGGAGCGGCCCGTTACCGCGACTGACTGGAGGACCCCCGCGCCGGCGTGTGGCTGGTGGAGGCGCCGGCCGGCGGCGCGCCGGTGGGCTATCTGGTCGTCACGCCGCCGGACCTGGCGGTGGCGAACCCGGACGAGGACCTCGAGCTCAAGCGCATCTACCTGCTCGGCCGCTACCAGGGCGGTGGGGCGGGCAAGCGGCTGCTCGCGCAGGCCGTGGAGTTCGCCCGTGCCACCGGGGCGGTGCGCCTGCTGCTGGGTGTGTATGCGGGCAACGAGGCGGCACTGGGCTTCTACCTCAAGCAGGGGTTCTCGCATGTCGCCGAGCGGACGTTCCACGTCGGCGGGAAGGCGTACGATGACCACGTGCTGGCGCTCAGGCTCGGCACCTAGGTCGTGGTCGCAGGCGAACGTGGCCTGCGACGCGACCGGGCTCCCGCGATGGCTTCACCACGGAAACGGATGATGGAACGGATCGCCTCCTGCAGTTGTGGCCAGCTCACCGCCCGCGTCGTCGGCGAACCGGTGCGGGTGTCGATCTGCCACTGCCTGGCCTGCCAGCGGCGCACCGGGGGTCCGTTCAGCGCGCAGGCGCGGTTCCCGCGCGCGGACGTCGCCCCTGCCGGCGAGTCGTCGCAGTACGTGCAGGCGGGCGACGAAGGCCCGGGCGCGCGCTTCCATTTCTGCCCCCGATGCGGGGCTACCGTCTACTACGAGCCGCTCGGCCTGCCGGACTACGTCAGCATTCCGATAGGCGCGTTCGCCGATCCGCGTTTCCCGGCGCCGACCGTGTCGGTGTACGAGGAGCGCATGCATGCCTGGGTCGTGCCACCGGCTGCGGTCGAGCACTTCCGGTAGTCGGCCGAGTGGGCCAGGGCCGTCGCCTGGGCGGATCAGGCCGCCGCGCTGGGCTGCGCGCCGTCGGCCAGCATCGCCAGCAGGTCGGGCACGCGGAACGGCTTGGTCATGAACAGCGCGTCGTCCGGCAGCGCCGGCAACTGCGAGGTCGCGTAGCCGGACATCAGCACCATGCGGCAGCCCGGGCGCGATTGCCGCGCGGCCTGGGCCACGTCCAGCCCGCTGACGCCGCCGGGCATGCTGATGTCGCTGACCACGAAGTCGAAGCCGCCGTGCTCTTCGAGCAGGCGCAGTGCCTCGCGGCCGTCCTCGGCCCGCACCACCTCGTAGCCGGCGTCTTCCAGGGCCATGGTGGTGACGGTGCGCAGGAGCGGGTCGTCTTCGACGTAGAGCAGGCGGGTCATGGGGCAGGGTCCGGTATCGGGAGGGCGAGGGTGACGCGGGTGCCGCGCCCGGGCTCGCTGTCGATGAAGGCGAAGCCGCCGGACTGGCTGGCGAAGCCGAACACCTGGCTCAGGCCCAGGCCGCTGCCGTGGCCGACGTCCTTGGTGGTGAAGAACGGCTCCATCGCGCGCAGCCGCACTTCCTCGTCCATGCCGGGGCCGTCGTCGGCGACGGTGATGTAGACGTAGTCGGTGCCCTCGCGGGCCTCGACGTGCTCGCGCGGGTCCGGTCGCGCGTGCCGGGTCGAGATGCGGATGGTGCCGGGCGACTGCAGCGCGTCGCGCGCGTTGCCCACGAGGTTGAGCAGGGCCGCCTCGAGTTGTCCGGCGTCGACCATCACCGGCGGCACCTCGGACAGGGCGAACTCGCACTGGGTGATGGCGCCGGCGGCGCGGCGGTAGACGTCGGCCGCATCGAACACCAGCGCATTGACGTCATGCAGCGCCGGCGCCAGCCGCTGCCCGCGGGCGAAGGCCAGCATCTGCAGGGTCAGGCGCTGGCCGCGCTCGGTGGCCTGGCGGGCCACGTCGACCAGGCGCTGGCGGCGGGCCTCGTCGGCGCCGGGCAGCAAGTCCAGGCTGGCGGTGACCACCGCCAGCAGGTTGTTGAAGTCGTGCGCCAGGCCGAGGCTGAGCTGGCCCAGCGCGTTGATCCGCTGCACCTGCGCCAGCGAATGCTGCGCCGCCCGCAGCTGCTGCTGGGCGGTGTAGCGCTCGGTGATGTCGCGGGTGATCTTGGCGAAGCCCACGTGCCGGCCCTCGTGCCAGATCGCGTCGATCACGATGTTGGCGCGGAAGCGCGAGCCGTCCTTGCGCACGCGCCAGCCCTCGGCCTCGTAGCGGCCCTCGCGCGCGGCGGTCGCCAGGGCCCTGCCCGGCTCGCCGGCGGCGCGGTCCTCGGCGGTGTAGAACTTCGAGAAGTGCTCCCCGATCACCTCGGCGTCGGAGTAGCCCTTGATCCGTTCACCGCCGGTGTTCCAGCTGAGGATGACGCCCGACGGGTCGAGCATGTAGATCGCATAATCGGTGACCCCGGACAGCAGCAGGTGCTCGGGGTCCACCGGGAACCGCATGGCGGGTCGGCTCATGCGCGCACGGCGTCGGGCGGGTGCTGGCGGATCCGGCTCAGGCGGCGACCGGATCGGCGCTGGCGGCCGGCTGGGCCGCGGCGGCCTTCTGCACGGGGCGGGCGAGGTCGGCCATGCGGTAGCCGGCGCTCTGCACGGTATGCAGCAGCGGAGTGTCGAAGCCCTTGTCGATGACCTTGCGCAGGTTGTAGAGGTGGCTGCGCAGGGTGTCCGAGTCGGGCAGGCTGGTGCCCCAGATCTCGCCCTCGATCTCGCGCCGGGTGACCACGCGCGGGGATTCGCGCATCAGGATATGCAGCAGCTTGGTCCCGATCGGCGAGACCATCAGTTCCTGGCCGGCGCGGGTGACGCGGTGGCTGGCCGGATCGAACACCAGGTCGCCCACGGTCAGGACCTGCTGGCCCAGCTCCTTGCGGTTGCGGCGCATCACCGCGCGCAGGCGCGCATCCAGCTCCTGCGCGGCGAACGGCTTGGTCAGGTAGTCGTCGGCGCCGTTGTCCAGGCCGGCGAGCTTGTCGTCCAGGGTGTCGCGGGCCGTGAGCATGATCACCGGGGTCGAGTTGCGCGCTTCGCCACGCAGGCGGCGGCACACTTCCAGCCCGTCCAGGCGCGGCAGGTTGCCGTCCAGGACGATGGCGTCGTAGTGGTTCTCCGCGGCCAGGCGGTAGCCCTCCAGGCCGTCGGCGGCGTAGTCGACATCGAAGCCCTGGCTTTCCAGGTAGTTGCCGAGCGTCTCGGCGAGGCTGCGGTTGTCCTCGACGATCAGGACGATTCCGGTGGTCTGGCGCATGGTCGGTTCCGGGGTGGGAAGTTCAGTTTGGTGAAACTGCCGAACCGGCCGTCGTGGCTGCGTGAAGCCCACGCCATCGGGAGCCGGTGCGACCCGCGGCCTTCACCCGGCGCACCGGCCTGCGCTGGGAGCATGCGTGCCCACTTCGGAGTCAGGCATGGATCTCAAGAGCGGTTACCCGTACTGGGCGGTGAAGAACGGCTTGATGAAGCCGTTCCCGCGGCTGGAGGCCGACCAGCGCTGCGACGTGGCGATCGTCGGCGGCGGCATCACCGGCGCGCTGATCGCGCGGGCGATGGCCGGCGAGGGGCTGGACGTGGCGGTGGTCGAACAGCGCGACATCGGCTGGGGCAGCACCGCCGCCAGCACCGCGCTGCTGCAGTACGAGATCGACACCCACCTGGTCGACCTGGCCAGGCGCCACGGCGAGGCGCAGGCCGCGCTCGCCTACCGCGCGTGCGTCGATGCGCTGGAGCAGCTGCGCGCGATCGCCGCGCCTTGGCGCGACGTGGAGTTCGCGCGCAACGGGAGCCTGTACTTCGCCAGCCGGCGGCGCGACGTCCGTGCCCTCCGCGAGGAGCATGCCGCGCGCACCCGGCACGGGATCGCGGTCGAGTACCTCTCGCGCGAGGCGCTGCGCCGCGAGTACGGCCTCGATGCGCCCGCCGCGCTGCTCAGCGCCGACGGCGCGCGGGTGGACCCGTACCGGCTCGCCCACCGCCTGCTGCAGCGCCTGCAGGGCGAGGGCGTGGCGGTGTTCGACCGCACCCGGATGCTCGATTTCGAGGTCGGCACGCGTACGGTGACGTTGCGGATGGAGCACGGGCCGGTGGTCCGCGCCGGCCACCTGGTCCTGGCGGCCGGCTATGCCAGCCAGCACTGGCTGGCCGAGGCGGTGGCGCGCAACCGCAGCAGCTACGCGCTGATCAGCGATCCGCTGGGCGAGGGCGAGCTCGGTTTCCTGCAGGACACGCTGCTGTGGGAGACGGCGCGCCCGTACCTGTACGCACGCTCGACCGCCGATCGCCGCTTGTTGCTGGGCGGTGAGGACGACGCGGTCGACGTGCCCGCGCGACGCGACGCACGGGTGGAGAAGAAGGCGCGCACGCTGCTCAAGCGCTTCGGCGCGCTGTTCCCGCAGCTGCAGCTGACCCCGGCGTTCTCCTGGGCCGGCACCTTCGCCGAGACCGGCGACGGGCTGCCGTTCTTCGGCCCGCACCGGCAGTGGGGGCCGCGGGTGCATTTCGCGATGGCCTATGGCGGCAACGGCATCACCTACAGCGTGCTGGGCGCGGGGCTGCTGGCCGCGCTGGTCAAGCGTCGATCGCATCCGCTGCAGGCGTTGTTCGGATTCGGGCGCGGAGCATGAGTGCAACGGCATTCCGCGTCCCCGACGCGCGAACCGACCCGGACGCGGCGTGGGCCGCGTGTGGCCACCGGCGCCCGGCCGCCTGCCGATTGCCCCCGCCGGGCCGGGTCGCCGCGGCCCTCAGTCGCCGGTCGGGCAGGGCTCGCCCTCGGTCTCGCCCGGCACCAGGCCGGCGGCGGCCAGCATGCAGTTCAGGCGGCCGGTGACGTAGGCGCGGTGTTCCTCCGGCACGGATTCGTTGAGGGGCCCGGCTTCACGGGCGAACGCGGCCAGCACCTGGTCGGCGGGCAGCTGCCCTACCAGCATCGGCAGCCGCTGCTGCAGGCGCTCAAGTTCGGCATCGATGTCGGGACGCGTATGCATGGCGGCGCTCCGGTCGGGACCGATGGCGGCGGCAGGCTCAGCGCGGGACGGCCGTGCCGGCATCGGGATAGTCGTGTTCGGGATCGGGCCGGTCGCTGCGCGGATCGTCGGGCTGGTCGTGGTCCTTCCAGCGTGCCTTGTCGTTGCGCAGCTTGTCGGCGGCGGGCACGTGCGCCTCGTCGCTGCGACGGTTGGGGCGGGTGGCGGGCGGGGTCGTGGCTTGGTCGCGCGTCATCGCGTGCTCCCGGGTGGGCGTGGGCCGATTGCACCGCGAACGCCGTCATCGGGCGGTGAGTCCGGGGTACAGGAAAGGCAAATCGCCGGCGCCGTTCAGCCCCCGGTCGTGGTGATGAACAGGCGAGGCCGGCCATGCGCTACCCTCATGCCACGTCACAACGCCACAACGGATGCACCCATGGACAGGTTCAAGACGATCCTGCTGGTCGAAGACAGCCCCGCCGATGCGGAGATGGCCATCGACGCGCTGCGCGAGGCCAAGCTGGCCAACCCGATCGTGCATGTCGAGGACGGCGCCGAGGCGCTGGACTACCTGCACTGCAAGGGCGCGTTCGCGGGCCGCTCGCCCGAGAACCCGGCGCTGGTGCTGCTCGACATCCACATGCCGCGGGTGAACGGGCTGGACCTGCTGCGCCAGGTCCGTGCCGACGAGCGGCTGCGGACCATGCCGGTGGTGATCCTCACCTCGTCGCGCGAAGACCGCGACCTGGTCGACAGCTGGAACCTAGGCGTGAACGCCTACGTGGTCAAGCCGGTGGACGACAGCCAGTTCCTCGACGCGGTCAAGACCCTGGGCTACTTCTGGGCGGTGGTGAACGCCGGGCCGGAGCAGTAGGCCGGCGGCGCGCGCTCAGTCGCGCGCGGGCACGGCCAGCACCGCCTCCAGCGCCGGCTTGGGCCGGTAGTCGCGGTCGAACAGCAGCGGGTAGTTGGTCCGGTGCGGGATCGGGTAGCCGTTCTTCCACGACATCGCATCGTGCACGCCCCATACGCTGACCCGGTCGATCACATCGCGGCGGCGGTGGAAGAGTTCGAACAGTTCGGCGTAGCGCGCGGCCAGCCGCTCCTGCACCGCAGCCGGCAGGCCGTCCCGGTACGGATCGAGGAAGCGCTTGAACTCGGGCAGCTGGAACTGCGGATGCATCATGCCCTGGCCGATGATCTGGCCCTCCTTGGTCAGCGGCAGCACGTCCACGTCCAGCTCGGTGATCATCACCTTGACCCCGAGCGCGGCGTAGGCGTCGATCGCCGCCTCGATGTCGGCCGTGGCCGGGTAGTCCAGGCCCCAGTGGCCCTGGATGCCGATGCCGTCGATGCGGATGCCATGCGCCTGCAGCATCTTCACCATGCGCACGATGCCGTCGCGCTTCTCGGGTCGCCAGGCGTTGAAGTCGTTGTAGTACAGCTCGGCATCCGGCGCGTAGCGGGCGGCATGGGTGAAGGCCAGGCGCATGAGTTCGTCGCCATCGCCGATGCCCTTGACCCAGGTGGTGTCGCGGTACCGGCCGTCCTCGCCGATCTGCTCGTTGACCACGTCCCAGGCATCGACGCGCCCGGCATAGCGGCCGGCGACCGCCTCGATGTACTGGCGCATGCGCTCGGCCAGCGCCTCGCGCCCCACCGGCGTGCCATCGGCCTGTTTGAAGAGCCACTCAGGGGTCTGGTTGTGCCAGACCAGGGTGTGGCCGACGATGAACATGCCGTGCTGCTCGCCGAACGCGACGAAGGCGTCGGCGGCGGCGAAGTCGTACTCGCCCGGACGCGGGTTGAGCACCTCGGCCTTCATCGAGTTCTCCAGCGTGATCGCGTTGAAGTGCCGCGGCACCAGCGCCTGCGCGCGCGCGTCGCGGCCGCTGACGATGTCGTCGTTGACCGCGGTGCCGAGCAGGAAGGCGTCGGCGAAGGCCTGCTTCAGCGGCGGTGCGGCGGAGCGCTGCGGCGTTGCGCCGTGGCCGGCGGGAACGACGCCGGCCAGCAGCGCCAGCAGGGTCAGGGTCATGGGGTAGTGCCTGCTCATCGGGTGGTCCTTGCGGTGGCGCCGTGCGGACGTCGGCGCATGGCCGTGGATCAGTCGCAGCCGTCGCGGCGGGCCTCGGCCGCCCAGCCGAGCGCGCCATCGATCATCCGCAGGTGCAAAGGTTCGGCATAGGTTTCGGCCTTGTGCCCGAGCGCGGAATAGAACACGCGGCCCTGGCCGATGCAGCGGGTCCACACGACCGGGTGGTCGCCCATGCGCTGGCCCGGTTCGGGTGCGTAGCTGCCTTCGTCCAGGCGCGCCAGGATCCGGGTGCCATGGCCACTCGGCACGCGGTCGAAGGCGTACCACTCCTCCTCGCGTTGCCAGCGTGCCGGCAGCGGGCGCATCGCCGGGTGCGCCGGTTCGGCGACCTCGACCACGCCCTGCTGGAACTGCGGCGAGTAGGTGTGGCCGATGAACTGCGCGCCGAGCACGGTATCGACGTACCAGCGCCAGTCATAACGGGGATCGCCGCCGGCGCCGTGCAGGGCGAGCAGGCTGCCGCCCTGCTCCAGCCAGTGGCGGAAGGCGTCGCGCTGGGTGGGCAGGAAGATGTCGCCACTGGTGCTGTTGAGCACGACCACGTCGAAGCGGGCCAGCGCGACGGGATTGAACACTGCGGCATTCTCGGTGACGAACACGTCCCAGCCGCGCGCTTCGGCCAGCGTGCGCACTGCGGCATTGGCGGCCTGGATCTGCGCGTCGTCGCGGAAGCCATTAGTCTTGGAGAACACC
The DNA here is from genome assembly GCF_010211765.1 of Pseudoxanthomonas kaohsiungensis. GTDB lineage: Bacteria > Pseudomonadota > Gammaproteobacteria > Xanthomonadales > Xanthomonadaceae > Pseudoxanthomonas > Pseudoxanthomonas kaohsiungensis. The sequence continues at coordinate 107,923 of NZ_PDWO01000013.1, read as the reverse complement.
AGCACCGCATGCTCGCGCCCGAATGTCGGCAGCTCCGGCGGCAGCGTGTCCATCACCGGCGTCGGCCAGTGGCGCGGATCCTTGACGTAAGGCCGGCCACCGACCTGCAGCGTGGCGCTGGCGCCCCGCAACCTGCCGGACTCGGCGCGCACGGTGAGCGTGCCCTGGGCGCCGGGCGTGCCGGCGACAATCGCCAGCGCCAGGCCGCCGAAGGCATCGCGCCCGGGCGAGGGAAACGGGGTCATGTCGGTGGCGTCGCCGTTGTCGGTGGCGACGATCCGGCCAGGGCCGTCGACGCTGAAGCGGATGCGGTCGCTGGCGTCGGGCACCGGGTTGCCCTCGGCGTCGACGATGCGCACCGTGGCGAAGGCCAGGTCGCGGCCGTCGCCGGCGATGTGGCCGCGGTCGAGCGACAGCTCCAGCCTCGCCGGCGCACCGGCGGTACGCACGGTTTCGCTGGCCCACGCCTTGCCGTCGCGGTACGCCTGCACGCGCACTTCGCCGGGCTGGTAGACCACCTGGTCCCAGCGCAGGCGGTAGTCCTCGGCACCCGGCGCGCGCCCTGCGGCCAGGTTCGCCGCGGCGGTCTTCTTCCTGCGTCCCTGCGAGACGCCGTTGACGAACAGCTCGGCTTCGTCGCCGGAGGTGAACACATGCACCGGCGTCACCGCGCCCTCGCGCCCCGGCCAGGTCCAGTGCGGCAGGATGTGCGCCATCGGCAGGTCCGGGCGCCAGCGCGACTGGTAGAGGAAGTAGCGGTCCTTCGGGAAGCCGGCCAGGTCGACGATGCCGCTGTAGGAGCTGCGCGAGTCGTAGTACGGCGTGGGCTCGCCCAGGTAGTCGAAGCCGTTCCAGACGAATTCGCCGGCCACGTAGGGATGGCGGTCGAGCGTGGCGAAGACCTTGTCGGCGCTGGAACCGAAATCCACCGCGTGCAACTCGTAGCTGCTGACCTGGCGGATCGTCGAATCGCCGCCGCGGCCGTCGCGCACCGGTGCGCTCATCTGCTGCGACACCGGGAACAGGTACACGCCGCGGCTGCTGAAGGCCGAGGCGGTCTCGCTGCCGAAGATCACCTTCCCCGGGAACGCTTCCCGGAACGCCGGGTACGAAGGTGGCGTGCGGATCCGCTCGGTGCCCTCGAACTCCGGGTCCTGGCGGATGCCTTCGCCCTGGTAGTTGAGGTTGATGACGTCGAACGCCGCGGGGAAGGGCATGTCGGCCTTGGCCCAGTTCATCGAGGCGGTGGCCGGGCGGGTCGGATCCTCCTCGCGCACGATCCGCACCAGCGCGCGGCCGATCGCCGCGCCGGCCTCGCCGTCGTACTGCTCGCCGACCTCGTTGCCGACGCTCCACAGGATCACCGAAGGATGATTGCGGTCGCGGCGCAGCATCGCGCGCAGGTCGGCCTCGTGCCACTCGGGGAAGACCAGGTGGAAATCCAGCGGGGTCTTCTTCTTTTCCCAGGAATCGAACACCTCGTCGACGACCAGGAAGCCCATGCGGTCGGTGAGCTCGAGCAGCTGCGGATCGGGCGGGTTGTGCGCCAGGCGGATGGCGTTCACGCCCATCCCGCGCAGGATCTCCAGCTGGCGCTCGGCGGCGCGGACGTTGAACGCCGCGCCCAGCGCGCCGAGGTCGTGGTGCTGGTTCACCCCGCGCAACGGGATGTGCTCGCCGTTGACGACCACGCCGCGGCCGGGATCCCAGCGCACCTCGCGGATGCCGAAGCGGGTTTCGTAGCGGTCGACGATGCGGCCGTCCCGTGCCACGGTAGTGATGGCGGCGTAGCGGTGCGGTTGCTGGGTCGGTGGCGGGCCCCACAGGCGCGGGTTGTCGATGCGCGTGGACGACTGCAGGCGCGCGCTGGCGCCGGCGGCTACGTCCAGGGATTGCGGCGGGATCCGCGCGACCGGCTCGCCCTGCTGCGCGCCGGATGCATCGAGCGCGAAGATTTCGCTGGCCACCTGCAGCCGTGCGCCGTCGCCGCCGGTATTGTCCACGTCCACGCGCAGGCTCACCGTCGCCGACGCCTCCGACACCGCGCTGGTGGTCACGTAGGTGCCCCACTGGCCGACATGCACCGGGTCGGTCACGGTCAGCCACACGTCGCGGTAGAGGCCGCCACCGGGGTACCAGCGCGCCGATTCGGGCGGGTTGTCCAGGCGGATGGCGAGCTGGTTGCGGCCGCCGAATTCCACGTACGGCGTCAGGTCCACGCGCCAGGAGTTGTAGCCGTAGGGCCAGCCACCGACCAGCCGGCCATTGAGCCACACGGTCGCGTAGGACATCGCGCCGCCGATGTCGAGGAACACACGGCGTCCGGCCATGGCGGCGGGAATGTCGAGCGCGCGGCGGTACCAGCCCACGCCCCAGCTCGGCAGCCGGCCCATGCCGCCGTACGGCCCCTCCTCGATGAACGGACCGGCGATGGCCCAGTCGTGCGGCAGGGTCACCTCTTCCCAGCCGCTGTCGTCAAAGCCCGGCCGCAGGAAAGCCACGTCGCCGACCTCCGGCGCGGCCGCCGGTCGCACGTGGCGTCGCGCCGGATCGGCGATGAAGGCGTTCGCGGTGGGCAGGATCCAGGGCTTGAGTACCGGCCGCGACGCGGCGACCTTCACGGCCGCGTCCGGGCGGGCATCGGCGACTTTGCCGTCCGCGCTCTGCACCACCTCCGGCCGCACGTCGTAGTCGAGCCTGCCATCGACGCCGGGCGGGTCGCCACGGTGGAAGCGCCAGCCGTCGTCGAGGCGGAGGTGTTCGCGCGGAAGCGACCCGGCGGGCGCGGCCGATGCCGGCATGGCCAGGCACGCGACCATCACCACACCCAGCCAGGCGGCCACCGTAGAGCGGGGCTTGCCCCGCTGTGCCTTGCCTGTGCCCGGCACGGTCATCGGAGGGCAGCGGGGCAAGCCCCGCTCTACGTGTCGTGACCCCGGCGGACACAGCGCAGGCGCTGGCGCGCTCACAGCCGGTACGCGCGCTTGGGCAGGTGGTAGGCCAGGTCGATCGCCACGTCCATCGCTTCGTCCTCGTCGATCCGATGCTCGGCCACCAGCCTGGCCAGCACCGCGCAGTCGATGCGGCGGGCGACGTCGTGGCGTGCCGGAATCGACAGGAACGCACGGGTGTCGTCGTTGAAGCCGATGGTGTTGTAGAAGCCGGCCGTGGCCAGGGTCTGCTCGCGGAAGCGCCACATGCCTTCGGGCGCGTCGTGGAACCACCAGGCCGGCCCGAGGAACAGGCACGGGTAGTGGCCGGCCAGCGGGCCGAGCTCGCGCGAGTAGGTGCTCTCGTCGAGGGTGAACAGGACCAGGGTGAAGCCGGGCTCGTTGCCGAAGCGGTCCAGCAGCGGCTTGAGCGCGTGCACGTACTCGGTGCGCAACGGGATGTCGGCGCCCTTGTCGCGCCCGAAGCGCTCGAACAGGCCGCGGTTGTGGTTGCGGAAGCAGCCGGGATGGATCTGCATCACCAGGCCGTCGTCCAGGCTCATCGCCGCCATCTCGGTCAGCACCTGGGCGCGGAAAAGCTCGGCCTCGGCGGCGGTGAAGCGGCCGGACACGACCTTGGCGAACAGCATGCGCGCCTCGTCGGGCGGCAGGTCGGCGGTTGCGCAGGTCGGGTGGCCGTGGTCGGAGGAGGTCGCGCCCATCGAGGCGAAGAATGCGCGGCGCTGCCGGTGCGCGCGCAGGTAGCCCTGCCAGCTGTGCACGTCCTCGCCGGTGAGCTCGCCGAAGCGGCGCAGCGCCTCGGGGAACTGCTCGTGCTCCGGGTCGACCACCGCATCGGGGCGGTAGGCGGTGATGACGCGGCCCTTCCAGCCGCTGGCGCGGATCGCGGCATGGTGTTCGAGCGGATCCAGCGGCGACTCGGTGGTGGCGATCACCTCGATGCCGAAGCGCTCGAACAGCGCGCGCGGCCGGAACTGCGGGGTCTGCAGCGCGGCGGTGATGGTGTCGTAGTACTCGTCGGCGGTGCCGGCGTCCAGGCGCGTGCGCAGGCCGAACACGTCGTGGAAGACATGGTTGAGCCACATCGACGAGGGCGTGCCGCGGAACAGGTGGAAGCGCTCGGCGAACACGCGCCAGGCCGCGCGCGGATCGACCGCCCCTCTTGATCCATCCGCCCGGGGAATGCCCAGCGCGTCCAGCGGCACGCCCTGGCTGTAGAGCATGCGGAACACGTAGTGGTCCGGGACCAGCAGCAGCTCGGTGGCGTTGGCGAAGGCCTCGTCGCCGGCGAACCAGGCCGGATCGGTATGCCCGTGCGGGCTGATGATCGGCAAGCCGGCGACCTGGGTATACAGGCGCCGCGCGATCGAACGCTGCGCCGGGTCGGACGGGAACAGGCGGTCGGGATGCAGGTGCAGGGGCTTGGCGTCGGAGGTCATGGCGGATCGATCCTGCGGAGCGGGAGGTGCGCGTCAGCGGCGCGTGCTTTCGGGCGGCCCGAGGGTGGTGGGTGGCAGCGGCCGGCGCACGACCTCGATGCGCTGGAACACCAGGCCCGGGTCCACCAGCCACAGCTTGAGCGTGTTGGCGCCGGCGCGCACGCGGTGGCGCGAGGTCGCCGCATGGGCGTTGTCGATCACCGCCGCCTCCCAGGCGCGGAAATCGGGATCGCCGGGGGTCGGATCCAGGCGCATGCGGACCACCTGCGGGCTCTCGTCGTCGATGGACAGCGCGTAGCGCAGGCCGCCACGGTGGCGGATGTCCAGGGTCGGCGAAAGAACCACCCTCACCTCCACCTCGCCGTCGTGGTCCATCACCAGCGGATACTCCAGGCGCGCGCCGTCGCCGCCGGGCGTGGCCGGGGCGCCGGTCGCCGGCCAGGCGGTGACGCCCGACAGGGTGCGGCCGAGGTTCGGCACCACCTGCCACTGGCCGTCCGCCGGCGCCACGGCCTGGGCATGGTGCTGGGCCTCGATCGCGACCACGCCGTTGCCCTCGACGAAGCCACGCGCGCCGCGGTGCGCCGGTGGCTTGTGCACCGGCACGACGACGGTGACCTCGGTCCAGTCCTTGCCGCGGATGTGGATCCGGCCCTCGTGCTCGCCTTCCGGCAGCGCGGCCCAGTCGACCCTTATATCCAGCGCTTGCGTGTCGACGACCTCGCCGGAGGCGGGCGACACCTTCAGCCATGGGGTGCGGGTGGAAGCGGTGAAGCCGATGGGCTGACGGCCGCCATTGAACACGACCACCTCGCGGGTCGGCGCGGCGACCGGGTCGAGCACCGGCAGGCGCGCGCTGGCCAGCGGCACCGGCCAGCGCCGCGCATCGCCCTCGATGGCCACGCCGGTCACGCCCTTCTCGGGGACGTCGACCGTGGCCAGCGCCGGCAGGAGGTTGCGCTCGGGCGACTGCCAGTGGGTATAGCCGATGCGCGGCTGCGACATCATGCTCGTCCACTTGCCGCCGGCGATCTCGTGCTCGTAGACGCGCTGCAGCTCGGCGTCGCGCGCGAACAGCTCGCGCGCCTTGTCGGCCCAGGCATTGGCCGAGGCGCGGCCCTGCGCGGCGTAGAGGCGGTTGCGGCCCACCGCCACGTGCAGGTGGTTGAGGTTGGCGCTGGCCAGCACCGGATACTCGACCAGCTGGTACCAGGCATCGCGTTGGCTGGCGGGGATCTTCGCGCCGAGCAGCAGGGTGCGCCCGACCAGCGCGTTCCAGCCGGCGAGCACGCGCTCGGCTTCGCGCTCGTGGACCAGGCTCCAGGTGTCGGGCGAGATCAGCTCGGGTTTGCGGCGCGCGTTGTACTGGGTGTAGCGGGTGAGTATCTCGCCGATGTCCTTCGCGTGCTCCGGCCCGAACTGCTCGGCCGCCCAGGCCGCCGGATAGCCTTCGATCCATGCCAGGTCGGCCGCGTCCGGGTCCCAGGCCTGGTCGAGGAAGGCGCTGATCGGCAGTTCCATCGGCTTGATGTCGCCGACGTTGACGACCCACAGCCGCTCCACGCCGTGCGCCCACGCCAGCCGCATCTGTTCCCAGCTGCGCTCGACCTGGGTGGTGTTGAGCCACTTGTAGTTGCGCGGGCCGCCGACGTAGTCGAAGTGGTAGTACACGCCATAGCCGCCGGCGCGCCGGCTGGCCGGGTCGGGCAGCCGGCGGATGTTGCCCCAGTTGTCGTCGGCGAACAGCAGGGTGACGTCGTCGGGCACGCGCATGCCGGCGTCGTAGTAGTCCTGCACTTCCTTGTACAGCGCCCAGACCTGCGGGGTCGCCTCGGCCGGCTTGCCGGTGGCGTCGGCGATGATCCTGCGCTGGTCGGCGACGATGCGTTCGAGCAGGGCCGTGGCGGTGCCTTCGGTCATGGCTTCGTCGCCGTCGCCACGCATGCCCAGGGTGGCCACCGCCTCGCGGCCCTGCAGGCGCTCGATCCCGCCACGCCAGAACCGCTGGAGCGTGGCGGCGTTCTTCGTGTAGTCCCACGGTCCCTTGCCGTAGCGGTCCCACTCGTCGTGGGCGCGCATCATCGGTTCGTGGTGGCTGGTGCCGATGACCACGCCGTACTCGTCGGCCATCTCCGCGTTGCGCGGATCGTCGTCGTAGAACGCGCGCGGCTGCCACATCGCCGGCCACAGGTAGTTGGCCTTGTGCCGCAGCAGCAGCTGGAACACGCGCTCGTAGAACTGGTGGTTCGGACCGCCGTAGGTGGCCCTGATCCAGCCGCCCAGCGCCGGTTCCTCGTCGTTGATGAAGATGCCGCGGTACCGGACCTTCGGTGCGTCCACGAAACGGCCGGGCGCGACGTGCAGGGTGGGGCGGACGGGGGGTGGCACGTCGGCCCACCAGATCCACGGCGACACGCCGATCCGGCGCGACAGTTCGTACAGGCCGAAGGCCGTGCCCCGCCGGTCGGCACCGACCACCAGCAGGGCGCGGTCGATGCCCGGTTCGGGATTGTCGACCACCTGCAGGAGGTAGGCTTCCCAGGTGCCGGCGACGCCGGTGGTGTCCACCTGGCCCTCGCGCACGATCCGGTCGATCCGCGCGCTGTGGCCCAGGGTGCCGGCGATGACCGCCATGGGCGGGTCCGCGGCGTCGGCGGCCGGGCTGCCGGCGACCGCGGCCAGGTCGTCGCGCAAGGCCTGCGCGGCGCGCTGCACCGCGGTGAAGTCGCCTGCATCGACCAGCACCGGCAGCGGCGTGCCGCGTTCGATCAGCGCAAGGCCGCCGTCGCCGCGCGCTTCGCATACGGCGGCCGGCGCCGCGCAGTCGCGGGCGGCCAGCGCGGTGCCCGGCAGCAGGGCGGCGCAGAACATCAGGGCGAGGCGTTGCAGCATCATCGCGGGTCTCTCGGTACCTGCGGACCGCGGCGACACGGGAACATCGCGGTCACGCCATGGACGGGTTGGGCGCGGGCCTAGCCGCTGGGCGGCCGCGGCATGTCGAACGGCGCCGGTTCCAGCCGGGGCGCCAGCAGGTGCACGCACAGCAGCGCGACCAGGTAGGCCGAGCCGGCGATGAGGAAGATCGTGGCGTAGCTGCCGGTGGACTGCAGCTGGCTGCCGGTGAAGTACGACATGCCCATGCCGCCGAAGGCGCCGGCAAAGCCGCCGATGCCCACGACCGATGCCACCGTCTGCCGCGGGAACATGTCCGAAGGCAGGGTCAGCACGTTGGCCGACCAGCCCTGGTGGCCGGCCATCGCCAGGCCGATCAGGCCCACCGCCAGCCACAGGTTGTCGACCTGGGTGACCAGGATCACGGGCGCCACGCACAACGCGCACACCAGCATCGCGCTCTTGCGCGCGCGGTTCGCGCTCCAGCCCAGGCGCATGAAGCGCCCCGCGAGCCAGCCGCCGGCGATGGAGCCCACGTCGGCCATCAGGTAGACCACGATCATCGGCAGGCCGATCTTCGCCAGCGACAGCTCGTACTCGGACGCCAGGAACTTGCCCAGCCAGAACAGGAACAGCCACCACACCGGGTCGGTGATGAACTTCGCCGCGACGAACGCCCAGGCCTGGCGGTGGCGCAGCAGCTGCAGCCACGGTACCTTGACCGCCGGTTCGGGCGGATCGCTGCGGATGTGCGCCAGTTCGGCCGCCGACAGCTTCGGGTGCTGGTCCGGCGTGCGGTAGAACACCAGCCATGTCACCAGCCAGGCGGCGCTGAGCACGCCGGTGCACAGGAACGCCGCCTGCCAGCCCCACGCCGCCGCCACGATCGGCACCATCAGCGGCGCGACGATCGCGCCGATGTTGGAACCGGCATTGAAGATGCCGACGGCGAACGCGCGCTCGCGCCGCGGGAACCACTCGGCCACGGTCTTGATCGCCGCGGGGAAATTGCCGGCCTCGCCCAGGCCGAGCATGAAGCGGGCGACGACGAAGCCGGCCACGCTGGCCGCCAGTGCATGGCCCATCGCCGCCAGCGACCACACGCTGATCGCCAGCGCATAGCCGATCCTCGTGCCGAAGCGGTCGATCAGCGCGCCGGCGCAGAGCAGGCCGATCGCATAGGCGCCCTGGAAGGCCATGACGATGTAGCCGTACTGGATCTCGCTCCAGCCGATCTCGTCCTGCAGGAACGGCGCCAGCACGCCCAGTACCTGGCGGTCGATGTAGTTGATCGTGGTCGCCGCCAGCAGCATCGCGCAGACGCGCCAGCGGTAGCGTCCGCCCGGCCGTGCCGCCGCGGTCGCGGCCGCGGTACCGCTGCTCATGCCGCTGCCTCGCCGACGCGCCGGCCCAGTCGCAGGTAATGCATGTCACGCCCCTCCCAGGGTTCGGCCCGGGGGCCGTGATTTCTGATAGCGCTATCATTAACACAGCGCGGTGCGCTTGCCCAACCAGCGGCGCGCGGGTGTGCAACTCAGCAGAAAAACCCTGCAAAACATGGTGCATCGCATCATGCAGGCAGCGGGTTGGGGCACGCCAGGGAGGTCATGTTGCTGTGCAGCGTGCGCGCCAACTGATGGTAGCGCTACCATCCGGGCCACGTCGGCAGGGCGGGTTCTGGACACATGTCCACCGGTTCCTGCATCCATGAAACGCCATTCGCCGGCCGCCATCCAGGCAGCCGGTACATCACCAGAAACGGGAGGGGAGTACGGTGCAAGCACGAATTGCCAGAACCACGCTGTCGCGCGCGTTGAGCGCGGCCATCCTCGGCATGGCAGCCGCCACCGCCATGGCCCAGGAGCAGGCCGCAACGCCTGCTGTGCAGGAATCCGCGCCGGCCGAGCAGGTCACCGACCTGGACAGCGTGGTGGTGAAGGGTTTCCGCCAGAGCCTGCAGTATTCGACCGAAGCCAAGCGCGACTCGACCGGCTTCACCGACTCGATCTTCGCCGAGGACATCGGCAAGTTCCCCGACACCAACATCGCCGAGTCGCTGGCGCGCGTGCCGGGCATCCAGCTCAACCGCGACGTGAACGGCGAAGGCCTCAACATCGCCATCCGCGGCCTGCCCAACAGCTTCACCAAGACCACCATCAACGGTGCGTCGGTCGCCACGGCCTCGATCGGCCTGGACGCGACCAACCAGAACCGCGAAGTCGACCTGAACCTGTTCCCGACCGAGTTCTTCAACCAGGTCACCGTGTACAAGTCGCCGACCGCCAGCCTGGTCGAGGGCGGCGCGTCGGGCGTGGTCGACATGCGCAACTCGCGCCCGTTCGACATCGCCGGCAACCAGATCACCTATTCGCTGCAGGGCGACCACAACACCAATTCCGGCGGCGTGAGCCCGCGCGGCTCGGTGATCGGCAACTGGACCAACGAGGAAGGCACCTTCGGTGCGCTCGTGGGGCTGACCTCCTCGCGCGGCAAGATCGGCGTGGAAGGCTACGAGACCATCGGCTGGACCAACCCCAACCTGACCAATGCCCAGTGCGGCAATGGCGGCGCGGCCGGTGGCTTCCCGGCGCTGGGCCAGCCCTGCAACGTGACCGGCGGCAACGGCTGGCGCATTCCCGACGTGGTTCCGAACAACCCGTCGACGATCGCCGCCGGGCTGACCCCCGGAACGCCCATCGACGCGGCCTGGCTGCAGGCCAACAACCCCGGCCTGACCCCCGCCCAGATCGGCGAGGCGCTGATCCCGCGCCTGGGCCGGCCGGTGCACATGAGCGGCGATCGCGACCGCGACGGCTTCCTCGGTTCGTTCGAGTGGCGGCCCAACGATTCCATGCACTTCTGGCTCGACTCGATGTACACCAAGGCGCGCCGCACCAACAGCCGCGTCGACATGAACCTGGTCGGCCGCAACGGCGGCATGATCCCGCTGGACATGCAGCTGGACGAGAACAACGTCGTCACCAGCGCCACCTTCACCAATGCGCAGTTCTTCCTCGAGCACCGCGAGTACATCGAGGACGTGCAGTACTGGCAGGTCTCCCCGGGCGCGCGCTTCTGGTTCGGCGAGGCGCAGGACATCAGGCTCGACGTGCAGGCCAACACCAGCCGCAGCTGGATGTTCCGCGAATCGCCCACGATCCTGGTCAACTCGCCATTCACGACGCTGGAATACACCAACGGCGGCGACATCCCGTCGTGGAACACCGGCCTGGACCTCAATGACCCGAACCTGGGCTGGACCTGGGTGGGCGGCCGCCTGAACGTCCAGAACGAGAAGCGCGTGACCGAGACCAGCGGCCTGCGCGCGGACCTGCAGTTCGGAGAGGACACCAGGAACGTCAAGGTCGGCGTGGCCTGGGACCAGAACGAACGCCGCATCCAGGGCTTCGACAACAGCGCCGCCTGGGAAAACCTGGTCTGCCGGGGCCTGAACCCCGACGGCAGCGTGCCCGACCCCCGCCCGGCCTGCGCCGGCGGCCCGCTGGCCCTGGTATCCAACGCGGAACTGGCCGGCTACCTGCGCCCGGGTCCGTTCGGCTTCATCGTGGTCGACGCGGACCGCTTCAAGAACGACACCAACTACGCGTTCTACCGCGACAATGCGCCCGAGTCCGCCGGTCCGAACACCGGCGGTTCCACCGGCGGATTCGACGAGGACACTTTCGCCGCGTACATGGAAGTGAACGGCGAATCGGAAATCTGGAACCGCAACCTGCGCTTCAACTTCGGCGTGCGCTACGCCCAGACCGACCAGGTCGTGTCCGGCCCGGTCACCATCGGTGGCGTGCGCCAGTGGCAGTCGCTGGACAGCGACTACAGCGAGTGGCTGCCGTCGTTCAGCGCCGCGTGGGACGTGGCCGATGACGTGGTCCTGCGCATGTCCGGCTCGCGGACCATGACCCGTCCGAACCCGAGCTCGATGCTGCCCGCCACCACCTTCACCGACCAGTCCGCGCAGGTGGCCAGCCAGGGCAACCCCGACCTGACCCCGTACATCTCCAACAACTTCGACCTGGGCGGCGAGTGGTACACCGGCGACGAGGGCTTCGTCGGCCTGACCCTGTTCAACAAGCGCATCGAGGGCTACACCTTCCAGGGCGTGACCACCCGTCCGTTCACCGACCTGGGCATCCCGTTCGAGGACCTGACCGACACCCAGCAGCTGGCGATCAACAACCGCGGCGGCCCGAACGTGGCCACCGTCAACGTGAACCAGCAGGTCAACGCGGACGCCGAGCTCGAAATCCGGGGCTGGGAAGCGATCTGGGTGCAACCGCTGAGCTTCGTGCTTGACGGCCTGGGCTTCATGGCCAACTACACCGACATCGACATCAAGACGCTTGGCGCCGACGCCAACGCGCTGGGCGGCAACGTCTACGGCGTGTCGCCGTCGATGTGGAACGCCACCGCCTACTGGGAAAACGACATAGCCTCCGCGCGCCTGTCGTACACCTGGACCGAGGGCGCCACCGGTACCGGTCCGAACCAGCAGGGCATCCCGTTCGCCCAGATCTATGGCGAGGATCGCGGCCAGCTCGACTTCTCCTCGTCCTACACGCTGGACTGGGTCGCCGGCAAGCCGCAACTGACCTTCAACATCCTCAACATCACCGGCGAGGAACGGCGCTCCTACTTCGCCTTCCCCAATGCGGTCAACGACTATTACGATCCGGGTACCACGTACACCATCGGCATCCGCGGCACCTTCTGAGCCACGGAGCGCATGACGCGGCGGTAAGCAGCGGCCCGTTCCCGCGTAATGCCGGGGCGGGCCGCTTCCATGCGGGGTGCGGGTTGCGGTCCGTGCCCCATATCAACCAAGGCCAGTCCGAGTGCACATGAGCAGCAACCAGGAAAAACTCTCCGTCACCGAGAAGGTCGGCTACAGCCTGGGCGACCTGGCCGCCAACCTGATCTTCCAGACGCTGGTCACCTTCCTGGCGTTCTTCTACACCGACGTGTTCGGGATCCCGGCCGGCACCGCGGCGACGATCATCTTCGTGGTCGGCCTGGTCGGCGCGTTCGGCTTCACCCCCCTGGTGGCGGTGCTGGCCGACCGCACGCGCTCGCGCTGGGGCAAGTTCCGGCCGTGGATCCTGTGGACGGCGGTGCCCTTCGGCGTGCTTTCGCTGCTGGCGTTCAGCACCCCGGACCTGGGCCCGCAGGGCAAGGTGTTCTACGCGGCCGCCACCTACACCCTGCTGGTGCTGGTGTACGCGGCCAACAATCTGCCGTACGCCGCGCTCAGCGGCGTGCTCACCGGCAGCATGGCCGAGCGCAACAGCGTGTCGGCCTACCGCTTCGTGGCGGTGATGATCGCCCAGCTGGTGGTGCAGTCGCTGCTGCTGCCGCTGGTGCTGATCCTGGGCGGCGGCGACAAGGTGCAGGGCTTCCATAACGCGATGATGCTGTTCGCGGTGGTGGGAACGGTGTTCCTGCTGATCACCTTCTTCACCACCCGCGAGCGGATCGTGCCGGCGCCGGAGCAGAAGTCCAGCGTCGTCCAGGACCTGTCGGACCTGGTCCGCAACCGTCCCTGGGTGGTGATGCTGCTGCTGACGATCCTGGTCTTCACCACCCTGGCGCTGAAGGGCGGCATGTACGTCTACTACTTCCAGTACTACCTGGACGAGGCGGCGCTGGCGGCGTTCCTGCAGGGCATCGGCTTCAACGCCTTCATCGCCGGGCTCAACAACGTGCTCACCGGCATCGGCCTGACCTCGTTCCAGTGGCCCGATGACGCGCCGACCTCCGCGTTCAGCCTGTTCAACGCCGGCGGGATCATCTTCATGATCATCGGCATCGGCTTCTCCAAGAAGCTGGCCGACCGCTTCGGCAAGCGCGACGTGTTCGGCGCGGCGCTGTTCCTGTCCACGCTGTTCATGCTCGGCTTCTACATCTATCCGCCGGACGCGATCGGCGTGGTGTTCGGGTCGCAGATCCTGCATGGGTTCTTCTACGGCATCACCATCCCGCTGCTGTGGGCGATGATCGCCGACGTGGCCGACTACTCGGAGTGGAAGAACAGCCGCCGCGCCACCGCGATCATCTTCTCGGCCATGCTCTGCGGCCTGAAGCTGGGCCTGAGCATCGGCGGCGCGCTGGTCGCCGGCATCCTGGCCCACTATGCGTACGTGGCCGGCGCCGAGACCCAGTCTCCGCAGGCCGTCGACGGCATCCGCCTGGCGGTGAGCGTGTATGCCTCGCTGCCGTTCCTGGCCTGCGTGGCGCTGCTGTTCTTCTACGAGATCAACAAGCCCATGGAGTCGCGCATCGAGCGCGAGCTGGCCCAGCGCCGGGCCGCGTCCGGAGCGTCGGCATGAACACACGAGGAGCCGAAACGGCAATGGCAGACCAACCCTCAAACGAAACGCCCGCGCTGGACGAGGATCTGAAGGACCTCGCCGCCCGCGCCATCTCCCAGCCGCTGGTCACGCACATCTACACCGCCGATCCATCGGCGCACGTGTTCGAGGGCAAGCTGTACGTCTACTGCTCGCACGACATCGAGGGCGGGGTGGCGTTCAACGACGACGGCGCGCACTTCTGCATGGAGGACTACCACGTCCTGTCGATGGACTCGCCCGACGGCCCGGCCACCGATTGCGGGCTGGCGCTGCACGTGAGCGAGGTGCCCTGGGCCGAGCGGCAGATGTGGGCGCCGGATGCCGCCTGCCGCGATGGCCGCTACTACCTGTACTTCCCCGCCAAGACCGCCGAGGGCCTGTTCCGGATCGGCGTGGCGGTCGGCGAGCGCCCGGCCGGGCCGTTCACGCCCCAGCCCCGGCCCATCGATGGCACCTACTCGATCGATCCCTCGGTGTTCGCCGACGACGACGGCGAGCACTACCTGCTGTTCGGCGGCATCTGGGGCGGCCAGCTGCAGAAGTACCGCGACAATGCCTACGATGCCGGCAACGAGGAGCCGCGCGACGGCGAACCGGCGCTTGGTCCGCGCATCGCCCGCCTGCGCGCGGACATGCTGGAGCTGGACGAGCCCACCCGCGAAGTGCAGATCCTCGACGAGCAGGGCCGGGCCCTGCGCGCGGACGACCACAACCGCCGCTACTTCGAAGGGCCCTGGCTGCACAAGTACGAGGGCCGCTACTACCTGTCGTACTCCACCGGCAACACCCACCTGCTGTGCTACGCGGTCGGCGACAACCCGTATGGCCCGTTCACCTACCAGGGCCAGGTGCTGCGCCCGGTGGTCGGCTGGACCACGCACCATTCGATCTGCGAGTACGAGGGCCGCTGGTACCTGTTCTACCACGACTCCCTGCTGTCGGGCGGCGTCACCCACCTGCGCTCGGTGAAGATGGTCGAGCTGCAGCACGATGCGGAAGGACGCATCGTCCCGATCAATCCCTATGGTGTCTGACGAAGGCGGCGATGGGTCGGCCGAGGCAGGCGATCCCGAAGCACCGCTCGCCCCCGGGCCGTTGCTGCGCATCGGCAGCGGCGAACTCCAGCTGGAAATCGCCCCGCAGGCCGGCGGGCGCATCGCGCAGATCCGCTACCAGGGCGTGGAGCAACTGGTGGGGCCCGACGACGGCTTCCCCGCGGCCATCGCCTGGGGCAGCTATCCGATGCTGCCGTGGGCCGGGCGCATCCGCGACGGCCGCTTCGAATTCGCCGGCCGGCAATGGCAGGTGCCGGCCAACCTGGGCGGGCACGCGATCCACGGCGTGTCGATGTGGCTGCCCTGGCAGGTCGAGGCGCACGCTGCCGACCGCCTCGAGCTGTCGCTGGCGTTGCCGCGGGACCAGCGCTGGCCGTTCGGTGGCAGCGCGCTGCAGCGGATCGAGGTCGGCCCGCGCAGGCTGGCCATGACATTGTCGGTGGGCGCCGGCGACCAGCCCATGCCGGTCGCCTTCGGCTGGCATCCGTGGCTGCGCAAGCCCGAGCGGATCGAGTTCCATCCAGAGGCGATCTATCCGCGGGACGGCCATGGCATCGCCACGATGCCGCCCGTCGCACCGACCCCCGGTCCCTGGGACGACTGCTTCGTCAACACGCAGGAAGTCATCGTCCATCGCCACGGCCAGCGCCTGCGGCTGAGTTCGGACTGCGACCACTGGGTGGTCTACGACGAGACCGCGCACAGCACCTGCATCGAACCGCAGACCGGGCCGGCCGACGCGTTCAACCTCGCGCCGCGGGTGCTGCAAGCGGGCGAATCGCTGCAGGCCTGGTTCCGGATGGAGTGGGACTGAGCCGCGTCCGCCGTTCGCAGCCACGTACCGGTCGCGTTCTTCCATGGGCCTGGCATCTGCGCCGTCGGCGACGCGCTGGCCGGGATGACCGGAGGGACCGCCGGAGACCATCCTGTGCCCCTCCCGCGTGACCACCGGACCGCCCGGTGTTTCGCACGATCGCGGTCGGCCCGATGGCGACGGTGCATGCGCCGGTATACGCTGGCGGGCGTGGCCCGGACCGGGGCAGGGAGGCAGGCATGGCGTTGTCGCTGGACGGCATGGTGCGCATCGGGGGCGGGGCCTTCACCATGGGGTCGGACCACCACTACGCGGAGGAGAAGCCCGCGCACAGGGTGCGGGTGGATGCTTTCTGGATCGACCGCCATGTAGTGACGAACCGTGACTTCGCCCGCTTCGTCGATGCCACGGGCCACGTGACGCTGGCCGAGAAGCCGGCCGACCCGGCGGCCTACCCCGGTGCCGATCCGGTACTGCTGGCCCCTTCTTCCGTCGTGCTGGTGCCGCCGCCGGGACGGGTCGACCTGGCCAACCACTACAACTGGTGGCAATACGTCGCCGGCGCGGACTGGCGCCATCCGCGCGGGCCGGGCAGTTCGATCAAGGGCCACGAGGACCACCCGGTGGTGCACGTGGCCTACGAGGACGCGGCGGCTTACGCGCAATGGGTCGGCAAGGAACTGCCGAGCGAGGCCGAGTGGGAGTACGCCAGCAAGGGCGGCAACGACGGCACCGAGTTCGCCTGGGGCGACGAACTGGTCCCCGGCGGCCGCTACATGGCCAATACCTGGCAGGGGGAGTTTCCCTGGGAGAACCTGCGGCTGGACGGGTGGGAGTTCACCTCGCCGGTGGGCGCGTTCCCGGCCAATGGCTACGGCCTGCACGACATGATCGGCAACGTGTGGGAATGGACCAGCGACTGGTACCAAGAGCATGGCGCCATCGTGCGCAGCTGCTGCACCCGGGAGAATCCGCGCGGCGGCGACCGCGACGACAGCATCGATCCGCGCAGCCCGCAGGTACGCATCCCGCGCCGCGTCACCAAGGGCGGATCGCACGCCTGCGCGCCCAACTACTGTCGGCGCTACCGTCCTGCCGCGCGCATGGCGCAGCCGGTAGACACCTCCACCAGCCATGTCGGCTTCCGCTGCGTCGTCCGCGAACGCAGGGACTGAGTCGCCGCTCCCGCGTTGCCGCCAGCATCCGCGCAACGGCGTTGCCGGCCGGTAAGCGGCAGGCCTCCACGGCAGGGAAATGATCTTCGCCGTTGCGCGCGCAAGGCGGCGCACCGCAGCCGCTTCAACCGCTGCAGCCACCGCAGCAGACCGAGGGGACGATTGCGATGTCGCCTTCCTGGACCGCGAGCCCGGTCGCGCGCAGGAGGGCGGCGACCTCGTCGCGGCCGGCGCAGGTGGAGATGCGCAGGTGGCCGGTAGCCGGGTCGCGATCCACCACGACGGCCGGGTCCGCCTCCAGCAAGCGCTGCTCGATGCGGGCTACGTCGACCTGGCGGCCTTGGAGGGGGATGTCGAGTTGCATGCGCGCGCTCCACGACGCCGCTTCCGTCGCAAGGCGGGCGGCGGGAAAAAAGGACCGTGCCGCCGTCGACCCGGCGGCACGGCGCAACCACCGGGGAGGTGGGTTACTTGGTGGCGACCAGCTTGCCCTTCATCAGGGTGGAGTGGCCTGGGAAGCTGCAGAAGAAGCTGTAGTCGCCACCGGCGGTGAGCGCCTTGCCGGGGAAGGTGACCTTGGTCTTCTCGCCGCCGCCGATGATCTTGGTGTGCGCGATCGCACGGGCATCGCCCGCGGGGACGTAGTCCTTGGCGGCACCGGCCTTGATCCCGTCGCGCGCCAGGCCCGCCAGGTCGGCGGTCTTGGAGATTACGACGTTGTGGCCCATCGCGGTGGCCGGCAGCTTGCCGGTGTGGGTCAGCTCGATGGTGATGGTGGCGCAGCCGGCCGAAACGGTGGCTTCCTTGAGGTCGAACTTCATCGCGTCGTCGCCCTTGAGCGCGATGGTGCAGTTGCCCGCGGCGTGGGCCATGCCGGCGGCGCCGAGCAGGGCGAGGGCGAGGAGGGTGCGGGTGGCGTTCATGGGTTACTCCTGTTGCGGTGTGGTGGGAGGATGGGGTCGGGACGGCGCACGCGCCGTCGTCAGGGGGACGATGCCACGGCGAGGCGGACCTGCTCGACGAAGGCCGGGTCGGGCGCGATGCCCTCGACCTCCGAGCGGGCCAATTCTCGCCCCTGTGCATCGAGCAGGACCAGCACGCTGGTGTGGTTGATGCTGCCGTCCTCGCGGAAGCGGTAGCGCACGTCCAGCACGCTGGCCAGCGCGCGCACGTCGTCGGTGGCCGGGCGCAGGAAGCGCCAGCCCTCGGGCACGCGATGGTCGCGGGCGACCCGCGCCAGCGCCGCGGGCGTGTCGCGCTGCGGGTCCAGGCTGATCATCGCCACGCCGAGGCGCGCGCCGCTGGCCGCGGGCAACTGCTTCTGCACCGCCTTGGCGTTCTCGATGATCAGCGGGCACATCAGGTGGCAGTTGGCGTAGAACATCGACACCAGCTGCGGCCTGCCGGCCAGGTCCGACCATTGCAGCGGACGGCCGTGCGCGTCGATGGCGCGCGCGTCGAGCTGGTAGAGCGAGTCGCCCGGGAGGGCAGCGGCATCGCGGTCAGCCGCCTGCAGCGGGCAGGCGGCCAGCACGGATACAAGCGCCAGCGCCACCGGGGCGGGCAGGCGCGGAAAGGACAGGGTCATGGCTGGCTCCTTGCACAGCGGAAACCGAGGTTGCCGAGGGTGTCGCGTGGTTGCAGCGCCGACAGCAGGACGAAGCGCTTGACCACGCCGTAGTCGCCCGGGTCGCTGAAGGCCAGCGCGGTGGCGCCGCAGTAGCGCAGGTTGTCGCCGTCGTCCTGGCCGCGGCGATCGCCTTCACCAAGCAGGGAGGCGAAGTCCGCGCTCCATTCCCAGTACGCGCCGTGCAGGCCGCGCACGCCATAGGCATTGGCCGGCGAATCGGCCTGCGCATCCATCGCCCTCGGCGTGCCGTCGTCGACCTGGCGCATGCGCCAGCCGCGGTCGCCGCGTGCGTCGCGGCGCGCCGGTCCGGCGGCCGCGGCGTACTCCCACTCCAGAAAGGTGGGCAGGCGCGCACCCTGCTCGCGGCAGTACGCGTCGGCGGCGTACCAGGTGACATGGACCACCGGCGCATGCGGGTCGATGGCGGCGCCGGGCGCGTCGGCCTGGGCCCAGTGGCCCAGGTAGCCCGGGCTGGAAAACAGCGACGGCGCGCGGTCGCGCCGCCAGCGCGGCTGGCGCGCGAGGAAGGCGGCGAACTGGGCATTGCTCACCGGCCGTTCCATCAGGGCGTAGGAGGCGACCGGCAGCGTGCCGGCCGCTTCCTCGAAGCGCACCGAGGAACGGAAGTCCCCACCCGGGATCGCCCGCCAGGCGATCCCTTCGTCGTGCTGCGGCCCGGCGGCGGCGAGGGCCGGGGCCAGGGCCAGCAGCAACAGGGGCGGTTTCCAGTCCATCGCTTCTTCCCGGGGCCTCTTACTTGCTGCCCTGCGGCGTGCCTTCGGGGTACTCGATGTCGTGCTGCTGCCCGGTGTAGATCGCCGGGTTCTTCTCGCCGTCGACCTTGAGGATGCCCAGCGCGCCCTTGTGGAAGGCGCGGAAGATGCTGTGGTCGACCAGCACGAAGTTGCCGGGCACGTCGGCCTTGAACTCCACCACCGCCGAGCCGCCGGCGGGGATCAGCGTGGTCTGCACGTTCTCCTGGTACTTGGTGCCACCCTCGACGTAGACCTTGTCGAAGATCTCGCCGATGACATGGAAGCTCGACACCAGGTTCGGGCCGCCGTTGCCGACGAACATGCGGATCTTCTCGCCCGCCTTCGCGGTCAGGGCGTTGTCGCCGGTCAGCGCGCCGACCGAGCCGTTGAAGACCACGTAGTCCGGGTGCTCGGCGATGCCCTTCTCCAGGCTGAAGGGTTGCAGCCCCGGCTCGCCGTGGGCGCCTTCGGTGTAGAAGTCGCCCTGCATGACGTAGAACTCCTGGTCCACCGGTTCCAGTCCTTCCTCCGGCTCGACCAGGATCAGGCCGTACATGCCGTTGGCCACGTGCATGGCCACCGGGGCCATGGCGCAGTGATACACGTACAGGCCGGGGTTGAGGGCCTTGAACGTGAACTGCGTTTCCTTGCCGGGCAGGGTGAAGGTGGCTTCGGCGCCGCCGCCCTGGCCGGTGACCGCGTGCAGGTCGATGTTGTGCGACATGTGCGAGCTGTGGTGGTTCTTCAGCTTGAACTCGACCGTGTCGCCTTCGCGCACGCGGATGAAGCTGCCCGGCACCGTGCCGCCGAAGGTCCAGAAGTTGTAGGTCACGCCGTCGGCCAGGGGCATGTCCTTCTCGACCATCTCCAGGTCGACGACGACCTTGGCCGGCGTCTTGCGCGTGATCGGCGCCGGCACGTGCGGCGGGGCGGTCAACACCGCCTGGATGGTTTCCAGCGGTGCGCCGGCGGCGGGCCCGGCGGCGCCGGCGTGGCCGGCGAGCGTGGCAGCGATCGCGCCGGCGAGGGCGCAGGCGAGCAGGGGATGGTGGCGGGTCTTCATGGTCTTCTCTCTTCGGTCGTTGTTCACGGCACGAAGGTTGGGGCCAGGGCGGCGCCCATTCATTGATCTGCATCAAGCCGGCGCAGGCGCCGGCGTTCCGGTTGACGCAGGTCAAGCGAACGGCGGAGTGGACGTTTTGTCCAATGGCGGCGCGCACGCACCGGCCCAGAATCGCAACCGACAAAACGGACCGATCGGGAAGGAACGACCCATGAAGCGCGCACTGCTTGCCGCGGCCCTCGCCGCCGCGGCCACCCCGGGACCGGCATCGGCCGCGCCGGACCATGCCCATCCCGCGCAGGACGCCGCGGTCGCCACGCTCGACGGCGTGGTGGTGCTGGGCGTGGCGCCGATCGCCGCCAGCACTTTCGTCACCGATCCCAGGCTGCCACGGCAACCGGTGCCGGCCAGCGACGGCGCCGACTACCTGAAGACCATTCCCGGGTTCTCGACCCTGCGCAGCGGCGGCACCAATGGCGATCCGGTGCTGCGCGGCATGTTCGGCTCGCGCATCGCGCTGCTGACCAACGATGGCGCGCTCAGCGGCGCCTGCCCCTCGCGGATGGACAATGCGATGTCCTACATCGCGCCGGAAACCTACGACCGGCTGACCGTTGTCAAGGGTCCGCAGACGGTGCTGTGGGGCGGCGGCGCTTCGGCCGGCACGGTGCGGTTCGAGCGCGAGATCCCGTACTTCGACCGCCCCGGCGTGCGCGCGCAGGGCAGCCTGCTCGCCGGCAGCCGCAACCGCAACGACCAGGTCGCCGACATCAGCGCCGGCACTACCGCCGGCTACGCGCGGCTGTCGGCCAACCGCTCGGAGGCCGACGACTACCGCGACGGCAACGGCGACGAGGTGCCGTCGGCATGGCGCAAGTGGAACGCGGACGCGGCGCTGGGCTGGACGCCCGACCCGGACAGCGTGCTGGAGCTGTCCGCCGGCACCGGCGATGCGCAGGCGCGCTACGCCGGCCGCGGCATGGACGGCGCGCGCTTCCGCCGCGACGGCACCGGCCTGCGCTTCGAGAAGAAGCACATCGGCGGCGTGCTCGACGCGGTGGCGGCCAACGTCTACCGCAACGAGGTCGACCACGTCATGGACAACTACAGCCTGCGCGATCCCGACCCCGGCAGCAGCATGCCGATGCCGATGGCCAGCAATGTCGGCGACACCACGCAGGGCGGGCGCGCGGCGCTGACCTGGCAGCGGGACCGCTGGGAAGTGACCGCCGGCGTCGACGGACGGCAGAGCGAGCACCGCAAGCGCAGCGCGACGGGTCGCGGTGCGTACCTGGCGCAGCCGTGGACCGACGACGCGCGGTTCCGCACGCTGGGCGCGTTCGCCGAGTCGCACTGGCACCTCAGCGACGTGCACCACCTCATGTCGGGCCTGCGCATCGACCGTGCCCGGGTCGAGGACCTGCGCGCCACCACCGGCAACGGGATGATGCCGATGCCCAACCCCACCGCCGGCCAGCGCCGCGGCGATACGCTGCCCGGCGGATTCATCCGCTACGAGCACGGCATGGACACGGCGGCCGGCTGGTACGCCGGCATCGGCCATGCCGGGCGCATGCCCGACTACTGGGAGCTGTTCTCGCCCACGAGCGGCCCGGCGGGCGCGCCGAACGCGTTCGCCGGCGTGCAGCCCGAGCGCACCACCCAGCTCGACGCAGGACTGCAGTGGCGCCGCGGCGGCGTCGAGGCGTGGCTGACGGCCTACGCCGGCCGCATCGACGACTACATCGTGTTCGACTACCTGGGCGGCGGCATGATGGGTTCGACCACGCGCGCGCGGAACCTCGACGCCGACATCGCCGGCGGCGAGGCCGGCGTGGACTGGAAGCCGCGCGACGGGCTGAAGCTGTCCGGCGTCCTGGCCTATGCGTGGGGCGAAACCGGCGAAGGCCCGCTGCCGCAGATGCCGCCGCTGGAAGCGCGCCTGTCGGCCAGCGGCGAGCGTGCGGCATGGTCGTGGGGCGCGCTGCTGCGCATCGCCGCCGCGCAGGAGCGGGTCAAGACCGACCAGGGCAATGTCGTGGGCCGCGACCTCGGCCCGAGCGCCGGCTTCGCGGTGTTCTCGATCAATGGCGGGTACCGTTTCGACGAGCGGCTGCAGCTGGCCGCCGGCATCGACAACCTGTTCGACCGCGCCTACAGCGAGCACCTGAACCTGGCCGGCAACAGCGCCTTCGGTTACCCGGCCGACCCGGCGCGGATCAACGAGCCGGGACGCACCGCCTGGGTCAAGCTCAACTTCAGCTACTGAGCGGCGTCCGCCAGCAGCGCCATGCGCCGCGCAGCGTTGCCGCGTAGGCCCAGGCCATCGCAATGCCAGCCGCGCCGGCGATCGTCGGCCGGGCCACCGCGGCGACCGTCGCCAGCGACGCCAGCACGTGCAACGTCCAGACCCGGCGCTTGTCCGGTGCGGGGAATAGGCTGCCGACGCCGGGGATCCGCGTTCCGCGCGGCACCTGCTGGCGTAGCCGGATCCAGGCCAGGAACGCCACGATCTCCAGCAGCATCCCTACCACCAGCAGGGGCAGCGCCACGGCGAGCACCAGCGCCGCCACCGCCAGCGTGCGGTCGAACGCGAGCGGTTCCGGCCAGGCGGCGATAGCAACTGCGAACAGCAGGGCGATGCAGCCGCTGGCCCAGAAGCGCCGCAGGACCGGGCCGCGGTGGTGCGGCGCCCGCCATTGCCGCCACCACGCGGCCAACGCCAGTGGCGCCAGCGGCAGCGCGACCACGCGCCACGCCGGGGTGGGCACGGCGCCGGCGGCGGCTGCGGCGGCGACCACCAGCGCGGCGGCCAGCAGCGCCCAGGCGATCGCGACCTGCCGCGTCGTCCATGCCGCGGTGCCTTGCAGCATGGGCATCGCGGTCGCGCCCACCGCCACCAGCAAGCCGAGCATCCAGCCACCGATGCCGGTGGCCGCGTGCAGGTCGACCAGCGGCCAGGCCAGTGGACCGAGCCAGCCGTGGCGCGCGGCGAGCAGGCGCAGGCCCATCGCCATCGTCGCCAGCAGGGCCAGCAGCGCGGCGGCGATGCCCGCGCGCGTCGCGAAGGGGCCGCTGCCGCGTGCCAACCCGGCCAGCGCCAGGGTGGCGAATGCGCACAGCGATCCACCCAGCAAGACTGCCGCCAGCGATGCCGGCACCGCCGTGCCGGGGACCAGCGCGGGCAGCAGCGCGGCGATGCCGGCGTTGAACGCCAGGTGCAGCGCCGGCACGGCGCGCCGTCCCGGCATCGGGCTTCCCGCCGCCACCGGCAGGAACTGGACCAGGCTGCCGAGCATCGCGTTGCCCAGCACGCCCAGTGCGAGGACGTGGACCAGCACCAGCGTGGCCGGCGTCCAGCGCGAGGCCATGATTTCCGTGCCATGCAGCGCGAGCCACGCGCCGGCGACCACGCCCCAGGCCGGCGCGGCCAGCAGGAAGCGAAGCGGCAGCGATGGCGGCGGCGCCTGGCCGAAGGCCAGGCCGGTCATCGGCCGTCGGCGCGGTCCAGCAGGTGCGCTTCCTGGCCGCGGCAGATGGTCACCATCGCGCCGCCCTGCTCGAGGTCGAGCACGCGCCACGCGTAGCCGTCGGCTTCGAGCATCGGCAACAACGGCAGGGGACGCATGGGGGTCAGCGCCACCAGCCGCCAGCCGTCCGGGAGGATCGGCAGTGCCTGGAGGATGCGCTCCATCGGTTCGGGTGGCGGCCTGTCGCGCAGGTCCAGGTGCAGCACGCTCATGCGAAGGCTCCAGCGCGGGTGTGGATCGAGTGTGCGTGCGCGCGCCGGTACGCGCCTTGACACCGGTCAAGGCTGCTCCGGCCGCCACTGCCTACAGTCGACGGCATCGTCCATCACCGCCATCGGCGCCCATGCGCCACCCACCCGCCACCGGAGCCGCCGCATGACCAGCCTGCCCGATACCTTGTCCGACCCGACCGCGCGGCTGTCGCGCCTGGCCATGATCAACGCTGCGTTGCGGCGGCTCGACCCCGATGCGCAGGTCGCGCTGGAAGCGGCGAGCGGGCGGATGAAGGTGCTTACCGTGCTGCCCGAGGCCGAGGTGGTGCGGATCCTGCGCGAACTGGGCGAGCCGGCCACGCTGTCCACCGCCGCGGATGACGCGGGCGCGGACGCGTGCTGCGGTTGCGGCTGCCGCAGCGGGCAAGGCTAGTCGAGCTCGCGCGGCGGAGCCGGCGGCGCAGCACCGCCGGCTCGCCGCCCGATGCTGCGCTCTACCGGCGCCACGCCGGACACCGGATTCAATCCATCGGAAGTTGGCCTGCAACGCATCGGGGCCGCACGTAGGCGGCCCCGATGGATGTAGCCGTTGCTGCGTGGATCAGTACTTGGCCGTGATCGCGGCAGCAGCCACCGCGGTCGCCGAAGGCACCGGCGCTTCGCGCTTCGGCGCGACCCACAGGCGGAACACGAACCAGGCCAGGGCGACCGCGCCGACGCTGAACAGCGTGTCGGCCGGCACCCGCATCCACACCAGCAGGTCGACGATCGGCTGCTGCATGAACTCGGCCGAGCGCGCGTACCAGTAGCCGTGCTTGATCGCGGCGTTGAGCTGCAGGATGCCCAGCGGCAACAGGGTGAAGGCGGACATGCCGGCCAGGCCGATGTTGAGCGCCCAGAACGAAGTGCCCAGCAGCTTGTCGCTCCACTTCAGGTCCGGCTTGAGGCCGCGCAGGCAGAACAGCATCAGGCCGATGCCGAGCATGCCGTACACGCCGAACAGCGCGGTGTGGCCGTGGTTGGCGGTCAGGTTCAGGCCCTGCATGTAGTACAGCGGCAGCGGCGGGTTGATCAGGAAGCCGAACAGGCCGGCGCCCACCAGGTTCCAGAACGACACCGCCAGGAAGAACATGATCGGCCACTTGTACCTGGCCATCCACGGCGTGGCCTTGCCCAGCCTGTAATTGTGGTAGGCCTCGAAGCCGACGTAGGCCAGCGGCACCACTTCCAGCGCCGAGAAACTCGCGCCCAGGGCGATCACCGCCGTCGGCGTGCCGGTGAAGTACAGGTGGTGCAGGGTGCCCAGCACGCCGCCGGCCATGAACACGATGGTGGCGAACAGCACGGCGATGGTCGCGGTGCGGGTCTGCAGCAGGCCCAGGCGGGTGAACAGGAAGGCGATCACGGCCACCGCGAACACCTCGAAGAAGCCCTCGACCCACAGGTGCACGACCCACCAGCGCCAGTATTCGACCATCGACAGGTGGGTGTGTTCGCCCCACATCAGGCCGGCCGCGTAGAAGATGCCGATCGCGACCACCGACAGGAACAGCAGGCTGACGATCGACTTGGATTCGCTGCCGTGGCGCATCGCCGGCCACAGCGCGCGGCCGACCAGGGTCAGCCACAGCAGCAGGCCGATGAACAGGAACCACTGCCAGAAGCGGCCCAGGTCGACGTACTCCCAGCCCTGGTGGCCGAACCAGAAGTTCTTGTCCAGGCCCAGCTTCTGCATGACCGCCAGCCACTGCCCGGCGAAGGAGCCGACCACGATCACGATCAGGCAGGTCCACAGCACGTTGACGCCCAGGCGCTGGAACCTCGGTTCATGCCCGGAGATCGCCGGGCCGATGTACAGGCCCATGCCCAGCCACGCGGTCGCGATCCACAGCACCGCCAGCTGCGTGTGCCAGGTGCGGGTGAGCGCATAGGGCAGGATCTCCGACAGGGCGAAGCCGTACGCTTCCTGGCCTTCGACCTGGTAGTGCGCGGTGGTGGCGCCGAGCAGGATCTGCACCAGGAACAGCGCGATCACCACCCAGAAGTACTTGGCGGTGGCGCGCATCGACGGGGTGACCTTGATCGAGGCCAGCGGGTCGCTCTTGGGCAGGACCGGTGCCATCTCCTCGCCATGGTTGGCCGCGTAGTGCCAGCCGAGCAGGCCGATGCCGGCGACCAGGAACAGCACGCTGAACACCGTCCACATGAACAGGTTCGACGGCGGCGTGTTGCCGACCAGCTCGTCGTGCGGCCAGTTCGCGGTGTAGCTGATGTCCGAACCCGGGCGCTCGGTCACCGAGGACCAGGCCGCCCAGAAGTAGAAGCCGCCCAGCTGGCGACGGTGCTCGGCGTCGGGCACCGTGTCGTTGCGCATGGCGTACGCCTCGCGCAGCCCGGCGGTGGCCGGGTCGGTACCGAACAGGTCGACGTAGTGCGCGGCGACGGTGCGGATCGCGGCGGCGCGGTCGGCGTCGATGGTGATCGTGCCGGTGGCCGCGTCGTAGGTATTCGGCCGCAGCAGGTCCTGCACGCGGCGTGCGTAGGCGGCCTGGGTGGGCGCGTCCAGCTTCTTGTAGCTGTCCACGCCGTGTTCGCGCTGCGCCCACCGGTCGAGGATCGCCTCGGCCTCGCGGTGCAGCCAGTCCGCGCCCCAGTCCGGGGCGACGTAGCCGCCGTGGCCCCAGATCGAGCCCAGCTGCTGGCCGCCGATCGACTGCCACACCTGGCGGCCGGTCTCGATGTCCTGGCGGGTGTAGACCACGGTGCCGTCGGTGCTGACCACCCGTTCGGGCATCGGTGGCGCCTGGCGGTGGATCTCGCTGCCGACCCACAGCAGGGCGGCGAACGAGGCGATGAGCAGGACCGCCAGGCCTGCCCAAAGCTTGCGGGTGGAATTCATGGCGCGGTTCTCTCCTGCGGGGAATGGCCGCATGTTCGGTGCGCACCGCGGCCGGCTCCATGACGCAGGTCAAGCCGGGGCCGATGGCGCGCCGCGTCGATGTCGGCCGCCGGAGCGGGTGCCGGGGCCTGCCGACGAGCTCGCCGGCATCCGCGACACCTTCCTGCTCAAGCCTTACCCGGGAGCGTGCGCGCTGGTGATGCTCGCCGCCCCGCACAAGGGCAGCCCGACCGCGTCCAGCCTGGCCGGCCGCCTGGCGCGGGTGCTGGTTGGCCGGCGCGCGCCGGAGATCCAGGCGCTCAAGCGGCTGGCGCGCGACCATCCGCACGCGGTCCGCCCGGAAGTGGCCGAAAGCTACCGGTTCGCCCGGCTCAACAGCATTTCCACCCTGCAGGCGATGCAGCCGGTGCGGCGCGCGGGCGAATCGCTGCTGCCGGTGGCCGGCGTCCGTTACCACACCATCGCCGGCGACCTCCACGGCCAGGGCGGCGATGGCGTGGTTCCGCTGGCCAGCGCATGGCTGCCGGGCGCCGACTCGACCCGGGTGGTCGACCACGGCCACACGCTCTACAGCGACCCGGAGGTGATCGCGCAGGTCCTGGGCATCCTGCACGAAGAGCGCCTGCGGCCGTGCGATGCAGCCGCGACGCCACCATGAGCGGGGCTGGAGGCCCGGTGCGAGCCAATCGCCTCGAACCAGCAGCCATGCGTCTGACAGTCCGTCCCCCACGTAGAGCGGGGCTCGCCCCGCTGTTTCCCGCCCGCGGACGCAGGCAGCGGGGCAGGCCCCGCTCTACGTAAGCGCGTGCGGCGAAGCGCAGCGGGGCAAGCCCCGCTCTACGAACGCAACACCGCCAGGGCCAGCGCTTCCAGCCGCGGCAGGTCGACGATCTCGACGTCGCGCTGCTTGATGTGCAACAGGCCGTCCTGCTCGAAGCGGCGCAGCACGCGGCTCACTGTCTCCGGCGCCTGGCGCAGGTAGTTGGCGATGTCGGTGCGCGACATGGTGAGCTGGAAGCGGCGCGGCGAGAAGCCGCGCGCGGCTAGGCGCCGCGACAGCCCGATCAGGAACGCGGCCATGCGCTCGTCGGCGCTGTTGTCACGGGCGAACAGCGAGGCCACGCCGATGTCATGGCTCATCAGCCGGAACAGGTGCTGCTGCAGGTTCGGCAGGCGCTGGGCCAGGGTCGCGATCCGCGGGAACGAGAACCGGCACAGCATCACCGTGTCCAGGGCGATGGCGTTGCACGGGTAGCGGTCGCCGTGGATCGCGTTGAGGCCGATGACTTCGCCCGGGAGATGGAAGCCGAGCACCTGCTCGTGGCCGTTGCGGTCGACCTGGTAGGTCTTGACCGTGCCGGCGCGCACCGCGGCGATGGCGGTGAACGGGTCGCCCTCGCGGAACACGTGCTCGCCGGCATGCAGCGGACCGACGTGCTCGACCAGCACGTGCAGGTCCATCAGCGCGCTCTTGTCCATGCCCTCGGACAGGCACGCCTGGGAGAACGCGCAGGTGGTGCAGAAGGTGAGGGCGTCGCCGTCGTCGGCCAGGACCGCGGGGCTGGTCCGCGGGAATACCGTTCGCGCGGGCGGGCCCGGCGGGCGCGATGGGCTCACGCAGTGGCTCCCGGCGCACTCAGACGGTGCGGGAGTAACGGGGCGTGGCCGCGTCGGCGGTGGTGGCGAGGTAGCGGTCGAAGCACATGGCGATGATACGCAGCAGCAGCCGTCCGCGCGAGGTCGCGCGCAGGCCCCGGGCATCGAGCTCCACCAGCCCGTCGTCGCGCAGTGCCGGCAGCTGCGCCAGCGCGTCGGCGAAGTACTCGCGGAAGTCGATCATGTGGCGCTGGCCCAGCGCGTCGTAGTCCAGCGCGCCGTGGCACATCAGCGCCTGGATCACGTCGGCGCGGATGACGTCGTCCTCGTCCAGCGCCATGCCGCGCCAGACCGGCAGGCGCCCGGCGTCGATGGCCTGCTCCCAGCCGGCGATGTCGCGGGGGTTCTGGCTGAAGCTGGCGCCGATGTGGCTGATCGCGCTCACCCCCAGCCCGACCAGGTCGCTCTCGGCGTGCGTGGTATAGCCCATGAAGTTGCGGTGCAGCCCGCCCTCGCGCTGCGCGCGCGCCAGTTCGTCGTCGGGCAGGGCGAAATGGTCCATGCCGATGTACTGGTAGCCGGCCTGGCCGAGCCGCTCGATCGCCAGGCGCAGCAGGTCGAGCTTGGCTTCCGGGCTGGGCAGCTCCGCGGCGTTGATGCGCTGCTGCGGGCGGAACAGGTTCGGCAGGTGCGCATAGCCGTAGATCGCCAGCCGGTGCGGGCGCGCCTCCAGGGTGATGTCCAGCGTGCGCGAGAAGCCATCGAGCGTCTGCTTCGGCAGGCCGTAGATCAGGTCGACGTTCACCGAGCGGAAACCGTGGGCGCGGCAGGCCTCGATGATGCCCAGGGTCTGCTCCACGCCCTGCACGCGGTTGACCGCCTGCTGCACCGCCGGGTCGAAGTCCTGCACGCCGAGGCTGGCGCGGTTGAAGCCGGCCTGCGCCAGCTGTCCGACCTCGGCGGGCGTGATGAAGCGCGGATCCAGTTCGATCGAGCAGTCCATGCGCTCGCCGGCGGCGAAGCGGAAGTGGTGGCGGAGCACGTCCAGCACCTCGGCGATCTGCTCCGGGGAGAGGAAGTTGGGCGTGCCGCCGCCGAAATGGACCTGCTCAACGTCGCGGTCGCGGTCGAACATCGCCGCGGCCATCGCGATCTCGCGGTACAGGCGGGTGAGGTAGGCCGCGCCGCGCGCGCTGTCTCGGGTGATGATGCGGTTGCAGCCGCAGTAGAAGCACGGGCTGGTGCAGAACGGGATGTGCAGGTACAGCGAGATCGGCCGCGGGATCGGGTCGCCGTTGGTGGCCGCGGCCATCCGGCGCAGGTCCACCTCGCCGAAGCCGGCGCCGAACTGCGGCGCGGTCGGATAGGAGGTGTAGCGCGGCCCGGGCTTGTCGTGGCGCCGCAGCAGGTCCGGGTCGAACAGGGGGGGCAGGCTGGCCATGCGGACAGGCTAGGGGCGCGCCGCCCGGCTGTCCTTGATGCAGGTCAATCCGGCCCCGGGCGGCGCCGCGGCTCGTGGCCGCGGAAGTCTCCGGGCCCGGGCGGGGCTCGCCGACGGTTAATGTTGCATGGCAACATCGAACCCGCCCCCCTCCGCCCGGCCCGCCCGCGCCCCATGCTCCGCGTCCTGCTGGTCAACGATACGGACAAGCCCATCGCCGACCTGGCGCAGGCGCTGCGCGCGGCCGGCTACGAGGTGCTGCCGCACGTGGCGGTCGCCGCCCGGCTGCTCAAGGCGGTGCAGGAGCAGCAGCCGGACGTGGTGATCCTGGACGTGGAATCGCCCTCGCGCGACACGCTCGAGCAGCTGGCGATGCTGCACCGGCACGCGCCGCGGCCGGTGGTGATGTTCTCGGCCGACGGCGACGACGCCCTGATCCGCGACGCGGTCGGTGCCGGCGTAGCCGCCTATGTGGTCGACGGCCTGTCCCCGGCGCGGCTGGCGCCGGTGCTGAGCGTGGCGCTGGCACGGTTCGAGCAGCAGGCACACGTGCGCCAGCGGCTCGACGCGCTGGAACGCACCCTGGAAGACCGCAAGGATATCGACCGCGCCAAGGCGCTGTTGATGGAACGGCGCGGGATGGGCGAGGCCGAGGCCTACGCCGCACTGCGCCAGCAGGCGATGAACCAGGGCCTGAAGCTGGCCGACGTGGCGCGCCGGATCGTGGCCATGGCCGACCTGTTGTAAGCCTGCGATGAGAAGGAACCGAGCATGACGACCCGCGCCGCCAACGATCCCCGCACGCTCGAGATCGGCTTCATGCCGTTGCTCGACGCAGCGCCGCTGGTGGCCGCGGTGCACCTGGGCCTGGACCGCCGGCATGGGCTGGCGCTGCGCCTGCACCGGCAATCGTCCTGGGCGACGCTGCGCGACCGCCTGCTGTCGGGCGAGCTGGACGCGGCCCACGCGATGGCCGCGCTGGTGCTGGCGGTGCAGACCGGCATCGGCGGGCCCCAGGCCGACCTGGCCGTGCTGACCGGCTTGAACCGCAACGGCCAGGCGATCACGCTGTCGCCGCCGCTGGCCGACGCGCTGGCCGGCGCCGCCAGCGACGGGCCGTCGCTGGTGCAGGCGCTGCGCTCGCTGCCGCGGCGGCCGGTGTTCGCGCAGACCTTCCCGACCGGCACGCACGCGCTGTGGCTCTACCACTGGCTGGCGGCGCAGGGAGTGGACCCGATGCGCGACATCGAGGCGGTCACGCTGCCGCCGCCGCAGATGCCGCAGGCGCTGGCCGACGGCGACCTGGACGGCTTCTGTGCCGGCGAACCCTGGGGCGAGCAGGCCGAGGCCACCGGTGCCGGGCGCCGCGTGCTGCGCAGCGGCCAGCTGTGGCCGGGACATCCGGAAAAGGTGCTGGCCTGCCGCCGCGACTTCGCCGCCCTGCAGCCGGAACTGGCGACGGCGCTGACCGCGGTGGTGCTCGATGCCTGCCGCTGGCTCGACGCCGGCGCGGACCATCGCCGCCAGGCGGCGCGGTGGCTGTCGGTGCCCGAGGCGATCGGCCTGCCGGTGGCAAGGCTGGAAGCCTGCCTGGTCCCGGATGGCAGCCTGCCGCCGCACCAGGCGCTGCAGTTCCATGCCGATGGCCAGGCCAACTACCCGTGGCGGGCGGACGGGGAATGGTTCCTGGGCCAGTTTCGCCGCTGGGGCTGGCTGCCGCCTGCCGGCGATGGCGATGCGTGGCTCGACGACGTCTACCGCCTCGACACCTGGCGCGCCGCCGCGCGCGAGCTGGGCGTGCCCGTGCCGGCGCGCGACGCCCGCGCGGTGTTCCCGCCCCCGTAGAGCGGGGCTCGCCCCCGCTGCTCCTCGCCGATGCGGCGCCACCGCACGTGGCCAGCCGGGCAAGCCCGGCTCTACGACGGCATCCCTCGCCCCGCTGCTTCTTGCCGATGCGGCGCCAGCAGACGTGGCCAGCCGGGCAGGCCCGGTTCCACGACGGCACCCGTAGAGCGGGGCTCGCCCCGCTGCTTCTTGCCCGATGCGGCGCCAGCAGACGTGGCCAGCCGGGCAGGCCCGGTTCCACGACGGCATACGTAGAGCGGGGCTCGCCCCGCTGCTCCTCGCCGATGCGGCACCACCGCGGTGACCTGCCCGCATGAGCCGCGTTGGTGCGTACTGCACGATCGCGGTGCTCAACGCACCCGCAGGGTGCAACGTGGATGCGGTCCGCCGGCGCGCGTGGCGATCGGCGGGCGCGCCAGCGCACGCCAAGTGCATGAAAACAATCCGGTTCCGTGGCTGATGCTGCGCTGCGCCAGAAACTGGCACGGCCATTGCGTTGCAACAAAGCGCAGGTGCAACGGCGCGCCTGCCCACAACCCGATCACGTAGCCCAGGCCAACGGCGGCCGCGGCCACGCAGACAACGGCGTCTTCCCGGTGCGAACCGGGAGGCGCCGTTTTTGTTTTCCCGCTCACCCGTCCCACCCCCGCTCCAGCGAGCGGCCAATCCGGAGATGGCCTGGCATGAACCGATCCTTCTGGAAAGCCGGACACGCACCGACCCTGCTGTCGGCGTTCCTCTACTTCGATGTCAGCTTCATGGTCTGGTACCTGCTGGGCCCGCTGCAGGTGCAGATCGCGCAGGCGCTCGCGCTGGACACCCAGCAGCGCGCGCTGATGGTCGCCGTGCCGATCCTGTGCGGGGCGGTGCTGCGCCTGTTCCTCGGCCTGCTGGCCGACCGCATCGGCGCCAAGCGTACCGGCGTGATCGCCCAGGTCGTGGTGATCGTCGCGCTGCTCGCCGCCTGGCGGCTCGGCGTGCACAGCTTCGGCCAGGTGCTGCTGCTGGGCGCGATGCTGGGCGTGGCCGGGGCGTCGTTCGCGGTGGCCCTGCCGCTGGCCTCGCGCTGGTATCCGCCGGAGCACCAGGGCACGGCGATGGGGATCGCGGGCGCGGGCAATTCCGGCACCGTGTTCGCCGCGCTGTTCGCGCCGGTGCTGGCGACCGCGTTCGGCTTCCAGAACGTGTTCGGCCTGGCCGCGATCCCGCTGCTGGTGGTGCTGGCGGTCTTCGCCGCCTGCGCCAAGGACGCGCCGGTGCCGGTGGCGCGCAAGAGCCTGGGCGATTACGGGCGTGTGCTGCTCGGCAACCGCGACTCGTGGTGGTTCATGTTTTTCTACGCGATCACCTTCGGCGGCTTCGCCGGCTTCGCCAGCGCGCTGCCGGGCTACTTCCACGACCAGTTCGGCTTCGCGCCGAAGATCGCCGGCTGGGCCACCGCGGCGTGCGTGCTGGCCGGCTCGCTGATGCGCCCGCTGGGCGGGGTGATCGCCGACCGCATCGGCGGCACCCGCTCGTTGCAGATGGTCTATGTCGCGGTGACCGTCCTGGTGTCGACCGCGGCGCTGGGCATCGGCGGCGCGCAGGCGACGGTGGCGCTGTTCGTGCTGACCCTGCTGTGCCTGGGCGCCGGCAACGGTGCGGTGTTCCAGCTGGTGCCGCAGCGCTTCGGCGCCGAGATCGGGCTGATGACGGGGCTGATCGGCATGGCCGGCGGCGTCGGCGGCTTCCTGCTCGCGGCCGGCCTGGGCGTGGTCAAGCAGCATGCCGGTTCGTATGCGCCGGGGCTGTGGGCCTTCGCGGCCATCGCCCTGGCCGCCTCGCTGTGCCTGGTCGGGGTCAAGCAGCGCTGGCGCCTGCACTGGGCCGCCGCCGGCGCGGCGCGGGTCTGAGCGATGGACCTGCAGATCCGCATCGACCCGCTGACCGGGCCGGAGGTCGCCGCGCTGCTGCGCGAGCACCTGGACGAGATGCAGCGGATCTCGCCGCCGGAGAGCGTGCACGCGCTGGACCTGGCCAAGCTGCGCCAGGCCGACATCACATTCTGGAGTGCGTGGTCGGGCGGCGGGCTGGTCGGCTGCGCGGCGCTGCGCGAACTGGATGGCTGGCACGGCGAGGTCAAGTCGATGCGCACCACCGCCGCCCATCGCGGTCGCGGGGTGGGCGCGGCGCTGATGCGGCAGATCTTCGAGCAGGCCGAACAGCGCGGCTACCGCCGGCTGAGCCTGGAGACCGGCTCGCAGCCCGAGTTCGCGCCGGCGCGCGCGCTTTACCGGCGCTTCGGCTTCGCGCCATGCGGGCCGTTCGCCGGCTATGCCGAGGATCCGTGCAGCACCTTCATGACGCGCACCCTCGCCGGTGCGCACAACCGGGACGAACGATGAAGAAGCCAAGACTGGTGGTGGTGGGCAACGGCATGGCCGGCATCCGCACCCTCGAGGAGCTGCTCAAGCTGCAGCCGGACATGTACGAGATCACCGTGTTCGGCGCCGAGCCGCACCCCAACTACAACCGGATCCTGCTCTCGCCGGTGCTGGCGGGCGAACAGACCTTCGACGAGATCGTGCTCAATCCGCTGTCCTGGTACGCCGACAACGGCATCACCCTGCATCTGGGCAAGGAAGTCACCACGATCGACCGCGTGCGCCGCCGGGTGGTCGCCGCCGACGGAACCGAGGCGGAGTACGACCGGCTGCTGCTGGCCACCGGCTCGGTGCCGTTCATCCTGCCGGTCCCGGGCAAGGACCTGGAAGGCGTCATCGGCTACCGCGACATCCACGATACGCAGACGATGATCGACACCGCCAGGCAGAAGAAGCATGCGGTGGTGATCGGCGGCGGGCTGCTCGGCCTGGAGGCGGCCAACGGCCTGAAGCTGCGCGGCATGGAGGTGACCGTCGTGCACCTGGCCGGCTGGCTGCTGGAGCGCCAGCTCGACCCGGTCGCCGGCGCGTTGCTGGAAAAGTCGCTGGCCGAGCGCGGCCTGGCGTTCCGGCTCAACACCGCCACCACCGAGATCGTCGGCGACGCCGATGGCCGGGTGGCGGCGGTGCGCTTCTCCGACGGCGAGCAGATCCCGGCCGACCTGGTGGTGATGGCCGCCGGCATCCGCCCGAACACCGCCCTGGCCCAGGCCGCCGGCATCCACTGCAACCGCGGCATCGTGGTCAACGACACGCTGCAGACCTACGACCCGCGCGTGTACGCGGTCGGCGAGTGCGCCAGCCACCGCGGCATCGCCTACGGCCTGGTGGCGCCGCTGTTCGAGCAGGCCAAGATCTGCGCCAACCACCTGGCGACCTACGGCATCGGCATCTACAAGGGCTCGGTGTCCTCGACCAAGCTCAAGGTCACCGGCATCGACCTGTTCTCCGCCGGCGACTTCATGGGGGGCGAGGGCACCGAGGAGATCGTGCTCTCCGACCCGGCCGGCGGGCTGTACAAGAAGCTGGTGATCCGCGACGACAGGCTGGTCGGCGCCTGCCTGTACGGCGACACCGGCGACGGCGCCTGGTACTTCCGCCAGATCAAGGACGGCAGCGCGATCGGCGAGCGCCGCGACACCCTGGCCTTCGGCGAGACCGCGCTGGGCGATGCCGGGACCGCCGGCCAGGATCGCGCCGCGAGCATGGCCGATGGCGACGAGGTCTGCGGCTGCAATGGCGTCTGCAAGGGCACGATCGTGAAGGCGGTGCGCGAGCAGGGCCTGTTCACCGTGGACGAGGTCAAGAAGCACACCAAGGCGGCCAGTTCCTGCGGATCGTGCACCGGCCTGGTCGAGCAGATCCTGATGAACTGCCTGGGTTCCAACTTCCAGGAGACGCCCAAGACCAAGGCGGTGTGCGGCTGCACCGCGCTGACCCATGGCGAGGTCCGCCAGGCAGTCCGCGAGCACCATCTGGTCAGCCACGCCCAGGCGTACGCCTTCATGGAGTGGCGCACGCCCAACGGCTGCGCCACCTGCCGGCCTGCGATCAACTACTACATGCTCTCGACCTGGCCGCGCGAGGCGGTGGACGACCCGCAGAGCCGCTTCATCAACGAGCGCGCCCACGCCAACATCCAGAAGGACGGCACGTTCTCGGTGATCCCGCAGATGAAGGGCGGGGTGACCAATGCCAGCGAGCTGCGCCGGATCGCCGACGTGGCCGACAAGTACGCGGTGCCGATGGTCAAGGTCACCGGCGGCCAGCGCATCGACCTGCTCGGGGTGAGGAAGGAGGACCTGGTCGGCGTGTGGAAGGACCTGGGCATGAACTCCGGCCACGCCTACGGCAAGTCGATCCGCACGGTGAAGACCTGCGTGGGCAGCGAGTTCTGCCGCTTCGGCACCCAGAACAGCACGCAGATGGGCATCGACCTGGAGACGATGCTGGCCAACATGTGGAGCCCGCACAAGGTCAAGCTGGCCGTGTCCGGCTGCCCGCGCAACTGCGCCGAGTCGGGGATCAAGGACGTGGGCATCATCGCCGTGGACTCGGGCTGGGAAATCCACGTCGGCGGCAACGGCGGCATCAAGACCGAGGTCGCCCGCTTCCTGTGCAAGGTACGGACCGCCGAGGAGGTGAAGGAGTACACCGGCGCGTTCCTGCAGCTGTACCGCGAGGAGGCGTACTACCTCGACCGCACCGTGCACTACATCGAGCGGGTCGGCCTGGAGTACGTGAAGCAGAAGGTGGTCGAGGACGCGGCCAGCCGCCGCGCGCTGTTCGAACGCCTGCTCTACGCACTGGAAGGCCTGCCCGATCCGTGGGCGGCGCGCATCGCCGGGACCCAGGCGCGCGAGTACGCGCCGCTGACGCTCGAATCGCCAAAGCCCGGCCGGCGGATCGCCGTGGCCCTGGAGGAATGACATGGACGCAACCGTCGAGGACTGGGTCCGCGTGTGCGCGGTCGAGGACATCCCGCTGCTGGGCTCGCGGGTGCTGAAGCGCGAGGGCGGCGACGACATCGCCCTGTTCCGGCCGGCGGCGGCGCGGGTGTTCGCGCTCGCCGACCGCTGCCCGCACAAGGGCGGGCCACTGTCGCAGGGAATTGTCTCCGGCGACACCGTGACCTGCCCGCTGCACGGCTGGAACATCCAGCTCGACAGCGGCCAGGCCTGCGCGCCGGACGTGGGCTGCGCGCGCCGGTACCCGGTGCAGGTGCGCGACGGGTACGTGTGGCTTTCGCCCGGGCCGGTCGCCGACGTGGCTGCACCGCCGGCCAGAGTGGCCGAGGCGGTTGCCTGATGGATGGCGCCGGCGCCCCGCTGCAGCCCGGCGAGCGCCGGACCACGCGCTCGACCTGCTGCTACTGCGGCGTCGGTTGCGGCGTGCTGATCCACAGCGAGCGCACCGCCGGCGGCGAGCGCATCACGGGCGTGGAGGGCGATCCGCAGCATCCCGCCAACTTCGGCCGGCTGTGCAGCAAGGGGCTGGCCCTGGCCGACAGCGCCCGCCGCCTGGATGGCCGGGTGCTGGCGCCGGAGGTGCGCGGCCAGCGCCACGAGCCGCGCCGCGCGGTCGACTGGGCGCTGGCCCTGGACACCGTCGCCGAGCGGCTGGCCCGGATCGTGGAGCGGCATGGTCCGGACGCGGTGGCGTTCTACATCTCCGGCCAGCTGCTGACCGAGGACTACTACGTCTTCAACAAGCTGGCCAAGGGCCTGATCGGCACCAACAACATCGACACCAACTCGCGCCTGTGCATGTCCAGCGCGGTGACCGGCTACAAGCTGGCGCTCGGCGCCGACGGCCCGCCGACCTGCTACGAGGACCTCGAGCTGGCGAAGACGGTGCTGTTCGCCGGCAGCAATGCCGCTTATGCGCATCCGGTGCTGTTCCGCCGGCTGGAGGATGCGAAGGCGCGCGATCCCGGGGTGCGCTGGATCGTGGTCGATCCGCGCCGCACCGACACCGCCGCGATGGCGGACCTGCACCTGGCGATCCAGCCCGGCACCGACGTGGCCCTGTTCAACGGCATGCTCCACCACCTGGTGTGGGAAGGCCTGCTCGACCAGGCGTTCATCCACGCGCACACCAGCGGCTTCCCCGCGCTGAAGGCCCTGCTGCGCGAGTACACCCCGCGCATGGCCGCCGAGATCTGCGGCATCCCGGCGCAGGACCTGGTCACCGCCGCCGAGTGGTTCGGCCGCAGTCCGGCGGCGCTGTCGCTGTACTGCATGGGCCTGAACCAGTCCGCGCACGGTACCGACAAGAACCTCGCCCTGATCCAGCTGCACCTGGCCACGCGCCAGATCGGCCGCCCCGGCGCCGGTCCGTTCTCGCTCACCGGCCAGCCCAACGCGATGGGCGGGCGCGAGGTCGGCGGGATGGCGACGATGCTGGCCGCGCACCGCGAGATCGCCGACGAGGACCATCGCGCCGAGGTCGAGGCGCTGTGGAAGCTGGCGCCGGGCAGCCTGTCGGGCAAGCCGGGACTGGCCGCGGTCGAGCTGTTCGAGGCGGTGCGCGCCGGCAAGGTCAAGGCGGTGTGGATCGCCTGCACCAACCCGGTCCATTCGATGCCCGACATCGGACAGGTGCGCGAGGCGCTGCAGCGCGCCGAGTACGTGGTCGTGCAGGAGGCGTTCGCCGACACCGATACCGTGCCCTATGCCGACGCGTTGCTGCCGGCCAGCACCTGGGGCGAGAAGGAAGGCACCGTCACCAATTCCGAGCGCCGCATCTCGCGGGTGCGCGCGGCGGTCCCGCCGCCGGGGCAGGCCCGTGCGGACTGGTGGATCGTGCGCGAGGTCGCGCGCCGGGTCGAGGCGCGGCTGGGGGCTCCGGGCGCGCAGCCGCTGTTCCAGGCCGACGCGCCGGCGGCGATCTTCGAGGAGCATCGCGCGCTGACCGTCGGCCGCGACCTCGACATCGGCGGACTGGACTACGCGAAGCTGGAACAGGAAGGCCCGCAGCAATGGCCGTTTCCGGCCGGGCAATCCCGCGGGCAGGCCCGCCGCTACGCCGACGGCGTGTTCGCCACGGCCGACGGCCGTGCGCGTTTCCATGCCACCGCGTACCAGCCGGTGGCCGAGCCGACCTCGGCGCGCTATCCGCTGCGCCTGCTCACCGGCCGCCTGCGCGACCAGTGGCACGGCATGTCGCGTACCGGCCGGGTGCCGCAGCTGTTCGCGCACAGTCCCGAGCCCGGCCTGCGCATGCATCCGGACGATGCCGCCCGTCGCGGCCTGAAGGCCGGCGAGCTCGTGCGCATCGCCAGCAAGCGTGGCGCGCTGGTGCTGCCGCTGGAGCTGTCCGACGAGGTGGGATCCGGCACCGTGTTCGCGGCCATGCACTGGAGCGGGCAGCACCTGTCCAGTGGCGGCATCAACGAGGTCAGCCAGCCGGCGTTCGACGCGCGCTCGCGCCAGCCCGAGCTCAAGCACGCGGCGGTGCGGGTGGAGAAGGCTGCGTTCGGCTGGCACCTGCTGGCCGCGCGCCGTGGCGACGCGCTGGCACTGCGCGCGGCGGTGCAGCCGCTGTTGAGGGATTGCGGTTACGCCAGTCTGACGCTGCAGGCCGGGCCGGGCGCGGACGATGGCGTCGCCTGGCTGGTGATGCGCGCCGCGGCCGAACGGGCGATGCCGGCGGAGTGGCTGGCGGCGCTGGATACGGCATTGGCGCTGGGCGCGGGCCCCGACACCCTCGAGTACCGCGATGCGCGCCGCGGACTGCTCAAGCGCGTCGCCTGGCGCGTCGAGGCCGGCGCGAACTTCGTCGACGGCCTGCTGTGGACCGACGCGCAGCCGGGCGGCGAATCGCTGCTGCGCACGGCGCTGGGCGGGGGCGCCTGGGGGGGCCCGCGCCTGGCCGCGTTCGCCGCCGTCGCCGAGGTCGCGCGCGACCCGGTGGTGTGCGCCTGCCGCCAGGTCACCGAATCGGCGATCCGCGCCGAGGTGCGTGCCGGCGCCGACGTGCCCGCGCTGAAGCAGCGCCTGGGCTGCGGCACGGTCTGCGGCTCCTGCCTACCCCAACTGACTCGCCTCGCCCGCGAGGTCGCCAGCGCATGAATCCTCCTTCCTCCCCGGAGCCCGCGATGCCATCCACCACGTCACCCCTTCCTTCCGGGCCGCGCCGCATTCCGGCCGAAGTGGTGCTGCTGTCGGCCGGTCCCGGCGACCTGGAGCTGCTCACGCTCAAGGCGGCGCGCGCGCTGGCACAGGCCGAAGTGCTGCTGCTGGACGAGCTGGTCAATCCGCAGATCGTCGAGCTGGCGCCGCAGGCCCGCGTGGTGCGGGTAGGCAAGCGCGGCGGCTGCCGCTCCACGCCGCAGGCGTTCATCTGCCGGCTGATGCGGCGCTACGCCCTGCAGGGCCTGCGCGTGGTCCGGGTCAAGGGCGGCGAGGCGCTGCTGTTCGGCCGCGCCGGCGAGGAGATCGACTTCCTGCGCGATGCGGGCGTGCCGGTACGCGTCGTCAACGGCATAAGCGCCGCTTTCGCCGCCGCCGCCTCGCTGGGCGTGTCGCTGACCCACCGCGAGCATTGCCATGGCATCACCTTCGTCACCGCGCATACCGCCGACCACGGCGAGCCGGACTGGGAGGCGCTGGCGCGCAGCGGCACCACGCTGGCGATCTACATGGGCATGGGCAGGATCGCCTCGATCGCCGCCGGGCTGCTGCGCCACCTGCCGGGCACGACCCCGGTGGCGATCGTGCAGGCGGCCAGCCAGCCCGACGAAGCGCGGCTCTGCGTGGAGCTGCGCGACCTGGCCAGGGCAGCGCCGGAGCGCGCTGGCGCGCCGGGCGTGATCCTGGTCGGCGGGGCGCTGGCCACGGCGCAGGCGGACGCGGCCGGCGCAAGGGCGGCACCGCTGCTGCGCGCCGCGAGTGCCTGAGTACGGCGCCTGCGCCTGCGGCATGCGCGCGCTGCACCGCGCAGCACGTGCGTCCGGATGCCGGCGGACCGCGCACCGCAGCGCGGTGCGGTGGGGAAGCGCGCACTGCGGTGCAGTGCAACATCACGCCTGCCGCGCACGCGCGTGCTTCGGCGGGACGTGACGTGGTTCACCGCGATGCGGGCGCCGGCGCCGCCGGCGTGTGGTAGCCTCCACCC
The DNA here is from genome assembly GCF_010211765.1 of Pseudoxanthomonas kaohsiungensis. Taxonomy (GTDB): domain Bacteria; phylum Pseudomonadota; class Gammaproteobacteria; order Xanthomonadales; family Xanthomonadaceae; genus Pseudoxanthomonas; species Pseudoxanthomonas kaohsiungensis. Next base: position 67,217 of record NZ_PDWO01000013.1, on the reverse strand, counting down.
AGCACTGCTGCGTACCCATTCCCAGACAGGGCAGGCAAATGGAGCAGGACAGTCAGGAGGTCCGAGCGACCCGCAACCAGGAGCGCCTCGCGTTCCTGCTGGTGGTGGCGGTGATATTCCCGCTGCTGGCGATCATGATCGTGGCCGGCTACGGCTTCCTGGTCTGGATGTGGCAGCTGCTGTTCGCCGGCCCGCCGACCGGTTGAGCGATCGCCATGTCGATGCTGACCCGACGCTCCCTGCTGTTCGGCCGCCAGGCAACTGAAGCGCCCGCCGTTCGCCCGCCCTGGGCCGTGCCCGAATCCGATTTCGCCTCGCGCTGCACCCGCTGCGATGCGTGCGTGCGCGCCTGCCCGGAACAGGTGCTGGTGCGCGGCGGGGACGGACTGCCGCGCTTTGTGGCCACATCGGGCGAATGCACGTTCTGCGGCGATTGCGTGCAGGCGTGCGAAAGCGCTGCGCTGGATGCGTCGATCTCGCCGCCGTGGGAGCTGAACGCGCGGGTGGGGGATGGCTGCCTGTCGGCGCGCGGCGTGGTCTGCGCCAGCTGCCGCGAGGCCTGCCCGGAAACGGCCATCCACGTGGCGCCGGGCGCGCGCGGCCCGGCCGTCGTCGACGCCGAGCGCTGCACCGGTTGCGGCGCCTGTGTCGGCATCTGCCCGGCCGGTGCCATTGCATTGTCGAGCGAACCGCTGGAGATGACCGCATGAAGGCGAATGGCCGGGACGACGAAGTCCATATCGCGAGCTTCGTGGTCCAGCACCGCGAGGGCGCCGGGCCAGCGCTGGCGGCGATGATCGCCGCGCATGCCGATCTAGAACTTGCCGTGCCCGGCGATACCCGCAGCGTCGTGCTGTGCGAGTCCGCCGATCGCCACGCGGTGATGGACCGCGTGGACCAGTTCAAGGAGGTGCCCGGCGTGCTGAACGTGCTGCTGGTCTACCACCACGCCGAGCCGGGCCACGCCCTCGACGAACCCCTTCCCGTTGCCGACGCGAGTACACCCGCATGAGCACCACACGCCGTGATTTCATCCGCAGCAGCGCCGTCGCCACCGCCGCGGCCGCCGCCGGCCTGCCGCTCCCCGGTGGCGGCAGCAACGTCATCACCGAGGGCGACCTCACCTCGCTGAAGTGGAGCAAGGCGCCCTGCCGCTATTGCGGCACCGGCTGCGGGGTCAACGTGGCCGTGCGCGACGGCCGCGTCGTGGCCACCCACGGCGACGTGCATTCGGAGGTCAACCGCGGCATCAACTGCGTCAAGGGCTACTTCCTCTCGAAGGTCATGTACGGCGAGGACCGCCTGACCAAGCCGCTGCTGCGCAAAAAGGGCGGCGTCTACGCGAAGGACGGCGACTTCACCCCGGTGGAGTGGGAGGAGGCTTTCGACGTGATGGCCGAGCAGTTCAAGAAAGTGCTCAAGGCCAAGGGCGGCGATGCGATCGGCATGTTCGGCTCCGGCCAGTGGACGATCTGGGAGGGCTACGCCGCCAACAAGCTGATGAAGGCCGGCTTCCGCAGCAACCACATCGATCCCAATGCGCGCCATTGCATGGCCTCGGCGGTGATGGGCTTCATGCGCACCTTCGGCATGGACGAGCCGATGGGCTGCTACGACGACATCGAGGCCGCCGACGCGTTCGTGCTATGGGGCTCGAACATGGCCGAGATGCACCCGATCCTGTGGACCCGGGTCACCGACAGGCGGCTGTCGCATCCGCACGTCAAGGTCGCGGTCATGTCCACGTTCGAGCACCGCAGCTTCGAGCTGGCCGACATCCCGATCGTGTTCAAGCCGCAGACCGACCTGGTCATCCTCAACTACATCGCCAACCACATCATCCAGACCGGCAGGGTCAACAAGGCCTTCGTCGACAGCCGCCTGAACTTCAAGCGCGGCAACCAGGACATCGGCTACGGCCTGCGCCCGGACCACCCGCTGGAGCTGGCGGCCGAGAACGCGGACGACCCGGGCGGCGGCGAAGCAATCACGTTCGAGCAGTTCGCCGAGTTCGTGAAGCCGTACACGCTCGACAAGGCCGTCGAGATGAGCGGGGTCGAGCGCGGCTGGCTGCAGCAGCTTGCCGAGCTCTACGCCGACCCGGAGGTGAAGGTCACCTCGTTCTGGACCATGGGCTTCAACCAGCACACCCGCGGGGTGTGGGCCAACAACATGGTCTACAACATCCACCTGCTGACCGGGAAGATATCCACGCCCGGCAACAGCCCGTTCTCGCTGACGGGGCAGCCGTCGGCCTGCGGCACCGCGCGCGAGGTCGGCACCTTCAGCCACCGCCTGCCGGCGGACATGCTGGTGGCCAACCCCGAACACCGCAAGCACGCCGAGGAGATCTGGAAGGTCCCGCACGGCCTGATCAACCCCAAGCCCGGCTACCACGCCGTGCAGCAGAACCGGATGCTGCGCGACGGCAAGCTCAACGCCTACTGGGTGCAGGTCAACAACAACATGCAGGCGGCGGCGAACCTGTACGAGGAGACGTGGCCGGGCTACCGCAACCCCGACAACTTCATCGTCGTCTCCGACGCCTATCCGACCGTGACCTGCCAGGCGGCCGACCTGATCCTGCCCGCGGCGATGTGGGTGGAGAAGGAAGGCGCCTATGGGAATGCGGAACGTCGCACCCAGTTCTGGCACCAGCTGGTCGACGCGCCCGGCGAGGCCAAGTCCGACCTGTGGCAGCTGATGGAGTTCTCCAAGCGCTTCACCACCGACGAGTGCTGGCCGGCCGAACTGCTGGCCGCCAACCCCGCGTTCAAGGGCAAGACGCTGTTCGAGGTGCTGTTCCGCAACGGCAACGTCGACCGCTACCCGGTGTCGGACATCGAGGAGGGCTACGCGAACCAGGAGTCGGAAGCCTTCGGCTTCTACGTGCAGAAGGGCCTGTTCGAGGAATACGCCGCGTTCGGGCGTGGACACGGGCACGACCTGGCGCCGTTCGACATGTACCACCAGGCCCATGGCCTGCGCTGGCCGGTGGTCGACGGCAAGGAGACGCGCCGGCGCTACATCGAGGGCGCCGACCCGTACGTGAAGCCGGGCGAGGGCCACAAGTTCTACGGTTTCCCCGACAACCGCGCGGTGGTGTGGGCGCTGCCGTACGAGCCACCCGCCGAGTCCCCCGACGCCGAGTACGACATGTGGCTGGTGACCGGGCGCGTGCTGGAGCACTGGCATTCCGGCTCGATGACCATGCGCATTCCCGAGCTGTACCGTTCGTTCCCGGCGGCGGTCGTGTTCATGAATCCGGATGATGCGCGCGCACGGGGCCTCAAGCGTGGCGACGAGGTGCGCGTGGTGTCGCGGCGCGGCGAGATGCGCTCGCGGGTGGAGACGCGCGGGCGCAACCGCATGCCGGTGGGCATGGTGTTCGTGCCCTGGTTCGACGCCGGCCAGCTGATCAACAAGGTCACGCTCGACGCGACCGACCCGATCTCCAAGCAGACCGACTACAAGAAGTGCGCCTGCAAGGTCGTGATCGCCTAGGAGGCATGCCATGCGCAACAAACCCCTGATCGTCGCGGTCGCCCTGGTCGCCCTGCTGTCGGTGCTGGCATTCGCCGCCGGCTGGATGTTCGGCGGCCTCAAGCGCCCGGCACCGGTGCAGGCATCGGCCGCCACCTCCACGCCGGTGGACGCGCGGGCCATCTTCATCCCCGGCGGCAGCGAGATCGATGCGCTGCGCCGCGGCGTCCCGGTCAACCAGGAAGGCCATCCGCCACCGATGGCGCGGGTGCAGAACACCGACATCCGCCGGGTGCGCAACTACCCGATGCAGCCGCCGACCATCCCGCACACCATCGATGGCTACCAGGTCGACAAGAACAGCAACCGCTGCATGCTGTGCCACGCGCGCGCCAATGCCGCGACCTTCCAGGCGCCACCGGTCAGCGTGACCCACTACATGGACCGCGACGACCAGTTCCTGGCGACGGTGTCGCCCAGGCGCTACTTCTGCAGCCAGTGCCACGTCGTCCAGACCGACGCGCCGACCCTGGTGGCCAACGGCTTCAAGGACATCGATACCGTCCTGGCCGCCGAGCCGCCGCCGGGAGGGCAGTGAGCCATGTGGGCATGGACCAAGCGGCACGCCCTGGGGTTCTGGCGGACCTTGCGTTCGCCCAGCCGCTACTACAGCCTGGGCTTCCTGACCGTGGCCGGCTTCGTCGCCGGGGTGATGTTCTGGGGCGGCTTCAACACCGCGCTGGAGGCCACCAACACCGAGGAGTTCTGCACCAGCTGCCACGAGATGCGCGACAACGTCTTCCAGGAGCTGAAGGGCACGATCCACTACACCAATCGTTCCGGCGTGCGCGCCACCTGCCCGGACTGCCACGTGCCGCACAACTGGACCGACAAGATCGCGCGCAAGATGCAGGCGTCCAAGGAGGTCTGGGGCAAGATCTTCGGCACCATCAATACGCGCGAGAAGTTCCTCGACGAGCGCCTGGTGCTGGCCACGCACGAATGGTCGCGGCTCAAGGCCAACGATTCGCTGGAGTGCCGCAACTGCCATGACTTCGATTCGATGGACCTGACCCGGCAGAGCCCGCGCGCCGCGCGGATCCACCGGCTGTGGCTGGGCACCGGTGAGCGCACCTGCATCGATTGCCACAAGGGCATCGCCCACCAGCTGCCCAACATGGCTGGCGTGCCGCAAGGATAGGGCCGGAGCGTACACGCCCGTGCCACGTGGTGGCTTGGCGCCGTGGAAGGCGCGGCGAAGGCCGCGTGCGTCCGCGGCCAGCAGGGAGGTGGAGCATGCGCAAGGCTCGGGTTGCGGCAGGGGTGGCCTGGCTGCTGGCGTTCTCGTTCGCACTGCCCGCGCAGGCGCAGAAGACCGACGACGAGCGCGACGCGGAGATCGAGCGGCTGCGGCAGACGGTCGACCGGCTGGTGCGGAGGATCGAAGTGCTTGAAGCCGAGCGCCCGGTACCGGCCGCTTCGACACCCGCGTCCGCGGTTCCGGGGTCATCGCAGGCGATGCCGCCATCCGCAGGCGCGGGCGTGGCGGTGACGGCCGCGATGCCACCGGCAGCGGAACCACCGCCGCGGCCGCAGGCGATGGCAGCTGCCGCGCCCACCCATGCTCCGCCGGAACCGGTGCCGATGCCGGTTCCGGAGCAATCGCTGTTGCCCGCCCATCCCTCCTTCAGCGAGGACGAGCTGGCGACCTCGCGGGTGGACAACGAACTGGCCCCTGGCGATGACGGGCAGGAGGGATTCTTCCCCGTGCGCGGCACTTCGACGTGGTTGCGCCTGAGCGGATACGCCAAACTGGACGCCATGGTCGACACCGATGATGCCGGCGACAGCGACCAGTTCATCACCTCGACCATCCCGGCGGGCGCGCAGAGCGGCGACCACAGCTTCAACATGCACGCGCGCCAGACCCGCTTCACGGTGGAGGCGCGCCGGCAGACCGACTACGGCTGGCTGCGCTTCGTGCTGCAGAACGACTTCTACGGATCCGGCGGCTCGTATGGCTACAACCTGCGCCACGCCTGGGGCCAGCTGGGCAATACCTATGTCGGCTACGGGTTCTCGGCGTTCCTCGACCTGGACTCAGGGCCCGACACGCTCGATTTCGCCGGCCCGGGCGCGGTCCCGTTCGCGCGCCTGGCCAGCGTCCGCCAGTACGTGCCGCTGTCCAACGGCAACCAGCTGGTGTTCGCGCTGGAACATGCGCCACCGGAGATCACGGCCGCCGCGGGCGGGGCGCGGACGACCGCGCCCAACGTGGTCTTCGCCGCTCGCCACGAAGGAGCGAGTGGGCACATGCAGGTGGGTGCGGTGGTGCGCCAGCTTGCATGGCGCGACGACGCGGCCAGCGACGAGGCCCTGGCCGGCGGATTGACCGTCAGCGGCGCCTGGGGCGCGGAGGCGGGCAACTACATCACCTGGGGCGCGGTCGGTGGCCGCGGGATCGCCACCTATGTCGGCGACCTGGGCGGCATCGGGCTGGACGCGGTGGTGGACGACGGTTCGCTTGCGCTGCTCGACGAATGGGGCGGCTGGATCGGGTACGGCCATCCATGGAACGCGCACTGGCGCTCGACCCTGGCCTGGGGCCGGCTGTACCTGGACCGGAGCGATGCGCTGGCGCCGGACGCGTTCCGCCGCAGCGACTACGCCGCGGCCAACCTGATCTATGCGCCGCTGCCCAGCTGGAGCTGGGGCCTGGAGCTGGTCTACGGCAAGCTCCAGCAGCAGGACGGAACGGATGGCGACGCGTTCCGGCTGCAGACGTCGCTCAAGTATGACTTCATCAAGTAGGCGGCCTCTGCGGGCATGGAGATGTGACATGATCGCCTTGCCCTCCTTGTCGCGGAGATGTCATGGAATACCGTTCGCGCCCGCTGGTCGTCGCATTGGTTTTCCTCGTCGCCGGCCTGGCGGCAGGCAGTGTCCGTGCGCATGACCATTCCCTCGCCACCGCGGCGCAGGCGGCTGGCACCCCGGCGGCGCAAGCGCCCGGATCGGTGCTGTTCCGCAACGTGCGGGTCTTCGACGGTAGGACTGGGCGGGTATCCGCACCCGGCGACGTGCTGGTGCGCGGCAACAGGATCGAACGCATCGGTGCCGCACTCGCGTCCGAGCCGGCGAGCCGGGTGATCGACGGCGGCGGCCGGGTGCTCATGCCCGGCCTGATCGATGCGCACTGGCACAGCATGATGGCTGCCCCTTCGCTGGGTGCGATCCTCAACGGCGACCAGCGCTACCTGACCGCGATCGCCGCCGCCGAATCCACCCGCACCCTGATGCGCGGCTTCACCAGCGTGCGCGACGTCGGCGGCAATTCCTTCGGCCTGAAGCAGGCGGTGGACGAGGGCGTGCTGCCCGGCCCGCGCATCTATGCGTCGGGGGCGATGATCAGCGTGACCAGCGGCCACGGCGACTTCCGCCAGGCCAGCGACCTGCCGCGCACGATGGGCGTCCCGGGCTCGACCGACCTGGAAGGCGACACCGCCATCGCCGACAGCCCCGACGAGGTGCGCATGCGCGTGCGCGAGCAGCTGATGCGCGGTGCCGCGCAGATCAAGCTGACCGCCGGCGGCGGCGTGTCCTCGCCGCACAGCCCGCTCGACGCGATCACCTTCACCCCGGCGGAACTGCGCGCGGCGGTGGAGGCGGCCGGCAACTGGGGGACCTACGTCACCCTGCACGCCTACACGGCCGCGGCCGTGCGCGAAGCGGTCGAGGCGGGCGTTAAGGTCATCGAGCACGGCAGCCTGATGGACGACGCCACTGCCCGGTTGATGGCGCAACGCGGGATATGGCTGAGCATCCAGCCGTTCCCGGTCGAGCTGGGCAACGCCTTTCCGCCGGGTTCGGAGGAGCGGGCCAAGTTCGAGGAGGTATTCACCGGCAACAACCACGCCTACGAGCTGGCGAGGAAGCACAAGCTCAAGACCGCGTGGGGCACCGACGTGCTGTTCTCCGCGGCGCTGGCCACGCAACAGGGGGCGATCCTGGCCAGCCTCACCCGCTGGTACACCCCCGCCGAGGCCCTGGTCATGGCCACCGGCACCAACGGCGAGCTGCTGCAGCTGAGCGGCAAGCGCAATCCCTACCCGGGCACCATCGGTGTGGTCGAGGAAGGCGCGCTGGCCGACCTGTTGCTGGTCGACGGCGACCCGACCGCGGACATCTCGCTGGTCGCCCGGCCCGAGCAGAGCTTCAAGGTGATCATGAAGGACGGCGTGGTCTACAAGGACACGCTCTAGGCCGCGGCCGGGCAACAAAAAACCCCGCGCTGGCGGGGTTTTCCGTGGTTTCCGCATGGTGGCTATGGGTGGACTCGAACCACCGACCCCAGCATTATGAGTGCTGTGCTCTAACCGGCTGAGCTACATAGCCTCGCGGAGAACCGCGAATTCTTCACCTTCGCCGGCCGGCTGTCAATCCGGCGCTTGTCGGCCCGTCGGCCCCGTGGCACAGTCCAAGCCAGTCGAATTGGGAGTCCGCATCGTGATCGATCCGGACGGATACAGGCCGAACGTCGGCATCGTGCTAATGCGCCCGGACGGGCAGGTGTTCTGGGCGCGCCGCGTGCGCCGGGACGGCTGGCAGTTCCCGCAGGGGGGCATGCGCAGCGACGAGACCCCGACCGAGGCCATGTACCGGGAGCTGCAGGAGGAGACCGGGCTGTTGCCCGAGCACGTCGAACTGCTCGGCGCCACGCCGGGCTGGCTGCGCTATCGCCTGCCGGGCCGGGCGATCCGCCGCGGCGGGGACGGGCCGTTGTGCATCGGCCAGAAGCAGGTCTGGTTCCTGCTGCGCCTGGTCGGCGAGGAATCCCAGGTCCGGCTCGACGCGACCGATACGCCGGAGTTCGACCACTGGCGCTGGGTCGACTTCTGGTACCCGGTCGAGCACGTGGTGACCTTCAAGCGCGGCGTCTATGCCCGCGCCCTGCGCCACCTGGCGCCGCTCGCCGAGGGTGTGGGCGCCTCGCTCCGGCAGATGCCGGCCGCCGCCCAGCAGGCGTGGCTGCCGGGCAGCAGCGCCGGCCATGACCGTCCGCGGCGCAGGCCGAACGGTTCGCGGGGACGGCGTTCATCGGGCTGAATGGCGGCTGGGGAGACGGGCAGCGATGCGACCCCCTCTTAATTGACAACCATTCTCATTCTTGCTGGAATGACACCATCGCTCCAGCCGGTTCCCGCCCGTGTACGTCTGCCTCTGCAACGGAGTCACCGATCGCCAGATCCGCGAAGCCGTGGACAACGGTTGCGGCAGCATCGGCGAGTTGACCATGCGCACCGGCTGCGGCGCCAACTGCGGTTCGTGCCTGGATATGGCCGCCGACATGATCGCGCAGATGCAGGCCGAGCTGCCGTTGCCGGTACTGGCCTGCGCCGCCTGAGGGCAGCCCCGGCGATCGCGCCGGAATGAACACGATTCGCGTTACTTCGCCGCCGCCCGCGGCGCGATACAGTGCGCGCGGTTTCCGGCAGCAGGAGCGCAGCCCGATGAAAGGCGACGCCAAGGTCATCGAATACCTCAACAAGGCGCTCTACAACGAGCTCACCGCGATCAACCAGTACTTCCTGCACGCCAAGATGCTGAAGAACTGGGGCCTGAAGGAGTTGGCCGAGCACGAGTACAAGGAATCGATCGAGGAGATGAAGCACGCCGACTGGCTGTCGGAGCGGATCCTGTTCCTCGAAGGCCTGCCCAACTTCCAGGCGCTGGGCAAGCTGCGCATCGGCGAGACGCCGCGCGAGCTGCTCGAGTGCGACCTCGCCCTGGAAATGGAGGCGCTGCCGTTGCTGCGCGAGGCCATCGCACACGCCGATTCGATCGGGGACTACGTCAGCCGGCAGCTGTTCGTGAAGATCCTCGATTCCGAGGAGGAGCACGTGGACTGGCTGGAAACCCAGCTCGACCTGATCGGCCGGATCGGCGAACCGAACTACCTGCTCAGCAAGCTCGAGGACTGAGCGGGCGAGCCGGCGGTCGACAGCCAGCCCTGCAGGGCCACGCGCGCGCGCGCGAACTCGGCGATCAGCAGGGCCACGGCCACGGCCGGCCGCTCCAGCGCATGCGCGCGCGCGCCCAGTTCGATGCGCTTGGCCGCGGCCGACAGGGCCAGCGCGCCGACATTGGCGCTCGATGACTTCAGCGCATGCGCGGCCTCGCGCATGACCTCCAGGTCCGGCATCGCCGAGGCCTGTTCCATCAGCCGGATCAGGCGCGGCGCATCCTCGAGGAACAGGTTGACGATCGAAAGCGCCTCGTCGCCAGCGATCTCGCGCAGTTCGTCGAGCATCTCCGGCTCCAGCACCGGCGGCGGCGGCGCCTGTACGGTGGGCGCATCTTCCTCGGCCCGCGGCTCGGACGGGCCCGCGGACGCTTCGGGTGGCGGGCTGCCAGGCGGCGGAACGAAGATCGGCATGTCCGGCGCCATCGCCACTGCCGGAGGCTGGGCGGGAGCAGGTGCCGGCGCGGGGACGGGCGCCGGGACCGCTTGCGTCTCGGCCGGGCGGGCGAGCGCAGCGGGAGCTGCCGTCGCGACGGGCGCCGCCGGGGTCGCTGCCGGCGCCACCACCGGCCGGGATACTCCGGACGGCGGAGCGTCGGTGGCCGCAGGTGCCGCGGCGCTGGCCGCCGGCGCAAGTGCCGCCTTGGCAGCCGTGCGCGACGGTGCGGTGCGAAGCCAGCGGCGCAGGACGCCGTCGAGCTGGTCGCGCGCCACCGGCTTGGAAAGGTAATCGTCCATGCCGGCGTCGAGGCAGCGCTGGCGGTCGCCGGCCATGGCATTGGCGGTCATCGCCACGATCGGCAGGCGTTTTCCGGGGGCTTGGCCGGCTTCGTGTTCGCGCCAGCGCCGGGTCGCCGAATAGCCGTCGAGCACGGGCATCTGGCAATCCATCAGCACCAGGTCGTAGCTGCCGCTGGCCATGTGCGACAACGCCACCTCGCCGTTGGGCGCGGTATCGCACTCGTATCCCAGGACCGACAGCAGCTTCTGCGCGACCAGCAGGTTGACCGGGTTGTCCTCGACCAGCAGCAGGCGCGGCGGCGGACCGGCATGGACCGGTTCGGCAGCTGCGACCTCGACCGGTTCCGGCGCCGGGGCCGGCTCGCTGGCCGCTGGCGGCGGCGCCGCCCGCCCGGCCGGTTCGAGCAGGGCGCCGCGCAGGTCCACGTCGGGCGCCAGCCGCGGCAGCAGGTCGGTGCCGGCGCGCAGTTCCTCGGGGATCTCCTCGTCGCCGTACAGCCACAGCAGGCGCACGCCGGCATAGGCCGGCGTGCGCAGCAGGGCGCGGTGGAGGGCGCGGGCGCTGTGGCGCAGGCCGTCGTAGTCGGCGACCACCGCCACGAAGCCGGCCGATTGCCCCGGTGCCGTCTGCTGGCGCAGCCGCTCCAGCGCCTCCTGGGTGGTCTCGACGATGCTGACGGTCATGCCCCAGTTGGGCAGCAGCAGGGCGATGCGCTGGCGCAGGCGCAGGTTCGGGGTGATCGCGAGCACGCGGCGCGCGTCCTGCGAGGTCTGCCGTATCTGCACGTCGCCGATCACCTTCAGCAGCGGGATCTCGAACCAGAAGGTCGAGCCTTGGCCCGGCTCGGACTGCACGCCGATGCGGCCGCCCATCAGGTCGACGATGCGCTTGCAGATCGCCAGGCCCAGGCCGGTGCCGCCGTACAGGCGGGTGGTCGACGCGTCGGCCTGGGTGAAGGCGCGGAACAGCCGTTGCTGCTGCGCCTGGCCGATGCCGATGCCGGTGTCGCGCACCTCGAAGCGAAGCATGTGCTGGGCCGCGGTCTCGCCCAGCCGGCGCACGCCGAGCTGGATGCCGCCGCGCTCGGTGAACTTGACCGCGTTGCCGATCAGGTTGGTCAGCACCTGGCGCAGCCGCACCGGGTCGCCGCGCACCGGCAGGCGCACGTTGGGGTCGATCTGCAGGTCCAGGCGCAGGCCCTTGCCCTCGGCCTGGCGTTGCATCAGCTGCATCACCGCTTCCAGCAGCTCGCGCAGGTTGAAGCTGGTGATCTCCAGCTCCAGCCGGTTCGCCTCGAGCTTGGAATAGTCGAGGATGTCGTCGACGATGCGCAGCAGCTGCTGCGAGGACTCGTGCGCGGTGCGCAGCATCTCGCGCTGGTCCGGGGCCAGGCTGCCGCGCGCGATCAGGTCCAGCATCGGGATGATGCCGTTGAGCGGCGTGCGGATCTCGTGGCTCATGGTGGCCAGGAACTCGCCCTTGGCCATCGCCGCGGACTCGGCCGCACGCTTGGCCTGCAGCAGCTGCTGCTCGAGCTGGTCGTGGCGGTTGACGTCGCGCTGCAGCAGGTTGCACTCGTCCTCGGCGGCGGTCGCGCGCGCGCTGGCCTCGTTGAGGTCGCGCGCCAGCGCGGCATTGGAGAACAGCGCGAACATCGCCGACACCATGGTCAGCAACGCCAGTCCGGCCGACACCAGTCCCCAGGACGTGCCGCCGTTGCCGCTCAGTCCCAGGCCCATGGCCAGCAGCGTGCAGGCCCCGGACATGGCGGTGACCACGGGCCAGAATCGGCGCTGCGCCGGCATCGCCGCCATCACAGCACCGCGTTCTGGAAATCGAAGTCCAGTTCGCTGCCCACCGAGCTGACCAGGTTGCCCTGGATGTAGTCGATGCCGCCCATCCACATCGCCGCGGCGGCCTGCGGATCCTCGATCTGCTGCCCGATCACCTGCAGGCCCAGGCGATGGGCCTGGTCGATGACGCCGCGCAACTGGTCGCGCAGGGTGGCGTCGGCATGGGCGCCGGCGAAGCGGGCGGCCATGCGCACGTAGCCCAGCGGCAACTGGTTGAGCAGGGCGTCGGCCTCGGTCCCGGGCTCGAACTGGCTCAGGCAGAACTGCACCCCGGCTGCCATCAGCCGGCGGCAGAATTCGCCCAGGGTCACGCTGTGGATCAGCGCGTCGCCCAGGCGCAGGTCGATCACCACCGAGGTGCCGTCGATCCCGCGCTGCGCGATCGTCTGCAGCAGCCAGTCGGCGAAGGCTTCGCGGGCCAGCGTCCTCGGCGACTGCGAGACGAACAGGCGCAACGGCCGGCCTTCGGCGCCGCGCTGCGCGATCATGTCCAGCGCGTGCTCCATCACCTGCTGGTCGAGGTCGGCGATGCGGCCGCTGGCCTCCGCGGCCGGCACGACCTGGCCGGCGGACAGCAGGGTGCCATCGGGCCGGCGCAGGCGCAGCAGCACCTGGTACTGGGCCTGTTCGTTGCCGGCCACGGCCACGATCGGCTGGTAGGCCAGCTCCAGCTGGCCTTCGAGCAGGGCCAGGCGCTCCTGCGCCTCGGTGTCGCTGGGCGGCACGTAGGCGGCCACGCCTTCGCTGTGCAGGCGCGCCTGCAGCGCGCTGCGCTCGGTCGCCTCCAGCGCCGAGCCGGCGTCCTCGAATCCGAGGGAAAGCGCGGTATAGCCGACCGCGCTGCGCAGCTGCACCTGTTCGTCCTCGCGTACGGCGAAGCCATGTTCGGCCAGGCCTGCGCGCAGGCGTTGCGCATGGGATTCGAGCGCCGATTCGTCCAGCCCGCGGGCCAGGGCGAGGAAACTGTTGTCGTTGAGGCGGGCCAGGGGCGCGCTCGCGTCGATCCGCGCCAGGCACATGCCGGCCTGGGCCATGAGGCGCTCGAAGGCCGCATAGCCGTAGCGCTCGCGCAACCCCAGGGCGCTGGCGATCTCGATGAAGAACAGGCCGCCGCTGGCACCTGCGCGCAAGGCTTCGTCGACCTGCTGCAGCAACCAGCCGCGCGTGGCCAGTCCGGTTTCCGGGTGGCTGCGCAGCACCGCGCTGGCCTGCGGCGACGGCTGGCGCTGCTGCGCCCGCGAGCGCTGGATGCGGTTGGATACCGCGGCGATGAGGTGGCGCGGCCGGATCGGCTTGGTCAGGAAATCATCGGCCCCGCTCTCGAGCACTTCGAACTGGCGTTCCGGATCCGGGTCGCCGGTCAGGAACACGATCGGCAGCAGCTGGAACTCCGGCTGCTGCCGGATCAGGGTGGTCAGGCGCATGCCGTCCAGGCCGGGCATGTGCAGGTCCATCAGGATGAGGTCGGGGTCGAAGCGGCCGATCGCATCGATCACGCCGTCCGGCTGCATCTGCACCTCGGCCTTCATGCCGGCGCCGTGCAGCACGCTCTGCGCGAACAGGGCCTGGGTGCGGTCGTCCTCGACGATGAGGATGCGGAAGGGCGATTCGGCGTTGCTGTCGCGCGGCGCCTCGCCGCCCGTGGAAGCGGCTGCAGCCGGTGCCGGGGGAGTCGGGTCGGCGGCGGGCGTTGCCGCGGCCGGCATCGTGGCCGCGTCCCCGGTCCAGCGCCGCCAGTAGTGCGGGGGCGGCGCTTCCGCGCGCATGCGCTGGCGCGCGGCCGCATCCTCCGGCAACGAAGCGGGTTCTCTCACGGCCATCAGTCTTCCCCCTGCTGGGACCGCATTATGTGACCAACTGCGCGGGTGAGGACAAGTGCGCGGGGCATGCGCTTCAGGCCGGTGGCGAGGCGAACAGGCGCCGCACGCCGCGGCTGAGGGTGCGCCAGACCCACCACACCAGCAACGCGCCCAAGAGGCTGGCGCCGACCACCAGCAACAGCGCGATCCACGGATGGGCGATGGCCAGGGCCAGGCCGCCGACCACCACCGTGTCCTCGGCGGCCGATGCGACCCAGTTGCTGGCCGGCTCGGGCGAGGTGTTCAGCAACGCGCGCGTGCCGGACTTCAGGCCATGGCTGACCAGGGCCACGCCGGCGCCCGCCGCCAGCGCGCCCGCCCCCAGCTGGCCGTCGGGCGAGAGCGTGGCCGCGGCCAGGAAGGCGCCGGCGGGTACCCGGGCCAGGGTCTGCAGCAGGTCCCAGACCGAATCCACGCCCGGGATCTTGTCGGCGAAGAACTCGGCCAGGGCCAGCGCGCCGGAGGTGCCCAACACCCACCAGGACTGGGTCGGCGCCAGCGCCGGCGGCAGGTCGACCCAGCCCATCAGGCCGGCCAGGCCGACGCCGAACACCGTCAGGTAGGCGCGGATGCCCGCCATCCAGGCCAGCAGGATCCCGATCACGTAGATGTGGGCATCGGTCATGGGCACTCCTCCCGGGTCCGCCGCGGTCGCGGGGTGGGGTCAGGAAACACGGGCTACACTAGCCGGCCCGGTCGATCCGCAGTATAGGCAGAATCGGTCCGACGCCGGCCTGCCCAGTCCCCCATGACAGAACCCGTTCCCCGCTTCCGCGTGGTTCCGCGCCATCCCGGATTCCCGGCCCGCGGCTGGATCATCGCCATCGCCATCGCCTGGCTGTTGTCGCTGGCGGGCGCCTGGGCATTGGCGACCTGGTTCGCCGCCCCGGGCCTGGGCGACACCCGCGGCCAGTTGCGCACGGCCGAGCGCACCGCCGCCCAGCAGCAGCGCCAGCTGGAGGAACTGAGCCAGCGCATGGTCACCCTGTCGCGTTCGGACCAGATCAGCCGCGCGGCCAACACCGAGCTGCAGTCGTCCCTGGCCGAGCGCGACGAGGAGATCGCCGCGTTGCGGGCCGACGTGGCCTTCTACGAGCGGCTGGTCGGCGCCACCGCCCAGCGCAAGGGCCTGAACGTGCACTCGATCGAGTTCGCGCCCACCGAGGCCGGCAGCTGGAACTACCGCGCGGTGCTGACCCAGAACCTGAACCGCGGCGCGATCAGCCAGGGCCAGCTGCGCTTCTCGATCGAGGGCGTGCGCGCCGGCAAGCTGGCCACCCTGGACTGGGGCGACCTCAACCAGCGCGACGACGCGCCCGGCCAGGACTATTCGTTCCGGTATTTCCAGGAACTGACCGGCAACGTGATGCTGCCCAAGGATTTCACCCCGCAGCATGTGCGAGTCTCGCTGCGAGGCGGCGCGGGGGGCACCGAGCAGACTTTCGACTGGAAACTCGCGGGTAGCGGGGGAGCGAGATGAACATGTTCAAGAACAAGTCCACCCAGCGCGACGGCTTCGCCATCGACACCCTGATCGGGCCGGAAGTGGTCATCCGGGGCGACCTGGAGTTCAGCGGCGGCCTGTACGTGGAGGGCCGGATCCTGGGCAAGGTGGTCGCGGCCGAGGGCAAGCCGGCCAGCCTGCTGCTGGCCGAGCAGGGCACGGTCGAGGGCGAGATCCGCGCCCCGGTGGTGATCATCAACGGCACCCTGGTGGGCGACGTCCATGCCGGCGAGCGGATCGAACTGGCGCAGAAGGCGCGGGTCGAGGGCAACGTGCACTACTCGGTGGTGGAGATGAGCGCCGGCGCCCAGCTCACCGGGCGGCTGGTCCATGTCCAGTCGCAGGAGGCGCGCGCGCTGCAGGCGCAGGACACCGGCGCCACGCCGATCACCGCGGCCAAGGCCGCCAAGGCGTGAAAGACTTGATCGGGGCGCCCGCCGCCCCCATCTTGGCGCCATGGAAATCCTGCCCAGCTACCAGCAACTCGAGCAGCCGCTGCGTTTCAGCCTGGCCGCCGCCTCCAAGGTCCGCGAGCTGATCGCCGAGGAAGGCAACGGCGACCTCAAGCTGCGCGTCTACATCCAGGGCGGCGGCTGCTCCGGCTTCCAGTACGGGTTCGAGTTCGACGAGAACCAGGCCGAGGACGACATGGCCGTCAACACCGACGGCGTGACCCTGCTGGTCGACCCGCTGAGCCTGCAGTACCTGATGGGCGCCGAGGTGGATTACAGCGAGGGCCTGAGCGGCGCCCAGTTCGTGATCCGCAACCCGAACGCGAAGACCACCTGCGGCTGCGGCAGCAGTTTCAGCGTCTGAGCCGCATGGGCGACGCGGTGCCATTCCCGCAGCGCCTGGATGGATTTGCTTTCGCGGGCTCCCCCGCGTTCGATCGCGCCGATGCGCTGCGCGCCGATGCCGCGGCCCTGCGCGGCCTGTGGCCCGATGCGCGGCTGCTGGTGCTCGATGGCGAAGGCCGTGCCGCCGCCGATGCCGAGGGCAGGGTGCTCGACCTGGGCGGCGCGCGGCTTGGCGGCGGGCCGGGGGCCTCGACTTTCCTCGGCCTGTCCGCGGGACAGGCCTGGTTCGCGCTGGAGGCGGCCACCCTGTCGGGCGTGGACGTGCCGCGCTGGATCGACCTGCGCAGCGCCGCGGCGCAGTGGCCCGCCGACCTGGCCAGCCTCTTCGCCTATGCGCGCGGGATGCTGTACTGGCATGCGCGCAACCGCTATTGCGGGGTATGCGGAGGCAGCGTGGCCTTCGATCGCGCAGGCTTCCTCGGCCACTGCGCCAAGTGCGGCAACGACCACTACCCGCGGGTCGACCCGGCGGTGATCGTCGCGGTGAGCGATGGCGAGCGCCTGCTCCTGGGCCGCCAGCCCGGGTGGCCGCCACGGCGCTGGTCGGTCGTGGCCGGCTTCGTCGAACCCGGCGAGGCACCCGAGCAGACCGTGGTCCGCGAAGTCCATGAAGAGACCGCCGTGCGGGTGCGCGCCTGCCGCTACCTCGGGGCCCAGCCGTGGCCATTTCCCGGTGCGCTGATGCTCGGGTTCGAGGCACTGGCCGAAGCGGACGAGCCACGGGTCGACGGCGAGCTGGAGGATGCGCGCTGGTTCACCCGCGAGGAGATCGGCGAGGCGCTGTCGCGCGACGGATCGGAACCCGAGGGCCTGCTGCTGTCGCCGCCGATCTCGATCGCGCGGTCCCTCATCCGCCATTGGCATGCGAACGGGGCGATGCTCACGCGCGCTTAGCTTCCGCGATACCGGCCTGCGGCTAGAATCGGCGCAGGGAGGGTCCACACCGATGTTCACTACGCTGGTCGCCGTCATCGCTGCGCTGGTGCTGGGGCATGTCGCACCGGCGCTGGCCCGGTCGCTGCGCGAACACCCCTGGTACGCCCGGTGGCTGCTGTGGCTCGGGTCGCACCCTGATGACGGTGGCCTCTGGTACGGCCGGCATGGGATCTGGCTGGCGTTGCTGCCACTGGTGCTGCTGGTGGGCGCCGTGCAGCTTGCCCTGTCCGGTTGGCTCATGGGACTTCCGGCCCTGCTGTTCGGCGTGGTCGTGCTGGTCTGCACCTGGGGTCCGCGCGACCTGGACATCGACGTCGAGTCGGTGCTCGATGCCTCCGATCCGCAGGCACGTGCCGAGCGCCTTGCACGGTTGGCACCGGAACCGGGCGTCGCGGTCGTCGAAGGCCCGGCGTTGCCGGGCGTGGTGATGCGCAGTGCGCTGCGCCGCTGGTTCGCGCCGCTGTTCTGGTTCCTGCTGCTCGGCCCGGCCGGCGCGGTGCTGTACCGCCTGGTCGAGCGTGCGGTGGTCGTCGATGGACCGGTGCTCCCGGCGGAGAACGCGGCCGGTGCACGCGTCCTGTTGCAATGGCTGGAGTGGCCGGTGGCGCACCTGATGACGCTGGCCCTGGCGCTGGCCGGCAATTTCGACCTGGTGTTCCGCGCCTGGCGCGCGGCCGGCGGCGACCGCTGGCAGCCGGCGAGCGGTTTCCTCGAGGCCAGCGGCCGCGCCGCGGTGCGCGGCGAGCTGGCGGAGGAGATCGAGGATTACCGCAGCGAAGGACTGGTGCCGGTGATGGGCGAGCTGGTCGAGCTGCGCGATGCGATGAGCCTGGTCTGGCGCATGCTGCTGCTGTGGCTGGCCCTGCTGGCGCTGCTGGTCATCGCCGGCTGGGTGAGCTGATTGCGCTCATGCCGATCGAGCCGGGTCCGGTCCGGCTATCCACGCATTGATGGAAAGGTGGTGCGTGCGGGCAGCGGGGCGAGCCCCGCTCTACGTGGTACGGATCGAGCGTGCCGCCGCAGCGCGTGCGATGCCGCGCCTCAGCCCGGTGCCAGCAGGGTGAACGGAAGCCACGGCAGGTTGCGCGCCACCCAGTAGCCCGGCAGCACCCACAGCCACAGCTTCGGCTCCATCGCCACATCCATCAGCGGGCGCAGCACGCGCGGTTGCCAGCCCTGCGACCAGGCGACCATCAGCGCCATCAGTGGCAGCATCAGCACGCCGAGTGGGTTCATGGCCATGGCGCCGGCGAGGTCGCCGTGCACCAGCGCGTGCAGCGCGCGGGTCAGCCCGCAGCCGATGCAGTACAGGCCGGTGAAGGCATGGAACATGCACGGCGGGAAGGGACTTCCCGCCGCGTTGGGGTCGAACGTCCGCAACAGCCAGACGCCGGCACCGGCCGCGACCGCGGCCGATGCCACGCCTGCAATGCGCAGCGTGCGCGAGACTGCCATGGACCGTTACTGCATCGACTCGATCTGCTCGAGCATCTGCTGGTACTCGGCCATGCCACCGGTCGAGAAGAAGTAGATGTTCATCAGCAGGCCGATGATGGCCAGCGCGGTGGCGACCCAGCACCAGGTCTTGGCGTTGGCCGAGGCGCGGCGCGCGCCGTCGAGGTCGCCCGCGCGCAGCAGGCCGTTGACCTTGGCCGAGAACACGATGGCGACGATGCCGACCAGGCCCAGCGGGCAGCACAGGCAGGTCGCCAACACCGTGGACACGATCGCCCAGGCCAGGTGGTTCGGGATCGGCTCGTGGACCGGCGCGGCGTTCGGAGTGGGCGGCGGGACGTAACTCATGGCAGTGCCTCCTGGCGGTTTCGGGTGATGGAATCGGGCGCTACGGCGGTGCGTCCGCGCCGCCGCGTGGTGCGACGGGCGGGTAATCCATGGCGCCGGGCCCCCCGGTCGCCGCTCCGCGTCCCCTGGCGCGTCCTGGCAAGCCTAACCGACCGGCTGCCGGCGGCAAAGGCGGGCGCGCCGTTCAGGCGGCATCGCCGCGCAGTTCGCGCACGCGCGCTTCGATCTCCTGGGCCGACGGTTGTCCGTCCAGAGGTACGCCGGCGACCACTTCCACCTGCGCGCGGAAGCGGCGCGGCACGCGCATGCGGCCCAGCCGGCCGTCGCGCCGGCTCCACATGCTCGACCACATGCCGCGCAGGGCCATCGGCACGACCGGCACCGGCCGGCCGGCCTGGGCGGCGCGCTCGAGGATCTTCTCCACGCCGGACTTGAACGGGGCGATGGCGCCGTCCTTGGTCAATGCGCCTTCGGGGAAGATGCACACCAGTTCGCCTTCGGCCAGGGTCGCGTCGATCTCGTCGAACGCGCGCTGCATCAATGCCGGGTCTTCGCGCGCGCCGGCGATCGGGATGGCCCTGGCGGTGCGGAAGATCCAGCGCATCACCGGGATGTTGAAGATCCGGTAGTACATGACGAACCGCACCGGCCGCGGGATGCTCGCCGCCAGGATCAGCGCATCCATGTAGCTGACGTGGTTGCACACGATCAGCGCGGCGCCCTCGTCGGGTACGTTGTCCTCGATGCCGCGGGGCCGCATGCGGTACAGCGCGCGCACCATCAGCCAGCTGAGGAACCGCATCAGGAACTCGGGCACCAGGGCGAAGATCCAGCCCGCGACCACGAGGTTGGCGATGGCCAGGGCGAGCAGCACCTGCGGAATCGTCCATTCCAGCACCTGCTGCAGGGCGATGCCGACCAGCGCGGCGGACACGATGAACAGCGAGTTCTGGATGTTCACCGCGGCGAACACCCGCGACATCTCCGATGCGGGGGTCCGGCTCTGGATCAGCGCGAACAGCGGCACGACGAAGAGGCCGGCGAACAGGCCGATGCCCATCAGGTCGACCACGATGCGCAGGCTCCCCGGTTGCGCGAGGAAGCCGGCCAGGTCGAGCCCGGCCACCGGTGCCGCGCCGGAGCGGGCGAAGTACAGGTCGAGCAGGAACGCGCTCATCCCGAACGCGCCCAGCGGTACCAGTCCGATCTCGACCGTGCGCGCCGACAGCTTCTCGCACAGCAGCGAACCGGCGCCGGTGCCGATCGAGAACAGGGCCAGCGCACCGATGTACAGCGCCGCCGAGCCGGATGCGCCGCCCAGGTTCACTTCCGCGTAGGCCGGCAGCTGCGAGGTCAGCAGCGTGCCGAAGAACCAGAACCAGGACACGCCGAGGATCGCGTTGCGCACCGCCGGCTGGCGCCGGGCCATGCGCAGCACCGCCAGCGATTCGGGCAGCGGGTTCCAGTGCACCTTCAAGCCGGGGGCGCCGGCATCCACGCGCGGGATCCGCCGCGCGACCAGGTTGCCGGTGACCGCCAGCAGCACGATCGCGGTGGCGGCCACCGCCGGGCCCTGCGCGCCGGCCAGCTGGAAGATCAGGCCGCCGAAGATCATGCCGAACAGGATCGAGATCGACGTGCCCATCTCGACCAGGCCGTTGCCGCCGGTCAGCTCCTCGGGCTTGAGGATCGCGGGCAGCACCGAGTACTTGACCGGGCCGAACAGGGTCGACTGCACGCCGGTGCAGAACAGCGCCACCAGCAGGACCGGCATGTTCTGCAGCAGGAAGCCGGCCGCGGCCAGCGACATGATCGCGATCTCCATGGCCGTGGTGATCACGATCAGGCGTTGCTTCTCCAGCTTCTCGGCGACCTGGCCGGCGATGGCCGAGAACAGGAAGTAGGGCAGGATGAAGATCGCCGGCGCCAGCATCGCGTACAGCGAACGCTGTTCGGTGGTCACCCCGAGGAAGAACAGCAGGCCGATGATCGCCTGGCGGTAGACGTTGTCGTTGAAGGCGCCCAGCGCCTGCACGATGAAATAGGGCAGGAAACGGCGCTGGGTCAGCAGCGCGAACTGGCTGTGGCCGGACATGCAGGTCTCCGCGGGGCTGCGCGGAGCCTAGCAGACCGCAATGGCCGCGGTGCGTCGGCGGCGGGGCACCGGCCGCGCGCGGCCGGACTGGCACGGTGCGTTGCGCCGCGCATGCGCCCCGCGGCCGCGCGTTTGGCTAGAGTGGTGGCCCCCATGCGTCGCGAGGTTCCCATGAGTATCCCGACCACGGCCGCAGCGCGGCCGATGCCGGCCGCGTTCCTCGGCCACGGCAGCCCGATGAACGCGCTGGAGCGCAACCGCTTCACCGAGGCCTGGCGCGCCTTCGGCGCGGCGGTGCCGCGGCCGCGCGCGATCCTGGCCGTGTCGGCGCACTGGTACGTCAACGCGACGGCGGTGACGGCGATGGCGCGGCCGCGCACCATCCACGACTTCTACGGCTTCCCGCAGGCGCTGTTCGACGTGCAGTACCCGGCGCCGGGCCTGCCGGACCTGGTGGACGAGGTCGCCGATGCGGTCAGTCCCGACCATGTCGGCGCCGACGTCGACGGCTGGGGCATCGACCATGGCACCTG
Organism: Pseudoxanthomonas kaohsiungensis; assembly: GCF_010211765.1. GTDB lineage: Bacteria > Pseudomonadota > Gammaproteobacteria > Xanthomonadales > Xanthomonadaceae > Pseudoxanthomonas > Pseudoxanthomonas kaohsiungensis. The sequence continues at coordinate 45,530 of NZ_PDWO01000013.1, read as the reverse complement.
GTCGGTCCTGGTGCATGCCTTCCCCGAGGCCGACATCCCCGTGGTGCAGCTGTCGATCGACGCGCGCAAGCCGCCGGAGTGGCACCTGGCGCTTGGCGCGAAGCTGGCCGCGCTGCGCGAGCATGGGGTCCTGGTGGTCGGCAGCGGCAACGTCGTGCACAACCTGCGCGCGATCGACTGGCAGCAGCCCGACGGCGCGTTCGACTGGGCCCGCCGCTTCGACGAGCATGCGCGCCAGCTGATGCTCGAGCGGCCGCACGACGTGCCCTCGCTGGGCTCGCACCCGGACTTCCGCCTGGCGGTGCCCACGCCGGACCATTTCCTGCCGTTGCTGTACGTGGCGGGGCTGTCCGCGGCGGCCGGGCGGGCCGCCGAGGTGCTGGTCGACGGGTACGCGTACGGCTCGCTGTCGATGACCGCCTACACGCTCGACGCGCGCTGCCCGGAAACCGCTGCCGATGCCCCCGGCGCAGCGCCGCTGGCCACGGGCCTGCCTCCCGAGGACGCCAACGTCTGAATGCCTGCGTGGCGGGCGCCGCGGCTCAGCCGCGCTCGCGCCCGATCGCGCGCCAGCCGATGTCGTTGCGGTGGAATTCGTTGGCCCAGTGGATGGCGTCGACGCCGGCGTAGGCGCGCCGCTGCGCGTCGCCCACCGAGTCGCCCAGCGCGGCCACGCACAGCACCCGGCCACCGGCGCTGACCACGTTGCCGGACGCATCCAGCGCGGTGCCGGCATGGAAAACCTTGGCCCCCGCCGGAACGGCGTTCAGCCCGTTGATCACGTCGCCGGTGACTGGCGTTTCCGGATAGGGCCGCGCCGCCATCACCACGCCCAGCGAGGGGCGCGGGTCCCATTGCGCCCGGGCTTCGTGCAGGCGGCCATCGATCGCCGCCTCCACCAGTTCGACCAGGTCCGACTGCAGGCGCAGCATCACCGGCTGGGTCTCCGGATCGCCGAAGCGCACGTTGAACTCGATCACCTTCGGCGCCCCGGAGGCGTCGATCATGAGGCCCGCGTAAAGGAAGCCGGTGAACGGGACGCCGTCGGCGATCATGCCCTGGACGGTCGGCTCGACCACCTCGCGCATCACCCGCGCGTGCACCGCGGGCGTGACCACCGGCGCGGGCGAGTAGGCGCCCATGCCGCCGGTGTTGGGGCCGGTGTCGCCGTCACCGACACGCTTGTGGTCCTGGCTGGTGGCCATCGGCAGCGCGGTGCGGCCGTCGACCATGGAGATGAAGCTGGCTTCCTCGCCCTCCAGGAACTCCTCGATCACCACGCGGGCGCCGGCGTCGCCGAAGGCGTTGCCGGAGAGCATGTCGCGCACCGCGTCCTCGGCTTCCTCCAGGGTCATGGCCACGATCACGCCCTTGCCGGCGGCCAGGCCGTCGGCCTTGACCACGATCGGCGCGCCCTTGGAGCGGATGTAGGCAAGCGCGGCGTCGACATCGGTGTGCACCGCGTAGAACGCGGTCGGGATGCGGTGGCGGGCGAGGAAATCCTTGGCGAAGGCCTTGCTGCCTTCCAGCTGCGCGGCCGCCGCGGTGGGCCCGAAGATGCGCAGGCCGGCGGCGCGGAAGCGGTCGACCACGCCGGCCACCAGCGGCACCTCCGGGCCGACCACGGTCAGGCTGACACCTTCGTCCCGGGCGAGCGCCAGCAGTCCCTCGATGTCGGTGACCTTGACCGCCACGTTGCGGCAGCGCGCCTCGGTGGCGGTGCCCGCGTTGCCCGGGGCGACGATCACTTCGGTCACCCGCGGCGACTGGGCGAGCTTCCACGCCAGCGCGTGCTCGCGGCCACCGGATCCGATCACGAGGACTTTGGACATGCGGGCGGGCTCGATGGCTGGGGAGGGAGCGCGATTCTACCGTGCCCGCCCGTGCCGCCCAGCCGCCGCGGCGAGGCCGTCGATCGTTTCAGTCGTACTCGTGGTGGCCGAACGCCGCGTGCAGCACCACCTCGCCGGCCGAACCGGCGTCGGTGAACCGCAGCGCCTGGAAGGCGCCGTCCGGTGCGGCGGGCAGGGTCAGCAACGGGTCGGGCCGGAAACCGAAGCGCGCGTAGTACGCCGGATCGCCCAGCACGACGCAGCCATTGGCCTCGCGCTCCTCGAGGATGCGCAGGCCGGCGCGCACCAGCGCGGCGCCGATGCCATGGCCCTGGTCGGCGGGGTCGACCGCGATCGGGCCGAGCACGTACCAGCGATCGCCATCGCGCGAGGGCCGCGCCGGCGAGAAGGCGACATGGCCGGCGATGCGGCCGTCGATGTCGGCCACCAGCGACACGGCCAGCGCGTGGTCGGCGCGCAGCGTGTCGACGGTACGGCTTTCCAGCTTGCCTTCGCCCGGATAGGCGGCGAACGCCTTGCGCACGAGGTCGTGGATCGCATCGACGTCGTCGGGGCCTTCCTCGCGGATCCACATGGCGCCGCCTCCCTGGATGGACAGGCAGCCAGCCTAGCCGGTCCGGCGTCAAGGCGCGTTATGCGCCCGGCGGACGGGCACGCCATGTGCGCGCAGTCGCTGGCCGCGCGCCGGGCCGGCGCTGCCGCCGCAGCGCGCCGAAGATGAACCCGCGTCGCGACCGTGCCGCGTTCGCCGCCTCAGTGGCGGAAGTGGCGCACGCCGGTAAACACCATGGCGATGCCGTGCTCGTCGGCCGCGGCGACCACCTCGGCGTCGCGCATCGAGCCGCCCGGCTGGATCACCGCCTTGATCCCGGCCGCGGCCGCGGCATCGATGCCGTCGCGGAACGGGAAGAACGCATCGGACGCCATCACCGAGCCCTCCACCACCAGGTCGGCGTCGGCCGCCTTGATCCCGGCGATGCGCGCCGAATACACGCGGCTCATCTGGCCGGCGCCCACGCCAATGGTGCGCAGGTCCTTCGCATAGACGATCGCGTTGGACTTGACGAACTTGGCCACCCGCCAGGCGAACAGCAGGTCGCCCAGTTGCGCGTCGGTCGGTGCGAGCTTCGTCACCACCTTCAGTTCGCCGGCGCTCATGCCGCGGTTGTCCGAGGACTGCAGCAGCAGCCCGGAGCCGACGCGCTTGGAGTCGTAGTTGTTCAGGCCGGCGCCGTGGGGGATGCGCAGCACGCGCACGTTGGCCTTCTTCTTCGCGTAGTCCAGCGCGCCTTCCTCGTAGTCCGGCGCGATCAGCACCTCGACGAACTGGCGGTCCAGGATCGCCTTGGCGGTGGCCGCGTCGAGCGTGCGGTTGAACGCCAGGATGCCGCCGAACGCCGAGGTCGGGTCGGTGGCGTAGGCCAGCTCGTAGGCCTGGCCCACGTCGGCGGCCACGGCCACGCCGCACGGGTTGGCGTGCTTGACGATCACGCAGGCCGGCACGTCGAACTGGCGCACGCATTCCCAGGCCGCGTCGCTGTCGGCCAGGTTGTTGTAGCTCAGTTCCTTGCCCTGCAGCTGGGTGAAGGTGGCCAGCGTGCCGGGCACCGGGTACAGGTCGCGGTAGAAGGCGCCGGACTGGTGCGGGTTCTCGCCGTAGCGCAGGTCCATGACCTTGACGAAGGTGGAGTTCATCTGCGCCGGATACTCGGCGCGCACCGGTACCTGTACGGCGGTGTCGGTCACCGCCGACAGGTAGTTGCTGATCGCCGCGTCGTACTGGGCGACGCGGTTGAACGCGGCCACCGACATCGCGAAGCGGGTCGCCGCCGACAGCGCGCCGTTGTTGCCCTGCAGTTCGGCCAGCAGCGTCGCGTACTGGTCCGGCGAGGTGGCCACCGCCACGCGGGCGAAGTTCTTGGCCGCCGAGCGCAGCATCGCCGGGCCGCCGATGTCGATGTTCTCCACCGCATCGGCCAGCGTGCAGTCGGCCCTGGCGGTCACCGATTCGAACGGGTACAGGTTCAGCACCAGCAGGTCGATCGCGCCGATGCCGTGCTGGGCCATCACCGCATCGTCCACGCCGGCGCGCCCGAGCAGGCCGCCGTGCACCAGCGGGTGCAGGGTCTTGACCCGCCCGTCCATCATTTCCGGGAAGCCGGTGACGTCGGCCACGTCCTTCACCGCCAGGCCGGCTTCGCGCAGCGCGCGGGCGGTGCCGCCGGTGGAGAGCAGTTCGACGCCAAGCGCGGCCAGGGCGCGGGCCAGTTCAAGCAGGCCGGTCTTGTCGGAAACGGACAGCAATGCCCGGCGGACGGGCAGGAAATCGGCGGTCATGGGGAAGGGGGCAGCGGAACGGGGCCGGTATTGTACCGGGCCGGATCGCTCCGCTCCGCTGGACATGGCTACCGTTGGGGCCGGGGTCGCCTGGCCGGAATCGCCGGCAGGGGCCCAGCCCGGCAAGCCGGGCTCTACGCCAGGCCGTAGTCCTTCAGCTTCTTGCGCAGCGTGGCGCGATGGATCCCCAGCAGCGCCGCGGCGCGGCTCTGGTTGCCTTCGCAGTGGTTGAGCACTTCCACGAACAGCGGGATCTCCATCTCGCGCAGCACGATTTCGTACACGTCGTTCGCGTCGACGCCATCCAGGTCGCGCAGGTAGCGGCGGACCGACTGGGCCACGTGCTCGCGCAACGGCGGACGGGAAGCGGTGCGGCCGGTATCGGCGCGGGCGGAGGCGTTCTGCTGCACGGGGGTTCCGGGAAAGTGCTGGCCGCGTCGAAGCGGGCAGGGGAGTCTAGCGCGGGATTCCCGCCGCTGCCATTGGCCGGATGCGCTTGCGCGCGTTCAGCGGAACTCGAACGAGAAGGCGACCGTGCCCGGCGACGGTTCCTGCACCAGAAAGGTGACTTGCGCACTTTGTCCAGGCGACAGCAACGTCCCCGGCTCGGCGCCGAGGTAGTCGCCGGGCGCGAACACCCGGCTGCCGAGCACGCGCCCGTCCGCATCCGACAGGGCCAGCTGCAACGCCGGCCAGGCTTGCGGCCAGCGCGCATCGTTGCGGAACGTCGCGTCCACGCGCAGCGCTCCGGGACGCCCGGCTTCGGGCCGCACTTTGCGGTCGAGCATGGTGAACGCGGTCGGCTCGTGCCAGGCCGGCAACTCGCAGCCCAGCGCGTCGCAGAGCGTTCCGACAAGCGGACGCCAGCGCGGGTCGGCGGCAAGGTTGGCGCGGTCGGCCAGCAAGACCTGCAAGGCCAGCAGCAGCGCGAGCAGGGCGACCAGCGGCCACTGCCAGCGTTCCCAGCCCCGGCGGTGCAGTCGTCCTGCGAAACCGGTGCCGGCTGCAGGCGCGGGCGCCGCCGGGTTGGCCTGCGCTTCGGTCGCGATCGATGCCTCGCCGGGCACCGCATCGGCGTCCCGGCCGGATCCGGGCATCGGCGCATCGACGGGCGCGGCGCTGTCCTGCGCCTGTCCGTCCAGTGGCCCCTCGCTGGTGCCAGGTGTCGTGTCGATGTCCTCCTGCAACGGCCGGCCGCAGCGCGGACATTGCGCAGGCAGCGGCCGCGACTGCGGGTGGTAGGCGACCAGGAACTGGCAGTGCGGGCAGGGGAAGAACATGCGGCTATTCAAGCATGTCGACGCCGCTTCCCGCACCCGTTTGCCGGCAGGTCAGCGGCGGACGCCGTCGATCCGTACCCAGTCACCGTCGACGGCGACCTGCAGGTCGTCGAACCAGGCGGCGTAGCGCTGCAGCAGCTCCGGCTCCTGGCCTTGCAGGATGCCCGACAGGGCGATGCGCCCGCCGGGAGCCACGCGTGCGGCCAGCACTTCGGCCAGCGCGTCCAGCGCGGTGGCCAGGATGTTGGCCACCACCACGGGGTATGTCGAAACCGGCTCGTCCTGCGGCAGGTACACGGCCAGGTGCGCGTCGACCGCGTTGCGCTGCGCATTGTCGTGGGTGGCGAGCACCGCCTGCGGGTCGTTGTCCACGCCGACCGCGGCCGCGGCCCCGAGCTTCAGCGCGGCCAGGGCGAGGATGCCCGAGCCGCAGCCGAAGTCGAGCATGCGCGCATCGCGCAGCAGGCCATCGCCGGCCAGCGCATCGAGCCAGCGCAGGCACAGCGCGGTCGTCGGATGGGTCCCCGAGCCGAATGCCAGGCCCGGGTCGAGCCTCACCACTGCCGCGCCGGGGACGTCGGCCTCCGCCGGCAGTTCATGGTTCCAGGGCACGATCCAGGTGCGATCGCCGAAGCGCATCGGCTGGAACTGGTCCAGCCAGGCGCGCTCCCAGTCCTCGTCCTCGACCTTGCGGAACCCTGCACTGGCCCAGTCCAGCCCGGGGTCGAAGGCCTCCAGCGCCGCCAGCAGGGCCAGTGCGTCGGTGTCGGCGTCGAACAGCGCGGTCAGCACCAGCGATTTCCAGATCGGGGTCTCGCCCACGCCCGGTTCGAGGATCGCGCGCTCGTTGGGCGTGTCGGCGTCGGCGTCGAGCAGGGTCACCGACAGCGCGCCGACGTCCTCGAGTGCACGCTCGTAGCGCGGCTGCTCGGCCTCGGTGCTGCGCAGGCTCAGTTCGAGATAGGGCATGTCGGCGGCAGTGCGGGGGGGCGGGCGCCGATTGTCTCACGCGGCCCGCCCGCCGATCTGCTGTAGGAGCCCATCCTCATGGTCGACACGGGCGCCTGGAGCGCGGGCGGCGTCGCCTGTGCCTGCGGCGTCGGGTCGCCGATGAATCGGCTCCTACCCAGGGCCGCCATGTCGGCATTTGTGTAGGAGCCCATCCTCATGGGCGATACGGGCGCCTGGATCGCGGGCGGCATCGCCTGTGCCCGCGGCGTCGGGTCGCCGATGAATCGGCTCCTACAACAGCGTACGCGGGGAGCTGGTCCCCGCTACACCGCTCAGCCCAGCGCGATCGACTTGTTCTTGCGCTCGGCCAGGCGCTTTTCCAGGTAATGGATGTTCTGGCCGCCGGCCTGGAACCCCTGGTCGCGCATGATCCGCTGCTGCAGCGGGATGTTGGTCTTGATCCCGTCCACGACCATCTCGCTCAGCGCCACGCGCATGCGCGCGATCGCGGTGGCGCGGTCGGGCGCGTGCACGATCAGCTTGCCGACCATCGAGTCGTAGTTCGGCGGCACGCGGTAGCCCTCGTAGATGTGGGTGTCCACGCGCACGCCCGGGCCGCCGGGGGCATGGAAGTGCTGGATCAGGCCGGGGCTGGGGATGAAGGTCTCCGGGTCCTCGGCGTTGATCCGGCATTCGATCGCATGGCCTTCCAGGACCACGTCCTCCTGCCGGATCGACAGCTTGTTGCCGGCGGCGATGCGCAGCTGCTCGGCGACCAGGTCGATGCCGGTGACCATCTCGGTGACCGGATGCTCGACCTGGATGCGGGTGTTCATCTCGATGAAGTAGAAGCGCCCGTCCTCGTACAGGAACTCGAACGTGCCCGCGCCGCGGTAGCCGATGCGGATGCAGGCCTCCACGCAGACCTTGCCGATCTGCGCGCGCTGCTCGGCGGTGATGCCCGGCGCCGGCGCTTCCTCGACCACCTTCTGGTGGCGGCGCTGCATCGAGCAGTCGCGCTCGCCCAGGTGGATCGCGTTGCCCTGGCCGTCGGCCAGCACCTGGATCTCCACGTGGCGCGGATTCTCCAGGAACTTCTCCATGTAGACTTCGCCGTTGCCGAACGCGGCCTTGGCCTCGGTCTTGGTCGTGGTGATGGCGTTGGCCAGCGCGGCTTCGGAATGGACCACGCGCATGCCGCGGCCGCCGCCGCCACCGGCGGCCTTGATGATCACCGGATAGCCGATCTCGCGGGCGATCTTGGTGTTGGCGACGATGTCCTCGCCGAGCGGGCCGCCGGAACCCGGCACGCAGGGCACGCCGGCCGACTTCATCGCGCGGATCGCCTCGACCTTGTCGCCCATCAGGCGGATCGTGTCGGCCTTGGGCCCGATGAAGACGAAGCCGGACTGCTCCACCCGCTCGGCGAAGTCCGCGTTCTCGGACAGGAAGCCGTAGCCGGGATGGATGGCCTGCGCGTCGGTGACCTCGGCCGCGGCGATGATCGAGGCCATGTTGAGGTAGCTGTCGGCCGAGGGCGCAGGGCCGATACAGACCGACTCGTCGGCCATGGCCACGTGCTTGAGGTTGCGGTCCACCGTGGAATGCACGGCCACGGTGCGGATGCCCATGGCGTGGCAGGCGCGCAGGATCCGCAGGGCGATCTCGCCACGGTTGGCGATGACGACTTTATCGAGCATGTTCGTTTCCCAGTTCGTTCTTCCAGCCCGCCGGCCAGCAGGCCGGTGGGCGTTCGCGGGCTCGGCGCCGGTGGCGCGCGAACGTCCCGCTTACCCGATCACGAACAGCGGCTGGTCGAACTCGATCGGCTGGCCGCTTTCGCACAGGATCGCGACCACCGTGCCGGCGACGTCGGCCTCGATCGGGTTGAACATCTTCATCGCCTCGATGATGCCCAGGGTCTCGCCAGCCTTGACCTGCTGCCCGACGGTGACGAAGGCCGGCTTGTCCGGCGCCGGCGCGGCGTAGTAGGTGCCGACCATCGGTGCGCGCACGACATGGCCCGGCGGCAGGTCGGCGCCGGCCTTGGCGGTGCCGCCGGTGGCCGATTCGGTGGGCGAGCTCATCGGCATCGGCGCGGCGGCCGGCGCGGCGGCCGCCGGCGAGCGCACTTCCAGCGCGGCGGCCGGGGCGGCCACGGCCACGCCGGTCGGGATGCGCGACAGGCGCACGCTCTCCTCGCCCTCCTTGATCTCGATCTCGGCGAGGTTGGATTCTTCGAGCAGGTCGATGAGCTTCTTGATCTTGCGCAGGTCCATGGTGGCCTCTGTGGTGGGAGCGTCGCGCCGGGGGCGCGCGGTTTACAGGGGGAAACGTCAGCCGGTCAGCCGCGCCAGCGCGGCATCGAGGGCGTAGCGGTAGCTGTCGGCGCCGAAACCGCAGACCACGCCGACCGCCTTGTCGCTGAAGTAGCTGTGCTGGCGGAACGGTTCGCGGGCATGCGGGTTGGACAGGTGGATCTCGATGAACGGGATCGCCACCGCCGCCAGCGCGTCGCGCAGGGCGACCGAGGTATGGGTGAAGGCGGCGGGATTGATCAGGATGAAGGCGGTGCCGTCGCCGCGGGCGGCCTGGACCCGGTCGACCAGGGCGTGCTCGGCGTTGGACTGGAACGACTCCAGCACATGGCCGGCCGCGGCGGCCTGTGCGCTGAGGCCGGCATCGATGTCGGCCAGCGTCGTGCGCCCGTAGACCTCCGGCTCGCGGCTGCCGAGCAGGTTGAGGTTGGGGCCGTGCAGGACCAGCAGTCGGGCCATCGGGGTTGCGGGACCGGAAAGGGCGGCAGTCTGCGCGAAGGCGCCATTACTGTCCAGTTCGGCGAAGTTAAGCGCGTTTCAAGCGAATGATTGAATCCGGGTGAACTGCGGACGGGTGCGCACTCCGCCTGCGCAGGCCGTCAATGCACCGCCCAGTCCGCGACCTCGCCCTCGGCGAACGGACCTAGCTTCTGCTTCCGCACCCGCCCCTGGGCGTCGACCAGGACGGTGTACGGCAGCAGGCCACGGGTGTTGCCCAGCCAGACGCTGGCATCGGCCGGTCCCGGCGTCTCCAGCAGGATCGGGTAGTCCACCGGCACCCGCGCCAGGAAGCCGCGCACGCCCTCCGGCGTGTCCAGGGCCAGCCCCACCACCTGCACCCCATCCGCATGCTGGGAGCGGGCGAAGCGCTGCAGCTCCGGCATCTCGTCCACGCAGGGGCCGCACCAGCTGGCCCAGACATTCACCAGCAGCGGCCGGCCCGGCGCGATCGAGGCCAGATCGACGGCGTTGCCGTCCAGGTCCGGCAGGCGGATCGGCGGCAGCGGATCGCCCGGACGTGCCGGATGTACCCCGGCGGGCGGGGCCGGCGCGCTGGCGTTGGCGGCCGCCTGCAAGGCGCGCTGCCCCGCTTCGCTGTCCTGCAGCGGGCTGCGGCCGTGCCACAGGCCGGCCACCAGGCCGAGCGCGGCGGCCGCGGCGGCGACCACCAGCAGGCGGCGCCCGGGCGTCATCGCGCCGCCGCGCGCAGCAGCGCGTCCTCGACGATGGCCGGGGTCAGCACGGGCGGCAGGACCGCCGGCGGCGCGCCGGGTCCGTAGACCACGTACAGCGGCACGCCGACCGCGTGGTGCTGTTCGAGGAACGCGCTGATCGCCGGGTCGGTGTTGGTCCAGTCGCCGCGCATGTAGACCGCCTGCGTGCGCTCGAGCAGGCCATGGAAGGCGTCGCTGGAAAGCACGTTGCGTTCGTTGGCCTTGCAGGTGACGCACCAGTCGGCGGTCATGTTGACGAACACCACGCGGTTGCCGGCGCGCAGGCGGTCGAGCGCGTCGGCGGAGTAGGCGACGACGCCGTCGGCCGGCGTCGCGGCGGCCGCCGGGGCGATCCGGGTCACGCCCCACACCGGCACCAGGGCCAGCAGCGCCAGCGCCGCCGCCAGCGCGGTACCGGCCCGGCGCCCCTGCCAGCGGCTGCGCTCGAACCACCACAGCGCCAGTGCCAGCAAGGTCGCCCCGGCCAGCACCAGCGCGATCGCATCGGCGCCGCGCTGGCGGCCCAGGATCCACAGCAGCCAGATCGCGGTCAGGTACATCGGGAAGGCGAGCAGCTGCTTGAGCGTTTCCATCCACGCGCCAGGCTGCGGCAGGCGGCGGGCCAGCGCGGGCACGAAGCCGATCAGCAGGAACGGCAGCGCCAGGCCCAGGCCCAGGGCCAGGAAGACCAGCATCCCCGTCCATGCCGGTGCGGCGAAGGCGTACGCCAGCGCCGGGCCCATGAACGGCGCGATGCAGGGGCTGGCGACGACGCAGGCCAGCACCCCGGTGAGGAAGTCGCCGGCCGGTCCGCTGCGCGTCGCCGCCAGTCCGCCGCCGATCCCGCCGCCGAGGGTGAACACGCCCGACAGGCTCAGGCCGACGGCGAACATCAGGTAGGCCAGCGCGGCCACGAACCAGGGCTGCTGCAGCTGGAATCCCCAGCCGGCCGCCTGCCCGGCGGCCCGCAGGCCGACCACCAGCGCGCCGACCGCGGCGAAGGCGACCAGCACGCCGGCCGTGTACCAGAGGGCATGGCGGCGCGCGCGGTGCGCGCTCTCGCCGCTCTGCGCCAGGCCCAGCGCCTTGAGCGAGAGGATCGGCAGCACGCACGGCATCAGGTTCAGGACCAGGCCGCCGAGCAGGGCCAGCAGCAGGATCCCGGCCAGTCGCGGCGCCTGGACCGGCGGCGGTGCGCGCGTGCGTTGCGCGTTGCCGGCGGATGCATCCATCGACGGGCCGGTCTCTGCCTCGCCTGCGGTGGCGGCGACCGGTTCGCCTTCGCCGGCTTGCGCGGCCGGCGCCGTATCAGGCGCATCGGCCGGGGCAACGGGACCGGCCTGCACCGGCACCAGCGCGGCGGCATCGATCCGTCCGGCCGGAAGGTCGACCGGCAGGCGGCGCGTCATCGGCGGGTAGCAGATGCCATCGGTCTGGCATCCCTGGAAAGTCGCCACCAGGGTGGCCTGGGCCGGGTCGGCATGGGCCCGCCGCACGGGCACCTGGACCTCCACCGGGTCGAAGAACACCACCACTTCGCCGAAGTGTTCGTCGTGGTGGCGCGTGCCTTCGGGCCAGCGCGGCGCCTGCGCCGCCAGGCCCGGATCCCCCTCCAGCACGAACCGGCTGCGGTCACGGTAGAGGTAGTAGCCAGGGGCCGGTTGCATCCGCACCAGGATCCGGTTGCCACCGTCGGCGATCGCCTCCACGACAAAGGCCTGGGCGTCGGGCAGCGGCGCCTGGCCGGGCAAGGCCAGACCGCGTGGCGCACCGGCGGCGGTGCCGCCGAAAGCGGCCAGGCCGGGCAGGCCCGACGGCGTCCCCTGCGCCGGCCCGGTGGATGCGGCCGCGGGCAGCGCCACCTGCAGGCGCCGCGTCTGCGGCGGGTAGCAGATGCCCACGTCGGCGCAGCCCTGGTACTTGACCTCCAGCTGCACCGGGCCGTCGCCCAGCGCCTTGCCGTCGAGCGTGGCGACCAGTTCGCGGCGGTAGGTCTCCACCGGGCCGAAGAACTCGTCGGTGTGGCGGGTGCCGTCGGGCAGGCGCAGGGCGCCGCCGCTGAAACCGCCGCTGGCCGTGACCGCGGTCCGGTGCCGGTACAGGTAATAGCCGTCGGCGATCTTCCAGCGCACGTCGATGCGGTCGCGCGAGGGGGCGCTGGCGGTGAGGACGAAGGCCTCGTCGACCGGCAGCAGGTCGTCCTGGTCGATCGCGGCGGCGGGCAGCGCCGCCAACAGCACGGGAGCGGCCAGCAGGCAGTGGAGCAGGACCGGGATCAGGCGACGGAACGTGGATGGCATGGGGCGGGGTTCACTCGCGGGTGGCATCGGCCACCCAGTCCAGGTAGGCGGGCAGGCCGGCGGCGGCTTCGACCGCCACGATCTCGGGGAGTTCATAGGGATGCAGCTCGCGCAGCCGGCTGACCAGGGCCGGCGTGCGGTCGGCCGCGGTCTTGGCCAGCAGCAGGACCTCGTCGGCCTGCTCGATGGCGCCCTGCCAGCGGTATACCGAGCGCATCGGCGGCAGCAGGCTCACGCACGCGGCCAGCCGGGCCTCGACCAGGGCGGCGGCCAGGCGCTGGGCGGTGTCGGAGTCGGGGCAGCTGCAGAACACGAGGTGGACCGGCATGGCGGAAGTGTACCGGGCCGGGCGCGCGGGGCTCGCCCGCGGGCGCCCGGCTTGCCGGCAACGCTGGGCCGTGGGCGCAGGCGACGCGCGCGGCCTTCCCACCGCCCCGGCCGGGTCCTCCACGGGAGCCGGCATCACCCCGGACCGTCCGGGAGAAACCTCGCCGGGCTGCCCTTGAAAGCCCGGCGTCCGCGCCCCATCTGCCCTTTCATCCCGGTCCCCGATCCGGGTTTTCTGCGCCCGCGGTGCTGGCAGTCGCAACAGGCGAGTGCTAGAGTTACCGCCCTTTTTCCAACCCAGTCAATCACTTGAGAGGGATTGAAACATGAGCAACATCAAGCCGCTGTACGACCGCGTCGTCATCAAGCGCACCGAGGAAGAGAAGGTCTCCGCCGGTGGCATCGTGATCCCGGATTCGGCCACCGAGAAGCCGATCAAGGGCCAGGTCGTCGCCGTGGGCGAGGGCAAGGTGTTCGACAACGGCAACGTGCGCGCGCCGAAGGTCAAGGTCGGCGACCAGGTGCTGTTCGGCAAGTACGCCGGCACCGAGGTCAAGCTCGACGGCACCGAGTACCTGGTGGTGAAGGAAGACGACATCTTCGCCGTGCTGGGCTGAGCCCGCCGCTTCGCCGCATCCCAAACCCGCAATCACAGAACTGAGGTAATTCCGCAATGGCTGCCAAGGATATTCGTTTCGGTGAAGACGCCCGCGCCCGCATGGTCCGCGGCGTGAACGTGCTCGCCAACGCCGTCAAGGCGACCCTGGGCCCGAAGGGCCGCAACGTCGTGCTCGAGAAGAGCTTCGGCGCCCCGACGATCACCAAGGACGGCGTGTCCGTCGCCAAGGAGATCGAGCTGGCCGACAAGTTCGAGAACATGGGCGCGCAGATGGTCAAGGAAGTCGCTTCCAAGACCTCCGACAACGCCGGCGACGGCACCACCACCGCCACCGTGCTGGCCCAGGCGTTCATCCGCGAGGGCATGAAGGCCGTGGCCGCCGGCATGAACCCGATGGACCTCAAGCGCGGCATCGACAAGGCCGTCGTGGCCGCCGTCGCCGAGCTGAAGAACCTGTCCAAGCCGACCGCCGACGACAACGCGATCGCCCAAGTCGGCACGATCTCGGCCAACTCCGACGAGTCGATCGGCAACATCATCGCCGAGGCGATGAAGAAGGTCGGCAAGGAAGGCGTGATCACCGTCGAGGAAGGCTCGGGCCTGGACAACGAGCTGGACGTGGTCGAGGGCATGCAGTTCGACCGCGGCTACCTGTCGCCGTACTTCATCAACAACCAGCAGTCGCAGAGCGCCGACCTGGATGACCCGTTCATCCTGCTGCACGACAAGAAGATCTCCAACGTGCGCGACCTGCTGCCCGTCCTCGAGGGCGTGGCCAAGGCCGGCAAGCCGCTGCTGATCGTCGCCGAGGAAGTCGAGGGCGAGGCGCTGGCCACCCTGGTGGTCAACACCATCCGCGGCATCGTCAAGGTCGTGGCCGTGAAGGCCCCGGGCTTCGGCGACCGTCGCAAGGCGATGCTGGAAGACATGGCCACCCTGACCGGCGGTACCGTGATCTCCGAGGAAGTCGGCCTGCAGCTGGAAAAGGCCACGATCAAGGACCTGGGCCGCGCCAAGAAGGTGCAGGTTTCCAAGGAGAACACCACCATCATCGACGGCGCCGGCGACACCGCCGCCATCGAGTCGCGCATCAAGCAGATCAAGGCGCAGATCGAGGAGACCTCCTCGGACTACGACCGTGAGAAGCTGCAGGAGCGCGTGGCCAAGCTGGCCGGCGGCGTGGCCGTCATCAAGGTCGGCGCGGCCACCGAGGTCGAAATGAAGGAAAAGAAGGCACGCGTCGAAGACGCCCTGCACGCGACCCGTGCGGCGGTAGAAGAAGGCGTGGTCCCGGGCGGCGGCGTCGCCCTGATCCGTGCCAAGGCGGCCATCGAAGGCCTGAAGGGCATCAACGAAGACCAGAACCACGGCATCCAGATCGCCTTGCGCGCGATGGAAGCGCCGCTGCGCGAGATCGTCACCAACGCCGGCGAAGAGCCGTCGGTGATCGTGAACCAGGTCAAGGCCGGTTCGGGCAACTTCGGCTACAACGCCGCCAACGGCCAGTTCGGCGACATGGTGCAGTTCGGCATCCTGGACCCGACCAAGGTCACCCGCACCGCGCTGCAGAACGCCGCTTCGATCGCGGGCCTGATGATCACCACCGAAGCGATGGTGGCCGAGGCCCCGAAGAAGGACGAGCCGGCGATGCCGGGCGCCGGTGGCATGGGCGGCATGGGCGGCATGGATTTCTGATCCGCTCCGCCTCTGTTGCAAGCACCACGGAAAACCCCGCCACCTGGCGGGGTTTTTCTTTGCCTCTTCTCACGGTTGCGGCGCGTTGCGGCCGGAGGGCGGATGCGCATGCGTTGCCGGGCCGGATCGAAATTTGTTGGGGGGCGATCTAGCTCCGGAGCGGGCCGCCGTCCTGCCGCCATGGGGGTCGTCGCTCGCGCCGGCGTCCTGCCTCAGCTCGCGACCGCGGCACATCCCTGTGCCGCTCGACCCGCATGGCGACAGGACGGCGTCCTTTCGGCGCGTCGAGCGCGTGGCTTCGCTCTTCCTTGCACAGCCCGCACTCGCAGGGCGACCGGCGGCGTGGCTCTCATTACCCTCTGCTTCCTCCGTGGCCATATGCACCTGAAGCCACGCTCTGCGGACCCGCACCCGACGCCCGGCGTCGCCCCGAATCCGGATCGAAGCCGCGACCTCGAAGATCGCGAAGGACGCCGCACCCCGGGGCCATGGACCAAGTGGCACAGGGATGTGCCACGGCCCTTCGTAAAGACAGGATGTCGTCCCGAAGGGTGGGCCATGGCCCCGGGGTGCGGCGGCCCCTTCCGGAGCTGGCGCTTCAGCAGCCAGCCACGCCCTAGCCGAAAGTCGGAGTCGGAAGCCTCGACCAGCCCTGGTGGCCAACGCCCCGCATTAGAAGGCCGCCTTTTCTACGCGCAGACGTTCGCTCGCACCCCGGCCACGTTGCCGCTGAAACGGTTGCGCGCCCCGGAACCGACTGTTATCAATGGCGCCGTGAACACGCAGCGCGCCCGCTTTTACTTCTGGTATTACTTTCCGAAGCCACTGGCGGAGGAAGGGGTACGCGCGTTCTGAGTTGATCCGAAGAACACATCCCCTGAAAGCCGCCAGAGATCCTGGCGGCTTTTTTGTCGCCAGCCTCCGGCGGGAAGCGAACACGATCCCAGGAGTTTCCCCCATGGCCCCCCACACCGACGACCTGCGCATCCGCCGCATCGATGCACTGGTTCCACCCGCCCAGCTGATCGCAGAACTGCCGTGCTCGGAGACCGCCTCCGAAACGGTGGACGGCTCGCGCCGGGCGCTGCACCGCATCCTCCATGGCCAGGACGACCGCCTGGCGGTGGTGATCGGCCCATGTTCGATCCACGATCCGGACGCCGCGCTCGAGTACGCGCGCCGCCTGCGCCCGCTGCGCGACGCGCTGGCCGGCGAACTGGAGATCGTGATGCGCGTGTACTTCGAGAAGCCGCGCACCACGGTGGGATGGAAGGGCCTGATCAACGACCCCGACCTGGACGGCAGCTTCAACATCAACAAGGGCCTGCGCGTGGCGCGCGGCCTGCTGGAGCGGATCAACGAACTGGGCCTGCCGGCGGGCGTGGAGTTCCTCGACGTGATCTCGCCGCAGTACATCGCCGACCTGGTGGCGTGGGGCGCGATCGGCGCGCGCACCACCGAGAGCCAGGTGCACCGCGAGCTGGCGTCGGGCCTGTCCTGCCCGGTCGGATTCAAGAATGGCACCACCGGCGACGTGAAGATCGCCGCCGATGCGGTCGGCGCGGCCTCGCATCCGCACCACTTCCTCTCGGTGACCAAGGCCGGCGGCACGGCGATCGTGGCCACCCGCGGCAATCCGGACAGCCACGTCATCCTGCGCGGCGGCAAGGCCCCCAACTACGACGCCGCCAGCGTGCAGGCGGCCAGCGACGTGCTGGTCAAGGCCGGGATCGCGCCGCGGATCATGATCGATGCCAGCCACGCCAACAGCGGCAAGAACCCGGACAACCAGCCGGCCGTGGTGGACGACATCGCCGCCCAGGTCGGTGGTGGGGACGGGCGCATCATCGGGGTGATGGTGGAAAGCCACCTGGTCGGTGGCCGCCAGGAACTGGTCGACGGCCGCGCGCTCGTCTACGGGCAGAGCATCACCGACGGCTGCCTGGACTGGGAACGTTCGGTGCAGGTGCTCGAGCGCCTGGCCGCGGCGGTGCGCGAGCGCCGCATGCAGGCCGCAGCTGAGGCGGCGGCCTGATCGCTGTCGGGTTGCGGCGCGACGGCGGCCGGCGGTCCGGGTCGCCACCGGGCCGTCGCGCCAGGCGCTTCCACGCAGGTGCGCGTCGCCCGCATTCGCGGTAGCGTGCGCTGGCCCCCGCTGCAGGAAGGTCGCCGGCCATGGAAGCACGCACGCGGACGTTCGATTCGATAAGCGGAGCGATCCGGCGGGGATGGGCCGGCTGGCTGGATTTCTGGCGTAGCCGGCCACGTTGGCTGCGGCGCACGCTGTGGACGCTGCTGGTCGTTTACGGCGTCTACCTGCTGCTGGGCAACCTGTTCCTCAACACCCCGCTGGGGCCCTGGACGGCCAACCGCCAGCCGGAAAAGTTCCAGGCGCAGTGGGGCCGGGCATTCACCCTCTATCCGGGCCATGTCGTGGCGCGCGACGTGCGCCTGCAGGGCCAGGTCCGGCAGATCTACTGGGACGTCCAGGCGCAGCGGATGCGCGGCCGGCTGGCGTTGTGGCCGCTGCTGCGCAAGGAGATCCGCGTACCCGAGGTGGTCGCCTCGGGCGTCACCGGCGGGGCGCGCCACGTGGAGCGCAACGGCGAGCCGCCGCCACCACGCCCGGGCGGCTGGACCCTGCTGTTCGACCGGATCGCCGCCGACCACGTCCTGCGCGGCCATTTCGACGAACTGGTGCTGGAAGGCGATGGCCAGGCGGTGTTCGGCTTCTCCAAGCAGCTGCGCGGCGGACCGATGCAGATCCTGCCCTCGTCGCTGCATTTCGACGGCGCGCGCCTGCTGGCCGACGGCGACCCGTTGCTGGACCGCATCCGGGTCGACGGCAGCTTCGCGATGAAGCGCCATACCCGCGCCCAGGCGCCTGGGATGCGCAAGCTGCTGCTCACCGACGGCAGCGTGTCGATCGATGGCGAGGGCTCCTCGCTGCGGGGCTACTTCGACCCGCAGGGGCGCTTCCATGTCGCCACCACGCCCGGCGGCGGCCAGCTGCATGCGCGCCTGGAAATGCGCGATGGCGTGCTGCAGCCGGGCGGAACGCTGAGCTGGACCGCACCGATGCGGGGCGTCGGCATCACCGGTGCACCGCTGGGCGGCCAGCTGCAGGTGCAGGCCAGCGTCGACGACGACATTGCGCTGCGCCTGCAGGTGCCCCAGCGCGACGGTGGCGTCCTCGACGTCGACGCGGAGATGCGGCTGCAGGGCCGCGAGCTGCCGACCCAGGGCGGATTGCCCGCCGTGCTGCCGCGCGCCTCGGGACACGTCGTCGGCCACTGGCGCTTCCCGTCGCTGGCCTGGGTGACCACGATGTTCAACGCGCCGGACTGGCTGCAACTGGACGGCTCGGGCGACCTGGTCGCCGACCTGCGGCTGGACCAGGGCCGGCCGGCGCCGGGCAGCCACGTGGAGCTGCCGCAGGTGGCGGTGACGGCGGTGGTCATGGACAACCACATCAGCGGCCAGGGGCGGGTGCGTGCCGACCTGGTCGCCCAAGGCGACGGTCCGCTGCAGACCCGCCTGGCGGTGCAGCTGGACGGGTACTCGATCGCCGGCGCCGCCGGTACCGGGGCGCCCTATGCGAAGGGCGACGACCTGCAGCTCGACCTCACCATCGAAGGCCGGCCGATGCAGGGCGCGGCCATGGGTGCGACCAGCGCGCACCTGCGCTTCACCGACGCGCAGGTGCCGGACCTGCGCGTCTACAACCGCTTCCTGTCCGAGCAGATGCGGATCGACGGCGGCAGCGGCACTGCCAGCGCCGACCTGCGGCTGGACGGCGTCGGCAACATCGGCCACGGCACGGTGGGCGTGGAAGGCCATGCAGCGCGCATGTCGATGGGTGGACGGCAGCTCAAGGGCGACGTGGCGCTCGACGCGCAACTGCGGCGCGCCGACCTGGCCCAACGCGAGTTCGTCCTCGACGGCAGCCAGGTGCGGCTGCGCAACGTGAACTTCCAGTCCGCGGACGGGAAGGCGCGGCAGGGCTGGTGGGCCAACGTCGACCTGCCGAGCGCGCGGATCGACCTGGCCGCGCCGGACTCGGTGTCCGGCAAGGTCAAGGTGCAGGCGCGTGACGTCGGTTTCCTGCTGGACCTGTTCGGCAGCGGGCAGGGGTATCCACGCTGGATGGACCGGCTGGTCGACTCGGGCCAGGTCCAGGCGCGCGCGCAGGTGCAGTGGCAGGGCGACACCCTGGTCCTGGACAGCGTGCATGCCAGCAACGACCGCTACGAAGTGCAGGCGCGCCTGCGCCTGGCCGATGGCCAACGCCAGGGCCAACTGCTCGCGCGGATGGGCCTGCTGTCGGCGGGTGTCGACCTGCGTAACGGACAGCGCGACATGCACCTGGTCCGCGCCCAGGAGTGGTTCAAGGGCCAGCCGGCCATGCTGCGCTAGTGCGGCTGGTATCCGTGGCACCGGTGTCATCCCGGCGGTTGTCCGTATTCAGTTTTGCCCGGAAAAAAGCGGGAAATTGAACCTCCCGGTGCTGTTTTGCAGTGCAGCGTGCAAAGCGCCTAACGGCTCCTTCACGATGGCCCCGCATCCCGACGTGGGGGAGGGAGCAGGCCCGCTGGCAGTTCGCTGCAAGCGGGCTTTTTTTGTTGCCTGGCGCCTGCGGGGCGCACAGGCGCAGGGTGGCGTCCCGCAGTGGGCGCGTCTAGAAGTAGCGGCGCCGATGCACGCCGAAGCGTGGTCCGGCGCCCGGTGCGGGCCGCGGCGCGCGGCGGAGGGCCGCGGAGGCGCGTGCCACAATCGGCGCGATGAGCCTGCCACCCGACGACGCTTCCGCAACGCCATCCGCCAGTCCTGCCGTGCTGCGTGAGCGCATCGGTGCCCGCGCGCTGGCCACCCTTGGCGCCACTTCGCCGCAGGTGGAATTGCTGCTCGAAGATCCCGGCCTGCGCGAGCGGATCGCGCGGGTGGCACTGGCCAGCGACTTCGCGATCGAAACCCTGCGCCGCCAGCCGGCGCTGCTGGCGCACCTGGCGGCGGCCGATCCGGGCCCGTGGCCGGAGCCGGAGCTCGATCCGGCGCAGCCGCTGGCCTGGCCCACCCTGTTGCGCCTGTACCGCACCGCCGAATCCACCCGGCTGGTATGGCGGGACGTGCTGGGCCTGGACGACGTGGATGCGACCCTGGCCGGCAGCACCCGCCTGGCCGAATCGTGCCTGCGCCTGGCGCTGGCGGCGGTCGAGGGCGAATTCGAGGAACGCCATGGCGTGGTCCGCGATGCCGACGGCCGTGCGCAGCGCCTGGTCGTGTTCGGGCTGGGCAAGCTCGGCGGCGGCGAACTGAATTTCTCCTCCGACGTCGACCTGGTCTACGCCTACCCGCACGACGGCGAGTCGGACGGACGCCGCGCGCTGGCGGCCGAGGACTATTTCGCGCGCCTGGGCCAGCGCCTGGCGAAGCTGCTCGACGAGGCGACCGCCGACGGTTTCTGCCATCGGGTCGACCTGCGGCTGCGTCCGTTCGGCAACGCCGGCCGGGTGGCGTGGTCGTTCGCGGCGATGGACCAGTACTTCCAGCGCGAGGGCCGCGACTGGGAGCGCTATGCCTGGCTCAAGGCGCGTGCCGTGGCTGGCGACACCGCCGCCGGGGAAGCATGGCTGGAGACCTTGCGTCCGTTCGTCTACCGCCGCTACCTGGACTACACCGCCCTGGACGGCCTGCGCACGATGAAGGCGGCGATCGTCGCCGAGGTGCAGCGCCGCGACATGGCCGACGACCTCAAGCGCGGTCCGGGCGGGATCCGCGAGATCGAGTTCCTGGTGCAGTCGCTGCAGCTGATCCGCGGCGGTCGCGAACCGGAACTGCGCGGCCGGCGCCTGCTGCCCGCGCTTCGCGCGCTGGTCGCGGCCGGGCAGATCGCGCCGGACCACGGCCGGGACCTGGAAGACGCCTACCGCTACCTGCGCCGGCTGGAGAACCGCGTGCAGATGCTGCGCGATGCGCAGACGCACGCGCTTCCGGCCGACGCGGAAGACCGCTCGCGGGTGGCGCTGGCGCTCGGTTACGACGACTGGGATGCGCTGGCCCGGGCACTGGCGCGATGCCGCGCGCAGGTGTCGGCCGAGTTCGACGCGCTGCTGGTGCCGCGCCGCGGCGAAGCCGCGCCGGACGCGCTCGAGAGCTACTGGCGCGGCCTGCCGGAAGCGGGCCAGGCGCAGGTGCTGGCCGATGCGGGCTTCGGCGATGCGGAAGGGGCGGACGCGTCGCTGCGCGACTTCGCCCGCGGCAATGGCGTGCGCGCGCTGTCCGATGCGGCGCGCAAGCGGCTCGACCGCGTGGTGCCGGCCCTGCTCGCCGCGGCGGCGCGCTCGGCGCAGCCGGAGGCTGCCCTGCGGCGCCTGCTCGGATTGCTGCAGGCGATCCTGCGCCGCGCGAGCTACCTGGCGCTGCTCGACGAGCAGCCCAGCGCACTGGCGCGGCTGGTCGACGTGCTCGCACGCAGCGCGCTGCTGGCCGAGCGCATCGCCAGCTATCCGCTGTTGCTGGACGAGCTGCTCGATGCGCGCGTCGCCGGCACCATGCCGGACGAGGCGGCGATGCGCGCCGCCTGCGTGGCCGCGGTCAAGGCGCAGGACGAGGGCGATCCGGAAGCGGCGTTGCGCGCGCTCAACGAGGTGCGGCAGGCCCTGAGCTTCCGCATCGCGCTGGCCGCGCTGGATCGCCGCCAGCCGGCAGAGGACAGCGCCCGGCAGCTGGCGGCCCTGGCCGATGCGGTCGTGGACGAGGTGCTGCGCATGGCCGAGGCCGAGGTGCTCGCCGCGCATGGCGCGCTGCCCGGCGGCCGCTTCGCCGTCATCGGCTACGGCAGCCTGGGCGGACGCGAGCTGGGTTTCGGCTCCGACCTGGACCTCGTTTTCCTCTACGACGCCGATCCGGCCGCGGTCTCGGAAGGCAGGCGCCCGCTGGAGGCGTCGCGCTGGTACGCGCGGCTGGCGCAGAAGGTCGTCGCCCTGCTCGGCGCGGTGACCAGTGCCGGCCGGCTCTACGAGACCGACATGCGCCTGCGCCCCGACGGCGGCAAGAGCCTGCTGGTCTCGACCCTGTCCAGCTACGAGGACTACCAGCGGCAACGTGCCTGGACCTGGGAGCACCAGGCCTTGGTGCGGGCGCGACCGGTGGCAGGCGATGCTTCGCTGCGCGAAGCGTTCGAGCGGGTGCGCGCGCAGACGCTCGGCCGCCACCGCGACGTCCCGGCGCTGGCCGGCGACGTGATGCACATGCGCCGGCGCATGCGCGCCGAGCTGGACCGCAGCGATGCGGCGCGCTTCGACCTCAAGCAGGGCGCCGGTGGGCTGGTCGACCTCGAGTTCCTTGTGCAGTTCGGCGTGCTGGCGCAGGCATCGGCCCATGCCGGCCTGCTGCAGCCGCGCGACACGCCGGCGTTGCTGGACGCGCTGGCCGCCTGCGGATGGCTCGCGCCGGACATCGCCCGTTCGCTGCACGCGGCGCACGCGGTACTGCTGGACGTGGGCCTGGCCTGCACCCTCGACCGGCGCCCGCGCCTGGCCGCGCCCACCGAGGCGATCGCGCAGGCACGCGCGGCGGTGGACGAGGCGTTGCGCGCATGCGGTCTCGATTTCGAGCCGGCCGCCGGTAGCGACGCCTGAGCTTCGCTCAGCAGCGCCATGCCCCGTCGCCGTCGACCGGCTGCGGCCACAGCCGCCTGCGCACTTCCGCGGCCACCCGCGCGGTCTCGCGCAGCGCCGGTGCGGCGAACGATGGCAGGCTCCCGTCGCCAACCGCGCGGACCCGCCCCCGGTCCTGCAGCGCCCCCAGGAACTGGCCGATCCGGCCGCTCGCGCAACCGGGATCCAGCACGAACACCGGGGCCGCGGTGGCGCAGGCCTCCGAGAGCATGTTGACCGAGTCCGGGGTACACACCAGCCGGTCGGCGCAGGCGAGCAGGCCCGCATAGGGATTGTCGCCGGCACCGTCCCACAGCAGGCCGGGCATGTCGCGCAGGCCTTCGCGCAGGCAGGCGGCCACCGGAGCCGGCGTGCGCCGCGAGACCGTGGCGAGCAGGCTGCCACCCTCGGCGCGTATCCGCTCGCGCAACCGCGCCAGCAGCACCTGCAGCGCCGCGGTGGTCCAGGGCGCGTGCCGGGTGGGTCCGCCCACGAGCAGCACGATGCGTGGCCGCGGCAGCGCCAGCAGCGCGGGGAAACGCGCGCTCGCGTCGGCCAGCCAGGCGTCGTCGACCGGATTGAGGCTACCGAGCATCGGGACCACGTTGGCGCCGCGCAGGCGGTCGTGGCTGGGCGCGACCACCAGGTCCCAGTGCCGCGGATCGATGCGTGGATCCAGCACCTGCACGGTGCGCGCGCCACGCGCGCCCACCAGCCGCGTGGCCAGCGCGCCCTGGCGGCCGCAACCGATGGCCAGCGCGGGGATCGTTCCGGCCAGTGCTGCCGCGAATGCCGGGCCGAAGGCGCGAGCGGCCCCCGGCAGGCGCCGTGGCGCCAGCCAGCGCCAGGGTGCGGCGGGGTCCAGCGCCGGCGTCACTGGCGCGGCGACGCCCAACGCACGGGCCAGCGCCGCGGCCTGGCGGACGTTGCCGGCATGTCCGTCAGTCAGCAGCCAAGTCGTGGAATCCAGTGCTTTTTGTTGCGGAAACGACATCAATTCGTTCCGGAATGGGTTCACAAAATCATGGATGCAACACTCTACACTGGCCGCCTGCCTGGAGGCCGGGCAGGGGACGCACCACCGGCCTCCCGACCCGCCATTCCAAGGACCGATCATGCCGCACCCGTTGAACGATGCCGCGCTGGACCAGCTGTTCCGCACGGCCCGCACCTACAACGCCTTCACCGGCGACGTCAGCGACGCCACCCTGCGCCAGCTCTACGACCTGTTGAAGTTCGGCCCGACCCAGGCCAACACCACCCCGGCCCGGTTCGTGTTCGTGAAGTCCGCCGAGGCCAAGGCCAAGCTCGGCCCGGCGCTGGCGGAAGGCAACTACAAGAAGACCATGGCCGCGCCGGTGACCGTCATCATCGGCCGCGACGAGGACTTCCACGAAAAGCTGCCGTACCTGTTCCCGCACGCAGACGCCAAGTCCTGGTTCGACGGCCCGCGCGAAGGCCGCGAAAAGCCGTCGCTGCGCAACAGCTCGCTGCAGGCCGCCTACCTGATCGTCGCCGCCCGCGCGCTGGGCCTGGACGCCGGCCCGATGACCGGTTTCGACAACGGCAAGGTCGACGAGGCGTTTTTCGCCGGCACGAACATCAAGTCCGACATCCTGGTCAATCTCGGCCAGGGCGATCCCGCCAGCATCTACCCGCGCTCGCCGCGCCTGTCGTTCGACGAGGCCGCGCGCATCGAGTGACGCGCGCGCCGCCTCGACCCACCCCGTCCGCTTTACACAAGGAGCATCCCATGCGCATCCGCCTGCTTTCCGCCGCCGCCCTGCTCGCTTTCGCCGCCGCCCCGGCGTTCGCGGCCCCGGTGACCTACAAGATCGACCCGACCCACACCACCGTGCTGGCGCAGTGGAACCACTTCGGCTTCTCCAACCCCTCGGCCAGCTTCGGCAACGTCCAGGGCACGCTCGTCTACGACGCGGCCGACGTCGCCAGGTCCAGCGTCGAGGTGACCCTGCCGCTGTCGGGCCTGGAAGGCTTCAGCGCCAAGTTCAACGAGCACCTGCGCAGCGCCGACTTCTTCGACGCGGCCAAGTTCCCGAAGGCGACCTTCAAGAGCACCAAGGTCGAGGCGGCGGGTGAAGGCAAGCTCAAGGTCACCGGCGACCTGACCGTCAAGGACATCACCCGCCCGGTCGTGCTCGATGTGACCCTCAACAAGGCCGCCGACCATCCGATGACCAAGGCGCCGACGATCGGCTTCGATGCGACCACCACGCTCAGCCGCACCGAGTTCGGCGTCGGCAACTACGCCCCGGCGGTCAGCGACGAAGTCGAGCTGCGCATCACCACCGAAGCCTCGGTGCCGAAGGCCAAGTAAGCCGGTCCACGCAAGCCGGCGGGTTCTCCCTCCCCACCGCCGCGCGCCAGCCCGTTCGACGGGCTGGCGTTTTTTATGTCGCGGCGGAACGGTTTTCGCCGGCGGCAGCGGGCACCGGCATCGCGGCCGCGCCTTTTTCCCGGGCACCGGCCCACCGCGACCGGCGGGGGGCTAGAATTGGCGCCTGCTCCCGCATCGTCGACCCCCGCCATGACCACCACCGCCAACGCGCCCGCCAATGCCGAGAAGCGCTACACCGTGCACCGCGCCGACCTGCCGCTGAGCTGCCCGACGCCGGAAATGGCGCTGTGGAATTCGCACCCGCGCGTGTACCTGCCGATCCAGGACGACCCGGACCACCAAGCGCAGTGCCCGTACTGCGGCGCGGTCTACCAGCTGGCCGACTGAGGCCGCGGCCCGGACGCAGGCCGGCCACCCCGTGCCACGCCGCCTGACTGTGGTCCAGCTGCTGCCGGCGCTCGAGTCCGGCGGGGTCGAACGCTCCACCCTGGAAATCGCCGCCGCGCTGGTCGCCGCCGGGCACCGCGCCATCGTCGTTTCCGCAGGCGGGCGGCTGCTGCCGGCCTTGCGCGAATGCGGCGGCGAACACGTCGCCCTCGACATCGGCCGCAAGTCGCCGGCGGTGCTGCGGCATGTGCCGGCACTGCGCGCGTTGCTGCTGCGCGAAGCCGCCGACATCGTCCACGCGCGCTCGCGCCTGCCGGCCTGGCTGGGCCGGATCGCGCTGCATTCACTGCCTGCCCGGCGGCGTCCGCGCTGGGTCACCACCGTGCACGGGCTGAACTCGCCGGGCCGTTACAGCTCGGTGATGGCCAGCGGCGAACGCGTGGTCTGCGTGTCGCAGACCGTGCGCGAGCACGTCCTGCGACATTACCCGGCCGTCGAGCCGGCCAGGCTGCGGGTGATTCCGCGCGGCATCGATCCGTTGCAGTTCCCGCGGCGCACGCATCCGGATCCGGCGCGCGCGCGGGTAGCAGAAGATCATCCCGTGCTGGCCGGGCAGGGACCACTGCTGCTGTTGCCCGGCCGTGGCACCCGCCTGAAGGGCCACGCCGACGCACTGCACCTGTTGGCCGCGCTGCGGGCCGGGCCCTTCCCCGGGGCGCGGCTGTGGTTGCCCGGCGCGCGCGAGGCCGGGCGCGACGCATACGTAGGCGAGCTCGAAGCGCTGGCCGCGCAGCTGGACGTGGGTGACGCCGTGCTGTTCACCGCGCCCACCTCGCGCATCGCCCAGGCGTACGCGGCCAGCGACCTGGTGCTGCAGCTCTCGCGCAAGCCGGAAGCCTTCGGCCGGACCGTGCTCGAGGCGCTGTCGGTCGGTCGTCCGGTGCTGGGCTGGGCGCACGGCGGCGTCGGCGAACTGCTCGGGCAACTGCAGCCGCAGGGCGCGGTCGCGCCGTTCGACGCGGCGGCGCTGGCCGTCACGGCGACCAGCCTGCTGCGCGCACCGCCGCGCCCGCCGGACACCCTTCCCTACACGCTGCAGGCGATGCAGCACGCGACACTGGAGCTGTATGCCGAACTGGCCGGCTGAGCACGACACCGCGCGCCTGCGCGCGTTCGCCTGGACGCCGTACTGGGTACTGGCATTCGTCGCGCTGTGGCCGTTACCCGGGTCGGCCGAGGGCGTGCTTGCGCTCGGCGCGCTGGCAGTGCTGGTGCAGCTGGCGGTCACGCTCGGCAAGGCCCGCATGTTGCCGCTGGACCGCCGTGCCGCAGGCCTGGCGACCGCGCTGTTCGCCGTGTACTGGCTGCCGGAGCTGCTGTCCGCACCCGACGCGCTCGACCGGGGCCGCGCCTGGAAGGAGGTGGCGGCCGACCTGCGCTACCTGCCGTTCCTGTGGGGGGTGGCGATCGCGCTGCAGGCGCCGGCGGGGCGGCGGCTGGTGTTGAGTGGCCTGGCGGCCATCGTCGCGCTGTGGACGATGGATGCGTTGCTGCAGGCAGCGTCGGGCACCAGTCCGTTGTTCTGGAGCCTGGACGCGCTCAAGCGTGCGACGGCCGGGGCGGGTTTCTGCACCGCCGCCGAGGTCGCCGCGGTCGACCGCCTGGGTGGCGTGTTCGGTCCGTGCAACCTCAAGCTCGGACTGGTGCTGGCGAGCCTGTCGCCGTTCGCGCTGGAAGCGGCGTCGCGGCGCTTCGGCGTGGCGGGCTGGTGCGTGGCCGCGCTGGCGCTGGGCATCGCCATCCTGCTCGGTGGCGCGCGCGCGGCCTGGGTCGCCTATGCATTGGTGCTGCTGTTCTCCGGCTGGCGCGCGCTGGGTGGTCGCAAGCTGCTGGCCTTCGCCGCGGCCGGCCTGGTCGGCCTGGTCGCGCTGTATGCGGCGTCGCCGCAGCTGCAGCAGCGCGCGGAGCGGACTGCGCTGGCGTTCCAGTCCGGGCAGGGCGCCGGCGTCGATGGCGCGCTGTCCGGCCGCGGCAGGATCTGGACCGGCGCGGCCTGCATGATCGAAGCGCATCCGTTCAATGGCGTCGGCGTGCGCGGCTTCCGCGTGGCCTGGCCCGCTTGCGATCCGGCACCGGGACAGGCGCCGGCCTGGGGCGGTGGCGAGGCCTACCACGCCCACCAGCTGCTACTGGAACTGCTCAGCGAGACTGGCGCGATCGGCCTGCTGCTGTGGTTGGCGGGCGCCTGGATGGTGTGGCGGAGCTGGCGTCGCGCCGACGCCGTCGCCCGCGATCGCGCCCGTCCCGCGCTGCTCGCGCTGGCGGTCACCGTGTTTCCGCTCAACACCCACCTTGCGTTCTACTCGACCTTCTGGGGTGGGCTGGCGCTGCTGCTGGCGGGGCTCTATGCCGGCGCCCTTCATGGGCGCGAGCGCCCGTAGAGCGGGCCTTGGCCCGCTGCCCGCAGGTCCGCCGATCACTTCACGGTGAAATCAGCGGGGCAAGCCCCGCTCTACGGAGCACGGTTGCCGCGGCGAGGCTCAGTCGCGCTCGTAGAACGTGCTGCGTCCTTCCGGCTGGCGCTTGAAGCGGCGGTGGATCCACAGGTACTGCGCGGGCGCCTCGCGCACCATCGCCTCGATCGCCGCGTTGACGCGGCCGGTATCGGCAACCACGTCCTCGCCCGGGAATGCCGGCAGCGGCGGCGCCACGCGCAGGATGTAGCGCCCGCCTTCGCGGCGGTGGAAGAACGGCACCACCGCGCACCCGGTCAGCCGCGCGAGCTGGTGGGTGGCGGTGATGGTCGAGGCCGGCATGCCGAAGAACGGCGCGAATACCGTGTCCTTGCCGCGCATGTCCTGGTCCGGGGCGTACCAGAGGAAGCCGCCGCGCTTGAGGTGGCGCACCGCGCCGCGGATGTCGCCGTTGCCGAACATCGCCGATGCGTAGCGCAGGCGGCCGCGCTTGACCGCCCATTCCATCACCGGATCGCGGTGGCGGCGGTACATGCCGGCCAGCGGCACGTGGTCGCACATCAGCCGGCCACACATCTCCAGGGTCATGAAGTGTCCCGACACCAGCAGCACGCCACGGCCTTCGGCCTGCAGTGCGCGCAAGTGCTCCAGTCCTTCGATGCGAAGGTCGCGGCGCATCGGTCCGATGCCACCCCACCAGGCGCGGGCGAACTCGAACAGGCCGATGCCCAGCGCATCGAAACTGTCGCGCAGCAGCCGGGCGCGCCACTGCGGGGTTTCGGCCGGGAAGCACAGCTCGATGTTGACCTGCGCCGCGCGCCGGCGGGTACCGGCCAGGTGCAGCGCCAGCCAGCCGACGCCGCGGCCGATCGCGCGCTGCCACAGCCAGGGCAGGCGCGCGGCCACGATCATCACGCCCAGGCCCAGCCACATCGGCCAGTGGCGCGGGGTGAGGGGCGGACGCGGCGGCGGGGTGTCGGGCGCGGTCATGGGGCCGATTCTACGGCTTCGTGCACAGCCCGCGCCCATCGCCTCGGCTATGCTGCGCGCATGCCGAACGTAGCCAAGCGGAAGGAACCGGGCGAGGGCGTGCTGCGCGCGCTCTATTCGTTCGCGCTGTACGTGCTCTCGCCGTTCACCCTGTACCACCTGATCTCGCGTGGATTCCGCGTCCACGAATACTTCCGCCGCTGGGACGAGCGCTACGCCACCTACGGCAGCCAGCCGCGGCGCCCGTGCGTGTGGCTGCATGCGGTGTCGGTGGGCGAGGTCAATGCCGCCGCGCCGCTGGTGAACGTCCTGCTGCGGCAGCGGCCCGACATCCGCTGGGTCATCACCACCATCACCCCCACCGGCTCCGAGCGCGTGCGCGCGCTGTGGGGCGAGCGGGTCGAGCATGTCTACCTCCCCTACGACCTGCCGGGGAGCACCGCGCGTTTCCTGCAGCACTTCCAGCCCAGCCTGGGCCTGATCATGGAAACCGAGCTGTGGCCGAACATGCTCTTCGGCTGCCGCGACCTGGGCATCCCGGTCTACATCCTCAATGCACGGCTGTCGGCGCGCTCGCTGCGCGGCTACCGCCTGCTGCGGCCGTTGATCGGTCGCGCACTGCGCACGGTCAAGTGCGTGGCGGCGCAGTCCGCGGCCGATGGACGCCGCTTCCAGAAGCTCGGGGCGACCGCCGCGCAGGTGCAGGTCATCGGCAACCTCAAGTACGACGTCGCCGTGCCCGACTGCCTGGACGCGGTGCGCGCGGCGTTCTCCGCCGCATTGGCCAGGCCGCGCCCGGTGTGGCTGGCCGCCAGCACGCACGAGGGCGAGGAAGCGGCCGTGATCGCGATCCACCGGCGCCTTCGCGCGCGCTGGCCGGACCTGCTGCTGCTGTGGGCGCCGCGGCACCCCGAGCGGTTCGCGCGGGTCCAGGCGCTGGCCGCCGAGGCTGGCTGGAAGGTCGGCACCCGCAGGGGCGGGCACTGGCCACGGCCGGACGACGACGTGTTCGTGATCGACACCCTGGGCGAGCTGATGGCGTTCTATGGCTGCGCGGACGTCGCCTTCGTCGGCGGCAGCCTGCAGCCGATCGGCGGGCACAACCTGCTGGAGCCGGCGGCCGTGGGCACGGCGGTGGTTACCGGCCCGCACCTGCACAACTTCGCCGAGATCTCCAGGCGCATGGACGAGGCCGGGGCGCTGCGCATCGGCGCGGATGCCGAGGCGGTCGGCGCCGCGCTGGAGGCGCTGCTGGCCGATCCCGGGACGCGCCAGGCGATGACCGAGGCCGGCGCCACCCTGATCGAACAGGGCCAGGGCGCATTGCAGCGGACCCTGGCGCTGGTGGCGGCCGACCTGCCTGCCTCCGCCGACGAGCTTGCCGGCGCGGCGGTCACCGCCTCCTGAGCACCCATGAACGACGAGGCCGCCCTGAGGCGGCCCCGTGGTACGGACGGCTGTCGTCCGCGCTTACTGCTGCGACGGCGGGTTGGCCAGCTGGGCCTCGGCGTCGACGGTCAGCATCGCGTTGATGTTGCGCAGCTGCTCGATGTCGAGGTCGCCGGTGGCCTGGGTCAGCAGCAGGCGGTTGAGCAGGAAGTTGTAGCGCGAGCGCGCGTACTCGACCTGCGCCTGGAACAGCGTGCGCTGGTTCTGGACCACGTCCAGCACCGTGCGGGTGCCCACCTCGAGGCCCACCTGCGAAGCGTCGAACGCGCTCTGCGCCGACACGACCGCCAGGCGGCGCGCCTCCACTTCGCTGACGCCGGCGACCAGTGCCTGGTACAGGTTGCGGGTATTGCGGTCCAGCGCGCGGCGCTGCTGCTCGTAGCCGTCCTGGGCCTGGTCGCGCTGGGCCAGCGCCTGGCGCACGCGCGACTGGGTCGCGCCGCCGCTGAAGATCGGCACGCTCAGGGTCAGGCCGATGCTGGTGCCGGTGCTGTCGCCGGTGGCGCCGCCACCGCCGCCGATGCTGTCGCCCCACGCCGCGTCCTTGCCCCAGCCGCCGCCCAGCGACAGGGTCGGGTAATGGCCGGCGCGCGCGATCTGCACGCTGGTCTCGGCCGCGTCGGTCTGCAGCTGCGAGGCGCGCAGGGCCGGATTGTTCTCGACCGCGCGGGTGACCCAGCCGTCGGCGTCGGCATGCACGGCCGGCAACTCGGGGCGGAAGTCGGCCGGCAGGCCGCGCAGGTTCTGGACCGGCTGGCCGGTGAGCTCGGCCAGCGCCTGGTAGGCGTCGGCCAGTGCGTTGCGCACGAGGATGGTGTTGGCGCGGGCGTCATCGTACTGGGCGCGCGCTTCGTGCACGTCGGTGATCGGCGCCAGGCCGACCTCCAGGCGCTTGTCGGCGTAGTCGAACTGGCGCTTGCCCGCGGCCTCGTTGGCCTCGGCGGCGGCCAGCGACTCGATCGCCACCAGCACGTCGAAATACGCCGCGGCGGTGCGCACGACCAGGTCGTCGTTGGCCGCTTCCAGGGTGAAGTCGGCGGCCTGGCTCAGGGAGCGCTGCGCGCGCAGGCTGGAGAACTGGCCCCAGTTGAACAGGGTCTGGGTCGCGTTGACGCCGTAGCTGCGCGAGGTGGTGGTGAAGGTCCCGCTGGTGCCTTCGTACTCGGTGCGGGACCTGCGCAGCGACGCGTCACCGGTAACCTGCGGCAGCAGGGCGGCGCGCGCCTGGACCTCGCCTTCCTTGTCGTACAGGGTGGAGGATTCGGCGATCGCCAGCTGCGGGTCGCCATTGCGTGCCATCTCGTAGGTCTCGAGCAGGTCGGTGGCCTGCGCGGAGCCGGAGGCGAGGGCGGCGGCCAGTGCCAGGGCGAGGGAACGGCGGATCATCAGCGGCTTCCTTTCTAGGTGTGCGGCCAGCGCTGGGTTGCCGGCCGTCGAGGGGGAATGTCGGTGCTGGCCACGCCGCCTGGCGCGACCTCAGAACAGGAACTTGGGGACCGGGCCGGCGCCGTGCAGGTAGCCCAGCTCGGTCTCGAACAACGATTCGGCGGCCACGGCGTTGACCGCCTCGCCCTTGACCAGGCGCACGGCTTCCATCGACGGGGCATGGCCGCGGACCACGAACAGGCGCCCGCCGGGACGCAGCCACTGCAGGAAGCGCTCCGGCACTTCGGCCACCGCGCCGGTCACGCAGACCGCATCGAACTGGCGGCTGCCGTCGTAACGCAGCGCGTCGGCGACCTCGATGCGGACATTGTTTCCCAGGCCGGTGGCGTCCAGGCGCGCGCGCGCGGCGGCGGCCAGCTCCGGCACCAGCTCCAGGCTGACGACCTCGCGGGCCAGCATGCCCAGGCAGGCGCTCAGGTAGCCGCTGCCGGTGCCCACTTCCAGGACGCTGTCGCCGGGGCGCAGCTGCAGTGCCTGCAGCGCGCGGCCCTCGACCACCGGCTTCATCATCTTCTCGCCATGGCCCAGCGGCAGCTCGATGTCGGCATAGGCCAACGCCTGGTGTTGTTCGGCCACGAAGGCTTCGCGCGGCAGGCGCCCGATCACGTCGAGCACGGCCATGTCCAGCACGTCCCAGGGGCGGACCTGCTGCTCCACCATCAGTTCGCGGGCGCGGGCGTAATCGATCGTCATGTGGGGGTCATCCAACGCGGGAGGCCGGGCATTCTACCGGGCCCGGCCGCGGCTTGCCGGCAAGGATCGCCGTGGGCGCCGGGCGCCTCGCAGTGCCGGAAGTCACCGCGACCTCCGTCCCCGAGGCCTGCGTGGCCGGCTCAGGCCGCATAGGCGCGCAGGAAGAACTCGACCGTGGCATCGATGTGCCGCGCGACCTCCGCCGGGGTCGGCTGCGTGCACAGGCCGCAGGCCATCATCGGGTGCAGCTCGCCCTTGAGCAGGCTGAAGAACTGCGACGAAGCCAGCGCGGTGTCGTCGATCCGCAGCTGGCCCTGGTCGATCCGCGCCTGCAGGAACTGCGCGAACACCTCCTGCACGCGGCGCGGACCGGCATTCCAGAACAGCTCGCGCAGCGTGTTCTCCGTGGTGCCGGGGGTGTTCATCATGCGGTGCATGCTGATCGCCTCCTCGCTGGTGATCAGCCGGAAGAAGGCATGGCCGATGGCGCGCAGCTGCTCGTCCAGCGGGC
This sequence comes from Pseudoxanthomonas kaohsiungensis, assembly GCF_010211765.1. GTDB lineage: Bacteria > Pseudomonadota > Gammaproteobacteria > Xanthomonadales > Xanthomonadaceae > Pseudoxanthomonas > Pseudoxanthomonas kaohsiungensis. Next base: position 12,669 of record NZ_PDWO01000013.1, on the reverse strand, counting down.
CTTCCGGCGGGCGCACGAACAGGTCGTCCGGCAGCACTTCCTGGCACTTGTCGGTAATGGCCGCGGAGAACAGCGACTCCTTGTCGCCGAAGTGGCTGTAGACGGTCAGTTTGGAAACGCCGGCGGCGGCGGCGATCTGGTCCATGCTCACGCCCTGGTAGTCCTGTTCAAGGAACAGACGCTTGGCGGCGGCGAGGATCGACGCGCGCTTGCCCAGGTCCTTGGGGCGGCCGGGGCCGGGGGACCTGGCAGGAGGGGGCGTGGTGGCGTGCTTCGGGGTCATGCGGGAATACTAGACTACTCGGTTTTCTATTTATACCATACCCGTTGGTTCAATATTGAACAGCAGGATGGCGGCGGTGATGAAGAACGGATTCCAGGCCCTGCGCGGCACGGCCCTCGCGGTGATGGTGGCACTGATGTCCGCCTGCGGCAGCGACCATGCGCCGGTCGATGCGCGACGTCCCGTATGGGTGGTCCAGCCCCAGCCCGGCGGCGGCGCGGCCCTGGCCTTTCCCGGCGAGGTGCGTGCGCGCGAGGAAAGCCCGCTGTCGTTCCGTGTCGGCGGCAAGCTGGTGCGGCGGGCGGTGGACGCCGGCGCGCGGGTCGAACGCGGCCAGGTGCTGGCCGAACTGGACCCGGCCGACCAGGCGCTGCAGGCGCAAGCCGCGCAGGCGCAGCTGGCGGCGGCCGAAGCCGGGCTCGTGCGTGCCAAGGGTGACCTGGACCGCTACGCACGGCTGGTCGACCAGCAACTGGTCAGCCGCTCCACCTACGACGCGCAGAAGGCCGCCTACGAGGCCGCCGTCGGCCAGGCCCGCGCCGCGCGCGCGCAATGGGAAGTGACCCGCAACCAGGCCGGCTACGCCGAACTGCGCGCCCCGGACGCCGGGGTGATCGCATCGCGCCAGGCCGAGGCCGGCCAGGTCGTCGCCGCCGGGCAGACGATCTTCGTGATGGCGGCCGACGGTGGCCGCGAGGTCGCGATCGACCTGCCCGAGGATCGCATCCGCCAGTTCAAGGTCGGCGATGCGGCGCAGGTGGAGCTGTGGAGCGCACCGGGCCGGCGCCTGCCAGGCACGATCCGCGAGATCGCCCCGGCCGCCGACGCCCAGACCCGCAGCTTCGCCGCGCGCGTCGCGCTGGATGCGGGCGCCCGGGACCAGGTGGAACTCGGCCAGAGCGCGCGCGTCTACCTGGCGCAGGCCGGCGGCGACGGCAGCCTGCACGTGCCGCTGTCGGCGCTGCAGCGCGGGGAAGGCGATGCGGCGGCGGTATGGGTGGTGCGCCAGGGCAAGGCGTTGCGCATCCCGGTGACCGCCGGCACGTTCGGCAGCGACAGCGTGCCGGTCAGCGGCGGGTTGCAGGCCGGCGACTGGGTGGTGGCCGCCGGCGGCCACCTGCTGCGCGAGGGCGAGGCGGTGGCACCGGTGGACCGCGACAACCGTCCGGTCGCCGGGGCCGCCGCTGCGCAGCCGAAGGCGGACTGAGCCATGCGCCGCTTCAACGTTTCCGAGTGGGCGCTGCACAACCGCGGCCTGGTGCTGTACTTCATGGTCGCGCTGGCGATCATCGGCAGCTGGTCGTACCTGCGGCTGGGGCAGAGCGAGGATCCCCCGTTCACCTTCAAGGCGATGGTGGTGCGCACGTTGTGGCCGGGCGCCACCGCCGAGGAGGTGTCGAAGCAGGTCACCGAGCGGGTCGAGAAAGCGGTGATGAACACCGGCAAGTACGAGTTCGTTCGCTCGTACTCGCGGCCCGGCGAGTCGCAGGTGATCTTCATGGCGCGCGACTCGATGCCTTCCAAGGACGTGCCCGACCTGTGGTACCAGGTGCGCAAGAAGGTCGGGGACATCCGTCCGACCCTGCCCGAGGGCGTGGTCGGTCCGTTCTTCAACGACGAGTTCGGCGACACCTTCGGCAACATCTACGCGCTGACGGGGCCGGGTTTCGACTACGCGATCCTCAAGGACTACGCCGACCGCATCCAGCTGGACCTGCAGCGGGTGGCCGACGTGGGCAAGGTCGAGCTGGTCGGCCTGCAGGACGAGAAGGTCTGGATCGAGATCGACAACACCAAGCTGGCCACCCTGGGCATCCCGCTGCAGGTGGTGCAGCAGGCGCTCGAAGGCCAGAACGCGGTCGTGCCGGCCGGCTTCTTCGAGACCGCCGGCGAACGGGTGCAGCTGCGCGTGGACGGCCCGTTCCGCAGCGTCGAGGAAATCCGGGCGTTCCCGATCCGCGCCGGCGGCCGCACCATCCGCCTGGAGGACGTGGCGCGGGTGCACCGCGGCTTCTCCGATCCGGCCGCGCCGCGGATGCGCTTCATGGGCCAGGATGCGATCGGCATCTCGGTGGCGATGAAGGACGGCGGCCACATCCTGCGCCTGGGCGATGAGCTGGAGGCGCGTTTCGCCGATCTGCAGGAAACCCTGCCCGCCGGCATGGAGCTGCGCAAGGTCTCCGACCAGCCCGAGGCGGTGCGCGATTCGGTCGGCGAGTTCGTGCGCGTGCTGGCCGAGGCGGTGACCATCGTGCTGCTGGTCAGCTTCTTCTCGCTCGGTTTCCGCACCGGCCTGGTGGTGGCCGTGTCGATCCCGCTGGTGCTGGCGATGACCTTCGCGGTGATGCACTACTTCGGCATCGGCCTGCACAAGATCTCGCTCGGTGCCCTGGTGCTGGCGCTCGGCCTGCTGGTGGACGACGCGATCATCGCCGTGGAGATGATGGCCATCAAGATGGAGCAGGGCTTCGACCGCCTGCGCGCGGCCAGCTTCGCCTGGGAGTCGACCGCCTTCCCGATGCTGACCGGCACGCTGATCACCGCCGCCGGCTTCCTGCCGATCGCCACGGCCGCCTCGAGCACCGGCGAATACACCCGTTCGCTGTTCCAGGTGGTGACGATCGCCCTGCTGGTGTCGTGGATCGCCGCGGTGCTGTTCATCCCGTGGCTGGGCGACAGGATGCTGCCGGACCTGGCCCATCCGCAGCCGCCGAAACCCGGCAGCCTGGCCGCGCGCCGCCGTGCGTTCCGCGAACGGCTGGCCGACCGCTGGCCGCAGTTCGCCTTCGCCCTGGCGCCGGCGCCGCTGGACGCGCACCACCACGACCCCTACCAGCGCCCGTTCTACCAGCGCTTCCGGCGCCTGCTCGATGCCTGCCTGCGCCGGCGCTGGCTCGTGATCGGCGCGACGATCGGCCTGTTCGTGCTGTCGCTGGTGCTGTTCCGTTTCGTGCCGCAGCAGTTCTTCCCCGATTCGACCCGTCCTGAACTGATGGTCGACCTGGAACTGGCCGAGGGCGTGTCGTTGCGCGCCACCGAGGCGCAGGCGAAGAAGCTGGAGACGCTGCTGGAGGAGCGCGCCGACATCCGCAACTACGTGGCCTACGTGGGCACGGGTTCGCCGCGCTTCTACCTGCCGCTGGACCAGCAGCTGCCGGCGACCAACTTCGCCCAGTTCGTGGTGCTCGCCGAGGACACCCGTGCCCGCGAGGAACTGCGCAACTGGCTGCTCAAGGACGTGGTGCCGCAGTTCCCCGAACTGCAGATGCGCGTGACCCGGCTGGAGAACGGCCCGCCGGTCGGCTACCCGGTGCAGTTCCGCGTGTCGGGCGAACACGTCGAACAGGTCCGCGCGATCGCGCGCCAGGTGGCGGAGAAGGTGCGCGCCAACCCGCATACCACCAACGTCAACCTCGACTGGGACGAGCCGAGCAAGGTGGTGCGGATGGAGGTCGACCAGGACCGCGCCCGCGCGCTGGGCATCAGCAGCGCGCAACTGGCGCAGTTCCTGAGCGCGCAGCTGTCCGGCTACACCGCCAGCACCTACCGCGAGGGCAACGAGCTGGTCGGGATCATGCTGCGCGGCGGTGCCGGCGACCGCGACCAGCTCGAGCTGCTCGGCAGCCTGGCGGTGCCGACCGGCGATGGCGGCAGCGTGCCGCTGTCGCAGGTGGCACGCCTGCACCAGGTGTTCGAGGACGGCATCATCTGGCACCGCGACCGCCTGCCTACCATCACCGTGCGCGCCGACCTCAGCGACGAGCTGCTGCCGGCGGCGGTGACCGCGCAGATCGACCCGACCCTGGACGGGATCCGCGCCGGGTTGCCGCAGGGCTACCTGCTGCAGGTCGGCGGCTCGGTCGAGGACTCGGCGCGCGGCCAGAACTCGATCGCCGCCGGCATGCCGCTGTTCCTGATCGTGGTCACCACGCTGCTGATGCTGCAGCTGCGCAGCTTCTCGCGCACGGTGATGGTGCTGGTCACCGCGCCGCTGGGGCTGATCGGCGCGACCTGGTTCCTGCTGATCTTCCGCATGCCGTTCGGCTTCGTGGCCATGCTCGGCACGATCGCGCTGGCCGGCATGGTGATGCGCAACTCGGTGATCCTGGTCGACCAGATCGAGCAGGACATCGCCGCCGGCCACGACCGCTGGCACGCCATCGTCGACGCGACCGTGCGCCGGTTCCGGCCGATCGTGCTGACCGCGCTCACCGCGGTGCTGGCGATGATCCCGCTGTCGCGCAGTGCGTTCTACGGTTCGATGGCAGTGGCGATCATGGGCGGCCTGATCGTGGCCACCGCGCTGACGTTGCTGTTCCTGCCGGCGCTGTACGCGGCATGGTTCCGGGTGAAGCCGGAGGAAGCGGCGGGCTGACTGGAGCCGAAAGGCCAGCGAAAGCGAAGCCCGGGGAGGTGGCGGCGGCACTCCGATGCGATGCCTGCCGCCGCTCGTGTCCCCCGGCATCGGCCTGCGGCCGCTGCCTCCTCCTTTACCTCCCGTCGACAGGCATCGCACCGGAGTGCTTGGAGGCGGCTGGCGGTTTCCCAGCGACTGACCACGATTGCCGCATCCGTTGTCGGCGCTTTGCGAGCAGGGCGCAAGCCACGTTGGGAAGGTCTGCCGTGATGCCTCCTGACCGGAAGTAAAGGAGGAGGTGCCGACCGGCGGTCGGCACCGGGGGACATGGAGGTCAGGAGGCATCACGGCAGACCCCCAGCCAACCTCGCCGCCCTTTTGCCCGGACATCCCGAAAATCAGGACGACGAAGCCTCCACCTGCAGCAGCCCGATGAACGCCTGCGCCGCACGCGACAGCGTGCGGCCGCCGTGGACGACGTAGCCGAGCCGGCGCGACAGTTGCACCCCGGCCACCGGCAGCACCTGCACCTGCGCGTCGACCATCGTCTGCGGCAGCGCGCTCCAGGCCAGGCCCACGGAGACCATCATCTTGATCGTCTCCATGTAGTTGGTGGTCATCCGCAGTTGCAACGACAGGCCACGGCGGGCGAAGACGTCGGCGACGATGCGATGGGTGAACGTGCCCGGGTCCGGCAACACTGCCGGGTGCGCGGCGATGTCGGCCAGGGTCGCCTTCGGCAATCGCGCCAGCGGATGATCGGGCGCCACGGCGAAGTGCAGGGGGTCGTCCCAGACCATGGTCGCGTGCAGCGGTGCTTCGGTGGGTCCGAGCGTGGTCACCGCCAGCTCGACCTCGCCGTGCAGCACCTGCGCGTAGGCCTGCTCCGAATCCATGAAACGGATGTCCAGCGCCGCGCGCGGGTGCAGCGCGGTGAAGCGTCGCAGCGGTGCCGGCAGCCGGTGCAGGCCGATGTGGTGGCTGGTGGCCACGCTCAGCCGTCCGCCGATGTCCTGGCCCAGGTCCTGCAGCGCGCGGCGCGCCGCCTCGGCTTCGGCCAGCATCTGCCGGGCGCGCGGCAACAGCAGACGCCCGGCCTCGGTGAGGACCACCTGGCGGCCGAGCCGGTCGAACAGGCGTGCCTGCAGCGACGCCTCCAGCAAGGCGATGCGCTTGCTGATCGCCGGCTGGGTCAGGTGCAGCTGGCCGGCGGCGGCCGAGAACCCGCCATGGTCGGCCACGGCGACGAACGCGGAAAGGCTGGCCCAGTCCATCCCGGCTCCCGATCAACCGATTCCCTGTTGGAATCCAATGGATGAAAAATATCCATTTGAGTTATCGATGGCAAGGGGGCAGGATGGCCTTCCAGCCGGTGGCCCGGCGCCCTCGTGGCCGCCTGCCACCGCCAGACGATCCGAGGCAGCGCATGGCCGGCAAGACCCTGTACGACAAGCTGTGGGAGATGCACGAGGTGACCCGTCGCGACGACGGTTCCTCGCTGATCTACATCGACCGCCACATCCTCCACGAGGTGACTTCGCCGCAGGCGTTCGAGGGCCTGCGCCTGGCCGGGCGCAGGCCGTGGCGGGTCGACGCCAACATCGCCACGCCCGACCACAACGTGCCGACCACGCGCACCGAGCGCGCCGGCGGCCTGCAGGCGATCGTCGACGAGGTCTCGCGCCTGCAGGTGCAGACCCTGGACGAGAACTGCGACGACTTCGGCATCCTCGAGTTCAAGATGGACGACGTGCGCCAGGGCATCGTCCACGTGGTCGGCCCGGAACAGGGCGCGACCCTGCCGGGCATGACCGTGGTCTGCGGCGATTCGCACACCTCCACGCACGGCGCGTTCGGCGCGCTGGCGCACGGCATCGGCACCTCCGAGGTCGAGCACGTGCTGGCCACCCAGTGCCTGGTCGCCAAGAAGATGAAGAACATGCAGGTCCGGGTCGAAGGCACGCTGGGCCCGGGCATCACCGCCAAGGACATCGTCCTGGCGGTGATCGGCAGGATCGGGACCGCCGGCGGCAACGGCCATGCGCTGGAGTTCGCCGGCAGCGCGATCCGCGACCTGTCGGTCGAGGGCCGGATGACGATCTGCAACATGGCCATCGAGGCCGGCGCACGGGTCGGCATGGTCGCCGTCGACGACAAGACCATCGACTACGTGAAGGGCCGCCCGTTCGCGCCCATGGGCGCCGATTGGGACAGCGCGGTCGCGCTGTGGCGCACGCTGGTGTCCGATCCCGACGCGCATTTCGACACCGTGGTCGAACTCCGCGCCGAGGACATCCGCCCGCAGGTCAGCTGGGGCACCTCGCCGGAGATGGTGCTGGCGGTGGACCAGAACGTGCCCGATCCCGAGCGCGAAACCGATCCGGTCAGGAAGGACTCGATCATGCGCGCGCTCAAGTACATGGGCCTGCAGCCCAACCAGCCGATCACCACGATCCGGCTGGACCGGGTGTTCATTGGTTCCTGCACCAACTCGCGGATCGAGGACCTGCGCGCCGCGGCGGCGGTGGCCAGGGGACGCAAGGTCGCCGCGAGCGTGAAGCAGGCGCTGGTCGTGCCCGGTTCGGGGCTGGTCAAGGCCCAGGCCGAGGCCGAGGGCCTGGACAAGGTGTTCCTCGATGCGGGCTTCGAGTGGCGCGAGCCGGGCTGTTCGATGTGCCTGGCGATGAACCCGGACAAGCTGGGCAATGGCGAGCATTGCGCCTCGACTTCCAACCGCAACTTCGAAGGCCGCCAGGGCGCCGGCGGGCGCACCCACCTGGTCAGCCCGGCGATGGCCGCGGCCGCCGCGGTGGCCGGCCGCTTCGTGGACGTGCGCGAGCTGATGGGCACTTGAGGAGACCGTCGAGATGAAAGCCTTCACCACCCATGCCGGCCTGGTCGCGCCGCTGGACCGCGCCAACGTCGACACCGACCAGATCATCCCCAAGCAGTTCCTGAAGTCGATCAAGCGTTCGGGTTTCGGCCCGAACCTGTTCGACGAGTGGCGCTACCTCGACGTCGGCCAGCCCGGCCAGGACAGTTCGAACCGGCCGATCAACCGCGACTTCGTGCTGAATTTCCCGCGCTACCGTGGTGCCAGCGTGCTGCTGGCGCGCGAGAACTTCGGCTGCGGTTCCTCGCGCGAGCATGCGCCGTGGGCGCTGGACGAATACGGCTTCCGCGCGATCATCGCGCCGAGCTTCGCCGACATCTTCTTCAACAACAGCTTCAAGAACGGCCTGCTGCCGATCGTGCTGAAGGACGAGGAAGTCGATGCGCTGTTCGCCCAATGCGAGGCGACCGAGGGTTACGAACTGACCGTCGACCTGGCCTCGCAGACCGTGACCCGGCCCGATGGCGTGCAGTACTCCTTCGAGATCGACGCCTTCCGCAAGCACTGCCTGTTGCACGGCCTGGACGACATCGGCCTGACCCTGCAGGAACGCGATTCGATCGCCGCGTTCGAGACCCGGCACCGCGCCGCGCAGCCCTGGTTGTTCCAGTCCGGTCGCTGAGGCCTGGAAACGAAGACGCCGCCCGCGGGCGGCGTCTTCGCATGTCCCCACAGCCAGGCGGATGATCAGTACACGCCCTGCGCCAGCATCGCGTCCGCGACCTTGACGAAGCCGGCGATGTTGGCGCCGTCGACGTAGTTGATGCTGCCGTCGCGGCGCCGGCCATGGCGCACGCAGTGGCTGTGGATGTCCTTCATGATCGCGTGAAGGCGCTCGTCGATCTCGGCGTGGTGCCATGACAGGCGCAGGGCGTTCTGGGACATTTCCAGGCCCGAGGTGGCCACGCCGCCTGCGTTGGACGCCTTGCCCGGTGCGTATAGCGTTCCGGAGGCCAGGAACACCTCCACCGCTTCGAGCGTCGACGGCATGTTCGCGCCCTCGGCCACGCAGATCACGCCGTTGTCGACCAGCGTGCGCGCGTCCTGGGCATCGAGTTCGTTCTGGGTGGCGCAGGGCAGCGCGATCTGGGCGGGGATGTGCCAGGGACTCCGACCGGGAAGATATTCGAAGCGCGCATCCTCGCCCAGTTCGGCCAGTCGACCGCGGCGGACGTTCTTCAATTGTGCAATCTGCGCGATCGCTTCGGCATCGAAGCCGTCGCGCGCGTACAAGGTTCCGTCCGAGTCGCTGAAGGTCAGTACCTTGCCGCCCAGGTCATTGGCCTTGATGGCGGCATATTGGGCGACGTTGCCCGAGCCGGACACCAGTACGCGCGCGCCATGGGTCGGTCGGCCAGCATGGTGCAGCATCTGTTCGACGAAATAGACGGTGCCGTAACCGGTGGCCTCCGGCCGCATCAGGCTGCCGCCGTAGGCGATCCCCTTGCCGGTGAACACGCAGCCGGCATCGTTGGACAGCTTCTTCATCATGCCGGCCATGTAGCCGACCTCGCGCGCGCCCACGCCGATGTCGCCGGCCGGCACGTCGGTGTCCGGCCCCAGGTGTCGGTACAGCTCGAGCATCAGCGCCTGGCAGAAGCGCATGACTTCGCCTTCGCTCTTGCCCTTGGGGTCGAAGTCCGCACCGCCCTTGCCGCCGCCCATGGGCAGCGTGGTCAATGCGTTCTTGAAGGTCTGCTCGAACGCCAGGAACTTGAGGATCGACAGGTTCACGCTCGGGTGGAAGCGCATGCCGCCCTTGAACGGACCGATTGCCGAATTGTGCTGCACCCGCCAGGCGCGGTTGACCTGCACCTGGCCGCGGTCATCGACCCAGCTCACCCGGAACTGGATCACCCGTTCCGGCTCGACCAGTCGCTCCATCAGTCCCGGTTCGGCGTACTGGGGCTGTCGCTCAAGCAATGGCCACAGGCTGGCGGTCACTTCCTCCACCGCCTGCAGGAACTCCGGCTGGTGCGGGTCGCGGCGGCGGATGCGTTCCAGAAACCTGTTCCTGGAATCGGTCATGACGATCCTCCCTGAATCACGGATCTCCTCGCGTGCCGACTTCCGCGGTAGTGCCAGGAAATCCCGCAGAGGAAATGTTTCCGCTCACGCCAGCCGTTCGATCACCGCCTGGGCGGCCTGTGTGGTGTTGACTGCTTGCCCGGCGGGCGCCAGATCAGCGGTAAATACTTTGGCATCCAGCGCGGCCGATACCGCCGCTTCGATCGATGCGGCTTCGGCCTCCAGCCCCAGCGAGTGGCGCAGCAGCAACGCGGCGCTGAGGATGGTCGCGTAGGGATTGGCGATGCCCTTGCCGGCGATGTCCGGCGCCGAGCCGTGGATCGGCTCGTAGATGCCGACCTTGCCGTCGCCCAGCGACGCCGAGGCCAGCAGGCCCAGCGAGCCGGCCAGCATCGAGGCCTCATCGGTGAGGATGTCGCCGAACATGTTCTCGGTCACGATCACGTCGTAGGCGCGCGGCTTGGACAGCAGGTGCATGGCCATCGAGTCGACCAGCTGGTGCTCGACCGCCACGTCGGGAAACTCCTCGCGCATCACCCGGCTGGTCACGTCGCGCCACAGCCGCGAGGTCTCCAGCACGTTGGCCTTGTCCACCGAGGTGAGGTGGCCGCGCCGCTGGCGGGCGAGCCGGCCGGCGCTGCGCACCACGCGCTCGATCTCGGCCACGGTGTAGCGGCACAGGTCGGTGGCGTCGGTGGCGCTGCGGGTCTTGTCGCCGAAGTAGATGCCGCCGGTGAGTTCGCGCACGACCAGGATGTCCACGCCTTCGAGCAGGTGCGGCTTGATCGGCGAGGCGCCCAGCGCGGCCGGATGTGGCTTGGTCGGGCGCAGGTTGGCGAACAGGCCCAGGCCCTTGCGGATCGCCAGCAGGCCCTGTTCCGGGCGCACCTTGGCATTGGGATCGGACCATTTCGGGCCGCCGACCGCGCCCAGCAGGATGGCGTCTGCCTTGCGCGCGGCTTCGAGCGTCGTATCCGGCAGCGGCACGCCGTGGCGGTCGATCGCGATGCCGCCGATGTCGTGCTCTTCGAACTCGAAGGTGTGGCCGTGGCGCGCGGCGACGGCTTCGAGCACGGGCAGGGTGGCCGCGATGATTTCCGGACCGATGCCGTCACCGGGCAGGACGACGATGTTGGCGTGCATGGGGCCTCGTGGATGCGTGGGTAGGGAAGGCGGCCGGCGCGGACGCGCGGCGGAGCGCCGGTTACTCGGCCGGCGGGGTGGCCGGTGCGGCGGCGGCGTCAGCGTCGCCGTCGCCACGCAAAGGCGCGGGGGAGGCCGCGTGCGCGCCGTTGTGCGGATAGGGCGTATCGGACAGGCGTCGCGCGAGCGCGCGGTTCACTGCCGCGTCGAAGGTCAGCGCGGCGGCCTGGTTGGTGTCGGCGATCGGCATCGGGAACGTTCCTGGCGGCGGATGTCGGGGCGACGTCCGGAGAAGCGGTGGATTGGGAAGTGTCGGCCATCCCCTGGCCGGGTGTGGGCGCGGCACGCGCTGCGGGCGACCGTCGCCGGCGGCAGGGACCGCCGGTCCGGTGCAAGAAGCGTGCCGCCGCTCAGGCGGTGGCGAGCTGTTCGCTGCCGGCCACCACGCGCCGTTGGCGCAACAGCCGGTTGGCCACGTCCAGCCAGGCCAGCGCACTGGCCTCGATGATGTCGCGGCTGGTGCCGGTGCCCTCGTACTCGGCCTCGCCGTGGCGCACGCTCAGGCTGGCCTCGCCACGCGCGTCGGCACCCAGGCCGACGCTGTGCACGCGGTAGCTCTCCAGCGCCAGGCGCACGCCGGTGGCCGCCGACAGCGCCGCGAACAGCGCGTCGACCGGGCCGTCGCCCTCGGCGCTCTCCAGCACGCGATTGCCTTCCGGGTCGGACAGCTCGACCGTGGCGATCGCGCGCTGGCCGCGGTCGCTGACCGTCATCGAGGCCAGCCGGTAGCCCTCGGCGTCGCCGGTGTCCTGCATCAGTGCCTGCAGGTCGGCGTCGGTGACCACGCGCTGCTGTTCGCACAGCGCCTTGAAGTCGGCGAACACCAGGTCCAGTTCGCCCTCTTCCAGGTAGTAGCCCAGCGCGCGCAGGCGCTGCTCGACCGCGGCGCGGCCGCTGTGCCGTCCCAGCACCATCTGCGTATCGGGCCAGCCCACGTCCTGCGGACGCATGATCTCGTAGGTGCCGCGGTGGCGCAGCATGCCGTGCTGGTGGATGCCCGACTCGTGCGCGAACGCATTGGCGCCGACCACCGCCTTGTTGCGCTGCACGTGCATGCCGACCAGCCGCTGCAGCAGCTGCGAGGTCGGCACCAGCCGGCGGGTGTCGATCCCGGTGTCGGCGTTGAAGAACGCGCCGCGCACCTTCAGCGCCATCACGATCTCCTCCAGCGCGCAGTTGCCGGCGCGCTCGCCGATGCCGTTGATGGTGCACTCGACCTGGCGCGCGCCGCCCTCGATCGCCGCGAGCGTGTTGGCCACGGCCAGGCCCAGATCGTTGTGGCAGTGCGCGCTGAAAACCACGTCGCCGGCACCCGGCACGTTGGCGATCAGGCGCTGGAACAGCCCGCGGATCTCCTCGGGCGTGGTGAAACCGACGGTATCGGGCACGTTGATCGTGGTGGCACCGGCGGCGATCGCCGCGGCGACCACCTCGTGCAGGAAGTCCTCCTCGGTGCGGGTGCCGTCCTCGGTCGAGAACTCGATGTCGTCGATGTACTGCCTGGCGTGGCGGATGCTGTCCACCGCCATGTCCAGCACCTGCTGCCGGCTCATCCGCAGCTTGTGTTCGCGATGCAGCGGACTGGTGGAGACGAACACGTGCAGGCGCGGACGCGCGGCTGCCTCCAGTGCGCGCAGCGAGGTGTCGACGTCGGCGCGCAGGCAGCGCGAGAGCACCGCCAGCACCGGTTCGCGCAGCTCGCGGCCGATCATGGCCATGGCCTCGCGGTCGGACTGCGAGCTGGCCGGGAAGCCGGTCTCGATAATGTCGCAGCCCAGCTCGGCGAGGGCGCGCGCCATCACCAGCTTCTGCGGCGGGGTCATGCTGCAGCCGGGCGACTGCTCGCCATCGCGCAGGGTGGTGTCAAACACCCGGATGCGGGCCGGGGAGACCTGGGGGTGGGCG
>NZ_PDWO01000012.1 GCF_010211765.1 Pseudoxanthomonas kaohsiungensis | reverse complement strand
ACCCTCCCCCCCCAGCGCGCCGCCGTGCTGGCCTTCCTGCGTGCCGAACTGGCCGCCGGGCGGGCGCCGAGCCTGGCCGAGATCGCGCTGGCCTTCGGCTTCGCCTCGCGCAACGCGGCGCAGAAGCACGTGCAGGCGCTGGTCGCCGACGGCCTGATCGAGCAGGCGGCCGGGCGCAAGCGCGGCCTGCGCCTGCCGGGCGGGGCGGCCGATCTGCTGCCGCTGCCGGTGCTGGGCCGGGTCGCCGCCGGCCAGCCGGTGAGCGCCGAGGGCGTGGCCCGGTCCGGAATGCATGCCGATGCAGACGGCCAGCTGTGGCTGGACCGGCGCCTGTTCTCGCCGCGGCCCGATTACCTGCTGAAGGTGCAGGGCGATTCGATGATCGACGACGGCATCCTCGACGGCGACCTGGTCGGCGTGCACCGCACGCCCGAGGCGCGCGACGGGCAGACCGTGGTCGCGCGGGTCGACGGCGAACTGACCATCAAGCGCCTGCAGCGCGCGCGGCGGACGATCCGGCTGTTGCCGCGCAATCCGGCGCATGCGCCGATCGAGGTCGGGCCTGGGCAGGACTTCGCGATCGAGGGCGTGTACTGCGGCCTGGTGCGGAAGGGTTGAGATGGGACAGCCGGTCGCCCTGGAGTCGATGCTCGCCGCGCGCACGCTGTGGCACGCCGGGCGCAGCGCGGCGATCGCCGCCGATGGCGAGCCCACCGGCCATGCCGCGCTGGACGCGCTGCTGCCGCAGGGCGGCTGGCCGCGGCGCGCGCTGACCGAACTGCTGCTGCCGGCTGACGGCGTGGGCGAGCTGTCGCTGCTGCTGCCGACGCTGGCGCGGATGACCCGCGCCGGCGGCACCGTCGCCCTGGTCGCGCCGCCGTATATCCCTTATGCACCGGCCTGGCAGGACGCGGGCGTGGACCTGGCCTGGCTGGAGATCGTCGAGGCCAGTGCGCGCGATGCGCTGTGGGCATTCGAGCAGTGCCTGCGCAGCGGCGCCTGCGCCGCGGTGCTGGGCTGGCCGCAGCAGGCCGACGCGGCCGCGCTGCGGCGGCTGCAGGTGGCCGCCGACAGCGGCGCCTGCCTGGGCTTCGCCCTGCGCGACCGCAGGCATGCGGTCAACGCCTCGCCGGCGGCGCTGCGCCTGGAGCGTACGCGCGATGCGCAGGGCGCGAGCGCGTGGCAGGTACGCAAGTGCCGCGGCGGTCCTGCGCCGGCGCAGGCTTTCGTCCTTCCGGGCGCGGCGTGAGGCGGCGCCATGCTCTGGGCCTGTGTACTGCTGCCGCAGCTGGCGCTCGACGCCGTCCTCCGCCGAAGGCCTGATCCGCAGGCGCCGCTGGCGCTGGTCGAAGGGCCGGCGCAGCTGCGCACCCTGCATGCAGTCAATGCCGCCGCCGCGGCCGCGGGCCTGGCGCCGGGCATGCGCCTGGTCGCCGCGCACGCGCTGCTGCGCGACTTCGCCATGGTCGAGCACGAGGAAGCGGCCGAAGCCCGCGTGCAGCGGTTTCTGGCCGCCTGGGCCTACCGGCACAGCTCGCTGGTCAGCGCGCAGTGGCCCGGTTGCCTGCTGCTGGAGGTGCGCGGCAGCTTCGGCCTGCTCGGGCCGTGGCCACGGATCGAGGCGCGCCTGCGCGGGGAACTCGAGGCGCTGGGCTTCCGCCACCGCATCGCGCTCGCGTCGACGCCGCGCGCGGCACGGGTGTTCGCCGGGCTGCGCGACGGGTTGGCGATCCCGCACGCGGCGACCATGGCCACCCAGCTGGACCGGGTGCCGGTGCGCCGCGCCTGCCTGCCCGACGGGCTGGGCACGCGCCTGCAGCGCATGGGCATCGCCGACCTGCGCATGCTGCGCGGCATGCCGCGCGATGCGCTGCGCCGGCGCTTCGGCCTGCTGCTGCTGGAGCACCTGGACCGGCTGTACGGCCAGGCCGACGACCCGCTCGAGCTCTACCAGCCCCCCGACCACTTCGAGGCGCGGGTCGAACTGGGCTACGAGGTCGAGAGCCACACCGCGCTGCTGTTCCCGCTGCGCCGCCTCATCGGCGACCTGTGCACCTTCCTGTCGATCCGCGACGGCGGCGTGCAGCGCTTCGTGCTGCGGCTGGAGCATGAGCGGACGCCGTCGATGGCAACGGGGCAGGGCACGGCAGGCCGCGGCAACGCGCATACCGACGTCGACGTCGGCCTGCTTGCCGCCGAGCGCGAGCCGGCGATGCTGTTCGAGCTGGCGCGAAGCCGGCTCGAGCGCGTGCGGATCCCGGCGCCGGTGGTGGCCATGCGCCTGCTGGCGCGGCAGCTGCCGCCGTTCGTGCCGGCCAGCCGCGACCTGTTCGACACCCGCCACCAGCAGCAGCTGCCCTGGCCGCAGCTGCGCGAGCGCCTGCGCGCGCGGCTGGGCGACGAGGCGGTGTACCGGGTCGCGCCGGACGGCGATCCGCGCCCGGAGCGCGCCTGGCGGCGGATGCAGGGCGACGAGGCGAAGATCGCGCCCGCGCCGGCGCGACCGGCGCGGCCCGCCTGGCTGCTGCCGCAGCCGATCCCGCTGCGCGGCGCGGTGCACATCGTGTCCGGCCCGGAGCGGCTGGAAAGCGGCTGGTGGGACGATGCCGACGCGCGCCGCGACTACTACGTGCTGGAGACTGCGCAGGGCCAGCGCGCCTGGGCGTTCGCGCCGCCGGGCGAGCAAGGCGGCTGGATGCTGCACGGGTGGTTCGGATGAGCTGGGACGAGGCCGTCGACGGCGTGGACCGCGACACCCCCGGCGGGCGTCCGCCGCGCGCGTGGGAAGTGGCGCAGCGGCTCGGGCTGCGCGCGGCCAACGACGACGTGGCCGCCGCCGACGACGGCCTGCCGGCGTATGCGGAGCTGCACTGCCTGTCGGACTTCTCGTTCCTGCGCGGGGCCAGCGATGCGGCCTCGCTGTTCGAACGGGCCAGGCGCTGCGGCTACGGCGCGCTGGCGATCACCGACGAATGCTCGCTGGCCGGGATCGTGCGCGCGCTGGAGGCCTCCGAGGCCACCGGCGTGCCGCTGGTGGTCGGCAGCGAGTTCGTCCTGGACGATGGCCTGGAGTGCGTGCTGCTGGTCGAGGACCATGCTGGGTACACGCGCCTGTGCGAGCTGATCACCGTGGCCCGGCGCAACGTCGACGGCAAGGGCTACCGCCTGGCGCGCGCGGACGTGGAGCGGGTGGTCGTTGCGGGAAGGCAAGGCAGCGGGGCAAGCCCCGCTCTACGGGAAGCGGATGGCCCCGTAGAGCCGGGCTCGCCCGGCTGCCCGCCCGGGTCGCAGGAACGCGCCGCAGGGCAGCGGGGTAGGCCCCGCCTTGCGGAAGCAGCACACCGCGTAACGCCACGAACGCAAGGACACGACGCCGCGACCGTAGAGCCGGGCTCGCCCGGCTGCCCGCATTGCGGCCTGTTCGCGCTGTGGGTCCCCGGGGCGCAGCCCGACCCGGCGCAGGGCCGCTGGCTGCAGTCGGTGTTCGGTGGCCGCGCGCACCTGGCGGTGGAACTGCACCGCGAGCAGGACGATGCCGCACGCCTGCGGCAGTTGCTGGCGCTGGCCGCGCAGCTGGACATGCCGGCGCTGGCCAGCGGCGACGTGCACATGGCCCACCGCCGCGAGCGCGTGCTGCAGGACACGCTGACCGCGATCCGCCACAACACCACCCTGGCCGAAGCCGGTGCGCTGCTGTTCCGCAATGGCGAGCGCCACCTGCGCACGCGCCGCGCGCTGGCGAACATCCATCCCGCCCACCTGCTCGAAGCGGCCGCGGCGCTGGCGAAACGCTGCACCTTCAGCATGCGCGAGCTGAAGTACCGGTATCCGAAGGAACTGGTGCCCGAAGGCCACACGCCGGCCAGCCACCTGCGCGCGCTGACCGAGGCGGGGATGCGCGAACGCTGGCCCGGTGGCGCGCCGGACAAGGTCCGCGCGCAGATCGAGGAAGAGCTGGCCCTGATCGCCGAGCTGGAGTACGAGGCGTTCTTCCTCACCGTGCACGACATCGTCCGCTTCGCCAGGGAGAAGGGAATCCTCTGCCAGGGCCGCGGTTCCTCCGCCAACTCGGCGGTGTGCTACGCGCTGGGCATCACCGCGGTGAACCCGGCCGAAACCCGGCTGCTGATCGCCCGCTTCCTGTCGCGCGCGCGCAAGGAGCCGCCCGACATCGACGTGGACTTCGAGCACGAGCGGCGCGAGGAGGTGATGCAGTACGTCTACCGCAAGTACGGGCGCCATCGTGCGGCCCTGGCCGCCACCGTGATCAGCTACCGCGGCAAGAGCGCGGTGCGCGACGTGGCCAAGGCCTTCGGCCTGCCCCAGGACCAGATCGGACTGCTCGCCGAATGCTTCGGCTGGGGCAACGGCGAGACGCCGATGGAGCAGCGCCTGCGCGAATCCGGCTTCGACCCCGGCAACCCGCTGGTGCGCAAGGTGCTGGGGCTGGCGGGGATGATCGAAGGCCGGCCGCGGCACCTGTCGCAGCACGTCGGCGGCTTCGTGATCTCCGACGCGCCGCTGTCGGCGCTGGTGCCGGTGGAGAACGCGGCCATGGTCGACCGCAGCATCATCCAGTGGGACAAGGACGACCTGGAGACGCTGGGCCTGCTCAAGGTCGACTGCCTGGCGCTGGGCATGCTGACCTGCATCCGCAAGGCCTTCGACCTGGTGGAGCGGCATCGCGGGCTGAAGCTGGAGATGGCCACCGTGCCGGGCGGCGACGTGCCAACGTACGCGATGATGCAGGTCGCCGACACGGTCGGCGTGTTCCAGATCGAGTCGCGCGCGCAGATGAGCATGCTGCCGCGGCTGAGGCCGGCGAAGTTCTACGACATCGTGGTGCAGGTGGCGATCGTGCGCCCCGGCCCGATCCAGGGCGGCATGGTCCATCCCTACCTGCGCAGGCGCATGGGCAAGGAGCCGGTGACCTATCCCTCCGAAGGCGTGAAGGCGATCCTCGGCGACACCCTGGGCATCCCGCTGTTCCAGGAGCAGGTAATGGAGCTGGTGATGCATGCCGGCTACGACGCCGACCAGGCCGACGGCCTGCGCCGCTCGATGGCGGCCTGGAAGCGCGGTGGCGACATGGAGCCGCACCGGATCCGCATCCGCGAACTGATGGAGGGGAAGGGTTACTCGACCGAATTCATCGACCAGATCTTCGAGCAGATCAAGGGCTTCGGTTCCTACGGATTCCCGCAGAGCCACGCCGCCTCGTTCGCCAAGCTGGTCTACGTCAGCTGCTGGCTGAAGCGGCACGAACCGGCGGCGTTCGCCTGCGCCCTGCTCAACGCGCAGCCGATGGGTTTCTACTCGGCCAGCCAGATCGTGCAGGACGCGCGGCGCGGCCGTGGCGCGCGTGCGCCCATCGAGGTGCAGCCGGTGGACGTGGTCCACAGCCACTGGGACAACACGCTGGAGGGCGGGCGCCGGCGTGCCGGGGCGGACGACGACGACGGCCAGCCGGCGCTGCGGCTGGGCCTGCGCCAGGTCGCCGGGATGTCGCAGGCGGTGGCCGGTGCGATCGTGGCCGCGCGCGCGCAGCGGCCGTTCGCCGACGTGCGCGACCTGTGCCTGCGCGCCGGCCTGGATGCGAAGGCACGCGATGCGCTGGCCGAGGCGGGCGCGCTGGATGCGCTGGCCGGCCACCGCAACGCCGCGCGCTGGGAAGTGGCCGGCATCGAGCAGCGGCGGCCGCTGCTGCCTGGCAGTCCCGACGAGGCGCGGATCGAACTGCCGGCGCCGCGCCTGGGCGAGGAACTGGCCGCCGACTACCGCAGCACCGGACTGAGCCTGCGCACCCATCCGATGGCCCTGCTGCGCGAGCAGATGGTGCAGCGGCGGATCCTCGGCTCGCGCGAACTGCGCGAGCGGCCGCACGGCAGCGGCGTGCACGTGGCCGGGCTGGTGACCCAGCGCCAGCGCCCGGCCACGGCCAAGGGCACGATCTTCGTCACGCTGGAGGACGAGCACGGCATGGTCAACGTGATCGTCTGGCCGCACCTGGCCATCCGCCAGCGCAAGCCGCTGCTGCAGTCGCGGCTGCTGGCCGTGCGCGGGCGCTGGGAGCGTGTCGACGGCGTCGAGCACCTGGTCGCCGGGCGCATGGAAGACCTCAGCGGCCTGCTCGGCGGCCTGCCGGTCGATTCCAGGGACTTCCATTGAGCATGGACCTGTTCGCTGCCACTCCGCTGCAGCTGGTCGAGGATGCCGAAGGCGGGATCCGCTACTGGCCCGCGTTCCTCGGCGACGGCGAGGCCACGGCGTGGTTCCACGCGTTGAGCGAGGGCTGCGACTGGCAGCACCAGCGGCGGCCGATGTACGACCGCGTGGTCGACGTGCCGCGGCTGCAGGCCTGGTACCCGCTGGATGCGATGCCGCCCGGGCTGCCGCTGGCGGCGATGCTGGCACGCGTGCAGGCGGCGGTCCCCGGCCGCTACAACTCGGCCGGGCTGAACCTGTACCGCGACGGCCGCGACAGCGTCGCCATGCACAACGACAAGCTGCACATGCTGGTGCCCGGGCAGCCGATCGCGTTGCTCTCGCTGGGCGCCGCGCGCCGCATGAACATCCGCGCCAAGGCCGGCGGCCGCGCGCTGGGCATCGACCTGGAGCCGGGCAGCCTGCTGGTGATGAGCCATGCCAGCCAGGTCACCCACGAGCACGGCATCCCCAAGACCGCCCGGCCGGTGCCACCGCGGATGAGCGTGGTGTTCCGGGCGCGCCCGGACGTGCCGCCGCGCCCGCCGCCGCCGCCGGCAAGCGGCGGGCTGCGCCGCACCTTCACCCCGGCGCAGGGGCTGCGCGGCGGGGTGTCGGCGCCGGAGGAGAACGCGCGGCATGTCGCCGGCGCATCGCGTGGTGGCATGGATGCCGGACTGCAAGCGGCCCGGCTCCCGCGCAAGGCCGGTACGCGATGAGGGCGTCGCGCCTTGTCGCCGCGGGTCGCGCCAGCGACTGCATGGCAGGGGCGGGCGAGCCGGCCGGACGGGTGCCGACCGACGGGCGCTGCTTCGCCTACGTGTTCCCCTGCCGCTGGGAAGACCACTGCAAGATCGGCTTCTCGAACGACCCGCTCTCGCGCATCGGCGCGCTGCACCGGCGCTGGTTCGAGTTCTTCGACCTGGAGCGCGGCCGCCTGGTCGAGGCCGAGTCCACGCGCGACGCCCGCGACCTGGAGCTGGAGTTGCGCGGTGGCCTGGGCGAGCACAAGGCGCCGGCGCCCCTGGCCATCGCAGCGGCCGCCGGCGGCCACACCGAATGGTTCCGCGGCGCGGAGGCCGAGCTCTCCGCGCGCGTGGCGGCGCTGCGCCTGCGCGGCTACCGCGTGCATCCGCTCGAGGGCTGGCTGCGCGCCGCGCTGGTCGAGCGTGCCGACCGCCTGCACGAATGGACCCTGGCCCAGCTGCCGGTGGAAGAGCTGGACGGCCTGGCCGGCCAGACGGGTGCACAGCGGCGGGTGCGCGACGTGCTCGATGCCTGCGTGGCGCTGCAGATCCCGCTCGAGGCGCGCCTGCCGCCGGCGGTGCTCGCCTGGCACCAGCGCGCCTGCCGGGGGTGACGGCGGCGGCGTGCGTCCGGGCCGCGCCGGGTCTGCCGTACCGGAGCCGCTGCCTGTATCGTGTGCCGTCCTTCCGCGAGTCCCCGCGATGTCCGTCGACCGTTCCGCAGCCCCCGTCGCCCCCGTCGCCGCGCGCAACGCGCACACGCTCAAGCCGCGCCAGCTGATCATGATGGGCCTGGGCAGCGCGATCGGCGCCGGCCTGTTCCTCGGCTCGGGCGTGGGCGTGCAACTGGCCGGTCCTGCGGTGCTGCTGTCCTACCTGGTGGCCGGCGCGCTGGTGATCATCGTGATGCACGCGCTGGGCGAGATGGCCGCGGCGCGGCCGAACCGGGGCGCGTTCTCGGTCTACGCGGCCGATGCGCTGGGTCCGACCGCTGGCGCGACCGTGGGCTGGCTGTGGTGGGTGCAGCTGGTGATCGTGATCGCCGCCGAGGCGGTGGGCGCGGCGGGATTGCTCGCCACCCTCTGGCCGGGCCTGTCGGTGCCGGCGCTGGCGCTGCTGTTCATGGTCGCCTTCACCGTGGTCAACCTGCTGGGCGTGCGCAACTTCGGCGAGTTCGAGTTCTGGTTCGCGATCATCAAGGTCGCGGCGATCGTCGCCTTCATCCTGGTCGGCGTCGCCCTGCTGCTGGGCTGGTTGCCGGACGTGGCTTCGCCCGGCCTGTCCAACTTCACCGCGCATGGCGGCTTCGCCCCCAACGGGCTGGCCGGGGTTGGCGCGGCCCTGCTGGTGGTCGTGTTCGCATTCGGCGGCACCGAGATCGTGGCGGTGGCCGCGGCCGAGACCGAGGATCCGGAGCGCAGCGTGGCCCGTGCGATCCGCACCGTGGCCTGGCGGATCGTCGTCTTCTACCTGGGTTCGCTGAGCGTGATCGTCGCGGTGGTGCCGTGGACCAGCCCGGCGCTGAAGTCGCCGTTCGCGGCGGTCCTGCAGGCGGCCAACATTCCCGGCGCAGCCGCCGCGATCACCCTGGTGGCGGTGGTCGCGCTGCTGTCGGCGCTCAACGCCAACCTCTACGGTGCCTCGCGCATGATCCAGTCGCTGGGCCAGCGTGGCGAAGCGCCGGCGGTCTTCGGCCGCAGCGATGCACGCCTGGTGCCGGTGACGGCGGTGCTGGCCAGCGTGCTGTTCGGTTTCGTCGCCGCCGGCCTGGAGCTGCTGTTCCCGGAGCGGGTGTTGCCGACCCTGCTCAACATCGTCGGCTCCACCTGCCTGCTGGTGTGGACCATCGCGCTGCTCTCGCAATGGGTGCTGCGCCGCCGCGCCGACCGTGCCGGTATCCGCCTGCCGTTCCGCATGTCGGGCTTCCCGGTGCTGACGATGCTGGCGCTGGCGATCGTGGCGCTCATTTTCGTGCTGCTGCTGGCAGGGCCGCAGACGCGGGTGCAGTTCCTGTCGATGGTGGCGTTGACTCTGGTGATCGCCACGGCCAGCGCGGTCGCCCGGCGCCGGTAACGGCGCGGCCGCCCGCGCCCGCGGCGCGAGCGGCGGGTCCTGCCGTCACGCCAGCGTGCGCACCTTCGGTTCGCGCGCCCACTGCCGGGTCCTGGCCGCGGCGATGAAGCCCTTGGTGTCGGCGGCATCGACGATGCCGGCATCCTTGCCCACGTTGCCCGCCTTGAGCAGGGGCGCGGCGCCGGCGTCGTGCGCGATCGCCTTCAGGTGCGCCCAGGCGAAGGCGACGAAATCGACCGCGGCCGATTCCTTGGCCAGCTTCTTCCCGGCCGCCTCGCCGAGCAGCACCACCACCGCGTCGAACACCACCGACGGCGTGCCGGCCAGCTGGCCATCGGCCGGTTGCTTCTTGCCGTTCGAGAGCACGGCACCGCCCAGTTTGGGCGCGACGATCTTCACCGTGGCGCCGGCGGATTCGGCGGCCTTGCGCAATGCCGCCAGCGCGGCGGCATCGCTGCCATCGTCGATCAGGATCCCGACGCAGCGGCCTTCCAGGGTCTCGCGCATGCGGCCGATGATGCGTACCTCGGGTGCGGGCGGCATCTGCGCGGGCGGCACCGCCGCCGGCGGCGCGGGCGGCACGCCGTCCATGCCCAGGCCATCGGCCACGCGTTGCGCGAGCGCGGTGTCGATGTGGACCAGGTGGCCGACCATGCGCTCGCGCACCTTGGCCGTCTCCACCTTGGACAGCTCGAACACCAGCGCCGAGGCCAGGTGCGCCTGCTCGGGCGCTTCCAGGCTGGTGAAGAACATGCGCGCCTGGCTGTAGTGGTCGGCGAAGCTTTCCGGGCGCACCCGGCCCTTGGCGCCGTCGTCGGGCTGGGTGGCATGGCTGCGGAAGCCGGCGCGCAAGTCGGCGCGCGGGCTGTCCTCCTGCAGCGAACTGGGCTCGTAGTTGACCCGGCCCTTGGGCACCTGCATCTGCATGTGGCCGTCGCGCTGGTGGTTGGCGAACGGGCAACGCGGCTGGTTGATCGGGATCTGGTGGAAGTTCGGGCCGCCCAGGCGCGACAGCTGGGTGTCCAGATAGGAGAACAGCCGGCCCTGCAGCAAGGGATCGTTGCTGAAATCGATGCCCGGCACGATGTTGGCCGGGCAGTAGGCCACCTGCTCGGTCTCGGCGAAGAAGTTGTCCGGCCAGCGGTCCAGCACCATGCGGCCGATGATCTGTACCGGGACCAGCGCCTCGGGTACGATCTTGGTCGGGTCGAGGTGGTCGAACGGAAACGCGTCGGCCTCCTCCTCGGTGAACAGCTGCACGCCCAGTTCCCATTCGGGGAAATCGCCGGCCTGGATGCTTTCGAACAGGTCGCGCCGGTGGAAGTCGTTGTCGGCCGCCTGCAGCTTCATGGCTTCGTCCCATACCGTCGACTGCAGGCCCAGCCTGGGCCGCCAGTGGAACTTGACGAAGGTGCTCTGGCCTTTCTCGTCGAGGAACCGGAAGCTGTGGATGCCGAAGCCCTCGATCGTGCGCAGCGACCGCGGGATCGTGCGGTCGCTCATCGCCCACATGATCATGTGCATCGATTCGGGGGTCAGCGAGATGAAGTCCCAGAAGGTGTCGTGGGCGCTGGCGGCCTGCGGGAAGGCACGGTCGGGCTCCATCTTCACCGCGTGCACCACGTCCGGGAACTTCATCGCGTCCTGGATGAAGAACACCGGGATGTTGTTGCCGACCAGGTCGAAGTTGCCTTCCTCGGTATAGAACTTCACCGCGAAGCCGCGCACGTCGCGCGGGGTGTCGACCGAGCCGGCGCCGCCGGCCACGGTGGAGAAGCGGGTGAACACGGGCGTGCGCTTGCCCACTTCGGTGAACAGCTTCGCGCGGGTGTACCTGGCCAGCGATTTGTCGAGCTCGAAGTAGCCGTGCGCGGCGCTGCCGCGGGCGTGCACGATCCGCTCCGGGATGCGCTCGTGGTCGAAGTGGGTGATCTTCTCGCGGAGGATGAAGTCCTCCAGCAGGGTGGGCCCGCGCGGCGTGGCGGTCAGCGAGTTCTGGTTGTCGGCGATCACCACGCCCTGGTTGGTGGTGAGCTGCGGGCGTGGTCCCCCGGCCTGCTGGTGCAGCTCGTCGCCGTTGCCGCGGGGCGCGTCGGCGGCATCGACGCCGGAACCAGGGCGCGGCCGGGTACCCGGCGGCTTAGCGGCTGCCTTGGTGGCGACGGGAGCGCGGGCGGGCTTCTTCGGGCTGGCCATGGTCGGTCCTGGTTCTCGGCGTAGGACAGGCCATGGTGGACCCCGGTTCGTTTGTTGCGCGCGCAGGCGGTGCGAAGGTGGAGTGAAGCCCGCGTCAGGCGGCTCGGCGAACGCCTGAATCGCAGCCCCTGGGTGCGCTCCATGCTCAGGTGAGTGGTACTCAATACGTCTCAGCCGTCACGGAATTGTGTGACGCCCAGGAGAGGTCGAGTCGCTTGCCTGCCGTGGGGCTTGGGCCTGCGGTTCGCATGGTGTTCGCTCGCATCCTCATCAGGATTTTCCTATGGAAGATGGGGTGCGGTGCCGATTGCGCCGCTTGCTCTATGCGAGCACCGTGCGTTGCATATGCGTCGTCGAGAGTGCGCGGCGTTGATAGGTATGAGTTTGCCGGAGAGCTGGCAAAGTCGGGTGCGCACCGACCAAGTTGCGCCATCAAATGGAGAAGGACATGAGGGAGCTTGATGTGAACGAAACGATCGAAGTCGCTGGCGGAAGCCTGTACGGTGACGTGGCCTATGTCGTGGGAAAATTCCTCGGCGCGGTCGCAGCGACCAACCAGGAGATTGACAGCTTGGAGAACCCGATGCTCGGCGCCATGCAGTACGGTGCATGATCAAGGAGATCGAGATGAGAACCCTTTCGGAAGAGGAAGCCGTCCAAGTCGCCGGTGGCGGGATTCTTGGTCAGATCGACGAGATCTACCAGTATGCCAAGGAGGCGGCCACCGAGTTCTGGCGCGGATTCAAGGAAGGCGCAGGGCTTGAGGAAGCATGACGCTTCTGGGCGCCCGGGGCCCCGGGCGCCTGTTGCCACGATCGAGCAGTCCCGCCAAGCTACGGGGCGGCACTTGGGTCACCATCGTCGAGGAATGCAGGAGGCGCCTTGAACAGCACTGGCAGAGGTCTCGATTGCGCCGCTGTCGAGGGGTTCTTGCAACGGAACTTTTTCGAAGCCGCCCTGCCCAGGCTCCTGGCTGCATGCATCCCTCTGAGCATCCTCGTCTTTCTGCTCCAGAATGCCGCTGAATCGATACTTGCGTGGCTTGCCATGGAGTTGTCGCTTCCCAGCCGGCTTGGGCAGGTACAGGCCAGTCAGGCGGTAACGCCTTGGCTATCACCGCTACTGCTCGCCCCCCTTATCGAAAATCTGATATGCCTGGCATGGATACGTTTACTCGCGGGTCCGCTGGGTAATGGTCGTTGGATTGTGCCGTCCGTCGTGGCGGGGATTGCGACGGCATTCCACACCATCATTTATCGTGAAGTGGTTTATCTCTCGATATTCATCAACTTCTTCGTTTTCTGCGCTCTCATGCACAACACGAAGAACAAGGTGCACGGATACCTCGCATCCGTTATGGTGCATGCCCTGACAAACCTGCTCGTACTTCTCCAGTTGCGTGGCATCGCTTAGATGCATTGGCGAGCGGTTCGCGGAAGCCTCATGCATCGATGTCGGGTGCGACCCGATGCAGCCTACACCATCGACGGGCTATCTCATACGCGCAGGCGAACGGCGCGCAGCGCTTCGTAGTCTTCTCGGCACTGATGCGCAACCTGGCCGGCCGTGCCATCCAGTGTCAACCATGTGGCGTCGTTGGGCGGCTGGAAGCCGGTCGACTGCCACACCTGCGCATACCAGTGCGGTGCCCAGATCCCGTCGCTGTCGCGCGGTCCCGCCGGCCAGGCCAGCATGCGCGGCGTGAACCCGATCCCCAGCCAGTCGCACAACGCGCGCAGGTGCGACTCGGGCGCGCGCAGGAAATCGCCGGCGTCGATCACCGGCGGCGGCTGCCCGCGCGCGGACAGCTCCTCGTAGAGCGCCACCTGCTGCGGCAGGCCGATGTCCTGCGCGGTGACCTCGGCGCGCGATTTCACGTAGGACGCCACCACCTGGCGCGGGTCGCGGATCAGCAGGACGTTGCGCAGGCCGGCGATCCAGTCGCGCCCCATGTGCGGCAGCAGGTGGTGGGTCATGTGCTTCTGGTACCAGACCGGCGCGCCGCCGGGCGCCGGGCCGAGCAGGGCGTCCACCACCTTGCGCCAGTCGGTTTCGCCGTCGGCGATGACTTCGTCCCGCGCCGGGTGGTCCAGCCCGGTGTGGGCCAGGTAGTGCGCATACAGCGGTTCGTCACTGACCGCGCAGTCGCCGCGGTTTTCCCAGGCGCGCATCATCGCAGTGGAGATGTTTCGCGGGCCGGACCACATGGCCACCCGCAGCGGGGCCGCGGTCGTGTTCATGCACGCGGCCCGCGTGCGGCCACGTCCGCAGCGACCCGCTCCTGGTACAGCGCCTGCAGGCGCCTGACCATGGGGCCGCGCGCGTCCGGCTCGGCGCCGACATCGGACTCGGCTTCCCAGCCGATGCGGCGATGGTCGACCGTGCGCACCGGCACTACGCCGGCGAAGGTGCCGGTGACGAACGCCTCGTCGGCCCCGAACACGTCGGTCAGGCTGAAGGACTTCTCGAACACCGGGATGCCGTTGTCCCGGCACAGGGCGATCACGTTGGCGCGGGTGATGCCGCCCAGGCAGTACTGGCCGGTCGAGGTCCACACCTCGCCCTTGCGGACGATGAAGAAGTGGGTGGAATTGCAGGTGGAGACGAAGCCGTGCGGATCCAGCATCAGCGCCTCGTCGGCGCCGGCGCCGTAGGCCTGGATGCAGGCGGTGATGCAGTTGAGCTTGCTGTGCGAGTTGAGCTTGGGATCCTGCACGTCGGGGAAGCCGCGGCGCACGTGCACCGTATACAAAGACAGTCCGCGCCGGCTGCCGGCCACGGAGGCGACCTTGTACTCGGGGATGATGACGATGGTGGCCGGGCCGACGGTGACGCGCGGGTCCTGGTAGGGCGTGCTCTTCACCCCACGGGTGACCATCAGCCGCACGTGCACGCCGTCCCCGCGCATGCCGTTGGCATCCAGCGTGTCGTAGATGGCGCGGGTCAGGGCGGTTCGGTCCAGGCCGATGTCGAGCATGATCGCCTTGGCGCCTTCGTACAGGCGGTCCAGGTGCGCGTCGAGGAAGACCGGGTGCCCGCCGACCACGCGCAATCCCTCCCACACGCCGTCGCCGAGCACGAAGCCGCTGTCGAACACGGACACCATCGCTTCGCTGCGATGCTTCATCGTGCCGTTGATCGAGATCAGGATGTCGGCGTTGCGCGGGTCGTCGGCCGAATGCTGGGTACCCTGGGTCATGCGTGGTTCCTGCGATCGAGGAGGGCTCGGACCGATGGTAAACCAGTGCCTTCATCCCGCTGGCAGGCGTAAGCGTGCTGCTGGCGTTTGAGCCAAAGCTGCAGCTGCAGCTACAGCGCTGGCTTCGGCCGGGGGCCGCCGTCCTGCCGGGGCATGGCTTACCCCTCGGGCGGACGTCCTGTCCGTACGAGGGGTCGTGGCACATCCGTGTGCCACTTGCGCCATGCCCCGGCAGGACGGCGTCCTCGCGGACATTGCGGGTTGCGGCTTCGAAGGGCTGCGGGAAGTTGGGGGGTGTCGCGATCCTTCTGGCGGGCGTCAGCGCAGCATTCGGGCAAAGGCGCAGCGGCGCTGGAGCGAACGTGCTGGTTCCGGCAGGACGGCGTGCCGGGCAGTGTGAAGTCGCTTCGTTCGATGAGGTTGGAGGCTATCGCCCATTCTGCCGAGCGAATTCATCTGGTCTCCGGAACGGCCGTAGGAGCTATTGCGTGCACAAACGGAGCCACGACCCCGACCCGCCCGAAGACGTGGCAGTGCGCATGTGTTGCGGCAGCGGACAGGGATGTCCGCGTCGGCGCGTCGGCACACGGATGTGCCGCCGCGCCGACCGCAACACATGCGCACTGCCGCGGCTCAGCCCGGAGCTGGCGCCGCCACGCTGTTGCCTTCGACTTTGCGCTTCCGATCGCCGAGCCATCGCGCCGACAGAGTCGCCCGCGAAGGACATGCGACGCGGTTCGTGCGTGTGCCGCCGAGAAAAAGAGAAGCCCCGCATCGCGGGGCTTCTCTCGTGCCAGGAAACCGCCAGGCTCAGACCTCGGCGGCTTCGTCCTTGTACGCGTCCACCGGGATGCACGCGCAGAACACGTTCTTGTCGCCGTGGACGTTGTCCACGCGGGCCACCGGCGGCCAGTACTTCTGCTGCTTCAGCGTGGCCAGCGGAAAGGCCGCCAGCTCGCGCGGGTAGGCGTGGGTCCACTCGCTGCCCGACACTTGCGCGGCAGTGTGCGGGGCATGCTTGAGCGGATTGTCCTCGCGGTCCAGGCGGCCGTCCTCGATCGCCCGGATTTCCTCGCGGATCTGGATCATCGCGTCGATGAAGCGGTCGAGCTCGTGCAGCGACTCGCTCTCGGTCGGTTCGACCATCAGCGTGCCCGGCACCGGGAAGCTCAGCGTCGGCGCGTGGAAGCCGAAGTCGATCAGGCGCTTGGCCACGTCCTCGGCGGTGACGCCGGTGGCCTTCTCCAGCGGACGCACATCGAGGATGCACTCGTGCGCGACCAGGCCGTTGCGGCCGGTGTAGAGGGTCTTGTAGTGCGGCGCGAGCTTCCGGGAGATGTAGTTGGCGTTGAGCAGCGCGACCTGGGTCGCCTTGCGCAGTCCGGCCGCGCCCATCATGGTCACGTACATCCAGCTGATCGGCAGGATCGAGGCCGAGCCGAAGCTGGCGGCGCTGACCATGCCGACCTCGCCGTGGCCGCCGAGCGTCTTGGGCAGGAATGGCGCCAGGTGCGCCTTCACCGCGCACGGGCCCACGCCCGGGCCGCCGCCGCCGTGCGGGATGCAGAAGGTCTTGTGCAGGTTCAGGTGGGAGACGTCCGACCCCCACTTGCCCGGCTTGGCCAGGCCGACCAGGGCATTCATGTTGGCGCCGTCGGTGTACACCTGCCCGCCGTGTTCGTGGACGATCCGGCAGATCTCGACCACGTCCTCCTCGAACACGCCGTGGGTGGAGGGGTAGGTCATCATGATCGCGGCCAGGTTCGCCGAGTGCTTCTCGGCGGCGCGGCGGATGTCCTCCACGTCGACGTTGCCGTTGGCATCGCATTTGGTGACCACGACCTTCATGCCGCACATCTGCGCCGACGCCGGGTTGGTTCCGTGCGCGGATTCGGGGATCAGGCAGATGTCGCGGTGCGCCTCGCCGCGCGAGGCATGGTAGGCACGGATCGCCAGCAGCCCGGCGTACTCGCCCTGCGCGCCGGAATTGGGCTGCAGGCTGACCGCGTCGTAGCCGGTGCACTCGGCCAGCATCGCTTCGAGTTCCTCGATCAGCTGGCGATAGCCCTGGACCTGCTCGGCCGGGGACAGCGGGTGGATCGCGCCGAATTCGGGCCAGGTCACCGGGATCATCTCGGCGGTGGCGTTGAGCTTCATCGTGCACGAGCCCAGCGGGATCATCGTGCGGTCCATCGCCAGGTCCTTGTCCGCCAGGGCGCGCATGTAGCGCAGCAGTTCGTGCTCGCTGTGGTGGGTGTTGAAGACCGGGTGGGTCAGGAACGGGCTGGTGCGGGCCAGGTCCGCCGGCAACGCGTCTGCGGTGGCGGCGTCGAGCGCCTCGACGTCGACCTTCGCGCCGAACAGCGCGCCCAGGGCGACGATGTCGGCGCGGGTGGTGGTCTCGTCCAGGCTGATGCCCAGCGCTTCGCTGTCGATCTCGCGCAGGTTGATCCCGGCCTGGCGCGCCCTGGCCAGGATCGCGCCGGCGTCCACGTCCTTGACGTGCAGGGTGTCGAAGAAGCGCCCGCCCACGTTCACGCCGGCCGCGCGCAGCGCCGCGGCCAGGATCGCGGCCAGCCGATGGGTGCGGCGGGCGATGCGGACCAGGCCCTCGGGGCCGTGGTAGACCGCGTACATCGAGGCCATCACCGCCAGTAGCACCTGCGCGGTGCAGATGTTGGAGGTGGCCTTCTCGCGGCGGATGTGCTGCTCGCGGGTCTGCAGGGTCAGGCGGTAGGCCGGGTTGCCGGCCGCGTCCACCGACACGCCGATCAGGCGGCCGGGCATGGAGCGCTTGTAGGCGTCGCGGCAGGCCATGAACGCCGCGTGCGGGCCGCCGAAGCCGAACGGCACGCCGAAGCGCTGGCTGTTGCCGACCACGATGTCCGCGCCCCATTCGCCGGGTGCGGCGATCAGGGTCAGCGCGAGCAGGTCGGTGGCCACGGCGACCAGGCCGCCGCGCGCATGCACGGCCTCGGCCAGCGCCTTGTGGTCGCCGACGTGGCCGAAGGTGTCCGGGTACTGCAGCAGCACGCCGAAGGACTCGGCCTCCATCGCCTCCTCGGGCGTGCCCACGCGCAAGACAATCCCCAGCGGCTCGGCGCGCGTGCGCAGCACTTCCAGGGTCTGCGGGTGCACGGCGTCGTGGACGAAGAAGGTGTCGGACTTCGACCTGGCCGAGCGCTTGGCCAGGGTCATGGCCTCGGCCGCGGCGGTGGCTTCGTCCAGCAGCGAGGCGTTGGCGATCTCCATGCCGGTCAGGTCGGCGCACATGGTCTGGAAGTTGATCAGCGCTTCCATCCGGCCCTGCGAGATCTCCGCCTGGTACGGGGTGTAGGCGGTGTACCAGGCCGGGTTCTCGAGGATGTTGCGCAGGATCACCTTCGGCGTGTGGGTGCCGTGGTAGCCCTGGCCGATGAAGTTGCGGAACACCTGGTTCTTCAGCGCGAGCGCGCGGATCTTGGCCAGCGCCTCCTCCTCGGTGAGGCTGTCGGGCAGCGCGAGCGGGGCGGGCGACTTGATGCTGGCCGGCACGATCGCATCGGTCAGCGCCTCCAGCGAGGCGTGGCCGACGGTGGCGAGCATGGTTTCGATCTCGGCATCGTTGGGGCCGATGTGGCGGCCGACGAAGGCGTCGTGCTGCTCGAGCTGGCGAAGGCTGTGCCCGCGCAGGGAGGAGGTGTGCTGGGACATGGAGTCGGTCCGGACAGGGGCAGGAAGGCGCCGCGCGGTCGCGCGACGGGGTGCCCCTCTGTCCTTTTGCCTGAGAGTTTGGAAGCTGCGCGGACGAGGTCGCGGCTTCGTGCCCCTTCGGCGCCGGCGCGGCCCTGGCGGGCGGCCGGTCTCTCCAGAGTGTGTGTTCGGCGCGGTGGTATGGGAGCCTGAGCGATTACGGGCGTTTGCGCCTTCGGCAGCGGGTCGCCCCGCTTCTCCCACCGCACGCGGTGTGGGCGGGATTATACGCCGGCCGGTGCCACGCCGGCCGCGGGCGATGGCTTACCATGGCCCGCATTCAGCGCCGTCTCCGGCACCCTCGCGATCGGCGGGGGGCTGGCCGGCCGGCGGGCCAGCCCGGCCCAGGAGCCCCCATGCGCATACCCGCCGTTCCACCCCATCAGGCAGCCGCCTCCCGACCCGGGCACGGCGGGGTTCCGGCCGGGGTGGCGCGGGCGCAGGGTCAGGCGAACCGGGCCGCCCGGGCGCCGGGAGCGCGCCGGTGAACGGTCCCCGCGCCCCGTCGACCCGCCGCCTGGCCCTGCTGCTGGGCGGGCTGGCCATGTTCGGCCCGTTCTCGATCGACACCATCTTCCCGGCCTTCCCGCAGATGGCCGCGCAGTTCGGCGCCGACAAGCTGGCGATGCAGCAGACCATCAGCGTCTACCTGGCCGCCTATGCGCTGATGAGCATCGTCCACGGGCCGCTGTCCGATGCGATCGGCCGGCGCCGGGTGATCCTGGGCGGGCTGTCGGTGTTCATCGTCGCCTCGGTCGGCTGCGCGCTGGCGCCCGACCTGCGGACCCTGCTCGCGTTCCGCGCGCTGCAGGGCCTGTCGGCCGGCGTGGGCCTGATCGTGGGCCGGGCGGTGATCCGCGACGTGCTGCACGGCAGCGATGCGCAGCGGCTGATGAGCCACGTGTCGATGATCTTCGGCATCGCCCCGGCGATCGCGCCGATCATCGGTGGCTGGATGCTCGGCGCCGGGCGCTGGCCGCTGATCTTCTGGTTCCTGGCCGCGTTCTCGGTGCTGCTGCTGGCCAGCACCGCGCTGTGGCTGCCGGAGACCCATCCGCCGGCCTCGCGCATGCCGCTGCGGGCGGGCCGCCTGGCGCGCGATTACCTGGCCATCGCCCTGAACCCGCGCTTCCAGCGCCTGGCCGCGGCCGGCGCGTTCGGCTTCGCCGGCCTGTTCCTGTACATCGCCTCGGCACCGGCGTTCGTGATGGACCTGCTGGGCCTGGGCGAGCAGCAGTTCGCCTGGCTGTTCATCCCGACCATCGGCGGCATGACCCTGGGCGCGTTCCTGTCCGGACGCGTGGCCGGGCGCTGGCAGCCGCCGTACCAGGTCGGGGTCGGCTATGCCTGCATGGGCGTGGCGGCGCTGGCGAACGTGCTCTACAGCGCGCTGGCGCCGGCGCTGTCGGTGCCCTGGGCGGTGCTGCCGATGAGCCTGGCCGCGTTCGGCGTGGCCCTGGTGTTCCCGGTGCTGACCCTGGCGATCCTGGACATGTACCCGCGCCAGCGCGGCTCGGCCTCGTCGCTGCAGGCGTTCACCCAGCTGGTGCTCAATGCGGCCGTGGCCGGCGCGCTGTCGCCGCTGCTGAGCCAGCACGGCCTGCACCTGGCGCTGGGCATGGCCGCCTTCGTCGTCCTGGGCTGGGCGTTCTGGCGCTGGGAGGCGCGCGTGTCGCGCCGCTTCCCGCCACCGCCCTCATCGCCGACACTGGAGCCGGGCGACCAGCTCTGATCTTTTTTTCCTCCGGAGTACCGCATGTCGATCCAGTCCAAGGCCCGTCGCGACGCCCGCAGGCGCAAGGCCGAGCGCGAGCGCAACCGCCGCGGCGATGCGCCGGCGATCGAGCCGCACGCCGAGTTGCGCGACCGCGACGACAACCTCCTGGCCGGGATCGTCCGCCAGTCCGGCGTATGGGTGCTGGGCATGGACGGCCGTATCGTCGGCAGCAGCGACAGCGCCGCGCAGGTGCTCATGCTGATCCGCCGCGCCCAGCGCCTGCACGACGAGAAGGGCGTTCCGGTCAAGCTGGTCTATTCCGATGCCCTGCGCGACGAGGCCGAGCTGGAAGCGGCCGTCCACGGCAAGTCGCTGGCCGACTACGAGAAGCAGCTCGAGGACGAGATGGCCGCGGTGCAGCCGGACGCCGCCTCCGCCACCGTGCAGTGACCGCGCTCGCGTAGGCGCCCCCTGGTCGGCGGACGCCGCTGGATCTACGGGATCGCTGCCCAGGTCGACCGCGTCGGGTCGCCGATGAATCGGCTCCTGCATGAGGAGCGGCTGGCCAGCTCGTGTAGGAGCCCATCCTCATGGGCGACCCGACGCCGCTGGAGAGCCACGACGCCACCGCCCTGCCGACGATGCGGGATTGCCGGTGGATGGGCGCTGCGGTGGAACAGGCGGCCCGCGGCCAAAAGAAGAACGGGCGCCGCGAGGGCGCCCGTGTTGCATCGGTGGAGTGCTGCTCAGCCCTGTCCGGCCGGCGCCTCCGGCGCTTGCGGGGCCGCCGGAGCCTGCGGCGCGGCCGGTGCGGCCGCCGTCGCCTGCCAGCCGCACTGCTTGCCCTGGTTCTGCTGCTTGAGCCACTCCTGCAGCGGGGCGAAGTACTCCAGCACCGCGCCGCCGTCGATCTGCTCGCTGCCGGTCAGCTCCTTCAGCGTGGCCTGCCACGGCTGGCTGGCGCCGCGCGCCAGCATCGCCTGGAACTTCCGGCCCGCCTCCGGGTTGCCGTAGAAGCTGCATTCGTACAGCGGGCCGGTGTGGCCGGACGCTTCGCACAGCGACTTGTAGAACTGGAACTGCAGCACGTGCGAGAGGAAGTAGCGCGTGTACGGGGTATTGCCCGGCACGTGGTACTTGGCGCCCGGGTCGAAGAACTCCTCGCCGCGCGCGCTGGCCGGCGCCACGCCCTGGTACTTCGCCTTCAGGTCCCACCAGGCCTGGTTGTAGCGCTCCGGCGTGATCGAGCCGTCGAACACGCCCCAGCGCCAGCGGTCGATCATCAGGCCGAACGGCAGGAACGAGACCTTGGCCAGGGCCATGCGCATCTGCGCGTTGATCAGCGCCTGCTGGCTCTGCTCCTGCGCGCCGACCAGGCCGATCGACTCCAGGTACTTCGGCGTCATCGCCAGCACGATGGTGTCGCCGATGGCCTCGTGGAAGCCGTCGTTGGCGCCGTTCTGGAACAGCGGCGGCTGCACGTTGTAGGCCAGGTCGTAATAGATGTGGCCCAGCTCGTGGTAGATGGTGGTGAAGTCTTCCTCGTTGGGCTTGATGCACATCTTGGTGCGCACGTCGCCTTCCATGTTCATGTCCCAGGCGCTGGCGTGGCAGACCACGTCGCGGTCCAGCGGCTTGATGAACTGGGTCTTCTGCCAGTAGCTCTCCGGCAGCTTGGGCATGCCCAGCGAGACGTAGAAGTCCTGCGCGCGCTCGGTCATCTGCTTGGCGACCTGCAGCTGCGCCTCGCGTTCGGCCTCGAAGCGCGCCTTGGCGTCGGCGCCCGGGCCGCGCTTGTACAGCGCCGCGCCCAGGTCCTGCTGGTACTGCTTCTCCAGCGCGCCGGTGATGTCCAGGCTGCCGGCGCCGGGGTAGGGCTGCAGCATGTCCCACAGGTTGCCCCAGTCCTGCTGCCACATGTTGCCGGTCAGGTGCGCCGGGATCAGGCCGCCGCCGACCTGGCCCTTCTCCACGCCGTAGGTCTGCTGCAGGCGGTCGCGCGCGAAGCAGTGCAGCTGCTCGTACAGCGGGCGCACCTGCTCCCAGAGGCGGTCGGTCTCGGCCGCGAACTGGTCCGGCGGCATGTCGTAGCCGCTGCGCCACATCGCGCCGGTGTTGGCGTAGCCCATCTCCCTGGCGCCCTCGTTGACCAGCTCGACGAAGCGCGTGTAGTCCTGGCGCATGGGCTTGGCGATGCTGTGCCAGCCCTGCCAGGCGTCGAGCTGGGCGTCGTAGTCGCGGCTGGAGCGCAGCACGTCTTCCAGTTCGCCCAGCTGGCGGCACTGCTTCGCCTCGCCTTCGCCGGTGCAATAGGTACCGGCGCCGTAGTCGCCTTCCATCTTGGCGGCGATGCCCGCCAGCTCGGACAGCTTGGCCGGGTCCTTGGGCGCCGGCATGGCGG
The DNA here is from genome assembly GCF_010211765.1 of Pseudoxanthomonas kaohsiungensis. Taxonomy (GTDB): domain Bacteria; phylum Pseudomonadota; class Gammaproteobacteria; order Xanthomonadales; family Xanthomonadaceae; genus Pseudoxanthomonas; species Pseudoxanthomonas kaohsiungensis. Next base: position 97,419 of record NZ_PDWO01000012.1, on the reverse strand, counting down.
TCATCAGCTTGAGCAGCGCCAGGGCGCGCTTGCTGTCCTCGCTCATCGGCTGGCCTTCGAACTTCTTGGCCTCCTCGATCCAGGCATTGAGCTGGGCCAGGGCGCGCTCGTTGGCCTTGGCCGCCACGCGCTGGCTGTCGTCGTTGATGTAGGTCGACGACAGCCACTGCGCCGAGGTCATCTCCGGGAACGCCGCCTTGTACTCGGCGTTGACCCGGGCGACGAACTCGTCGGCGGTCTCGCCGGACGGCGCGGTGGCGGCGGGAGCGGCGGCATCCCCGGGGGTGGCTTCCTTCTTGCAGGCGGACAGCGAGAGCACGCCCGCGGCGATGGCGAGCGGGAGCAGCAGGTGGCGGTGTTTCACGTAGGGTCCCCGGTGGGCTTGCGGTGCGGGCAGGCTAGTGGCTGCACGGCCCGGTCGCAAGGGCAGGTCGCGTCCGCGCGCTCCTGGCCGGCCACCGCCGCTCACGCCGGCGGGGTGCAGCCGGCGAACAGGTCCAGATCCCGCTCGTAGAGCGAGGTTCGGACCTGCATCAGTCCCAGGACGGAAGCGAACAGGTTGTCGTGGTCGGCCGGGCGGCGGGCACGCTCGCGCAGGCAGGCCAGGTCGAGCTTGCGCGCGGCGCTGAAGCCGGCCGAAAACCACATGGCCATCGGCACCCGGACCTGCTGTTCGGGCGCGATCGCCCACGGCATGCCGTGGAGGTACAGGCCTTTTTCGCCGAGCGATTCCCCGTGGTCGGAGAGGTAGATCATGGCGGTGTCGTAATCGTCCATGCGGCCCAGCGCCTGGATGGTACGGGCGAGGAAATGGTCGGTGTAGAGCACCGCGTTGTCGTAGCTGTTCACGATCTGCTGGCGGCTGCAGCCGCCCAGGTCCGGGGTGTCGCAGGTCGGCTGGTAGCGGCGGAACGCCGGCGGATACCGCTGGAAGTAGCTCGGGCCGTGGTTGCCGAGCGGATGCAGCACCAGCACCCGGTCGCCGGGCCGGGCCCGCGCGCGCTCGGCCAGCCGCTCCAGCAGGATCTCGTCCATGCAGCGGCCGTTGGCGCACAGCGCCGGATCGGCGGCATCGTCCAGGCGGTCGATCTCCAGCCCCTCGCACACGCCCTTGCAACCGGACTGGTTGTCCCGCCACAGGGTGGCGATTCCGGCATGCTCGAGCACGTGCAGCAGCGACTGGTGGGCGCGGATGCGTGCCTGGTCGTAGTCGCGCCTGCCCCAGGGCGAGAACATGCAGGGCAGCGAGACTTCGGTCGCGGTGCCGCACGAGCGCATGTCGGGGAAGTTGACCACGCCGATCCGGGCCAGTTCCGGGGTGGTCTGGCGCGCGTAACCGTCCAGGCCCCAGTTCGCCGCTCGCACCGTTTCACCCACGACGATCACCAGCAAGCGCGGCCGGCTGCCAGGATCGCGCACGATGGCGCGGGCGTCGGTGCCCAGCGGCAACCTGGGTGCACGATGGCCCGGGTCGGCCTGACGCAACGCGCGCGGCAGGCCGACCAGTAGGTTGGCTGGAGTCGCCAGGTAGCGGATCTCGCGGTGCGCGCGCAGCAGCGGGGTCAGGTCCTGCGAGGCGAGCAGGACGCCACTGGCGACCATGCCCACGGCGGTGGCCAGCAGCAGTGCCCGCCGCCGCAACGCCTGCGGCAGGCGCCGTCGCAACAGCCGTACCCGCCACAGGACCCAGCCCGGCACCACTGCCAGGGCCAGCGGCCACAGCAGCGAAAGCGTCAGCAGTTCGCCGGCTTCCTTCGGGTCGGTGGCCAGCACGTTGCGCAGCATGTCCACGTCGAAATAGATGTGGTAGCGGTCCATGTAGTGCGCGGCGGCAAGCGCGGCCAGCAGCAGCGTGCCCAGCACGATGCGCGCGTTCCAGCGCCATACCAGCAGGCCCAGCAGCAGGCCATGGACGCCGGCCAGCAGCAGGAACAGCGCCGACGCCAGCCGCAGGCTGCCCGGGTGCACCGCCAGCGCGCTGCGCCAGAAGAGGCCGTTGCAGGCGAGGGTGAAGAACAGCGCGGCCCAGCCGATGAGCGCCTCGGTGCTCAGGGTTGGACGCGCCCGCAGGCGGTTGGCCAGCGCCGGCCAGGCCGGGCGTCGCAGCGGCCAGGTGCTCATGCCTGCACCTGCGGCGTCAGGCGGCCGGGCCGGACCCGGACGAACAGGCAGTACAGGCCGAGCGACACCACCCAGCAGACGGCGAGCGCAGCGACGTCATGGGAGAGGAAGTGCGCGCCGCGCAGTTGCTGTCCGGCGCCGAACAGCGCGCCGGCGGCCAGGCCGATGGCCAGCCCGCGCCAACGCCAGCGCGGCCGCCAGAGCAGCGCGGCGAAGTACAGGGAGACCCATGCGTAGCCTGCGCTGGCGTGGCCGGCCGGATAGCACGCCAGGCGCGGCACGCGGGCGGCGGCCAGCGCGGACGCGCCGGCGTCGTCGCGCGCACCGCCATAGCGTGCCAGGTCCCAGGGACAGGCGACGTCGGTCGCGGCCTTGAGCAGCGAGACGCTGGCGCTGCCCAGCGCGCTGGCGAGCAGCAGGTAGAGCAGGGGCCGGCGCAGGGGCGCCCATCGCGGGCGGCGCAGCGCGGCCAGATTCAGGGCGAGCACCACCAGCCCGGCGAGCAGGCTGAGCCACTTGCCCCCGCGATGGATCACCGCGCTGGTCAACCAGTGCTCGCGCAGAACCCACTGGCCGCCCTCCAGCCCGAACAGCGCGTCGGCCAGCCAGCGGTCGCCGCCGGCGCGCATCAGCAGCACGCTCGCCACCACGGCCGCCGCCAATGGCCACGCCAGGTGCCGGGCCAGGAAACAGGTGGGCAGCGTCGGCCGCGGCGCAGGAAACGGATCGGGCATGGACGACAAGGCGGCACGCGAGGCAGGGAAGGCGCGGCCATGCTGGTGGCGCCGGTGTCGGACTGCGGTCGGAGCGGTGTTGCCACCGGGTTAAGGGGCAGGCGGCGTTCATCGCGGGTGGATCGCGGCGACGGGAGTTTCCGCCAGGCTCCGACGGAATTCCGACGGCCGGAGGACTACCATGGCCCGTCGCCCCCCGGATCCGGCCATGCGGCTGCTGGTCATCGAAGACAACCGTCAACTGGTCGCCAACCTGTTCGAGTACTTCGAGGCGCGCGGCCATGTGCTCGACGCCGCGCCCGACGGCTTGACCGGCCTGCACCTGGCGACCAGCCACGCCTATGACGCGCTGGTGGTCGACTGGATGCTGCCGCGGATGGACGGCGCGGAGATGCTGCGCCGACTGCGCGAGCAGCACCATCTGGAGACGCCGGCGATCATGCTCACCGCCCGCGACGAGTTGCCGGACAAGATCGCCGGGTTCCGTGCCGGCGCCGACGACTACCTGACCAAGCCGTTCGCGCTGCCCGAGCTGGAGATCCGGCTGGAATCGCTGCTGCTGCGCGTGCGCGGACGGCAGCAGAAGAAGGTCCTGGAAGTGGACGGACTGGTGCTGGACCTGGCCACGCTCGAGGTACGGCGCGACGGCCGCGCGCTGCACCTGTACCCAGCCTGCCGCAAGCTGCTGGAGGCACTGATGCGCGCCAGTCCCGGCGCGCTCAGCCGCGGCGAGCTGGAGTTCGCGCTCTGGGGCGATGCTCCGCCGGAGGGCGACCTGCTGCGCTCGCATATCTACGAACTGCGCCGCGTGGTCGACGGGCCGTTCCCGCACAAGCTCATCCACACACTGCCGCGGGTCGGCTACCGGCTCGCGCGGCAGGCGCCGGGCGATGACTGAGCGCCCGCGCAGGCCGGCATCGCTGCGCCGGCGCATGGTCCTGTGGCTGCTCGCATTCACCGCGGTGGTCTCGGTGCTGGTGTTCGCCGTGGGCATCCAGGTCCACGAGCACGCCGAGCACGCGGCATGGCGCTCGCTGCTGGGCTCGGAACTCGCGGCGATCGAGGAGCATGCCGCGCGCGACCCGGGCTACCGCTGGCAGGACTCGGACACCTTGCGGCTGTATCGCCTGGATTCGACCACCGACCTGCCCGGGGAGCTGCGCGGGCTGGCTGACGGCCTGCACGACAACGTCCACGTGGACGGCCGCCTGAGCGCGGTCATGGTGCGACGGAGTGGGCGGTACGGACGGCTGGCGCTGGTGCTGGACATCGAGGACTTCCACGAGATGGAGTCGTTCGCCGAGCGCCTGGCGCTGTTGGGCGGCATCGTCCTGATCGTGGTCACCGGACTGGCGGCCTGGCTCGGCGTGGGCCGGCTGGTGCGGCCGCTCTCGGTGCTGGCCGAGGACATCGCCCACCTGCGTCCCGGCGTGCCGGGGCAGCGGATCGAGGTCGCGCGTGGCGGCAGTTCCGAGCTGTACGTGATCGCCCAGGCACTCAACGACTACCTGGAGCGCAATGCCCGCTTCGTGGAGCGCGAACGGGTGTTCATCACCACCGCCAGCCACGAGCTGCGCACGCCGCTGGCGGTGATCGGCGGGGCCACCGAGCTGGCGCTGGGCAACCCCGCGCTACCCGCGCAGGCACGCGCGCAGATGCAGCGGGTCCTGCGTACCGCGCAGGACGTGGAGCAGCTGATCCAGCTGCTGCTGGTGCTCGCGCGCGAACCGGCGCGGCTGGCGGCGTTGTCCGAGCCGGTCGAACTGGACGCGGTGATCCGGCAGGTGGTCGAAGACCATGCGCACCTGCTGGGCGACAAGCAGCTGGCAGTGGAATTCGAACCGCTGCAGCCATGTACGGTGATGGCGCCGCCGGGCGTGGTCCGCGCGGCGATCGGCAACCTGCTGCGCAACGCGATCGAGAGCAGCGACAGCGGGGTCGTCCGCGTCGGCCTGTCGGCTGCGGGGGTGGCCACGATCGACGATCCCGGCCACGGCATGTCGCCCGAGGAGATCAGCGCGATCCACGCGCGCCTGGCCCGCGGCACGGGCGACGACCGTTCCGAGGGAATCGGCCTGGAACTGATCGCGCGCCTGTGCGAGCACCTGGGCTGGCGCCTGGTGTTCACCGCGCGCCAGCCGCAGGGGACCCGCGTGAGCCTGGACCTGGGGCGCTCGCGCCTTGCGTGAATGACGACGTGCGCGCGGCAGCGAGGGGCGGCCGACCGGGCCGCGCTCAGGCCGGAAGCAGGCCGCGTTCGACCAGCCACTGCCGCGCATCGTCGGCGTCCTGCTCGAACCGCGCCGCCATGCCGCCAGGGCGCTGGCACGGGTCGGCGCGTCGCCACGCGCTGCGGCATTGCCGCTGTCCTGCGCTCAGGCCGGAAGCAGGCCGCGTTCGACCAGCCACTGCCGCGCATCGTCGGCGTCCTGCTCGAACCACGCCCGGGTCGACCCCAGCCGATAGGTGTACCCCCACGCATCCATGTCCGCCATCAGCCGCGCCCGGCCCACGCCCGGCAACGAATCGGCCAGCACGATCTGCAGGTAGCAGGTGGCGTCCTCTTCGGCGACCGAGTCGGTGGCGTCGGTATGCACCGCGGCCCGGCGCTCGGGCGGCAGCACGATCAGGTGGCAGGCCTCGTGCAGCATCGAGTGCACCGGCGTGTCGCCGCGGGCGAAGACCGTGGTGCCGATGATCCCGGCCTCCGGTTCGCCCCAGTAGCTGCCCGGGATCGGGTCGCCGTCGGCGACCGGTTCGAGGGTCAGCCCGTGGCGCGACAGCAGCGAGGCGGCATCGCCCAGGGCGATGTCGCGCAGGCACAGGATCGGGGGGGCGGGGGCGTCCATCGTCCGGGTTGCGCTCGCGCGCGACGGTCGCGTGGCTGGCGGCGCTGCAGGGTGGGTCGCCGGGGCGCGCGGCCCCGGCCAGCCGTCAGCCGTTGCCTTCCGGCAGGGCCACCGAGATGTCGAGCACGTCGTGGTCGCCGTCCTTGATCACGTCGACCTTGACGGCGTCGACGTCGACGTTGACGTACTTCTTGATCACCTCGAGCAGCTCGCGGCGCAGCAGCGGCAGGTAGTCCGGGGCGCCGCGGCTGCTGCGCTCCTGGGCGATGATGATCTGCAGCCGGTTCTTGGCCGTGGCTGCGGTGTCTTTCTTGGCCTTCAGGAAATCGAACAGTCCCATGCTCAACCTCCGAACAGCTTGCTGAAGAAGCCTTTCTTCTCCAGGGTGGTGAATCGCATCGGCCGGTCTTCGCCGAGCAGGCGCGCCACCGCGTCGTCGTAGGCCTGGCCGGCCTCCGATTCGCCTTCCAGGATCACCGGCTCGCCCTTGTTCGATGCGTTGAGCACGTCCGACGACTCGGGGATCACGCCGACCGCCTTCAGTCCGAGCACTTCCTCCACGTCGGCGATGCTGAGCATCTCGCCGGTGGCCACGCGCGCGGGGCTGTAGCGGGTGAGCAGCAGGTGCGAGGGCACGGTCTCGCCGCCCTCGGCCCGGCGGGTCTTGGAGTCGAGCAGGCCGATGATGCGGTCGGAGTCGCGCACCGAGGACACTTCCGGGTTGACCACGACCACCGCCTTGTCGGCGAAGTACATGGCCAGGAACGCGCCCTTCTCGATGCCGGCCGGGGAGTCGCAGACGATGTAGTCGAAGCCGTCGGCCGCCAGGTCCTTGAGCACCTTCTCCACGCCTTCCTTGGTCAGCGCGTCCTTGTCGCGGGTCTGCGAGGCGGCCAGCACGTAGAGGTTGTCGAAGCGCTTGTCCTTGATCAGGGCCTGCTTGAGCGTGGCCTCGCCGTGGACGACGTTGACGAAGTCGTACACCACGCGGCGCTCGCAGCCCATGATCAGGTCCAGGTTGCGCAGGCCGACGTCGAAATCGATCACCGCGGTCTTGTGGCCGCGCTTGGCCAGGCCGATGGCGATGCTCGCGCTGGAGGTGGTCTTGCCGACGCCGCCCTTGCCGGAAGTGACTACGATGATTTCAGCCAATGGATGTCTCCTGGTGCTGCGTGCGGTGGGTGGGCGCGCCAGGCGGCGTTGCCGCCGGCGCGCCGGGGGTCATTCGAGCGCGGCCAGCTTGAGCTGGTCGTTTTCCAGCCAGATCTGCACGGCCTTGCCGCGCAGCTTCTCGGGGATATCGTCCAGCACCTTGTAGTGGCCGGCAATGGCCACCAGCTCGGCGTGGAAGTCGCGGCAGAAGATCCGCGCCTCGGCATTGCCCTGGGCGCCCGCCAGGGCGCGGCCGCGCAGGGTGCCGTAGATGTGGATCGAGCCGTCGGAAATGACTTCGGCGCCGGCGCCGACGGTGGACAGCACGGTCAGGTCGCAGCCTTCGGCGTACAGCTGCTGGCCCGAGCGCACCGGGGTCTTCTGGATGCGGCCGGGGGCGCGCGGCTTTTCCGCCGGCGGGGTACGGGCGGCGGCGCGCGGGGCGGGCGCCGGTTCCGGCGCGGCGCGTGGTGCCGGCGCCGGCGCCGCATCGGCATGTTCGTACTGGGCGCGGAACTTGGCCAGCACCGGCAGCCCGAGCTGTTCGGCCAGGGCGTCGTTGTCGCGGGTGCCGTAAGCCAGCGCCACCGGCAGCACGCCGGCCTCGCGCAGACCGTCGATCAGGGCGCGGGCGGTGGCTTCGTCCGGGGTGCGGGCCAGGCCGCCGAAGTCGACGATCACCGCGGCGCGGCCGAACAGCTTGGGCGCGCGCTGCACGCGCTCGCGCATCTCGCGCACGAGCTGGTCGACGTCGAGGGTGCGGATGCGCAGGTTGGCGATGCCGACCTGGCCGATCTTCAGTTCGCCCGCCTGTTCGTAGTCGTTCGCCGCCACCGCCACGTCAGGTACCCGTCGCACGGCTGTCGCGCGGCTGGCGCTGGCGGGGGCGGCCGACCCAGGGCAGGTCGGGCAGGGCGTCGCCGTAGGTCTCGTGCACCCACGGATAGCTGCACAGGGTCTTGGTCATCATGCTGGCGCGCACGTCCACGTCGGGCATCACGTTCTGCCCGGCCTCGTGGAAGCCGAAGCTGCCATGGAACAGCAGCGCCGGGTCGGCGCCGTGGTCGAGGAACACCTCGCAGCACAGCTGCGGGTAGCGCAGCTCGGCATAGCTCTGCACGTCGGCGTAGAACGCACGGCCGACACCGCCGCCGCGGCGCCGGCTGGCGACCACGATCCGGTCGATGTAGAAGAAGTGCGGGTAGCGGGCCTTGAACCAGGCGAAGTTGCTGCTGTCGTGGTCGCTGCCGCTGCCGAAACCGACCAGGAAGCCGGCCAGGTTGCCGTCGCGCTCGGCGACGCGGAAGTACTCGGCCTGCTCGTAGAACGCGCGCAACCGGGCCGCGTCCAGCGGCAGGATCGCCGAGCCGGCATTGTTGTTGAGCGCCAGGACCGAATCCAGTTCGTGTTCGCGCACGTCGCGGATGACGATGGACATGGGGGTAAAGCCGACTCCAGTAGGACAAAACCGGCCGGCGGCGCGGCCGGGCGGGATTATCGCACGGGGGGGGAAGCCCCCGCGAGCAGGCATGACTTCCGTCCGCCGCGGCCGGGCGGGCGGGCCCGTAAGATGCGGTCATGTTCGGACGCCTCAGCCATACCCGCCTGCTGCGCTACGCCGGCCTGTTCACCTGGGCGATGGTGGGCGTGCCGCTGGTGTACTCGCAGTACGTGCCCGCCGACGGGGGCGAGGAACTGGCCAGCCTGGGCGCGCGGGCGATCTGGCTGTTCGCCTGCTACCTGGGCTTCGGCGCCTGCTACTGGTGGCTGACGCGCGGGCTGGGCCATGCCGCGGGCAGCTGGATGGACCGGCTGCTGCTGCTGGTGCTGACCGTGTTCGCGCTGGCGGTGAGCTACTTCAACGGGTCCGGCCTGGGCAGCATCCTGCTGATGGTAGCCGCCGGGGTGATCCCGTGGCTGCTGCCGGCCGGGTCGGGCGTGGTCCTGCTGCTGCTGAGCCAACTCGCGGTGCTGCCGATCTACTACACCGTGTTCCGGATGCCGCTGTTCGAGGCGTTGATGCAGTCGCTGCTCTACGCCGGCTTCTCGATGTTCATCTACGTGACCAGCCTGGTCGCGCGGCAGCAGGCCCAGGCCCGCGACGAGCAGCGCCGGCTCAATGCCGAACTGCGCGCCACCCGCGCGCTGCTGGCCGAAAGCGCGCGGGTCAACGAGCGCACCCGGATCTCGCGCGAGCTGCACGACCTGCTCGGCCACCACCTGACCGCGCTGAGCCTGAACCTGGAAGTGGCCAGCCACATGACCCAGGGCCGGGCCCAGGAACACGTGCGCCAGGCCAACACCCTGGCCCGGCTGCTGCTGACGGACGTGCGCGAGGCGGTCAGCCAGCTGCGCGATTCCAGCGGCGGCATCGACCTGGCCGCCGCCCTGCGGCCGCTGGCCGACCACGTGCCGTCCCTGGACATCACCCTGGAAGTGGAGTCGCCGCTGGCCATCGACGACCCCGAGCGCGCCCACGTGATGCTGCGCTGTACCCAGGAAATCATCACCAATGCCGTCCGCCACGCCGGCGCGCGCCACCTGCGGATCCGGGTGCGGCGCGAGTCGGGCGCGGTGGTGCTGGAGGCCGTCGACGATGGCCAGGGCGCCGACGGGCTGGTTCCGGGCAACGGCCTGCGCGGCATGCGCGAACGGGTCCAGCAGTGCGGCGGTACCCTCGACATCCAGACCCGGCGCGGCGAAGGTTTCCGCCTGCGCCTGTCCATTCCCGTCTCCACCCCGGCCCACCCGGCCATCGAAGGAGCGCTTCCATGATCCGAGTCTGCCTGGTCGACGACCAGACCCTGGTCCGCCAGGGCATCCGTTCATTGCTGGCGCTCGATGGCGGCATCGAGGTGGTCGCCGAGGCCGGCGACGGCCGCCAGGCGGTCGAGATGATCCCCCAGGTCAAGCCGGACGTGGTCCTGATGGACATGCGCATGCCGGCGATGTCCGGCCTGGAGGCGCTGCAGGTGCTGTCGCGCCAGGAGCAACTGCCGCCGACGATCATCCTCACCACCTTCGACGACGACCAGCTGGTGCTGGCCGGGCTCAAGGCCGGGGCCAAGGGCTACCTGCTCAAGGACGTGTCGCTGGAGCAGCTGGTCGGGGCCATCCGGACCGTGGCCGAGGGAGGATCGCTGGTGCAGCCGGCCGTGACCCAGCGCCTGCTGTCGGGGCTGGAGCACATGCGCAACGACTTCGTCAGCCTCGACCGCCCGGACCCGCTGACCGACCGCGAGACCGAGATCCTGAGGCTGATGGCCAGCGGCTTCTCCAACAAGGAGATCGCCAACTCGCTGGGCGTGGCCGAGGGCACGATCAAGAACCACGTGTCCAACATCCTGTCCAAGCTCGGCGTGCGCGACCGCACCCGCGCGGTGCTGAAGGCCTTCGAGCTGCAGCTGGTCTGAGGGCCAGGATGCCCGGCCCGCCGCAGCGCGGCGGGCGATCGCGGGCGCACGCGGCGGCGCGGCACCCAGGCAGCAGCGGGGTTGTCCCGTCGATCGCCGCGCGTACGCGAGCGTATCCCGGGGCCGAGGCCGTTCAGCGCCTGGCCGGCAAGCGCGGGAACCCGGTGCCTACGCTGCCTGTCCCATGGGGACATCCGGCCACGCCCGGTGTAAGAATTTCGTTCACACCATGGCCGGGTCGCCTGGCCGGCTGCGCGCGGGCGGCGAAGCCTGTTAGGATTCGCGGCTCGCCTTGTCAATTTGCCGTGGATTCGGCCCCGGAGACTCCTGCATGACCCGCATTTACGAGTTCCTGATCGCCTTGGGCATCGTGGCTGTTCTGGCCCTGGTGATCGGCCTTGTCCTGCCTTCGCACCGCCATATTTCCGAGAGCGTCGAAACCAACCGCAAGATGACCATCGTGTACGACACGGTGAACAACCTGCGCCGCTTCAAGGACTGGAACCCGCTGGTCCTGCGCGACCCGCAGATGCAGCTGAACGTCACCGGCCCCGAAGCCGGCGTCGGCGCGCGCCTGGACTACGTGTCCAACGAGGGCCGCATCGGCAAGGGCAGCTGGGAGATCGTCGACAGCGTCCCGAACGAGAAGGTCGTGATCAAGGTCGAGGACCCGGCGCGCGGCGACGACAAGACCGTGCAGTTCCTGCTGGAGCCGACCGGCAAGAACAACCGCAACGTCAAGATCACCCAGACCTATGACGTGGACTACGGCTGGAACCTGCTCGGCCGCTACGCCGGCCTGTACGTCAGCCGCCACGTAGGCGACGACATCAAGCTCGGCCTGGGCCGCATGTCCAACATGCTCGCCTCGGTGCCGAACTTCGACTACCGCGCAGACGGCGTGCCGCTGACCGGCCTGAAGATCGTCGACGTGCCCGCGCTGGACCTGCTGGTGGTCAACGCCGGCAACATCGATCGCAACAACGAGGCAATCAAGCAGTCGATCAAGAACAACCAGGAGTGGATCAAGCGCACCCTGGAAGCGAACCCGGGCCTGGAGGCCGCCGGTCCGGTGCGGATCATCACCACCGACTTCGGCGCCGAGAAGTACGCGTTCGACGTGGCCGTGCCGGTCCGCCGCAAGGTCGCCGAAGCCCCGCAGGCCCCGCTCGCCGGCGAGCCGAAGGACCCGGAGACCGACACCCCGGCCGAGGATGTGGCCGTGCAGCTGGCCGCCGAGGGCGAGCCGCTGAAGGTCACCGTTCCGGCGGGCGCCCCGGTCGAGTACATCCGCACCGAGCCGCGTCGCGCCGCGTTCGCCTCCTACACCGGCTACATGGCCGAGCTGGATGCCGCGCGCAGCTCGCTGCGTGCCTGGGCCGTGACCCACGGCTACGAGGTCACCGACCGTCCGTACGAAATCTGGAAGGCGGGCGTCGACAAGTCGTTCACCGCCGAAGGCACGTACGACATCTACTGGGCGATCAAGTAACCGGTCGCCGGCCCCGGCCGGCGCGGCTACCGGATCCCGCGAACGAGCGCCGCGCAAGCGGCGCTTTTTCGTTTAGGCTCGCGCCAGCGGCGCAGTTGCGCCGTGGAGGAAAGCCGATGGCGTGGCGGGACGGTGGACGAACAGGAGCGTGGCTGGCCGCCGCCGGTGCGGTGCTGGCGGCGCTGGCGGTCGGCCTGTCGGCCTATGCCGCCCATGGCGTCGCCGACGCGCATGCGCGCGGCAACCTGCAGCTCGCGAGCCTGTACGCGTTCGGCCATGGCATCGCGCTGGCCGCGCTGGCGCCGGCCGCCGCGCGGCGCGTGCCGCTGCTCGCGCTGGCAGGCCTTCTGGCCGGTACGTTGCTGTTCGCCGGCAGTCTCGCCTTCGCCGCGCTGCTGGGCTGGCCGACCCGGTTGGCGCCGTTGGGCGGCACCGTGTTGATGGCCAGCTGGCTCCTGTACGCGGTCGGCGTGGCGAGGCGCTGACATGCCGCGCCACGCCCGCGGCTTCGACGTGGAGGCCGCCTACGACCACCTCTCCCGTCGCGACCGCCGGCTCGGCGCATGGATGAAGCGGCTCGGCCCGTTGCCGGCCGAACCGCGCTGGCGCAAGCCCTTCGACCCGGTCGATGCCCTGGCCCGCGCGATCCTGTTCCAGCAACTGTCCGGCAAGGCGGCATCGACCATCGTCGGCCGGGTCGAAGCGGCGATCGGAAGCAGCCGGCTGCACCACGACACGCTCGGTCGCATCGACGATGCCGCATTGCGTGCCTGCGGGGTGTCGGGCAACAAGACCCTCGCGCTGCGCGACCTGGCCGCGCGCGAATCGAGGGGGGAGATTCCCGACCTGCGCCGCATGGCCACCATGCACCAGGACGAGATCGTCGCCGCGCTGGTGCCGGTGCGGGGCATCGGCCGCTGGACGGTGGAGATGATGCTGATGTTCCGCCTCGGACGGCCGGACGTGCTGCCGGTGGACGACCTGGGCGTCCGCAAGGGCGCGCAGAGGGTCGACCGGCTCGAGGCGATGCCGACGCCGAAGGAGCTGGCCGCGCGCGGCGAGAAGTGGGGGCCGTACCGGACCTATGCCAGCCTGTACCTGTGGCGGATCGCCGATTTCTCCGACGGGGCGAAGGCCGCGGTCAACCGCTCGCAGGACTGAGCCCTCAACGGCGCAGCGACATCCGCAGCAGCGCGTCGTCGTGGCGCACGTGGTGGTGGTAGAGCGCCGCCAGCGCGTGCAGTCCGACCAGCCAGTAGCCGGCGGCTGCGATGCCCTCGTGCCAGCCTTCCAGGCGCTCGGCCAGGGCGTGGTTCTCGGCAACCAGCAGCGGCAGCTGCAGGCCGGCGATCGACGGCGCGTGGCCTTCGGCGTTGAGCAGCAGATAACCGATGACCGGCATCGCCAGCAGCAGGCCATACAGCGCGAGCGCGACGGCCGCGGACAGGAACGACTGCCACGCAGGCGGGCGGGGCGTGATCGGCGGGGGCCTGCCGGCCAGGCGCAGGCCCAGGCGCACCCACGTCAGGGCGAAGACCGACAGGCCGAGGAAGTAGTGCGCCGTCTTGATCGCTTCGCGCGAAGCGCTTCCACGCGGGAACAGGCCGCGCAGCTCCATCGTGGCGTAGACCGCGGCCAGCAGCAGCACGGTGAGCCAGTGCAGGACGACCAGGCGGCGAGGAAAGCGGGCAGCCGGAATCGGGGGCATGGTCGTGTCCAGGAGTCGCCTCTGCCGAGTATCGGCCGCAGTACGGCGGTGGGCCTTGATCGTGGTCAAGGGTGCCGGCGGTCATCCCCGTGCGGACGCGGCCGCGACGGACGACCATCTTGCCGACTCAGCGATCGCGGCCGCGGAACCGCCAATGCCAGGGTTCGTAGACGATGCCGTGCGGGTTGCCGCGCGGGTAGCTGAGCGAGAACCCGTGCCTGGCCGCGTGTTGCGACAGCCAGGCGAACGCCGGGGTGGTCTCGAACGATTCCTCGGCCGGCGGTTCGCCCGGCGTGCCGATGTCGAGCGCTTCGCCGCCATGGTGCTCGCTGTAGCCCGGCGCGGCGTTGACCTGCAGGATCTCCGCCACTTCCAGTCCGCGGGCGCGTTTCCGCTCGAAGATGCCGAGCTGGTAGTCGTGGCTGCGGTAGCCGGAGATGGCCTCCAGCGCGATTCCGCCCGCGGCCGCGTCGCGCCGCATCGCCTGCCAGGCGCGCGCCGCGGCCGGGGCCAGCCACAGCGGGCGGCGGTAGCGGTCGAAGCCGGCCAGCAGCAGCCACTCCGGCTCGGCGACCAGCGCCAGTCCGGTGCGGCGCGCGTACGCGCCATCGATGCCCAGCGCCGCCAGCCGGTCTTCCAGGCCGTGCAGCGGCATGTCCCGGGGGGGATGCGCCGGGCCGCGGGCCGGGCCCGGGGCGTCGAGCAGGTCGAGGGCCGCGTCGATGCCCGGTTCGCGGGCCAGTCGCGGCACCAGCGGCCAGAGGCCTTCGTCCAGCACCGCGGCCAGGTAGCGGCCATCGCGCTTGCGTCGCAGCACCTGGCGGGCGCGGGACAGCACGCGCGCGTCGGCGTTGCCGCGCGCGCGCAGCAGCCCGGCCGGCCACAGCTCGATCGCGGCGGTATTGAGCAGGCGGGCCTGGAGCGGGGCGGGGGGCGTGCGCATCGTGGCGGCAGGTTAGCCGCGTCCGGAGTGCATCGCCAGTTCGCGCAGCCGTGCCAGCAGCGCGGCCGGGTCGGCCGGTTCGATCAGCAGGTCGTGCCTGCCGCTGCCCGGCAGCCACAGCTTGCGCCGGCCATCGGTGATGGCGACGAAACTGCGGCGGCGGTTGCGCAGCAGGAACCAGCCGCTGTGGAAGCCGGGGATCGAGAAGCCGTTGGTCTTGAGCGTGGGTTTGAGCTCGGTGCGTTCGTCCAGGTCCACCACCCGCGCCTGGTCCAGCTTCAGTTCCGCCAGCGGCGTGGTGCAGCGGTAGAAGGACGAACGGACCTCCAGCGCGTCGGCGGAGACACGCAGGGCTTGCCGCCGCATGAAGCGCGCCAGCACCCACCACAGCGCGCCGCACAGCAGGACCAGTCCGCCGAGGACCAGCGCCACGGTCAGGGGCACGCTGCCGCCGACCAGGCTGGTCGCGTTGCCGGTCAGTACTGGAATTGCCAGCGTGGCGGCGGTGAGCGCCAGCGGCAGCAGCAGGCAGAGCGTGAACAGCCAGGCGCGTGCGCGGGGGCCCGGGGGCACGAGTTGGAACCGCGGTTCGGCGACTGGACTCATGGCGGAACTCCCGGCGCAATCAGGAAACGGAAGGAGGGAAGCAGCGGTGCCGTCATCGCCGGGGAAGGTACCCCACGCGAAAGTCAGCGCAGCGCCAGCGCGAGGCCGGCGAGCAGGGTGCAGGCCGATGCGGCCACGAGGGCGATGAGCAGTGGCCGTGCGCGCGGACCGAACCGGCGCTCGATCAGGTGGACGATGTGCAGCATGTGCGCTTCTCCGTCAGGCTTCGCGCTTGAACACCGCCAGCAGCGCCATCATCGGGCCGGGCGATACGATCTGGACCAGTTCCCAGCCCAGCTGTCCCTGGCGCACCAGGGCTTCCTGCAGTACTTCCTGCTTGAACGCGCCCATCAGGCTGGGCTTGACCTCGATCACCTGGTATTGCCAGCGCATGCTCACTCCTCCGTTTCCCCGTTGCCGCCCGGCTTCGGCAGCCGGCCTGCCTTGCGCAGCGCGTCGCGCAACACGTACTCGATCTGCGCGTTGAGGCTGCGCAGCTCGTCGTCGGCCCAGCGCTGCGCCGCCGCCAGCACCTCGGCGTTGATCCGCAGCGGATAGGCCTTCTTCTCCGCCATCGCCTAGCGCCTCGTCCCGCCGCGGCGCAGGTGCAGCACCATCGACACCGCCAGTGCGTTGACCGCCACCACCATCGCCACCACCACCACGACCTGCGCGGCCTGTCGGCCGGCGGCGAAGTACAGGCCGACCGCGCCGGCGAGGATGGACAGGGCGATCAGCGCCCAGCGCAAGGCGGTGCCGCGACCGTGCGCGTCGTCCGCGCGGGCATGCCAGGCGGCGATGCCCAGCGCGGGCAACCCGGTCACTGCGACGATCAGCGGCACCAGCGCGTCCATGGCAGGCCGCCTCAGTACAGCGAGCCGGCGTTGAGGACCGGCTGCATGCCACGGTCCCCGCACAGCACCACCAGCAGGTTGCTGACCATCTGCGCCTTGCGCTCCTCGTCCAGCTGGACCACGCCGTTCTTCTGCAGCTCGTGCAGCGCCATCTCGACCATGCCCACTGCGCCGGCGACGATCCGCGTGCGCGCGGCGATCACCGCGTTGGCCTGCTGCCGCTGCAGCATCACCTGGGCGATCTCCGGGGCGTAGGCCAGATGGCTGATGCGCGCCTCGATCACCTCCACGCCGGCCGTGCCCAGGCGCTCGGCGATCTGCGCCTGCAGGTGGTCGGAGATCTCCTGCGGATGGCTGCGCAGCGCGGTCTGGCCCTCGTCGTGCTGGTCGTAGGGGTAACTGGCGGCCATCGCCCGCAGCGCCGACTCGGACTGGATATGGACGAAGTTCTCGTAGTCGTCGACGTTGAACACCGCCTCGGAGGCGTCGACCACCTGCCACACGATCACCGCGGCGATCTCGATCGGGCTGCCGTCCAGGTCGTTGACCTTGAGCTTGCCGCTCTCGAAGTTGCGCACGCGCTGGCTGACCTTGCGCTTGGAGTAGAAGGGGTTGTTCCAGCGCAGGCCGGCTTCCTTGACCGTGCCCACGTACTTGCCGAACAGGCTCAGCACCGCCGCCTGGTTGGGCTGGATCGAGTACAGGCCGGTCAACAGCAGGATCACCAGCAGGACCAGGAGTCCGGAGGCGGCCACCCGCATGCCGCTGCCCGGCGCGCCACCGGCGCCCATGCCGGTGAAGAACAGCCAGGCCGCCGCCGCGCTGGCGAGCAGGGCCACGATGAGGACGGGAATGCCGGGCAGGGAACGGATCGGAAGCTCTTTCATGACGGGTCTCCTAGGTCGCAGGAGAAAGATATCATTGTGATATCAGTTGTCAACGGTCCAGGGAGGGCCCGGGCTGTCGTAGAGCGGGGCTCGCCCCGCTGCGACCACGCCGAGGAAACCGCGAAGAAGCCCGCGCGCAGGGCAGGTGGCGGGTGATCGAGCGGCCGACCCGTGGAGCCGGGCGGGGCGGCGGGGCAGGCCCCGCTCTACACTGTGCGGCCCTCTCTTGCCTCGACGCCGCCCATGGTCCGCATCGGAACCCCGCTGTCCCCCCACGCCACCCGTGTCCTGCTGCTGGGGTCCGGCGAGCTGGGCAAGGAAGTCGCCATCGAGCTGCAGCGGCTGGGGGCGGAGGTGGTCGCCGCCGACCGCTACGCCGACGCGCCGGCGATGCAGGTGGCCCACCGCAGCCACGTGCTGGACATGCTCGACACCTTCGCCCTGCGCGACCTGATCGCGCGCGAGAAGCCGGACCTGATCGTCCCGGAGATCGAGGCGATCCACACCGAGACCCTGGTGCAGCTGGAGACCGACCACGGCCAGAAGGTCATCCCGACCGCGCGCGCCGCGCGCCTGACCATGGATCGCGAGGGCATCCGCCGGCTGGCCGCCGAGACCCTGGGCTTGCCGACCTCGCCCTACCGCTTCGTCGACACGCTCGAGGAGTACCACCAGGCGATCGCGCTGGTCGGCCTGCCGTGCGTGGTCAAGCCGGTGATGTCGTCCTCGGGCAAGGGCCAGAGCACGGTGCGGGTGCCGGAGGAAATCGATGCGGCCTGGGAATACGCGCAGACCGGCGGCCGCGCCGGCGCCGGCCGCTGCATCGTCGAGGGCTTCGTCGACTTCGACTACGAAATCACCCTGCTGACCGTGCGCCACGCCGGCGGCACCTCGTTCTGCGAGCCGATCGGCCACCTGCAGCGCGATGGCGACTACCGCGAGAGCTGGCAGCCGCAGCCGATGTCGGCCACCGCGCTGGAGCGCGCCCAGGCGATCGCCAGGGCGATCACCGACGACCTGGGCGGCTGGGGCCTGTTCGGCGTGGAGCTGTTCGTGAAGGGCGACCAGGTGTGGTTCTCGGAAGTGTCGCCGCGCCCGCACGACACCGGCCTGGTCACCCTGGTGTCGCAGGAGCTGAGCGAGTTCGCGCTGCATGCGCGCGCGATCCTGGGCCTGCCGGTCCCGGTGATCCGCCAGGCCGGCCCGTCCGCCTCCTGTGCGCTGCTGGCGCACGGGCACGGCGTGCCGGTGTTCTCCGGCATCGACGCCGCCCTGCAGATGCCGGACACCCAGTTGCGCCTGTTCGGCAAGCCGCGCGTGGAGGGCCATCGCCGCGTGGGCGTGACCCTGGCCCGCGCCGACGACATCGACGCCGCGCGGGCCATCGCCCGCGACGCGGCCGCGGCGATCGGGATCGAGGTGCGGGTCGACTGAGTCGCGGCCGGCCGCCGTCGCTGCTGTAGGAGCCGATTCATCGGCGACCGGGCGGGTTGGAAAACGAGGCAGCCTCGCGTGCCGGCGGCATCGGGTCGCCGATGAATCGGCTCCTACAAGGCCAGGTCGACCCAGACCAGGTGGTGGTCGCTGCCGTCGGCGATGGCCGCGGCCGGATCGTCCGATGGCGGCCAGAACACGCCGCTGCCGCGCAGTTCGAAACCGGTGGAGGGCAGCACGTAGTCCAGCCGCATCGCGCCGGCCCGGGGGCCGAAGTCGCCGGTGACATGCTCGCCCGCGCCGCGCCGGGCCAGTCCCTGCTCGGCGTAGGCGCGCGCCTTCTGCGCACCGCCTTCCGAGCGCGGCGTGGCCATGCGCAGCACGCGCGGGTGCTCGAGCAGCTCGACGATGGCGTCATGGTGGCCGTCGCCATCGACCGGATCGTTGTTGAGGTCGCCGGCGATGACGAAGCGCGCGTCGGCCGGCAGGCCGCCGCAGCGGCCCGCGTCGTCGCACAGCCACGCCGCGTTGCCGGGCGAGAGGTATTCGCGCCACAGGCGGATCTCGTCGGCGTTGCGCGCGCCGTTGCGATCCTCCGGACCATCGAACACCGGCGGGGTCGGGTGCGACACCAGGAAGTGCACGGTGCCGCCCGGCGTGCGCACCGGCACGTCCCAATGGGATTTCGACGACAGCCGCAACTGCTCCCAGACCGCATCGTCGTGCCAGGGCTTGCCGGTCTCCGGGTCGAGCGGACGGCGCGCTCCGGGCATCGCCGCCCAGCGCAGCCTCTGGAACGTGCGTACCTGGCCGGCATCGATCGGATACTTCGACAGCACCAGCATGCCGTACTGGCCCGGGTGCAGGCCGTAACCCCAGGCATCGTTGCCGCGGTCGCGACCGTCGCCGCCCACCGTGCCGTTGCGGTCCAGGTCCAGCCCGCTGGGTACGCCGGTGTTCACCGCGGCGAAATAGCGGTACGGATAGTGCAGCGCCGCGCCGCCGCCGGGCTGCGGCTGCGCGAGGTAGTCGCGCTGGAACAGGTCGGCCGCCTCGCCCGCCGGGTCGTAGTCGAATTCGTTGAGCAGGACCAGGTCCGGGCGCACCTGCTGCAGCACCGCGGCGATCTTGCGCGCGCCCCGGTCGCCGGCCTGCAGCCGCCGCACCACCCCACCGTCGGCATCGTCGTAGAGGGAGGTGTTGTAGGTGGCCACGCGCAGGGTGGACGGAGCCTGGCCGGGGCTGTCGGCATCGTGGCTGGCGCAGGCGGAGAGCATCAGGACGACGGCCGGGATCAGGAGACGGGCGACAGTGTGCATGGGCGCGATTCTGGCATGCGCCGATGACGGCGCGGCGGCGCTGGTCGCGGGCGCCGGCTCACCGGCGACCCGGCGCCGTCGGCACAGGCGGCTCTCTCATGACTCCGATGCCTGCGTCGCCCATGAAGATGGGCTCCTACAGGCGGAACCGCCGCCACTGCCTGCCGTCGAATGCTTCCAGCGGCTGGAAGCGGCGCTTGTAGTCCATCTTGCCGTGGCCGTCGATCCAGTAGCCCAGGTACAGATGGTCGAGCCCTTCGCGCCGGGCCCATTCGATCTGGCGCAGGATCGCCAGCGTGCCCAGGCCGCGTTGCGCCAGTTCCGGCTCGAAGAACGTATACACCGCCGACAGCCCCCGACCGACGCGGTCCGTCACCGCCACCGCCAGCAGCCGGCCCGGGCCGTGGTCGCCGGCCAGCCGCATCTCCACGAAGCGCGTGTCGGACCAGCTGCCGACCAGGAACTGGTCGAACTCGACGGTGCCGTGGCCATCCATGCCGCCATCGCGATGGCGTGCGGCCAGGTAGCGCTGGTACAGCTCGAAATGCTCGGCGGTGCGCCGCGCCGGCGCGATCCGCGTCTGGATGTCGGCATTGCGTGCCAGGCAGCGGCGCTGGCTGCGGTCGGGCTCGAAGGCAGCCACCGGGATGCGCACGGCCACGCAGGCGCGGCATTGCGCGCAGTGCGGCCGGTAGACCAGGTCGCCGGAGCGGCGGAATCCCCAGTCCAGTGCCTGCGGGTAGATGTCCGGCAGGCGCGGGTCGCGCGGATCGAGCACGAGGTCGCGCGCGCTGCGTTCGGGCCAGTAGCCGCAGGCATGGCCACCGGTCTGGAACAGGCGCAGGTCGTCGGTCGGGGTGGAGTCGTTGCCCATGGCGGTGCCGTCGGATGGCCGCAGCATACCCCCGTGCCCGGCGCAGGGGTACGCGCGTGTACATCGCCGGCCGCCGGCTGAACGACGCCGCAGGCCGGTCAACCGGCGCGGCGCGGCGGCGTTCTCCTTGCGTGGCCAACGAGGTCCACGACCTTTGGAGATCCCCGTGAAGAAGACCCCACTCCTGCTTGCCGCCGCGTTGCTGGCTGCGACCACTGGCGCCGCGCTCGCCCAGGCCGATGCTCCCGCCGCCGCGGCCAAGGCGCGCGCGCCGCTGGACACCAACCAGGATGGCGTGATCGATCGCACCGAGGCCGCCGCGCATCCGCGCCTGGCCGCGCGGTTCGACACCCTGGACAAGAACAAGGACGGCAAGCTGGCCGGCGACGAAATGCCGCGCCGCGGCCAGCGCGGTCCGGGCGGCCATCCCTTCGCCGAACTGGACAAGGACAAGGATGGCCGCGTCAGCAAGGCCGAAGCCGCCGCCGACCCGAAGTTCGCCGAGCGCTTCGCGAAGATGGACGCCAACCAGGACGGCTTCGTCGACAAGGCCGACCGCGAGCTGGCCGGCAAGCAGCACCGCGACGAATGGTTCAAGGCCGCCGACAGCAACAACGACGGCAGCCTGAGCAAGGCCGAGTACGACGTCGCGCATGCCAAGCGCGACGGGCACGGCCGCAAGCACGGCAGCTGGGGCCGCGGCGGGGCGCCGGCGAAGGACGCAGCCGGGCAGTGAGCGTCGTTGCAGCGTGGAGCCGGGCTTGCCCGGCTTTGCGCGGCGGGAGATCCGCGGAGAGCAGCGGGGCAAGCCCCGCTCTACGGATGCGCCGCAGTCCGGCGTGCGATCGCGGCGTCATGACGTAGAGCCGGGCTTGCCCGGCTTGGCGTGGCGCAAGATCCGCAAAGAGCAGCGGGGCGAGCCCCGCTCTACGCGCGCAGCGGCGTGCGTCAGCCCGCCGGAGGTGGCGAGATCCGCACGCGGACCTCGTCCTCTTCCTCGTCGCCGGCGCCATCTCCATCGGCAGGCCGCGGCGCGCGATCCGGCGTCGCCGCCGGTGCCGGCAGTGCCTGCGGCGGGGCGGGTGGTCCGCGGTGACGACCCAGCCAGATGAACATCGCCACCGCGGCGATGAGCAGCAGCAGGCCGATGCGCACGCGCCAGGCCCAGCGGTTGGCGCCGCCTTCCTCGAAGCGCGACGGCAGTGCCTGGGTCGCCGGGGTCGGCAGCCCGGAATAGGAACGGGTGGTCGCCAGCAGGCCCGCCTCGCGCAGCAGTTCGCGCGCACGCGGCTGGTCCTCCGGCTTGCGCACCCACACCGCCGGCTGCTGGTTGGCGGGCACCGGTTCGGAATAGCTGAACTGGCCGCGGCGCTTGCTGCGGTACGAACGCGGGTGGCTGATGTAGGTGCCGATGCCCGCCTCCTCGAGCAGGCGCGCGACGCCTTCGACGGTTTCCAGGCGCTGGCTGGTGAAGATCTGCCGCATCGGTCAGTCCTGCGCCGGGACGGCGCGCGCGCTGGCCGGGTCGGGCACCACGCGGATCAGGCCCTCCTGGGCGGTGCTGGCGACCAGCCGGCCCTGGCGGTCGAACACCTGGCCGCGCGCCAGCCCGCGCGAGCCCTGCGTGCTGGGGCTGTCGAGCGAATACAGCAGCCACTCGTCGGCGCGGAACGGACGATGGAACCACAGGGCGTGGTCGAGCGAGGCCATCTGCACGTTGGGCGTGTAGTAGCTGATCCCGTGCGGGAACGTCGCCGTGCCCAGCAGGTGGAAATCGGAGGCGTAGGCCAGCAGCGCCTGGTGCAGTTCGGCGGGGATGTCGCCCACGTTCTCGCGCAGGCGGAACCAGACCTGCTGGTAGGGCGGGCGCTTGGGCGGATTGAGTTCGTCGCGCGGGTACACGTGGCGGAACTCGAACGGACCGCCGCGCGAGAGCCAGCGCTGCACCTTGGTCGGCAGCGTGGCCATCACCTCCGGCGGCACCGGCGCCGCCGGCGCGATGTCTTCGGGCTGCGGCACCTCGGGCATCTTCAGCTGGTGTTCGGCGCCGGGTTCGTCGTCCTGGAACGAGGCGGCGCAGAAGAAGATCACCTTGCCGTGCTGGATCGCGGTGATCCGGCGCACCGAGAAGCTGCCGCCGTCGCGGGTGCGGTCGACGTCGTAGACGATCGGATGTTCGATGTCGCCGGCGCGCAGGAAGTAGGCGTGCAGCGAATGGGCATGGCGGCCGTTGTCGATGGTCGCCTGGGCGGCGGCCAGCGCCTGCCCCAGCACCTGCCCGCCGAACACGTACTTGGTGCCGATGTCGCGGCTCTGGCCGCGGAACAGGTTGTCCTCCAGCCGCTCCAGCGCGAGCAGGTCGATCAGTTCGGAAACCACGGGGCCGAGGGCGGGAGGCACGGGCACAGCCTGTTGCGGGAAAGGCCGCGATTATACCGGCGCGCCCTGTTCGTTCCGGGGGAAGCCGTGGTCGGCCCGGACGCCGTTCACCGGCGGCCGGGGTGTGGCGGCGCGCGCTACCCGGGGGGGCGCTGCAGCGGCACCGCCGCCAGCACCCGCTCCCACGGGAATCGCGGGCCCGGGTCGAGCTTGCGCTGCACGAGCAGCGACGGATCATCGCTGGCCGGCACCTGTTCACGGTCCAGGTCCTCGTGGCCGGCGATGTGGCGCAGCGCCGGCAGCTCGTCGGCCAGGTGGTTCAGCAAGGCGACCAGCGCCTGGATCTGCGCGTCGGTGTAAGGCTCATCCATCGCCTGGTGCCGCGAGTCCAGCCAGTGCGGGAAGCGCCCGGTGTTGACCAGTTCGATGCCGATCGCGCGCCGGTTCATGCCGCGCACGTGGTGGGCGATGCGGTCGTCGGGCACGTAGCGCAGCACCGTGCCGTCGCGATCGATGTAGTAATGGCCGCTGTTGCCGGTGCCGCTGTCGTAGAGCACGCGCTCGCCGTACTCGCGCGCGGCGGCCAGGTCGGGGAGTTCGGTGCAGTGGATGACGACCAGGTCCACCTGCGCCAGCGGCCGCGGATCCAGCTGCGCCACGTAGGGCAGCGGCGCGTCGACGATGGCGGGTGCGAACGGAGTCGGCATGGTCGCGGTGGATAGGGCAGGGCTGTCGTGAGCCGGGATGCTAGCATCCGCGCCATGTCGACCACCGCCGCACGCCCCGCACCGGACAGTCCCCTCGGCAAGCTGATGGCGGCCCTGCCGCGTGCCGGCACGGTGGAATGGATCGGCGTGCGACCCGCACGCGACACCGCCATGGTCGCGGTCGAATCGGCCCAGGCCAGCACCGGCGGCGGGCTGACCGGCGACCGCTACAAGGGCGGCAATGGCAAGCGCGGCATCACCCTGATCCAGGCCGAACACCTGCCGGTGATCGCGGCGCTGGCCGGGCACGAGCATGTCGCGCCGGACACCTTGCGCCGCAACCTGGTGGTGTCGGGGATTCCTTTGGTGGCACTCAAGGGCCGCCGCTTCCGCGTCGGCGGGCTGGTGCTGGAAGGCACCGAATCCTGCGACCCGTGCTCGCGCATGGAAGACGCGCTGGGCCCGGGCGGCTACAACGCCATGCGCGGCCACGGCGGCCTGTGCGCGCGCATCGTCGAAGGCGGCATCGTGCGCGTGGGCGATGCGGTGGAAGCGCTGTGAGCCGAGGCCACTGCATCCTCTCGCACGGGTTCGAAAGCGGTCCGGACGCGACCAAGGTCACCGCTCTGGCCGACGCCGCCGAACGGCTGGGCTGGACCACCGAACGCCCGGATTACACCGACCTGGATGCGCGCCGCGAGATCAGCCCGGTCGGCGACGTGCCGGCGCGACTGCGGCGCCTGGTCGACATCGCGGCAGGCGCGGTCGCCCGCGGCGGCCCGGTCGTGCTGGGCGGTTCCAGCCTGGGCGCGTACATCTCGGCGATCGCATCCTTGCAGGTGCCCACGCGCGCGCTGTTCCTGATGGTGCCGCCGCTGGCCATGGGCCCGATGCCGGCGCTGGACGCCGCCCGCGTGCCCACCAGCGTGGTCCACGCCTGGCATGACGAGCTGATCCCGGCGACCGGCGTGATCGAGTGGGCGCGCGCGCGCTCGGCCCGGTTGCTCCTGCTCGACGACAGCCATCGCCTGGCCGCCCACGTGGACACCACCGCGCGCGCCTTCGCCGAGCTGCTGCAGTCGCTCTGATCCGTGATCGGCCGGAGGCGGCCTCCGCCGAACGGACGCGGTTGGCCGCCGCCGACCCTGTCCGCGCGGTGACCCGTGCCGGCGCGCGGGGTGGCGCCGCCGGTCCCGATGCCCGACCATTCCCCTCCGTCCTCCTCGCCCGACGGCCGGCCACCGGCCCGGCGGCCCCTGTCCGCGAGTCCGCTGCCCCATGAAGTTCTTCGTTTCCTGCGCCAAGGGCCTGGAATACCTGCTCGCCGACGAACTGGTCGCGCTGGGTGCGGCCAAGGCGACGGCGACGATCGCCGGGGCCAACCCCGAGGGCACCCTCGCCGACGCGCAGCGCGCCGTGCTGTGGTCACGCCTGGCCAGCCGCGTGCTGTGGCCGTTGGCCGAGTTCGACTGCCCCGACGAGCAGGCGCTGTACGCCGGCGCCGCGGCGGTGCCCTGGCACGAGCACCTGCGCGAAGGCGATACGTTGGCCGTGGATGCGCACGTGTCCGGCACCGCGATCACCCATGCGCGCTTCGCCGCGCAGCGGGTCAAGGACGCGGTGGTCGACGTGTTCCGCGCGCAGGGCCTGGAACGCCCGTCGGTGGATGTCGAGGCGCCGGGGCTGCGGCTGAACCTGTCGCTGCGCAAGGGCCGGGCCACGCTGTCGGTGGACCTGGGCGGCGGCCCGCTGCACAGGCGTGGCTGGCGCGCCGAACAGCGCGAGGCGCCGCTGAAGGAAAACCTGGCCGCCGCCGTGCTGCTGCGCGGCGGCTGGCCGGCGCTGTACCACGAGGGCGGCGCCTTGCTCGATCCGATGTGCGGCAGCGGCACGCTGCTGATCGAAGGCGCGCTGATGGCCGCCGACGTGGCGCCCGGCCTGGGCCGGATGCAGGCCGCTGTCGCCGCGGCGTCCGGCGTGCCGTCGGCAGCCGCAGCGGTCGATGCGGGCCCTTGGGCGCAGTCGTTGGCCGCGATCGCGCCGGCCGCTTCCGCCGAGCCCGCATCCACTCCGCCCACGCGCTGGACCGGCTTCGATGCCGCCGGCTGGAATGCGCTGCTGGCCGAAGCGCGCACGCGCGCGCAGGCGGGCCTGGCCGCGTTGCGTCCGGTCTTCCATGGCAGCGACAACGATCGCCACGCCATCGCTGCTGCGCGTGGCAACGCGCGCGCCGCCGGCGTGGAGGCGGCGATCGTGTTCGAGGTCCGCGACATCGACGCCTTGCCGGCGTCGCCGCATCCGCGCGGACTGGCGGTGTGCAATCCGCCCTACGACCAGCGCCTGGCGGCCGACAGCGGGCTCTATCGGCGGCTCGGCGACGCGCTGCGCCGCACGGTGCCCGGCTGGCGCGCCAGCCTGCTCTGCGGCGATGCCGGGCTGGCGCATGCCACCGGCCTGCGCGCGGCGAAGAAGTACCAGCTGTTCAACGGTGCGCTGGAGTGCGCGCTGATCGTCTGCGATCCGGTCTGCCCGCCGCAGCGCGAAGCCATCGCGCCGCGCGAACTGCCGGAGGGCGCGAAGATGGTCGCCAACCGGATCGAGCGCAACCTGCGCAAGCTGAAGAGTTGGCGCAGCGGCGAGGGCGTGACCTGTTTCCGCGCCTATGACGCCGACATTCCCGAATATGCCGCAGCCGTGGACGTCTATGCCGAGGATGGCGGCGAGCAGCGCACCTTCCTGCACGTGCAGGAGTACGCGCCACCGGCGGAGATCCCGGAGGACGACGTGCGCCGCCGTCGCCGGGAACTGCTCGCCGCCGCGCGCGAGGCGTTCAAGGTGCCGGCCGAGCGGGTGGCGATGAAGACCCGGGAGCGCGGCAAGGGCGGCTCGAAGTACGGGAAATTCCAGCTGCAGGGCCAGCGCTTCGTCGTGCGCGAGAACGGCGCCCGGCTGTGGGTGAACCTGTTCGATTACCTGGATACCGGCCTGTTCCTCGACCACCGCCCGCTGCGTCGGCGGATGGCGAAGGAGGCCCGCGGCAAGCGCTTCCTCAACCTGTTCTGCTACACCGGCGTGGCCAGCGTGCAGGCGGCGGTGGCCGGCGCGGCCAGCACCACCAGCGTCGACCTGTCGGCGACCTACCTGCAGTGGTGCGCGGACAACCTGGCGCTCAACGGACTGGGCGGCACCTCGCACCAGCTCGTGCAGGGCGACGTGCTGGCCTGGCTGGAAGCGGAGCGGCATCGCTACGACGTGATCTTCTGCGACCCGCCGACGTTCTCCAACTCGGCCCGCGCCGACGACTTCGATATCCAGCGCGAGCACGTGCGCCTGCTGCAGCTGGCGATGGCGCGGCTGGTGCCCGACGGCGTGCTGTACTTCTCCAACAACTTCCGCCGTTTCCGCCTCGACGGCGATGCGATCGCCGCGTTCGCCGACGTCGAGGAGATCAGTGCGTCGACCATTCCGCCGGATTTCGGGCGCAATCCGCGCATCCACCGCGCCTGGCGCCTGCAGCATCCGCTGCGCTGAAACGGCAGGGCGCGGCGATCACGGCCCGGGCGGGCGGCCGCGTTCGGCGGCCGGCGTCTCGTGCCAGGCCTGGAACGCCTGCAGCGCCCGCGCCGGCAACGGGCGGCTGTAAAGGAATCCCTGCGCCATCGGGATCCCGGCCTCGCGCAACACCTGCGCCTGCGCCGGTGTCTCCACGCCCTCGGCGATCACCTGCAGGTCGGTG
Source organism: Pseudoxanthomonas kaohsiungensis (assembly GCF_010211765.1). Lineage (GTDB taxonomy): Bacteria > Pseudomonadota > Gammaproteobacteria > Xanthomonadales > Xanthomonadaceae > Pseudoxanthomonas > Pseudoxanthomonas kaohsiungensis. Next base: position 70,211 of record NZ_PDWO01000012.1, on the reverse strand, counting down.
GCGGCCAGCAGCGCGGCCAGGCCTGCCAGCCATTCCGGTCGCGGCTGGTCCGGACGGATGTCGGCGACCAGGCGGCGGTCGATCTTGACGATGTGGAACTTGCAGCGCGAGAGCACCGCCAGGTTGGCGCTGTCGAGCATCACGTCGTCCAGGGCGAAGCGCACGCCGCTGCGCGCCGCCTCCTCCATCTCGTTCATGCCGATGCCGTCGGGGATGCCGCGCTCGGTGACCTCCAGCACCAGCTGGTTGCGCAGGGTCTGGTCGTAGCCGGTCTTCTGCGCGGCGTACTCGATCCCGCCGCGGCCGAGCAGCGCGGGCGGTATGTTGATGCCGATGAACAGGTGCGGGCGCGCGAGCAGCCACGGTCCCAGCTCGCGGGCCACCGTTTCGATCGTGTGGTAGGTCAGCAGGCCGCCCAGCGCGGTTTCTTCGGCCAGCGGGATGAACTCCTGGGGCCCGACCACCCGGCCCAGCCGCCGCCAGCGCAGCAACGCCTCGCATCCGACGCAACGGCCATCGGCGACCGAGACCACCGGCTGGTACTCGAGGAAGAACTCGTTGCGCTCCAGCCCGGCCTGGATATCCGCTGCAGTGACCATGGGATGCCTCCTGCCTGCCCCAGAATAGCAGCGGGGCAGGCGGAGCGCGCCGGCGGTGCCGGCGCCCGGTCAGTCGCCGACCAGCAGGACGAACGGACCCAGCCGCGAGTTCATCAGCAGCGCCAGGCTGCGGTCGCGGTCGGCCGCCAGCTGCGCCGCCGGGGTCGCCAGGTCGGGCGGGAAGGCGCGGTACTGCACGTCGTCCGGCAGCACGTTGCGCACGACATACCCCATCAGCACGTTGACGATCTCGCCCAGTCCATCCAGGGCCAGTTCTTCGTCGCAGCGCTCGGGCCCGATCTTGAGGAAGGCGCAGGCCATCGCCTGCATCGTTTCCGGCCCGCAGGCCATGCCGATGAACATCGGCTGCTCGCCGTCGATGCGCACGTGCGCGGTGTGCGGCCAGACCTGCAGGTCCTCGGGCGCCAGCACGCCGGCCGCCTGGCACTGGCTGTCGAGCATGCGCGGGAACAGGCGTCCGCTCAGGGCGATGGCGCCGTTGGCCAGCTCGGCCAGCGCATGGTCGGCCACGCCGACCTCCAGCGCGTGCTGGGCCGCGTCCTGTTCGGCGCGGTGCGCGGCCAGTTCCGACTCCAGCCGCTCCAGGTCGACCACGCCCTGTTCGAGCAGCACTTCGCCGAACAGCTTGCGCCCGGCCTTCTGCGCGATCAGCAGGCCGGCCACCTGCGCCGGCTCGAGCAGGCCCATCTCCATGGCGATGTCGCCGAAGCGGCGGTCATCGGCGCGCTGGCGGTCGTTGATGCGGCGCGCCTGCGCCTCGGTAAGCAGGCCCTGGCGCACGGCCAGCTCGCCCAGCAGCGGGTTGGAGGCGCGCTGCGCCTCGATCGCGGCCAGCAGTTGCTGCGGCGTGATCACGCCGCGTTCCATCAGGAACTGGCCCAGGAATTTGACAGCCATCGGTGGTCCCCTTGCGATAGTCCGGATGATAGCCCGCGATCAGGCGAGCGCGTCGCGCAGGACGCGTTCCATCGCTTCGGGGTCGATGGGCTTCTGCAGGTAGGAGCGCGCGCCCATCTTCAGGCATTCCTCGATGTCGTTCTGCGCCCCCAGCGAGCTGAGGATCACCACGCGCGCATCGGGGTCGGCCTGCAGGATCGCGGCCAATGCGCGACGTCCGTCACACTCGGGCATCACCAGGTCCAGCAGGACCAGGTCCGGCTTGAGCGTGGCGTAGAGCTCGGACGCCTCCAGGCCGTTGCGGGCTTCGCCGGCCACCTGGAAGCCTGATTCCTCCAGCTGGGAAGCGGCCAGCATGCGCAACGCGCGCGAATCGTCGCAGAGCAGCACGGTCGGACGTGCGGTCATCGGTGTGTCCCCTGGTTTTTGATCGGCAGTGGGCCGCAACGGGGCCCTGTACCCATAGCGGCCTGGCCACGGTTTTCTGTAGGAGCCCATCCTCATGGGCGACCCGGCGCCGTCGGCACGGGCCACTCGCTCGTCTTCCGGAGGCCCGGTCGCCCATGAGGATGGGCTCCTACAACGGGCGGTCCAGCAGGACGATCACCGCATGCAGGGCCAGGCCGATCAGGCCGCCGACCAGGGTGCCGTTGAAGCGGATGTATTGCAGGTCGCGGCCCACGCTCAGCTCCAGCTGCTCGACCAGGTGGCGCTCGTCCCAGGCCTTCACGGTCTGGGCGATGTAGTCGGTGACCCCGCCGCGCAGGCGCAGCGCCAGCTTCTCCGCACCGCCCATCACGTGCTGGTTGATCGCCTCGCGCAGCTCGCCGTCGCGCCCCAGTGCCTGACCGAGCCCGGCCAGCGACTGCTCCAGGTGGCGCGAGAGCACGCCGTCCTCGCGTTCCAGGTCGCGGCGCAGGCTGGCATGGACCTGGTCCCACAGCCCGCGCACATACTCGCGCACGCTCTCGTGGCCGATCAGGTTCTGCTTGATCGCCTCGACCCGGTCGGCCAGCGCGGGATCTTCGCGCAGCCGCCGCACGTAGTCCTGCAGCCATTGCTCGTAGTCGCGGCGCAGCGGATGGCCGGGCTGGGACAGGATCTCGTTGAGCTCGTCCAGCAGCGCGCGGGCGATGCGATCGGCCAGGTTGTCGGCGATGCCTTCCACCGGCTTGACGAAGTCCACCGTGCCGACCAGGCGCGGCCACTCCTTGCGCGCGTGCTTGACCAGCAGCCCCGAGGCGCGCTGCTTGACCGCCTCGTCGTCCAGGTACGCGCCGAGCCGGCGCAGGGCCTCGTCCAGCAGCGCCTGGTGGCGGCCGTCGGCGGTGAGCAGGCCGAGCACGTCGCCGGCGGTGGCGGCCGCGTTCCAGCCTTGCAGCCGCGCGATCACGAAGGCCTGGATGCTTTCGCGCACGGCGCGCTCGTCGAGCAGGTCCAGCGCCTGCAGCGCCCAGCCGCGGGCCAGCTGGGCGAGCCGGCGCGATTGCTCGGGGCGCGACAGCCAATCCCCCAGCTTCGCCGCCGGGTCGAACACCTCCAGCCGCGCCAGCAGGGTCTGCGGCTCCAGGAAGTGGTCGCGCACGAACGCCGCCAGGCTGTCGGCGATGCGGGCCTTGCTGCGCGGGATGATCGCGGTGTGCGGGATCGGCAGGCCGAGCGGGTGGCGGAACAGGGCCACCACCGCGAACCAGTCGGCCAGCGCGCCGACCGTGGCCGCCTCGCAGAACGCCGACACCCAGGCCCAGGCGCCCTGGTTGCCCATCGCGTGGCTGAGCACGAAGCCGGCCAGCATCGCCAGCAGCATCGCCAGGGCGATGGCCTTCATGCGGCGCAGCTGCGCGCGGCGCGGATCGTCGGTCATGCCACTCCACTGCACGGTTCGGACGCGAACGCGGGGAGTGTAGCGGCGGGGACATGCGCGACGCATGAAGCGGGGCGCCAAAGCCGTGGTCGCCGAATGGACCGGTCCGCCGGGACGTGCCGGGCGCGCGCGATCGCGGGGTCCTTCGTACGGTGCAGGCAGGAACCTGGCGGACTCGTTGCCGGACCCGAGTCCTTCGATGCCCGGCCATCCTCCAGCAGGCCACGCCGCTGCGCGGGCATGGCGGGGAGGGTTGCATGTCGCGGAGGAGCCGACTGCAACGAGTCCGCCCGGCAGCTTCGCGCCGCGGCGCCTCAGCGCATGGTCGGCATCGTGAACTCGGCGCCGGCCGCGCCTTCGGGCCAGCGTGCGGTCATGGTCTTCAGCCGCGTGTAGAAGCGCACCCCGTCCGGACCGTGCATGTGCAGCGGGCCGAACAGCGAGCGCTTCCAGCCGCCGAAGCTGTGGAAGGCCATCGGCACGGGGATCGGCACGTTGATCCCGACCATGCCCGCCTGCACCTGCCGCGCGAACTCGCGTGCGGCACCGCCGCTGCGGGTGAACACCGCCGTGCCGTTGCCGTACTCGTGGCCGTCGACCAGCGCCAGCGCCGCCTCGAAGTCCGGCACGCGCACCACGCACAGCACCGGGCCGAAGATCTCCTCGCGATGGATGCGCATGGCCGGCGTCACCCGGTCGAACAGGCTGCCGCCCAGGAAGAAACCGTCGCCGCGCGTGCAGGCATGGGCGCGGCCGTCGACCACCAGTTCGGCGCCCTCGGCCACGCCCAGGTCGATGTAGCCGCGGACGCGATCGCGGTGCGCCGCGTCGACCAGCGGACCCATGTCCAGGTCTTCGATGCCCGGGCCGATGCGCAGCGCGGCGACCTTGTCCGCCAGCGCGGCGACCAGCGCATCGGCGGGCGCATCGCCCACGCAAACGGCCACCGAGATCGCCATGCAACGCTCGCCGGCCGAGCCGTAGCCGGCGCCGAGCAGCGCCTCGGCGGCTAGGCCGATGTCGGCATCGGCCAGCACCACCGCATGGTTCTTGGCGCCACCCAGCGCCTGCACGCGCTTGCCGCCGGCGCTGCCGCGCTCGTACAGGTAGCGGGCCACCGGCGTGGACCCGACGAAGCTCAGCGCCTGCACGCGCGCGTCGTCCAGCAGCGCATCGACCGCCTCGCGGCCGCCATGGACGACGTTGAACACGCCGTCGGGCAGCCCCGCTTCCTGCAGCAGCGCGGCCAGGTGCAGTGCCGCGGAGGGCACCTTCTCCGATGGCTTGAGCACGAAGCTGTTGCCGCAGGCCAGCGCCACCGGTGCCATCCACAGCGGGACCATCACCGGGAAATTGAACGGCGTGACGCCGGCGACCACGCCCAGCGGCGCCCGCTCGCTCCAGCTGTCCACGCCTCGCCCCACCTGCGCCGAGTACTCGCCCTTGAGCAGGTGCGGGATGCCGCTGGCGAACTCCACCACTTCCAGGCCGCGGGTGACTTCGCCGCGCGCGTCGGCCAGGGTCTTGCCGTGCTCGGAGGTGATCGTCCGGGCCAGCGCGTCGGCATCGCGCTCGATCAGCGACCGCAGCCGGAACATCACCCGCGCACGCTGCAGCGGCGGCGTCGCCGCCCAGTCGGGAAACGCCGCCTGCGCCGCGGCCACGGCCGCCTGCACGTCATCGGCGCCGGCCAGCGGCACGCGCGCGCTGACCTGGCCGCTGGCGGGGTCGAACACGTCGCCGTACCTGGCGCTGTTGCCGGGCTGTTCGCGGCCGCCGATATGGTGCTGGAGCTGTCGGGTCATCGCTGCTGGTCCCTCCGGAGTCGCGCTCTTCTTGTAGGAGCCCATCTTCATGGGCGACATCCACCCAGGACATGTGGGCATCGCCCGTGCCCGCGCGCGGGACGCCGCCGACGACCGGCTCCTACAACGACAGCGCCTCGGCGGCCGGGGTGAAGGGCAGGTTCAGGGCGTCGGCCACGGCGCGGTAGGTGAGCTTGCCGGCATGCACGTTGAGCCCGTTGCGCAGGTTCACGTCATCCAGCAATGCCTGGACCGCGCCCTTGTCGGCCAGGGCCAGCGCATGGGGCAGGGTGGCGTTGGTCAGGGCGAAGGTGGAGGTGCGGGCGACGCCGCCGGGCATGTTGGCCACGCAGTAGTGGATGATCCCGTCGACCTCGTAGGTCGGCTCCTGGTGCGTGGTCGGCCGGCTGGTCTCGAAGCAGCCGCCCTGGTCGATCGCCACGTCCACCAGGACCGAGCCGGGACGCATCAGCTTGAGGTGGCCGCGCGACAGCAGCTTCGGCGCGGCTGCGCCGGGGATCAGCACCGCACCGACGACCAGGTCGGTATAGGGCAGGCGGTCCTCGATCGCATCGCGGGTCGAGTAGATCGTGGTCAGGCGTTCGCCGTACAGCTCGTCGACGTACTTCAGGCGGTCCAGCGAGCGGTCCAGCACGGTGACGTGCGCGCCCAGGCCCATCGCCATGCGTGCGGCGTTGAGGCCGACGGTGCCGGCGCCGATCACCATCACCTCGGCCGGCTTCACCCCCGGCACGCCGCCGAGCAGGATGCCCGAACCGCCCTGCGCTTTCTCCAGTGCGTGCGCGCCGGCCTGGATCGACATGCGCCCGGCGACCTCGCTCATCGGTGCCAGCAGCGGCAGCCCGCCGCGGTCGTCGGTGACTGTTTCGTAGGCGATGGCGGTGCAGCCGGAGGCCAGCAGGGCGCGCGTCTGTTCCGGGTCGGGGGCCAGGTGCAGGTAGGCGTAGAGCAGCTGGCCCGGGCGCAGCATCGCGCACTCGGCCGGCTGCGGCTCCTTGACCTTGATGATCATCTCCGTGCGCCCGTAGACCTCCGCGGCGCTGTCCACGATCTGCGCGCCGGCGGCCTCGAAGGCTTCGTTGGCCAGGCCGATGCCGACGCCGGCATCGCGTTCGACCAGCACCTGGTGGCCGCGCGCGGACAGCTCGCGGGCGCCGCTGGCGGTGAGGCCGACGCGGTACTCGTGGTTCTTTATTTCCTTGGGGACGCCGATCAGCATGGTGGATCTCCGGGGATGGGTGTCTGCGGAGGGGGCGTGTCTTGTGGCTGGAGTTGCCGGGTTCGGGTCTGGCCGTGCCTGCCCTTTTGCAGGAGTCGTTCCATCGGTGACCCACGCAACTGGTACGGTCGGGTTCCCCGTGGCCTCGACGGCCTCGGGTCGCCGATGGATCGGCTCCTACAGGTGCGGCGTGGGCAGGGGCGTCGTCGTCACAGGGAGTCGAGTACCTCGCCGAGCATGGAGAAGATGTCGTCGATGTGGCGTCGTTCGACGATCAGCGGCGGCGACAGCGCCACCGTGTCGCCGGTGGTGCGCACCAGCAGGCCCTTGCGGAACGCGCGCTCCAGCACCTGGTAGCCGCGCGCGCCGGGCCTGCCGTCTTCCGGCGCCAGTTCCACCGCGCCGATCAGGCCGAAGTTGCGGATGTCGACCACGTGCGGCTTGCCGCGCAGCGCGTGCAGGCCGTCCTCCCAGTACTGTTCCAGCCCGCGGGCGCGGGTGAGCAGGCCTTCTTCCTCGTAGGTGTCCAGCGCCGCCAGCGCGGCGGCGCAGGCCAGCGGGTGCCCGGTGTAGGTGTAGCCGTGGAACAGGTCGATCGCGTTGTCCGGGCCCTGCATGAAGGCGTCGTGGATGTCGGTCGCGACGAACACCGCGCCCATCGGCACGCAGCCGGAGGTCAGGCCCTTGGCGGTGGTCATCATGTCCGGGGTGACGCCGAAGCGCTGCGCGGCGAACGGCTCGCCGACGCGGCCGAAGCCGGTGATCACCTCGTCGAAGATCAGCACGATGCCGTGGCGGCTGCAGATCTCACGGATGCGCTGCAGGTACCCCGGCGGCGGCAGGATCACCCCGGCCGAGCCTGCGATCGGCTCGACGATCACCGCCGCGATCGTGCTGGCGTCGTGCAACTGCACCAGCCGTTCCAGGTCCTCGGCCAGTTCCACGCCATGCGGCGGCAGCCCGCGCGAGAACGCGTTGCGGCCGATGTCCAGGGTGTGGCGCAGGTGGTCCACGCCCGGCAGGCCGGTGCCGAACCACTTGCGGTTGTTGGGCAGGCCGCCGACCGAGATGCCGCCGAAGCCGACCCCGTGGTAGGCCTTCTCGCGGCCGATCAGGCGCACGCGCTGGCCTTCGCCGCGGGCGCGGTGGTAGGCCAGGGCGATCTTCAGCGCGGTGTCGACCGACTCGGAGCCGGAGTTGGTGTAGAACACGTGGTCCAGCGGGCGCGGCGCGATCGCCTTCAGCCGTTCGGCCAGGACGAACGGCAGGGGCGAGCCCATCTGGAAGTTCGGGGCGAAGTCGAGCGTGGCGACCTGCCGGGCCACCGCCTCGACGATCCGCGGCCGCGCATGGCCGGCGTTGCAGCACCACAGGCCGGCGGTGCCGTCCAGGATCTGGCGGCCGTCGACATCGCGGTAGTACATGCCTTCGGCCGAGGCCAGCAGGCGCGGGGTGTCGCGGAACTGGCGGTTGGCGGTGAACGGCATCCAGAACGCGTCCATGGCCGCCGGCGCCGAGCGGTTCTGCGCGGCGTAGTGGTCGGCCAGGGCGTTGCGGCGGGCGTCGTCTAGCGGGTTCATGGGCGCTCCGGGGCAGGGGGTACCGGCGGCCAAGGGGGTAGGCGCCGTTTTAAAAATTCAACGCTGTGGCCGAGTCTACGCCAAAAATTGACCCGGACGGGGCGGCATGTAAAGTATCCGATGACACGCCGGGACCCCCGGCCGGGAGCGACCCAAGGGATGGACATCGGCGCACGCCTGCAGCGGGTACGCACCGCCCGCAACCTCAGCCAGCGCGAGCTGGCCCGCCGCGTGGGCGTCACCAACAGCACCATCTCGCTGATCGAGCAGAACAAGGTCAGCCCGTCGGTCAGCTCGCTGAAGAAGGTGCTCGACGGCATCCCGATCTCGCTGGCCGACTTCTTCACCCTGGACCTGGACCCGGGCCCGCCGGAGCAGCCGTTCTACGCCGCCGACGAGCTGCCCGACGTGGGCAACAACGACATCCACTACTACCTGGTCGGCCAGCACCGACCGCAGCGGCAGATGTGCATCCTGCGCGAGGTCATGCCGCCGGGCAGCGACACCGGTGCGGCGATGATCGAACACGAGGGCGAGGAGGGCGGCGTGGTCATCACCGGGCAGGTCGAGGTGACCGTCGGCACCCAGGTGCGCGTGCTCGGCCCCGGCGAGGCCTACTACTTCGAAAGCCGCGTGCCGCACCGCTTCCGCAACGTCGGCGACACCGAGGCGGTGATCGTCAGCGCGAACACGCCGGCGACGTTCTGATGGGTGGCCGTCGGGCGTTCCGGCTTGGCGGGCCCGCGCGGCTGCGATTGCGAACGACCAGGAGATTCCCATGACCACCCCAAACACCCGCGCCGACTGGCAGGCCATGGCCGACGGCCTCACGCTGCGCACGCAGGCCTTCATCGACGGCCGGTACGTCGATGCCGCCGATGGCAGGACCTTCGACTGCATCAGCCCCATCGACGGCCGCGTGCTGGGACAGGTCGCCGCCGGCGGGCAGGCCGACATCGACCGCGCGGTGCGCGCGGCGCGGCGCAGCTTCGAGGCCGGTGGCTGGTCGCAGGCCAGGCCGGTCAAGCGCAAGAGAACCCTGCAGAAGCTGGTCGCGCTGATCGAGCGGCACGCCGACGAACTGGCGCTGCTGGAAACGCTGGACATGGGCAAGCCGATCGACGACGCGCGCAACGTCGACATCGCCGCCACCATCCGCTGCTTCGACTGGACCGCCGAGGCGCTGGACAAGGTCTATGGCGAGGTGGCGCCCACCGGCCAGGACGAGCTGGGGCTGGTCACGCGCGAGCCGCTGGGCGTGGTCGGCGCCATCGTTCCGTGGAACTTTCCGTTGCTGATGGCCGCGTGGAAGCTGGCGCCGGCGCTGGCGATGGGCAACTCGGTGGTGCTCAAGCCGTCGGAGAAGTCGCCGCTGAGCGTGCTGCGCCTGGCTGAACTGGTCGCCGAGGCCGGCATCCCCGATGGCGTGTTCAACGTCGTGCCCGGGTTCGGCAAGGAAGCGGGCGAGCCGCTGGCCCTGCACATGGACGTGGACGGGCTGGTCTTCACCGGATCGACCGCGGTGGGCAAGCGCCTGCTGCAGTGCGCCGGCCTGTCCAACATGAAGCGTGCGTACATGGAGTGCGGCGGCAAGAGTCCCAACGTCGTCTTCGCCGACGCGCCGGACCTGGCCAAGGCCGCCGAGGCTGCGGCGTCGGGCATCTTCTACAACCAGGGCGAAGTCTGCACCGCCGCCTCGCGCCTGCTGGTGGAGCGCGGCATCCAGGAGGAGTTCGTCGCGCGGGTGGTCGAGGCGGGCAGGAAGATGCAGCCGCGCCATCCGCTGGAGCCCGGCGCGCCGATGGGCGCGATGGTCGACGAAGGCCAGACCCGGCGCGTGCTCGATTACATCGGCAAGGGCCAGGCCGAAGGCGCGCGGCTCGCGCTGGGTGGCAACCGCCTGCAGACCGTGGACGGCGGTTGCTACATCGAGCCGACCGTGTTCGACGACGTGCGTCCGGAACACGCGATATCGCGCGAGGAGATCTTCGGCCCGGTGCTGGCGGTGATCCCGTTCGACGACGAAGCGCAGGCCCTGCGCATCGCCAACGACACCGAGTACGGCCTGGCCGCCGGCGTGTGGACCGCGAACCTGGCGCGCGCGCACCGCATGGCCCGCGGCCTGCGCGCCGGCAGCGTCTGGGTCAACTACTGGGACGGCGGCGACATGACCGCGCCGTTCGGCGGCTACAAGCAGTCCGGCAACGGCCGCGACAAGTCGCTGCACGCCTTCGACAAGTACACCGAAATGAAGGCGACCTGGATCAATATCGGGGAGTGAGCGTCGGCTTCCGGCGACCGCGGTCAGGCCGCCTCGCGCTCGATCGCGCCGCCGCGCAGCTGGCCGAGCAGCGCCTGGCGGCAGGCCAGGCTGCGCATGCGGCGCAGCGTCTCGGCCAGCACCTCCAGGTCCTGGTGCCAGCCCAGCTCGTCGCTGAGCGCGTGCAGGCGGCGGGACACGGCGGGGTCCGAGCCGAGCGAGCTGATCTTCAGCGCCGCCAGCGCGTCCACCTGCATCCGCAGCCGCCGTACCCGGCGACGCCAGCGGTGCAGGTTCTGCGGCAGCGGCTGCTTCTTCGCCCGCCGCGCCGCCTTGTCGGCGCGCCTGCTCTGCCGGACCAGGCCCGCGCGGATGTCCGCGCTGGCAAGCGTGTCCCAAGGCAGGGACTGCAGCTGTTTAGCCGCCCGCCGGATGGCGCGGACGCGGCTGGCGAAGCCGGGGTCGGCGGCCAGTTCGCGCCGGGCCAGGCGATCAGCGCGCGCGTCCAGGGTGGCCTCGGCCTCGCTCCAGCGCGGGTCCTGCGTGCGCCTGGCGAGCTTGCCGGCGGTACGCGCGACCGAATAGGCGTCGCGCAGCATGCCCAGGCTGTCGCCGGTACGCCGCAGCAATGCGTCGGAAGACTCGACCTCCAGCTCGGCATCGACCAGCGCCAGCAGCGAGCGGGCGCGGCGGATCGCCTTGCGTGCTTCGTGCACCCGCGCATGCACGTCGCCGCTGCCGGCCAGCGCCGCGGTCGCGGCCTGGCATTCCTGCTGGAGGAGTCGGCCTAGCCTGCTTCCATGGGAGGAGGAAGGCATACGTGACCTGCAGGAGGTGGGCCCGGGCTGGGGATGGTAGCACCGGGCCGGCGCGTCGCCGCGGGGCCAGGCTGCGGTCGGGCAGGCGGCAAGGGCCACCCGGCGGCGGGGGCGCGACCGGGGTTCGCCGGCGGCCATCCCGCCCGCCGCGTGCGGCCCGTCGGGCGGCCGTGTGGACGGGGGGAGATATGGCATGCTCCGCGCACGATCACGACGGAGGGTGCGGCAATGGCCAAGGGCCTGGACAAGAAGAAAGAGACCAAGAAGAAGCCCGCCAAGACGCTGAAGGAAAAGCGCGCGGAAAAGAGCGAGAAGAAGGCCGCTCGGCACTGAGGTCGGCGGCACGGGCGAGGACGGGTGTGGCCCGCCGCGGGTTCCGGACTGCGCGATCCGCCGGGGGCAGTGTCCAGGCCGCTACGGTGAAGGCCCCCGCCGGAGCGGGGGCCTGGTCACGCTCGGACTATTCCTCTTCCTCGTCCGGCCGTCCCTGCTGGCGCGGATTCCATTCCTGCTCGTGGTCCTGCTGCCGCTGCTGCTGTTCCTCGTTCCACCTGGTCGCCATCTGCGTTCTCCCGCCGGCACCATGCCGGGGATCGACAGGCTCTGCCCGCGGGCGTAAGTCGGATGTGCAAATGTCGTGTGGTGGCCGTAATTTTCCCGCGCCCCGGTGACGGGGGCGGGTTTCGTCGTTCGTTTCGCGGGCAACCAGGCGGGGCGGGCGGTGGAGACGCCGCAAGCGGCCGCGCCCCCATTAGAATCGCTGCGTTTCCACCGTTGCGACCTCCGGATGACCCCCATGCCCATTCTCCTGCGCGGCAGCATCGTCGCGCTCGTCACGCCCATGCACGAGGACGGCAGCGTCGACTACGACGCGCTGCGCCGGCTGGTCGACTGGCACGTGGCCGAGGGCACCGACTGCATCGGCGTGGTCGGCACCACCGGCGAATCGCCGACCGTGGACGTGGCCGAGCATTGCGAGATCATCCGCGTGGCGGTGGAGCAGGCGGCCGGGCGGGTGCCGGTGATGGCCGGCTGCGGCGGCAACTCCACCGCCGAGGCGATCGCGCTGGCGAAGTACGCGCGACAGGTCGGCGCCAGCAGCCAGCTGCAGGTGGTGCCGTACTACAACAAGCCCGGGCAGGAAGGCCAGTACCGCCACTTCAAGGCCATCGCCGAAGCCACCGGTGACCTGCCGATCGTGCTCTACAACGTGCCGGGCCGCACCGTGGCCGACCTGCAGCACGCCACCGTGCTGCGGCTGGCGCAGGTGCCCGGCATCGTCGGCATCAAGGAGGCCACGGGCAACCTGGAGCGCGCGCAGTGGCTGGTCCGCGAGGCGCCGGAGGGGTTCGCGATCTATTCCGGCGACGACGCCACCGCGGTCGCGCTGATGCTCTGCGGTGGCCATGGCAACGTCAGCGTCACCGCCAACGTCGCGCCGCGACTGATGCACGAGCTGTGCATGGCCGCGCTCGCCGGCGACGTCGCCACCGCCATGGCGATCCAGCAGCGGCTGCTGCCGGTGCACCGGCAGCTGTTCGTCGAGGCCAACCCGATCCCGGTGAAGTGGGCGATGTCGCGCCTGGGGCATTGCGGTGGCACCCTGCGCCTGCCGATGACCGAACTGGAGCCGGGCAACCAGGCGCTGGTGGAGGCCGCGTTGCGCGAAGCGGGGCTGCTGGACCCGTGACCGCCGGCGGCCAGCGCGGGCCATGACCGGTCCGGCCGGACTGCTCAACCTCGGGCCGCTGGCGCAGTTGCGCGCCGGCCGCCTGCCCGAGCGGATCGTGCGCCTGCTGGCCGGCCTGTGGGTCTATGGACTGGCCGCCGCGCTGATGATCGAGGGCGCGCTGGGTGCGGCGCCGTGGGACGTGTTCCACCTGGGCGTGGCCGGCCGCGTGCCGCTGTCGTTCGGCACGGTGATGGTGATCACCTCGGTCGCGGTGCTCCTGGCCTGGCTTCCGCTGCGGCAGATGCCGGGCCTGGGCACGTTGGCCAACACGTTGCTGCTGGGCCCCTTCGCCGACATCCACCTGGCGTGGCTGCCGACGCCGGACGGACTGTGGCCGCGCACGCTGTTCATGCTCGGCGGCGTGGTCGCCTGTGCCTTCGCCACCGCGCTGTATGTCGGCGCGCAGCTGGGGCCGGGGCCGCGGGACGGGCTGATGACCGGACTGACCCGGCGTAGCGGCTGGCCGCTGCGCCGCGTGCGCACCCTGATCGAACTGGGCGCGTTGGCGGTGGGCGTGCTGCTCGGCGGTACCGTGGGCGTGGGAACGGTGGTGTTCGCGTTCGGCGTGGGACCGCTGACCCAGTGGTTCCTGCGGTGGCTGGTCGTGCGCCTGGGTCCGCAGCCGTCCGTAGACACCGGGCCGGGTGCTGCAGGCTGACATCGGCCGGGCAGTCGGACCGGCCCATGCATCGGGCCCGGCGACCCGGCGATCTCGTGCGGATGCCGGTCGATGCCCAGGGGATTGGGCCGGGATAGACTCCGGACAAGGGAGACGGAGGAGGGGGCTGATGGAATCGACACGCATCGGGATGCGGGCATCGATCGTCATCGCCCCCCTCTTCCTCCTGCTGCTGGTGTCCGGCCCGCTCGCCGCGCAGGAGATCGAGCCGCGCTCCTACTCCAACGTGCCGGTCGGGGTGAACTTCCTGGTCGCCGGTGCGGTGCAGACCCGCGGCGGGCTGAGCTTCGACTCGTCCGTGCCGATCGACGACGACGACCTGAAAACCACCAGCCTGGTGCTGGGCTATGCGCATGCGTTCCCGCTGTGGGGCCGCTCGGCCAAGTTCGATGCGGGCGTGCCCTACATGCGGCTCAGCGGCACCGCCGACTACCTGGGCGCGCCGGTGGAGCGCAAGGTCACCGGCTTCGGCAGGCCGGTGATGCGCCTGTCGTACAACTTCCATGGCGCGCCCGCGCTGGGCCTGGCCGAATTCAAGGACTGGAAGCAGGACCTGGTCGTCGGCGCCAGCCTTCAGGTATCGCCACCATTGGGGCAGTACGACGCGGACCGCATCGTCAACATCGCCAGCAACCGCTGGTCGTTCAAGCCCGAGCTGGGCCTGTCGAAAGCCGCCGGGCCGTGGATCACCGAACTGAAGCTGGCCGCGACCTTCTACACCGACAACGAGGAATTCTACGGCGGCACGACGCGTTCGCAGGATCCGCTGTACGCGCTGCAGGGCAACCTGATCCGTGGCCTGGCCTCCGGCGCGTGGTGGTCGCTGGATGCCACGTATTTCGCCGGCGGGCGTTCGCAGGTGGACGGCCGCTACAACCGCGACCTGCAGCGCAACTGGCGCGTGGGTGCGTCGTTGTCGCTGCCGGTGGACCGGAAGAACTCGGTCAAGGTCGCCGTCAGCAGCGGCGTCTACGCGCGCACCGGCAATGAATTCGACGCGATCGGGGTGTCATGGCAGCACCGCTGGGGCGGCGGCTTCTGAGGCGCTGGCCGGGCAGGGACGAAGGCACTACGCCGCCAGTGGTTGCACTGCGCGCCCCTGTCGTCCGCCGAACCCCGCCATGTCCGAACCGGTCCGCCTTGCCCGCCGTGTCGCCGAACTGGCGGGCTGCACGCGCGCCGACGCCGAACAGTACATCCGCAACGGCTGGGTGCGGGTGGATGGCCAGGTGTTGGAAGCGCCGCAGCACCGGGTGTCCGGCGAGCGGGTCGAACTGGATCCGGCCGCGACCCTGGAAGCGGTGGAGCCGGCCACGATCCTGCTGCACAAGCCGGCCGGGTACGACGCGGTTTCCGGCGACAGGCCGGCCGCCGCGCTGGTGGAGCCGGCCACGCGCTGGGCCCACGATCCCTCCGGCATCCGTCCGCTGAAGCGCCATTTCCTGCGGCTGACCCCGCAGGTGCCGCTGGATGCCGAGGCCAGCGGCCTGATGGTGCTGACCCAGGATGGACGGGTGTGGCGCCGGCTGACCGAGGATCGGGACGACATCGAGCACGAATACGTCGTAGAGGTCGAGGGCGAGATGAAGCCGCATGGCCTGCAGAAGCTCGCCCACGGGCTGTCGTATGCCGGACGCGTCCTGCCGCCTTGCAAGGTCAGCTGGCAGAGCGAGAACCGGCTGCGTTTCGCGATCAAGGCCGTGCAGGGCGGCCAGCTGCGCACCATGTGCGCGCAGGTCGGCTTGAAGGTGCTGTCGATCCGCCGGCTGCGCATCGGGCGCGTGGCCCTGGGCAAGGGGCCGGACGGCGCGATGCCGGCGGGGAGCTGGCGCTATCTGCCGGCAGGGGAGCGGTTCTGAAGCGCCGTGGCCGGGCGGGCAGGGGCGGCGTCCCGCGCGGTGCGTCGAGGCCGGGCGTCGTCCTGCGCCGCCGCTTCGCGCTTGCCTGAGCGTCGTCTTCCGGCGCCGTTCGAGCTCATCTAAGCGTCGTCTTCCGGCGCCGTTCGAGCTCACCTAAGCGTCGTCTTCCGCCGCCGTTCGAGCTCATCTAAGCGTCGTCTTCCGCCGCCGCTTCTCGCCCCTGCTGGCGGATCAGGGCTTCCTCGCGGGCGTCGTTGATCGCGTGGCGCACGCTGTCCAGGTCGACGCTGCTTTCGTCCGGGGTGAACTCGCCGCTCAGCACGGTGTCCGGATGCAACTCGCCGGCCTCGAACAGTGCCCACATTTCCTCGCCGTACCAGGTCTCCAGCAGCTCCGGCGCGAAGCGGCCCAGGCTGGCGGTGAGGTTGTTGACGTCGCGCAGCAGCATCGTGCGCGCCGCGTTGTTGCCGGCGGCGCTGACGACCTGCGGGAAATCGATGACGACCGGACCGTCGGGCCCGACCAGCACGTTGTAGGCCGACAGGTCGCCATGGATCAGGCCGCAGCACAGCATCAGCTGCGCCTGGCGTACCAGCACGGCGTGGTAGTCGCGGGCCTGCCGCGCTTCCAGCTCGACCTCGCCCAGGCGCGGCGCGCTGTAGCCCTCGGCGTCGGTGACCAGTTCCATCACCAGCACGCCATGGAAATAGCCGAACGGCTCGGGCACGCGCACGCCGGCCGCGCGCAGCTGGTACAGCGCCTCGACCTCGGTGTTCTTCCAGGCCGTCTCCTGCTGCTTGCGCCCATACTTGGTGGCCTTGCCGATCGCGCGCGCCTCGCGGCTGCCGCGCACCTTGCGGCCTTCCTGGTACTGCACGCGCTGCTGGAAGCTGCGCTGGGCCATGTCCTTGTAGACCTTCGCGCAGCGCACCTCACCGCCGCTGCGGACCACGTAGACCGCCGCTTCCTTGCCGCTCTTGAGCGGCCGCAGCACTTCGTCGATGACGCCGTCGTCGATCAGCGCCTGCAAGCCTGGGGGTGTTCTCACGGGATCCTGGGGGGTGGCGGCCGCTGCAGGAAGGCGCGGCCGTGGACGCGCGATTTTCGCACCTCCGGCCCGGCGGGGCCATCGACGTGCGACGGGGCCGCACTGCGACCCGCTGGCCGCGGCGGCCGGGGCGGGGGCGTGCGATGCCACAACGCCTTCCGGATGCGCCGCGCCTGACCTGGGTCAAGGCGGCCCGGCGACGCCCGCCACACACTGCCGGCATGCGAATCGACGTACTGCCGCCCGCTCCCCGTCGTCTCCAGGCCTCGCCGGCCTGGCTGGCACACGCCCCCCATCGCCTGATGTTCTTCATCGGCGCGGCCAACGTCCTGCTGGCGATGCTGTGGTGGGCGCTGTGGCTGCTGTCGGTGCGGTTCGGGCTGTGGACCCTGCCGGCGCTGGCGATCCCGCCGGGCTGGCTGCATGCGTTCGTGATGCAGTACCTGGTGCTGCCCAGCTTCGTCTTCGGCTTCCTGCTGACCGTGTTCCCGCGCTGGATGGGGCTGCCCGACCTGCAGCGCTGGCACTACCTGCCGGTGGGTGCGGGCCTGATGGGCGGGCAACTGGCGATCCTGCTCGGCGCCGCCGGCTGGGACGCCGGGCTGACCGTCGGCCTGTGGATGGCGCTCGCCGGGTGGAGCGCGGCGCTGGCCATCCTCGGCCGCCTGCTGGTGGACGAGAAGGGCGCCACCTGGCATGCGCGCTCGTGCTTCGCCGCCCTGGTGCTGGGCTGGCTGGGCATGGTGATGTTCATCGCCTTCGTGCTCGGCGCGCCGGCGGGCTGGGCATTCGCCGGGATCAGGCTTGGCGGCGTGGGCATGCTGCTGCCGGTCTACCTCACGGTCGCGCACCGGATGTTCCCGTTCTTCGCCGCCAACGTGGTGCCCGGTTACCGCGCCTGGCGTCCGCTGTGGTGGCTGGCCGCGATGTGGACGCTGGCGCTGGCGCACCTGGCGCTGGAGCTGGTGCATGGCCACGCCTGGCTGTGGCTGGTCGACGTGCCGCTGCTGGTGCTGAGCGGCCTGGCGGTGGTCCGCTGGTGGCCGCGTGCGCGCATGCCGGGCCTGCTGGCGGTGCTGTTCGTCGGCACCCTGTGGCTGCCGGTGACGTTCGCCCTGTACGCGGCGCAGAGCCTGGGCTACTGGATCACCGGCGAATTCATGCTCGGCCGCGCGCCGATGCACGCATTGTTCATCGGCTTCTTCGGCAGCCTGCTGGTGGCCATGGTGACCCGCGTCACCCAGGGCCATTCGGGCCGCCCGCTGCAGATGTACGGCATCGCCTGGTTCGCCTTCGCCGCGATCCAGGTCGTGGCCACGTTGCGGATCCTGGCCGAGGTGCTTCCGGACCCGGGCCTGTGGCAGGCACTGGCGGCGGTGGGCTGGCTGCTGGCGCTGTCGCCGTGGGTGGCGCACATCGGTCGCATCTACCTGTCGCCGCGGCGCGACGGGCGCCCGGGCTGACGGCAGGCCGCGATGCTCACCTTCTACCCCGACATCAAGCTCGTCCATGTCGCCGCGATCATGGCCAGCGGCGCGTTCTTCGCACTGCGCGCGCTGGCGCTGCTCGGCGGCATGCGCTGGCCGCGGCAGGCGCCGGTGCGCTACCTCAGCTACACCATCGACACCGTGCTGCTGACCGCGGCGCTCATGCTGCTGACGATCCTGCCGCGCGAGCTGTTCGCCAATGGCTGGCTGTGGACCAAGCTGGGCCTGGTGGCCGCGTACGTGGTACTGGGCATCGCCGCGTTCCGGCCGCAGCGCCGCGCCGTGGCGCGCGCCGGGCTGGTGGCGGCGGCGGGGCTGTGCTTCCTGCAGGCTTACTTCATCGCCCGCGCGCACCATCCGCTGGGCGCCTTCTGGCTGTTCGGCGGCTGAGCCGGACGGAGGATCATCGTGGAAGTGAACGAACTGGAACTGCCCGACCCGAGCATGCCGGCGTGTCCCTGGCTGCAGGAGTCGTGGGAAGCGGCCGGCGTGCGGATCGACGTGCCCGATGCCCGCCTCGACCAGGATGATGCGACGACGGGGCGGATGCCGGCCGGCGACTGAGCGTCAGCCCCGCGGCTTCTTGCGCGTACGGCTTCGCGCGGGCTTGCGCGGGGCCTCCATGCGCGGCCCCGTATCCGCGCTGGCCGGTGCGTACGCGAGGTGCATCCGTTCCAGCGAAGACAGCGCGTCGATGTAGGCGATGAAGTGCTGCAGGTAGCCGGGGGACAGCGTGCGCATCAGGTTGAGCGAGCGGTGCACGAGCACGGCCGAGTTGAGCGGGCCTGCGTCGCCGGCCACCGGTTCCAGCGACTGGCGCAGCTGGGACTCGGTGCGCAGGCCGGCCCAGAGCGTGCGGAACTGCTGCAGCAGCGGAATCTCGGGATAGGGGTCGCCGTCCATCGTGCGATGCGGCATCCGCGCCAGCAGCGTGGCCAGCGCACCGGCGGCGGCCGGATCGCGCGATCCGCTGGCATCGGCCGCCACGGGCGCCGCCACGTCGCGCGCGTAGTCCTCGACCAGCCCGGACAGGCGCTCGTCCAGCAGGCGACGCGCCAGGCCCTCGTGCGCGCCGGCACGGCGGGCGAGCGACTCGATCAGGGCGAACCGCACCGGGTCGACGCGGTCGGCGCCCTGTGCGCGCCAGGCATCCAAGCGCTGGCGCACGCCGGGAGCCGGATTACCGTCCATCGCTGGCGGCGGCCGGTGGCTGGGCGTGCGTGCGCCGCGGGACCGGTGCGATCTCCACGCGGCGGTTGCGGGCGCGGCCCTCTTCGTCGGTATTGGGGCCGACCGGCTGGCTGGCGCCGAACGCGGCGGCGAACACCGACGACGCCGGCACGCCTTCGTCGACCAGCACGCGGGTCACCGTGAGCGCACGCTGCGCGGACAGTTCCCAGTTGTCCGCGAACAGGCGGTTGCCGTCGCGTACCTGGCGGTCGTCGGTGAAGCCGCTGACCATCAGGATCTCGTCGCGTGCCTCCATGTAGGCGGCCAGCGGCGCCGCCAGGCTGCGCAGGAGTTCGCGGCCATGCGGTTGCAGCTGCGCCGAGTTGAGCGCGAACAGCACGTTGCCGCGGATGCCGATGCGCCCGTCGACCAGGGTCACCCGTCCGGCCGCCAGCGGCCCCGCCAGCGCCTGCTCCAGCGCCTGGCGTTGCGCCTGCTCGGCCTGCCGCCTGCGCATTTCCGCGTCCAACCGGCCCGACAGCTCGGCCTGCACCGCGATCACGCCGACCAGCACCAGCACGAACGCGCCGAGCAGGACCGACATCAGGTCGCCGAAGCTCGCCCAGACCGGCGCGGTGGATCCGGCGTCGTCGAACTCCACGCTCATGCCGCTTCGGTCCCGGCGGCGCTGGCGTCGTTGCCGGCCTGGCGCGGACCGCCGATGCGCTGCAGGTCTTCGACGATCTGCTTCTGCGCCAGCAGGCTCAGGTCGACCACCTCGCGGGCCTGGGCGACGTAGTAGGCCAGCTGCTCGTCGCTGCGTGCGAGCGAGCGGTCCAGCGCGGCTTCGATGCCCTGCAGGCGCGCGAGCAACTCTTCGTTGGACTGGCCGAACACCTGCACCGCCGCACCGAAGGCTTCGCCCAGGCTGGCCACCTCGGTGGCGCCGACGGCGACCTGCGCGGCGATGTCGCCGAGCTTGCCGGTCTCGGCCTCGATGTGGTCGGTGAAGCGCGTGCCGACGCGCTCGAGCAGGTCGGCCGAGGTGGCGACCAGGGCATCGATGGCACCGCGCTGTTCGGTGGAGGCGTGGTTGACCGCATCGAGCAGGGTGCCGAGCGTGCCGATCAGCTGGGTGCGCTCCTCGAGCATCGCGGTGTCGCGGACCATGCTTTCGGACAGCTTCTGGCGCAGCTCGGCGATGACCTCGGCCGCGGCGCGCGGCGCCTGCGCGGCGGCGTCCACCAGCCGTTCGATCTCGGCGATGGTGGCGCTGGCATGCGCCTGCGCCTGTGCCGCCATGTCGTTCGCGCTGGCGGCCAGCGCATCGCAGATCGCCTGCTGCCGCGCGGCCACCGCCTGGCCGGCCTGCTCCCAGTCCTGGCGCAACCCGGCGCCCATGCGGGCGACCTGTTCGGCCCAGGCGGCCAGGCGTTGCTGTTCGTGCTCGACCAGCAGCGCCTGCAGTTCGCCGTGCGAGCGATCCACGTCGCCGACCAGGGCGGTGGCGTGCCGTTCGAAGGTGGCGGCCGCCGTGGCCAGCGCCTGCTCGTTGCGTGCGGCCTGCTCGGCATGGCGTTCGTCCTGCTGCGCCAGCGCCGAGCGCCAGGCGCTGGCGACCACCTCGGCGTTGGCCTCCAGGCGTGCGGCGATCGCATCGACCACGCCGTTCGCGCGCTGCTCCAGTGCCGCGGCATGGCGGTCGAGGCCGTCGTGCAGTTCGCGCAGCAGCGAGGCGTTCGCATCCTGCTGGGCGGCCGCGGCGGCCTGCCATGCCTGCGCGGCCGCGCCCGTGGCGCCGGCGAGGCTGGCGGACATGCCCTCCAGCTGCCGTTGCACGGCGACGGAGACGGTGTCGTGCAGCGTGTTGGCTTCCCGGGCCAGGCCGGCCAGCGTGGCCGCCACCGCCGGCTGCAGCACATCGCCGATGGCGCGTGCGCTCTCGGCCACGCCGGACTTCAGCGATTGTTCCAGCGTGGCCGCCAGGCGCGCCTGCGAAGCCTCCGCGCGGGCATGGAAGTCCTGCTGCCCGGCCAGCAGCTGTTCGCCGGCGGCCGCGTTCTGCCGCTCGATCGCCGCGACCATCCCCTGCAGGCGCTCGACCAGTTCCGGCAGCAGTTCCGCCTGTCGCTGCTGGACGCGCAGCGCTTCGTCGCGGCGCCAGGCCAGCGAGTAGGTGCGAAGCGAAGTGGCGATGGCCGCGTCCAGCCGCTGCACGACCTGCAGGCGTTCGCGCCGCGCCAGCGCCGACAGCAGGCCCAGCGCGGCCGAGGTGGCCACGCCGGCGATCGAGGTGCCGAACGCGAAGGCCAGGCCCTTCACCGGCGCGGCGAGCGTGCCGCGGATCGCCTGCAGGTCGCCGGCGTTCTCCAGCGCCAGGCCGGTGCCGCTGAGCGTGGCCATCATGCCCAGCAGCGTGCCCAGCATGCCCAGCAGCACCAGCAGGCCGACCAGGTAAGGCGTGAGCGCCGGGGCCGGCAGCGCCACGCGTTCGCCCTCGATGCGCAGGCGCACCGCATGGCGAAGCTGCGCATGCAGGCGCTCCAGCCACGGATCGAGGACGCCGCCGTCGGCCGGCAGGTCCGACAGCGCGGCGGCCAGCGACGTGGTGGCCTGGCGGTAGCGGTACAGCTCGATCGCGCCAGCGATGTAGCAGGCGGCGATCACCAGCAGCACCGCCACGCCGGCCGGGTGGAAGGCGAGGTAGCCGGCGCCGACCCAGGCGACGGCGGCCAGGCCCGCCAGGAACAGGGCGGCGTGGAGGGCGGGGTGGAGGGGGCTTGTGCGCATGTCGATCCAGGTCAGGGGGTGCGAAGCGCCGCGAGCAGGCCTTCGATCGGTTGGAAGCGGACATCCAGTTCGGCCTGAAGCACGTCCTGCATGTCGCGATGGAAAACGTCGAGCCAGGCGGCGGACGCGGCGCCGGCCTGGCCGGGGGCGGTCGCACCGGCGCGCAGGCGGTCGAAATGCTGGCCCAGCAGCAACGGCACGCCGGCCAGCAGCTTGTATTCGCGCGGGCTGAGCGTCAGCTCCATCACCGCATCCACCTCGGCCAGTCGCGCCAGTTCCGGCGAGCGCTGCGCGAGCCGGTCGCGCAGGCGTCCGCGCAGCCGCCCGGTCGCGGCCTGCATCGCGCGCTGCATCGCCAGGCAGTGCTGGCGATAGGGGGCGAAGTCGATGGCGTCCGCACCGGTGGCCGCGGCCGGCGGCGTGGGCAGATCCGTGGCGATCGCCTCGGCCAGGGCCGCGCGCGTGCGCGCCACCTCGTCATCGCCGTCAGGGCCCGTCGCCGGCGCGGCGGGCGCGGAAGGCGACGGACGACCGTCCAGGGCGCCGGCCAGGGCGACCGCACGGGTCCAGTCGATCCACTGGCCCAGCCGCTCGCCCAGCGCCGGACCCGGGGCGGGGACATCGGCGTCCGCGACCCGGGCCAGCAGGCGAATGAAGGTCGGGCCCGGAACCGGGCTCCGTTGCAGGGCTGTTGGCACTTTTCCGGCCGAAAAACCGCGATTTTACATGAAAGCCCGGCATCCCCGGACCTTGACGGGCGGCCGCGGAAGCGGCCTGGACCCGGCGGGCGCACGCCGGTTTCACGCGCGCGCCCCTAGAACGGGCCTTCCCCCCGCCCGAGACGAACCATGAACCACGCCAACGCGCCCGCCACCGTCCCCCACGTCGAACTGGACCGCTACCTAGGCACCTGGTACGAGATCGCGCGCTTGCCGATGCGCCACGAGCCGCGCGAGTACACCGACATCACCGCGACCTATTCGCTGCAGCCCGACGGCAAGGTGAAGGTCGACAACCGCGCGCGCGACGCCGAAGGGGAGGTGAAGCAGTCGGTGGGCGAAGCGGAATTGGTCGAGGGCAGCGGCAGCGCCAAGCTCGAAGTCAGCTTCATGCCCGACGGCCTCAAGTGGGTGCCTTTCACCAAGGGCGACTACTGGATCCTGCGCCTGGATCCGGACTACCGGACCGCGCTGGTCGGCTCCCCGGACCGCAAGTACCTGTGGCTGCTGGCGCGCGAACCCGGAATCGACGAGGCGGTGAAGGCCAGCTACCTGGAAACGGCCCGGCAGCAGGGTTTCGACCTGTCGGACCTGATCCACACCCCGCATACCGGGCGCGTCGGCTGACCGGTGCTGGCCACCTACCAGGGCTTGGCGCTGCGCATCGCCAGCGGCAGCGAAGCGGCCATCGCCTGCAGGCGCGCGGCCACGTACGAGGCATGCTCGGGGCCGGCGGCCTCGGCGATCGCTTCGGCTTCGGTCGCGAACACTTCCATCAGTTCATCGGGGAAGGTCTGCTGGACCAGGCCCGGCAGCCGCGCCTCGAGCGCATCGAGCATGGCCACGATTTCCGGATCAACGTCGCTCACGGGGCGGCTCCGCGCCCCCGGGGGCGGGCGCCTGCTCCGGCGAGCATACCCCAGGCCGGCGGCCAGGCCAGCCGGCGCGGGGCGTGGGCCGGTGGCCGTTTCCCCTGGCCGCGACCGGTACGCTAGAACGCGTACTCCAGGCCGAGTCCCGGGCCTTGCAAGGTGGCGTCGAAGGTGAAGCCGCCGCTGCTGTAGTCGATCGTCATCCAGCGATAGCCGGCAGTGAGGGCGACACGATCGTTGAAGCGGTATCCGGCCATCAGCATCGCATCCACGGTCAGGTCCGACTCGCCGGCGCCGGCCAGCAGCCAGGCGCCCACGTAGACGCTGTTGGCGAAATCGCGGCGGCCCTTGATGCCCAGCTGCGGGTCGATCCAGTTCTGCGACTGGGAGGCATCGTAGGCCTGTGGCACGGGCGCCGGTGGCGGCGCCGGCAGGGCATAGGCGAAGCCGGTGCGCGTGGACCAGTAGCGCGCGCCCGCTACCAGGTCCAGGTGCGCCTGAGCGGCGTCGACCATGCGGTACTGGTAGGCCAGCAGCATCGTGGTGGAGTCGCCGTCCAGTTCGACCGGCACGCGGATGCCGAGCGGCGGGACTGGCATGCCGGCGGAGCCTGACAGGCGCAGGGTGACCAGTTCGGCGACCACGCCGTGGCGGCCATGTTGCGCCTCGAAGGCGGCCATCGCGGCGAAATCCAGGTTGTTCCAGATGTCGCTGAAGCTGGCGCTGGGATGCACGGTCACCGGCAGGCGCGCGTGCGCGAGCGTGCCGTCGATGCTGGCGCCCCAGACGTAGGGAACGATGCGGTAGCTCCATCCATCGTCGGCGGCCAGGGCAGGCGCGCCGCAGGCGAGTGCGATGGCGGCAAGGACGGGAGGTGCGGCGCGGGGCTTCATGGGCGACACCCTCTCGTCGGTGGAGCCCGGATTGCCCCGGGCTGGTCGCCATGCTGCGGTGCTGCCGGCAGCACCGCAAGTGCTCAGGTCATGCCGCCGGCGGCCCCGCATGCCGCAATGCGTGGGCAGCATGGCCGCCATCCAATCCATGCGACGCGGGTGCCCATGCCGGGTCGGCGGCGATGCGCACGCGCATCCGACGCCATGCGCCGATGCCTCGTTGCCCGGCATCGAAGTGCCGGGCAACGCAGGCAGCCGGCAGCCCGGCCGCCGTGGAAGGCCGGTTCAACCGGCCAGCGGCTCCGGTTCGTGGCCCGGCTCGACCTCGGCCGCGGCGTCACGGTCGAGGCTGCGGTCGCGTGCCAGGTACAGGTAGACCGCCGGCAGCACGAACAGGGTGAACGCGGTGCCGATGGTCATGCCCGCGGCGATCACCATGCCCATCGAGAAGCGCGCGGCCGCGCCCGGGCCATTGGCGATCAGCAGCGGGATCATCGCGAACACCAGCGCGGCGGTGGTCATCAGCACCGGCCGCAGGCGGATGCCGGAGGCCTGCTCGATCGCCTCGCGCCTGGACAGGCCCTGCTGCTGCAGCTTGTTGGCGAACTCCACGATCAGGATGCCGTGCTTGGCGATCACGCCGATCAGGGTCACCAGGCCGACCTGGGTGTAGATGTTGATGCTCATCCCGGGGAACGCCTCGACACCGGTGAACTGCAGCACCCCGGCCACCAGCGCCAGCGCGTTGAGCACCAGCAGCGCGCCGGAGATCGCCATCGGCACGGTGATCAGCATGATCAGCGCGTCGCGGAAGCTTTCGAACTGCGCGGCCAGCACCAGGAAGATCGCGATCAGGGCGAACGCCAGGGTGACCAGCATCGCCGCGCCTTCCTGCTTGAACTGGCGCGACTCGCCGGCGTAGTCGACGCTGTAGCCCTGCGGCAGGACCTCGGCCGCGGCTTCCTCGAGCACCCGAAGCGCCTCGCCCTTGGAGACGCCCGGGCGCGGGGCGAACATGATGCCCACCGCGTTGAGCTGCTGGAAGCGCTTGAGCGTCTGCGGCTGCGCAGTTTCCTTCAGCGTCACCAGGGTCGACAGCGGCACCAGCTCGCCGTCGCGGGTGCGGGTGTAGTAGTTCTCCAGCTGCGCGGCATTGAGGCGGTCGCTGCGCTGCACCTGCGGGATCACCCGGTAGGACCGGTTCTCCATCGCGAAGCGGTTGACGTAGCCGCCCGACAGCATCGCCGCCATGTCCGCGGCCAGGGTGCGCATGTCGATCCCGAGCAGGGCCGCCTTCTCGCGGTCGATCTGCACCTCGATCCGCGGCTTGTCGATCTTCAGGTCCTTGTCCAGGAAGATGAAGCGGCGGCTCTCCATGGCCTTCTGCACGATCGCGTCGGACAGCTCGTTGAGCTGTTCCAGGGATCCAATACCCAGCACCAGGAACTCGCCGCCGCCGCCGTCGCCGCCGGCGCTGGGCAGCGAAGGCGGGACCAGGGCGAAGGTGTTCAGGCCGGTGATCGAGGACAGCTTGGGCTGCAGCGCCTGCTGCAGGACCTGGTTGGTGGAGCGGTCGCGCTCGCTCCAGGGCTTGAGCACGAAGCCGCCCATGGCGCTGTTGCTGGCGCCGCCGCCGCCGCCGAAGCCGCCGTTGAACAGGAAGAAGTCGTTGACCTCCGGGATCTCCTTGACCGCCGCTTCCAGCTCCCCGGTGTAGCGCTCCACGTAGTCCAGGGTGGTGTACGCGTCGGCGCTGCCGACGGCGAAGATGAAGCCTTCGTCCTCCAGCGGCGCAGGCTCCTTGGGCGCGGTCATGTACAGGAACACGCACGACACCAGTACCAGCGCGCCGAACACCGCGATCACGCCGCGGGTTTCCAGCGCGCTGTGCAGGCGCCGCTCGTAGCCGTTGCGCAGCCAGTCGAAGCGTGCGTCCAGCCAGGACTCCAGCCGGGTCTTGCCATGCGCGCTGTGCGGCTTGAGCAGCTTGGCGCACATCATCGGCGACAGGGTCAGGGCGATGATGCCCGACAGCAGCACCGAGCCGGCCAGGGTGAAGGCGAACTCGGTGAACAGCACGCCGGTCAGGCCGCCCTGGAAGCCGATCGGAAGGTAGACCGCCACCAGCGTGGTGGTCATCGCCACCACCGGCCAGGCCAGCTCGCGCGCGCCCTTGATCGAGGCGTCGTGCGGGCTCATGCCCTCCTCGATGTGGCGGTGGATGTTCTCCAGCACGATGATCGCGTCGTCGACGACAATGCCGATCGCCAGCACCATCGCCAGCAGGGTCAGCAGGTTGATGGTGAAGCCCATGAGCAGCATCAGGAACAGCGCGCCGACCAGCGACAGCGGCACGGTGACCGCCGGGATGACCACGCTGCGCAGCGAGCCCAGGAACAGGAAGATCACCACGATCACGATCACCACCGCCTCGACGATCGTCTTGACCACCTCGTTGATCGCGTCCTGGATCGACTCGGTGCTGTCGTAGGGGATGGTGGCGACGATGCCCTCCGGCAGCTGCGGCACGATCTCGTTGTCCCAGACCTTGCGCACCTCCTCGATCACTTCCAGCGAGTTGGCGTCGGGCGAGACGAAGATGCCCATGAAGGTGGCCGCGTCGCCGTTGATGCGCACCGAGGTGCCGTAGTTCTCCGAACCCAGCTCGACGTCGGCGATCTCGCCCAGGCGCACGATCGCGCCGTCCTGCTCGCGCACGATCAGCTGGCGGAACTCCTCGGCGTTGCGCAGGTCGGTGCGCGCGGTCAGGTCGACCGCCACCATCTGGCCCTTGGTGGAGCCCAGCGCGGACAGGACGTTGTTGGCCTGCAGGGCGGCGTGCACGTCGCTGGCGGTCACGCCCAGCGCGGCCATCCGGTCCGGCTTGAGCCACACGCGCATGGCGAAGGTGCCGGCGCCGAGGATGTCGGCGCGCTGCACGCCCGGGATGGTGGCGATGCGCGGCTCGACCGCGCGCATCAGGTAGTCGGTGATCTGGTTGTTGTCGAGCTGGTCGCTGGCGAAGGACACGTACATCGCCGCGATCTGCTGGCCCTGCTGCAGGTCGATCACCGGGTCCTCGGATTCGGCCGGCAGCTGGCTGCGCAGCTTGTTGACCTTGGCCGCGATCTGGGTGAGCGCCTCGTTGGCGTCGTAGTCCAGGCGGATGTAGGCCTGGATGGTGGAGATGCCGGCCGCGCTGGTCGAGGTCAGGTAGTCGATGCCTTCGGCCGAGGCCACCTCGCGTTCCAGCGGGGTGGTGACGAAGCCCTGCATCAGGTCCGCGTCGGCGCCGTAGTAGGCGGTGCTGACGGTGACCACCGCGTTCTGCAGCTCCGGGTACTGGCGGACGTTCAGTTCGTTGAACGAGCGCAGCCCGAGCAGCAGGATGAACAGGCTGACGACCATCGCCAGCACCGGCTTGTTGATGAAGATGTCGGTGAATTTCATCCGGGTCCTCCGCCGCTCCACGTCGGGAGCCGGCCGGAAAGGGAAGGGCGCCCGCCCGCGCATCGCGCGCGGCGGGCGTCGCGGTCGGTCAGCGGTTTTCCGGCTCGGGCTTGGCCTGCGCCGCCGGCTGCACCTTGTTGTTGATGGTCACGCCGGCATCGTTGCGCAGGCGCAGCAGGCCGCTGGTCACCACCACCTCGCCAGGCTTGAGGCCGTCGGTGATGCCGACCAGGTCGCCGCGGGTCGGGCCGGTGGTGACGAAGCGCTGCTTGACCACGTGGGTGGCCTGCGGCATGCCTTCCGGCGCCGGTTCGGCGCCAGCCTGCTTCGGTGCCTCGACCA
The DNA here is from genome assembly GCF_010211765.1 of Pseudoxanthomonas kaohsiungensis. Lineage (GTDB taxonomy): Bacteria > Pseudomonadota > Gammaproteobacteria > Xanthomonadales > Xanthomonadaceae > Pseudoxanthomonas > Pseudoxanthomonas kaohsiungensis. The sequence continues at coordinate 42,086 of NZ_PDWO01000012.1, read as the reverse complement.
CCACGTACACCGAATTGCCGTACGGATTGAAGCTCACCGCGGTCTGCGGCACGACCACCAGCTCCCTGGACTGGCCGAGGTCGAACCCGATCCGGCCGAAGGTGCCAGGGCGCAGCACGCCGGCCGGGTTGGCCAGGGTGGCGCGGACCTTGAAGTTGCGCGTGTTCGCGTCGACCGACGGCTCGACCGCGGTGACCTTGGCCTCGAACGCCTGGCCCGGATGCGCGTCCACCTCCAGCCGCACCGGTGCACCGATGGCGACCTCGTTCATGCGCTGCTCCGGCAGGGTGAAGTCGACGTGGATCGGGTCCAGGGCCAGCAGGCCGACGATCGGATCGCCGGGGTTGATGTACTGGCCCAGGTTCACCTGGCGGATGCCCAGGACGCCGTCGAACGGCGCGCGGATCGTCTTCTGCGCGATCAGCGCCCGCTGCGCGTCGGCCTGCGCCTGGGTGGTGGCGGCGTCGGCGATGCGCTCGTCCACCTCCGAGCGCGAGACCAGCTTCTGGTCGCCCAGCTCGCGCCAGCGGTCGCGCTGGGTGATCGCCAGGCGGGCGGCGGTGTCCAGGGCCTTGAGCTGGGCCTGCTCGTTGGCGGTGTTCAGCTGCACCAGCAGGTCGCCCTTGCGCACGGCCTGGCCGGACTCGAAGGCGATCTGCTGGACCACGCCACCGGCCTCGGTGGTCACGTCGGTGCCGTTGTCGGCCACCAGGGTGCCCACCGCCTCGGCGGTGCCGCTCCAGCGCTCGCTGCGCGCCTCGAAGGTGCTGACCTCCACCGGCGGCTGCGGCATGTTGTCGAAGAAGTCGTTGGTCGCCTTGCCCATGATCGCCTTGACGGCGAACACGCCGCCGAAGATCACGGCCACGCCGCTCAGCATCAGGATCATGCGGCGCGCGAAGGAAGGCTGGCGCGCGGGCTTGGAGGAGGAGGTGCGTAAGGCCATGGCGATTCCGTTCTGCTCGTTCAAGCGGGGGGCAGGCCGCGGCGACGCACGCGGCGTCGCGGGCCCGTAGAGGGCGCTGCGTTGGATGCTTCTGCGTGCGGCTGGGGGCGGGCGGTGCCGGCTGCGGCCGCGATGCGACGGGGGGCGAGGCGGATTCTGCCGGTCAAGCGGCCGCAGGGCAACGCTTGCGCGGGTGCCGGATCCGTGGACTGCACCGTGGCGGCGACGCGGGCCGTCCGGGAAGCCGCCGGCCGCTTGCCGCACCGGCGACTCTGCCAGAATCGGCCCGTCCTCCCTCCGGTCGCGCCCCTTCCCGATGACTGCCCCTGCTTCGCCACGCCGCATCCTGTTTGCCAGCCTCATCGGTACGACGATCGAGTTCTTCGATTTCTACATCTACGCCACCGCGGCGGTGCTGGTGTTCCCGCACCTGTTCTTCCCGGCGGCCGAACCGGCCGCGGCCACCCTGCAGTCGCTGGCGACCTTCGCCCTGGCGTTCTTCGCCCGGCCGCTGGGGTCGGCGCTGTTCGGCCACTACGGCGACCGGGTCGGGCGCAAGGCGACCCTGGTGGCGGCGCTGCTGACCATGGGCATCTCCACTGTACTGATCGGCCTGCTGCCGACCTATGCACAGATCGGCGTTTGGGCGCCGGCGCTGCTGGCGCTGTGCCGGTTCGGCCAGGGCCTGGGCCTGGGCGGGGAGTGGGGCGGGGCGGTGCTGCTGGCGACCGAGAATGCGCCGCCGGGCAAGCGCGCCTGGTACGGGATGTTCCCGCAGCTGGGGGCGCCGCTGGGCTTCCTGTGTTCGACCGGCATCTTCCTGCTGCTGGCCCAGGTCCTCGACGAGGGGCAGTTCATGGCCTGGGGCTGGCGCATCCCGTTCGTCGCCAGCGCCGCGCTGGTCCTGGTCGGGTTGTGGGTGCGGCTGCGGATCACCGAGACGCCGGCGTTCCAGAAGGCGGTCGAGCGCGACGAGCGCGAGCGCCTGCCGATGGCCACCGTGCTGACCAGGCATGCCGGCACGCTGGCGGTCGGCACCCTGTCGCTGATGGCCACCTTCGTCCTGTTCTACCTGATGACCGTGTTCGCGCTGAGCTGGGGTACCTCGCAGCTGGGCTACGGGCGGCAGGAGTTCCTGCTGCTGCAGATGGCCGGCGTGCTGTGCTTCGCCGCGACCATCCCGCTGTCGGCCATCTACGCCGACCGCAGCGGCCGGCGCCGGGCGATGCTCCTGGCCACGCTGGGGATCATTGCTTTCGGCCTGCTGTTCGAGCCGCTGTTCGCCGCCGGCCATCCGGCGCAGGTGCTGCTGTTCCTGTGCGTGGGGCTGGGGCTGATGGGACTGACCTACGGGCCCTGCGGAACGATCCTGGCCGAGATGTTCCCGACGCCGGTGCGCTACACCGGCGCGTCGCTGGCCTTCAACCTGGCCGGCATCCTCGGCGCATCGCCGGCGCCCTACATCGCCACGCGCCTGGCCGGCAGCCATGGCATCGCCGCCGTCGGCGCCTACCTGAGCGCGATGGCGGCATTGACCCTGCTGGCGCTCTTGCTGGTCCGCGCGCGCCCGGCGGAGTGAGCGTCGCACGTCGTGGCTTCAGGCAGGGGCGCCGGAGTCTTCGCGCTCCCGCCGTCTTCGGTTGAAACCCGGGATCCGGGCGGGCCAGCATGCCCTTTCAAGCGTCGGTCCCGGATGGGGTCGCCGTGTCCTGTCGAAGCGTCGGCTTCGGACGGGGCCGCCGCACCCTAGGCCTATGTCCCACCCTTCGGGACGACGTCCTGTCTTTACGAAGGGCCGTGGCACATCCATGTGCCACTTGGGACATAGGCCTAGGGTGCGGCGACCTTCGTGGTCGTCAGGGTCGTGGCTTCGATCGCAAGAGCAGGGCAAGTGCGATGCCGTGCAGCCGCCGTGGAGCCGTGGAGCCGTGGAGCCATGGGTGTCTTCCACCTGTCGAGTCGTCCGGGGGCCCCTTCCGGAGCCGACGCGAAGAACGCTCCTGGAACCAACTGCGCCCACGCCACCGGAGGCGGCGCGAACAGAGCCTCAAGTTACGAGGCCAGCGCGTCCCGAAAACGGAGGAACCACCTGAATTGTTCCGCCCTCAATGGAACAGCCGCTTCACCGTGCGCGCCAGCCAACCGCCCTGCTCGTGCTCGCGGGCGAAGCGGTCCAGGTGCCGGCGTACCTGCTCGGAGTAGGCGCGGTCGTCGTTGCGGATGTGGTTGAACAGCCAGCGCGAGAGCATGCTCTTGAGTTCGTCGACCACGTCCTCGCCGGCCTGGAAGCGCAGGCGGTACTCGCTGACCCGCTTGGTGAACACCTCGTGCACCCGTCGGTGCGCGGCGCAGAACGGGTAGCCGGCCTCCTCCATCAACTCTTCCTCGAAGGCGAAGTGGGACAGGGTGTAGTCGACCAGCTCGTCGATCACGTCGGCCACCACCAGCGCCACGCCGCGGGCCTGGGCCTGGTGCAGCTGGTTGATCATCGACACGATCCGGCGATGCTGGTCGTCGATCACTTCGATGCCGGTGTTGAGGTCGTCTTGCCAGGTCAGCAGGGCCATGCGCGTGCCGTGGATGCGGGGGTGCGCACAGCGTAGGGATGCGCTGCCGGCGCGGCCTTGATCGTGATCAACCTACGGCGTGCGCGTTACCGCTCACCAGAGCGCGTCGCGCATCCGGTACCAGGCCATCGCCAGCACCAGCAGCGGGGTGCGCAGGGCGCGGCCGCCGGGGAAGGGCGCGTGGGGGATCTTCGCGAACAGGTCCAGGCGCTGCGACTGCCCGCCGATCGCCTCGGCGATGAGCCGGCCGGCCAGGCCGGTGCTGGCCACTCCGTGGCCGCAAAAGCCCTGGGCGAAGTAGACGTTCGGCGCCAGCCGGCCCCAGTGCGGGGCGCGGTTGAGGGAGATGTCCACGTAGCCGCCCCACAGGTACTCGATGGGCAGGTCGTCCAGCTGCGGGAACACCGCGCGGATGCGCCGGCGCATCACCCCGCGCAGGTTCGGCGGCGGATAGCTCGAGTAGCTGGCGCGGCCGCCGAACAGGAGCCGGTGGTCGCGGCTGAGCCTGAAGTAGTCCAGCGCCCAGTTCACGTCGGCCACGGCCATGTCGTTGGCGATCAGCGCCCGCGCACGATCTTCGCCCATCGGCGCGGTCGCGGCGATGTAGGTGCCCACTGGCATGACGCGCGATTCGAGCTCGGGGGCCACGCCGCGCAGCCAGGCATTGCCGGCGATGACCGCGAAATCGGCGGCCACGTGCCCATGCGGGGTGCGCAGGCGCGGCCGGTTGCCGCGAACCAGCTCCACCACCGGCGACCGCTCGAAGATCCGCACGCCCGCGCCCAGCGCGGCGCGCGCCAGGCCGAAGGCGTACTCGAGCGGATGCAGGTGGCCGCTGGCGGGGTCGTACACCGCGCCCAGGTAGCGGTCGCTCTCCAGCTCGTCGCGCAGGCGGCGCCGGTCCCACCATTGCAGCGGGTAGTCGTACTTCTGCGCCATCTCGACGATGCCGGCGCGCAGCTCGTGCGCCTGGCGCGGCTTGATCGGCACGTGCGCGTGGCCATCGCGCCAGTCGCACGGGATGCCGTGGCGGGCGATGCGCGCACGCAGCAGGTCCATGCCTTCCCGCGAGAGGTCGAACAGTACCCGCGCCGCCTCCTGGCCGAGCAGGCCTTCCAGCCGGGACTGCTCGCAGCCGTAGCCGACGATGGCCTGGCCGCCGTTGCGCCCGGAGGCGCCCCAGCCGATGCGTTGCGCCTCCAGCACCACCACCCGGTAGCCGGCCTCGGCCAGGTCCAGCGCCGCCGACAGGCCCGTGTAGCCGGCGCCGAGGATGCAGACGTCGGCATCCTCCAGCGCGCCTTCCAGCGCCGGCTGTTGCGGCAGCGGCATGGCGCTGGCGGCGTACCAGCTGGGCGGATAGGCGGCTTCGCTCATGCCGGCCTTCCGCACGGCGCCTCGGGTCCGGCTGCTGCACTCCCACCGTAGAGCGGGGCTTGCCCCGCTGCCTGCGCGCGTATCCCGACGAAGCAGCGGGGCAAGCCCCGCTCTACGGGGCGCCTGCGGGCATGGCCGCGCTCAGACCGTGCGCAGGTACCAGGCATAGTCCAGGTCCGGTACCTGCGCGTGGAAGTCGAGCATCTCCTTGCGCTTCTGCTCGCCATAGATGTGCCGGAACGACTCGCCGTACCAGCGCGCGGCGAACGCGCTGCCGAGGAAGTCGTCGATCGCCTGGCGCCAGTGCGGGATCTGCAGCGGGAACTGCTCGTAGGCATTGCCGGTGACCGGCGCGCCGGGATCGAGCCGCCGTTCGATCCCGTCGAGCATGCCGGCCAGCACCGCGGCGGCGACCAGGTAGGGATTGGCGTCGGCACCGGCGATGCGGTGCTCGATGCGGGTGTTGGCCGGGTCGCTGTGCGGAATGCGCATGGCCACGGTGCGGTTGTTGAAGCCCCAGCTGTCGTTGAGCGGGACGAAGGCGTTGGCGACGAAGCGGCGGTAGCTGTTGGCGTGCGGGGCGAACAGCAGCAGGTTGTCGCGCGCGCTGGCCTGCAGCCCGCCGACCGCGTGGCGCAGGGCATCGGCCGGGGCCTGCGGGGTGCCGGCGAACAGGTTGCGTCCCTGCGTGTCGAGCAGGCTCACGTGCAGGTGCAGTCCACTGCCGGCCTGGCCGGCCAGCGGCTTGGCCATGAAGCTGGCCAGCGCGCCCTGCTGCTGGGCGATCGCCTTGATCACGCGCTTGAGCAGGACGGCGTCGTCGCAGGCGGCGACCGCGTCGGCGCGGTGCTTGAGGTTGATCTCGAACTGGCCCGGGGCGTACTCGGCCACCGCGGTGTCGGCCGGGATCCGCTGCGCGCGGCAGGCGCGGGCGACCGCGTCGATGAAACCGGCGTTCTCGTCCAGGTCGTCGATCGAATAGACCTGGGTGCTGGCGTTGCGCGCTCCGTCGCTGGCGTTGAGCGTGGGCTGCGGGCGGCCATCGGAATCGGCGAGGCGGTCGAACAGGTAGAACTCCAGCTCCACCGCCACGACGGGCACCAGGCCGAGCTCGCGGTAACGGTCGACCACGCGTTCGAGCACGCGGCGCGGGTGCGCATCGAACCAGCCGCCGGCGCCGTCCTCCATCGCCAGCAGCAGTTGCAGCGCCGGTCGCGGCGACCACGGCACCGGCCGCAGGCTGCCGGGGATCGGCCGGCAGATCCGGTCCTCGTCGCCGATGTCGTAGCCCAGCCCCGTTTCCTCGACGGTGTTGCCGGTGATGTCGGCGGCCACCAGCGACATCGGCAGGCAGACGCCCTCGGCGTAGACCTTCTCCAGCGACCCGGCTGACACCCGCTTGCCGCGCAGCACGCCATTGCAGTCGGGCAGCAGCAGGTCCACGTGCGCATCCTCCGGGCCGGCCAGGGCGTGCACGGTGGCCAGGTCCTCGGGCGGCAGCGCCGACGGCGCGGATGGGTGGTTCATGGGCGGGCCTCGGCGGGTGCCGGAGGAGAGTAGCAGGGCAGGCATCGTCAAGAATACTCAACGGAAGAGGCGCCAGCAGGGGTCGATATGTGCACCAAAGCGGGGCATGGGGCCTTGGGGCAGGCCTCGTGTTGTAAAAATAAAACGGCCGGGGTAATTTGGCCGAACGCCACCGGACCCTTCCGCGCATGGCCCTGCCGCCCCTGGTCGGCCTGCCCACCGACCGCAAACAGATCGGCCTGCACCCGTTCCTCGCCGTCGGCGAGAAGTACGTGCGGGCGGTGGTCGACGGGGCCGGGGCCACCCCGGTGCTGCTGCCGGCGCTGCAGCCACCGCTGGCCGCCGACGAGTGGCTCGCCCGCCTGGATGGCCTGCTGCTGACCGGCGCGGTCAGCAACATCGAGCCGCACCACTACGGCGACGAGCCCAGCTACGCGGGCAACCTGCACGACCCGGCCCGCGATGCCACCACCCTGGGCCTGGTCCCGCGCGCGGTCGCATTGGGCCTGCCGGTGCTGGCGATCTGCCGCGGCTTCCAGGAGGTCAACGTCGCCTTCGGCGGCAGCCTGTTCCAGAAGCTGCACGAGGCCACCGGCTTCAACGACCACCGCGAGAACCCCGACGACCCGCTGGACGTGCAGTACGCACCGTCGCATGCCATCCGCCTGGCCGAAGGCGGCCTGCTGGCCACCATCGCCGGCGGCACCCATGCGCAGGTCAACTCGCTGCACGGGCAAGGCGTGGCCCGCCTGGGCGAAGGCCTGGTCGTGGAGGCGATCGCGCCGGACGGGGCGATCGAGGCGTTCCGGCGCGACGGCGGCGGCTTCCTGCTCGGCGTGCAGTGGCATCCGGAATGGCAGGTCACCACCAACCCGTTCTACCTCGGCATCTTCCGCGCCTTCGGCGATGCCTGCCGCGCCTATGCCGCGCGGCGCGCGGCCAGTGCCCGCAACAGCCTCACGGAACCCGCATGAGCACCCGCCCGTCCCGCCGCAAGCCGCCCAGTACCGCCCAGCAGGAGAGCTCGCTGCGGCGCTGGCTGAAGGAGCGGCGGATCACCGAGGTCGAATGCCTGGTGCCGGACATCACCGGCAATGCGCGCGGCAAGATCATCCCGGCCGACAAGTTCAGCCACGACTACGGCACGCGCCTGCCCGAGGGCATCTTCGCCACCACCGTCACCGGCGACTACCCGGACGATTACTACGAGCTGACCTCGCCGTCGGACTCGGACATGCTGCTGCGCCCGGACCCGGACACGGTGCGGATGGTGCCCTGGGCCACCGACCCGACCGCGCAGGTCATCCACGACTGCCAGACCAAGGACGGCCAGCCGCACGAGCTGGCTCCGCGCAACGTGCTGCGCCGGGTGCTGGCCGCCTACGACGAACTCGGGCTGCAGCCGGTGGTGGCGCCGGAGCTGGAGTTCTTCCTGGTACAGAAGAACACCGATCCGGATTTCCCGCTGCTGCCGCCGGCCGGCCGCAACGGCCGCCCGGAGACGGCGCGGCAGTCGTATTCGATCGACGCGGTCAACGAGTTCGATCCGATCCTGGACCTGATGTACGACTACTGCGAGGCGATGGAGCTGGACGTGGATACGCTGATCCACGAGTCCGGCGCCGCCCAGCTGGAGGTCAACTTCACCCATTCCGACGCACTCTCGCGCGCCGACCAGGTGTTCCTGTTCAAGCGCACCATGCGCGAGGCGGCGCTGCGCCACGGCGTCTACGCCACCTTCCTGGCCAAGCCGATGGAGAACGAGCCGGGCAGCGCGATGCACATCCACCAGAGCCTGGTGGACGTGAAGCGCGGGCAGAACGTGTTCGCCGGCCGCAAGGCGGGCGAGCACAGCCCCACGTTCATGCATTACCTGGGCGGGCTGCAGAAGTACGTGCCGATGGCGATGGCGTTCTTCGCGCCGAACGTCAATTCGTACCGGCGCCTGGCGCTGGGCCAGGTGGCCCCGATCAACGTGCATTGGGGCTACGACAACCGCACCTGCGGCCTGCGCGTGCCGCTGGACACGCCGGAAAACACCCGGGTGGAGAGCCGCTTCGCCGGCTCCGACGCCAACCCCTACCTGGCGATGGCCGGGACCCTGGCCTGCGGCCTGCTCGGGATCCGCGACCGGCTGCAGCCGATGCCGGCGATGGACCACAGCGCCCAGGATGCCGGTTTCGCCCTGCCGCGTTCGCTCAACCAGGCGCTGGACGGGCTGGAGGGCTGCGCCGAGCTGCAGGCGCTGCTCGGCCCGCGCTTCGTGCGCGCCTACATCTCGGTCAAGCGCAAGGAGTACGAGACCTTCTTCCGCGTGATCAGCTCGTGGGAACGCGAGTTCCTGCTGCTCAACGTATGACCCCGCCACCCGACGGACCTTCCATGCAAGCCACGGACCTGCGCGAACTGCAACGCCTCGACGCCGCGCACCACCTGCACCCGTTCAACGACAACGCGGCGCTGGCGAAGAAGGGGACCCGGGTGCTCACCCGCGGCGAGGGCTGCTACGTCTGGGACGCCGAGGGCAACAAGCTGCTCGATGCCTTCGCCGGGCTGTGGTGCGTGAACATCGGCTACGGCCGGCCGGAGCTGGGCGCGGCGGCGGCGCGGCAGATGACGCAACTGGCGTACTACAACAGCTTCTTCCAGTGCACCACCGAGCCGACCATCCGCCTGGCCGCCAAGCTGGCCGAGCTGGCGCCGGGCGACATCAACCACGCGTTCTTCATGAACTCCGGCTCGGAGGCCAACGACACCATCCTGCGCCTGGTCCGCCATTTCTGGGCGGTGCAGGACCAGCCGCGCAAGAACATCTTCATCGGCCGCCACAACGGCTACCACGGCACCACCATGGGCGGCGCCAGCCTGGGCGGGATGAAGGGCATGCACGGGCAGGGCGGGTTGCCGATCCCCGACATCCACCACATCGAACCACCATTCTGGTTCGCCGACGGCGGCGACCTGCCGGAGGACGAGTACGGCCTGGTCGCCGCGCGCCGGCTGGAAGAGAAAATCCTGGAACTGGGCCCGGAGCGGGTGGCCGCCTTCATCGGCGAACCGATCATGGGCGCGATCGGCGTCTACATCCCGCCGATGACCTACTGGCCGGAGATCGAGCGGATCTGCCGCAAGTACGACGTGCTGCTCATCGCCGACGAGGTCATCTGCGGCTTCGGCCGCACCGGCGAATGGTTCGGCTCGCAGTACTTCGGCTTCCAGCCGGACATCATGCCGGTGGCCAAGGGAATCACCTCCGGCTACATCCCGCTGGGCGCGGCCATGTTCAACGACCGCGTCGCCGGCGTGCTCAAGGACAGCGGCGGCGAGCTGGCGCACGGGGCGACCTACTCGGGCCACCCGGTGTGCGCGGCGGTGGCGCTGGAGAACCTGCGCATCCTGCAGGAGGAACGCATCGTCGAGCACGTGCGCGACGACGTGGCCCCATACCTGGCCGGGCGCTGGGCCGAGCTGGGCGAACACCGCCTCGTCGGCCAGGCCCGCATCGCCGGGCTGATGGGTGCGCTGGAGCTGGTACCGGACAAGGGCCGGCGGGCGTTCTTCGAGGAGCGCGGCAAGGTCGGCGGCCTGTGCCGCGACATCGCCCTGCGCCACGGCCTGATCCTGCGTGCCACCTACGATTCGATGCTGCTGTCGCCGCCGCTGGTGATCACCCGCGGCCAGGTGGACGAGCTGTTCGACAAGGCGTGGAAGGCACTGGACGAAACCGCCGCCGCGCTGGGCAAATGAGCATGGCGGCGCTACGCTGCCGGCTTCCCGCAAACCGTGACCAGGAGCACCCCCATGAAGCTGCGAACGCCCGCCCCGCGCCCGTCCGTGACGCTCCTTCCGGCCGCGCGCCTGCTGGTCGCCGGCCTTGCCGCCGCCGTGCTGGCCGCGTGCGGCGGCAAGCAGGACGCCGCCTCGACCGGCACGGCCGCGGCCGGCGAGGAGAAGGTGCTCAATGTCTACAACTACTCGGACTACATCGCCGAGGACACCATCCCCAACTTCGAGCAGCAGTCCGGCATCCGGGTCACCTACGACGTCTACGACAGCGACGAGGTGCTGGAGACCAAGCTGCTGGCCGGCTCCAGCGGCTACGACGTGGTGGTGCCGACCCTGAACTTCTTCGGCCGCCAGATCCAGGCCGGCGTGTTCAAGCCGCTGGACAAGAGCAAGATCCCGAACCTGGCCAACCTCGACCCGGCGGTGATGCAGCTGATCGCCGCGCAGGACCCGGGCAACCAGTACGGGGTGCCGTACATGTCCGGCACCACCGGGATCGGTTTCAACGTCGACAAGGTCACCGCCGCGTTCGGCAGCACCGACGTCACCAACAGCTGGAGCCTGGTGTTCGACCCGGCCAAGATCAGCAAGCTCAAGGACTGCGGGGTGACCCTGCTCGACACGCCTTCGGACATGATCCCGATCGCGCTGCACTACCTGGGCGAGGATCCGCACAGCGCCGACCCGGCGGTGATCCAGAAGGCCGCCGACCTGATCAAGGGCATCCGCCCGTACGTGCAGAACTTCCACTCCAGCCAGTACGTCAGCTCGCTGGCCAACGGCACCACCTGCCTGGTGGTGGGCTGGTCGGGCGACATCATCCAGGCGCGCGACCGCGCCGAGGAAGCGGGCAACGGCGTCAACGTCGGCTTCTCGATCCCGGTCGAAGGTGCGCCGCAGTGGTTCGACATGCTGGCCATTCCCGCCGACGCGAAGCATCCGGAGAACGCCTACGCGTTCATCAACTACCTGCTCGAGCCGCAGGTGGCCGCCAACAACACCAACTACATCCAGTACGCCAATCCGGTCGCTTCGGCCACGCCGCTGGTGGACGAGGCCATCCGCAACGATCCGACGATCTACCCGCCGGACGCGGTGAAGGCCAAGCTGTTCACCTACGCGATCAACTCGCCGGAGACCGACAAGCTCTACACGCGGCTGTGGACGGAGATCAAGACCGGCCGTTGAGCGCGGGGCAGGAAGCCGGTCGCCGCGGCGGCCGGCAACCCGTGCCGGGCACGGACGTCCGGCGGGCATCGCAACAACCAGGTGGCATGCGGTAGGAGGTCGAAGGGAGGGGAACCCGGGGACGCCGGCCGCGAGGCGGCGTCGTTGACAACCGACAGGCCCTGCGGGGTCCAGATGGGGGAAGCGACGATGAGCAGGTGGCAACTGAACGGTTGGATGGCGGCAAGGGCCTGGCTGGTGGCGGGCCTGGCGGCGGCCGCGCTGGCCGGCTGCGGCAGGCAGGACACGGCGCCGGCGGGCGAGGCGACGGGCACGGCCGAGGCGCCGGCCGATGCCGGCACGCTGAATGTCTACAACTGGTCCGATTACATCGCCGAGGACACCATCCCCAACTTCGAGCGCGAGCGCGGGGTCAAGGTCAACTACGGGGTGTTCGACAGCAACGAGGTGCTGGAGGCCAAGCTGCTGGCCGGTGCGTCCGGCTTCGACGTCGTGGTGCCCTCGCTGCAATTCCTCGGCCGGCAGATCCAGGCCGGCGTGTTCCAGCCGCTGGAGAAGGAGCGCCTGAAGAACTATGGCGGGCTCGACCCGGAGCTGATGGAGCGGCTGGCGCTCCAGGACCCGGGCAACCGCTACGGGATCCCCTACCTGTGGGGCACCACCGGCATCGGCTACAACGTGGACAAGGTCACCGCCGCGTTCGGCGGCACCGAGGTCGCCGGCAGCTGGGACCTGGTGTTCAAGCCGGAGAACATCGCCAAGCTCAAGGACTGCGGGGTGATGCTGCTGGACACGCCGTCCGAACTGGTGCCGATCGCGCTGAACTACCTGGGCGAGGATCCCAACAGCACCGATCCGGCGGTGATCCAGAAGGGCGCCGACCTGCTCAAGACGATCCGTCCCTACATCCAGACCTTCCATTCCAGCCAGTACATCGATGCGTTGGCCAACGGCAGCGCCTGCCTGGTGGTGGGCTGGTCCGGCGACGTGCTGCAGGCGCGCGACCGCGCGGTGGAGGCGGGCAACGGCGTCAATGTCGCCTTCTCCATCCCCAAGGAGGGCGCGCCGATCTTCGTGGACATGCTCGCCATCCCCAAGGACGCGAAGAACCTGGACAACGCCTACGCCTTCATCGACTACCTGTTGCGCCCGGAGGTGGCCGCGGCCAACAGCAACTACGTCAGCTACCCCAATCCGGTGCCGGCGTCGCTGCCCATGGTGGACGAGGCGATCAAGAACGACCCGACCATCTACCCGCCGCCGGAGACGGCCGCCAAGCTGTTCACGCTGGCGATCATCCCGCCGGAAGTGGACCGCCTGTACACCCGGCTCTGGACCGAGCTGAAGACCGGCCGCTAGGCTGCACGGCAACCCGGGCGCGGATCGCCGCCAGCGGCGGCCCGCCCATCCCCCACCTGGAGCGGCCATGGCGGCGAGCAACGAACGCGCGAACGGATCCCCGGCCGAGGCCGGCGCCGAGCGCTACCTGCGGATCGAGGGCGTGCGCAAGGAATTCGACGGCTTCGTCGCCGTCGACGACGTGAGCCTGGACATCCGCAAGGGCGAGATCTTCGCCCTGCTGGGCGGCTCGGGCAGCGGCAAGTCGACCCTGCTGCGCTGCCTGGCCGGCTTCGAGCGCCCGACCAAGGGGAGGATCGTGCTCGACGGCGAGGTCATGAACGACCTGCCGCCGTACGAGCGCCCGATCAACATGATGTTCCAGTCCTACGCGCTGTTCCCGCACATGACCGTGGAGCAGAACATCGCCTTCGGCCTCAAGCAGGACGGGATGGCCAAGGACGCGATCCGCAAGCGCGTGGGCGAGATGCTGGAGATGGTACAGCTGGGCAAGCTGGCCAAGCGCAAGCCGCACCAGCTCTCCGGCGGCCAGCAGCAGCGTGTGGCCCTGGCCCGCTCGCTGGCCAAGGGGCCGAAGCTGCTGCTGCTGGACGAGCCGATGGGCGCGCTGGACAAGAAGCTGCGCTCGCGCATGCAGCTGGAGCTGGTCAACATCATCGAAACCTCCGGGGTGACCTGCGTGATGGTCACCCATGACCAGGAGGAGGCGATGACCATGGCCACCCGCATCGCCCTGATGGACCAGGGCTGGATCCAGCAGGTCGGCACCCCGGACGAGATCTACGAGCAGCCGGCCAACCGCTTCGCCGCCGAATTCATCGGCTCGGTCAACCTGGTCGATGCGACCATCGACGAGGACGAACCCGACTACGTCACCCTGAAGACGCCGGCGTTCGAGGCGCCGATCCACATCGGCCACGGCATCACCGGCTTCCCGGGGCAGGCGGTGTCGTTCGCGGTCCGCCCGGAGAAACTGGACATCGCCAAGGCGGAGCCGGCGCAGCCGCACAACAAGGCACGCGGCACGATCGAGGACATCGCCTACTTCGGCAGCCATTCGGTCTACCACGTGCGGCTGCCCAGCGGGATCAAGATGCTGGTGAACTTCGCCAACGAGAAGCGCTGGGAGAGCGAGGGGATGACCTGGGGCGACCCGGTCTGGCTGTGGTGGGGCGACAACGACGGCGTGGTGCTGACCTCATGAACGCACGCGCCCTCAAGCGCTTCGTGCCGGGTGGCCGCTGGGCGGTGATCGCCGTGCCGTTCCTGTGGCTGTTGCTGTTCTTCGCGATCCCGTTCCTGATCGTGCTGAAGATCTCGTTCTCGCGGCTGGCCATCGCCATGCCGCCGTACACGCCGATCCTGGAGTACGTCGACAAGGCCCTGACCGTGCGCCTGAACCTGGGCAATTACGTGGCCCTGTTCACCGACTCGCAGTACGTGCTGGCCTACCTGAGCTCGATCAAGATCGCCGCGGTCTCGACCCTGCTGTGCCTGCTGATCGGCTACCCGATGGCGTACTTCATCGCCCGGATGAAGCCGTCCACGCGCAACATCGCGCTGATGGCGGTGGTGCTGCCGTCGTGGATCTCGTTCCTGCTGCGGGTCTACGCCTGGGTAGGCATCCTCGACGCCAACGGCATCCTCAATCGCGCGTTGATGGGCCTGGGCGTGATCGACGCGCCGCTGCGGATCCTCTACACGCCGCTGGCCGCCTACATCGGCATCGTCTACTGCTACCTGCCGTTCATGGTGCTGCCGCTGTACGCCAACCTGGTCAAGCTCGACCTGCGCCTACTGGAAGCCGCCTACGACCTGGGCGCCAAGCCCTGGCAGGCCTTCCTGCGCATCACCCTGCCGCTGTCGCGGGCGGGGATCGTGGCCGGCTGCATGCTGGTGATGATCCCGGCGGTGGGCGAGTTCGTGATCCCGGAGATGCTCGGCGGCCCGGATACGCTGATGATCGGCCGGGTGCTGTGGGGCGAGTTCTTCAACAACCGCGACTGGCCGGCCGCCTCGGCGGTGGCGATCGTGATGCTGCTGATCCTGCTGGTGCCGATCCTGGTGTTCAACCGGTTCCAGCAGAAGGAAATGGAGGGGCGGCTGACATGAACCCGACCCTGGGCCAACGGATCCTGCGCTGGACGGTGCTGGCGCTCGGCTACGTCTTCCTGTACCTGCCGATCCTGCTGCTGATCGTGTACTCGTTCAATTCCTCGCGCCTGGCCACGGTCTGGGCGGGCTTCTCGACCAAGTGGTACGGCGAGCTGCTGCGCGACCGGCAGATCCTGGAGGCGGCCTGGGTCAGCCTGCGGATCGCCTTCTGGACGGCGACGGCGGCCACGGCCATCGGCACGCTCGGGGCGATGGTGATGACCCGCTTCCGCCGATTCCCGGGCAAGACCGTGTTCGGCGCGCTGATCACCGCGCCGCTGGTGATGCCCGAGGTGATCATCGGCCTGTCGATCCTGCTGATGCTGGTCTCGGCCGGGGCCGCGCTGGGGATCCCGTCCAAGGGCATGGTCGCGATCTGGATCGCGCACGTGACCCTGACCGTGTCCTTCGTCACCGTGGTGGTGTCCTCGCGCCTGCAGGAGCTGGACAAGTCGCTGGAGGAAGCGGCCATGGACCTGGGCGCCAACCGGCTCAAGGTGTTCTTCCTGATCACCCTGCCGATCATCGCCCCGGCGCTGGTCAGCGGCTGGCTGCTGGCCTTCACCCTGTCGCTGGACGACGTGGTCATCGCCAGTTTCGTCGCGGGGCCCGATTCGACCACGCTGCCGATCAAGGTGTTCTCGTCGGTGCGCCTGGGCGTGAGCCCGAAGATCAACGCGCTGGCCACGTTGATGATCATGGCCGTCTCCGTCGCCGCGGTGATCGGCTGGTGGCTGATGTTCCGCGACGAGCAGCGCCGCCAGCGCGACATGCAGCTGGCCCTGCAGGAGAACGGCTGATACGGGCATGGCTGCGGCGATCGCGGTGCGTCGCCACGGCGCACTAACGCGGCGGCGGCCAGACTGCAACCTGCGGTGCAGGCGAGGAAAGCGATGACTGTCGAGACGATCAACCCCGCGACCGGGCAGGTCGAGTACCGCCATGAACTGATGACGCCGGCGCAGGTCGAGGCCGTGCTGGCCGCGGCGCGGGCGGCGTTCCCGGGCTGGTCGCAGCGCAGCCTGGAGTCGCGCGGCGAGGTGCTGCGCGCGGTGGGCGCGGCCCTGCGCCGGCGCCGCGAAGACGTGCAGCGGACCATCACCGCCGAGATGGGCAAGCTGCGCAAGGAGGCGCTGGCCGAGGTCGACAAGTGCGCCGATGCCTGCGACTACTACGCCGGCCATGCGGCCGGCTACCTGGCCGACCAGGCGATCGCCACCGAGGGCCGCGCCAGCTACGTCCGCTACGAGCCGCTGGGCTGCGTGCTGGCGGTGATGCCCTGGAACTTCCCGTTCTGGCAGGTGTTCCGCTTCCTGGCGCCGGCGCTGATGGCCGGGAATGTCGCGGTGCTCAAGCACGCCAGCAACGTACCGCGCTGCGCCGACCTGATCGCGGGCGTACTGGACGAGGCGGGCGTGCCGGCCGGGGTGTTCGGCGTGCTGCACATCGACAACGAGCAGGCCGCCGCGGTCATCCGCGACCCGCGCGTGGCCGCGGTGACGCTCACCGGCAGCGAACGCGCCGGCCGCTCGGTCGCCGGCAACGCCGGCCAGCAGCTGAAGAAGTGCGTGATGGAACTGGGCGGCAGCGACGCCTTCGTCGTCCTCGACGACGCGGACCTGGACAAGGCCGTCGCCGGTGCGGTCGCCTCGCGCTTCGGCAATGCCGGGCAGACCTGCATCGCGGCCAAGCGCTTCATCGTGGTCGAGGCGATCGCCGACGACTTCACTCGACGCTTCGTCGAGGCGGCGGGCGCGCTGCGACTGGGCGAACCCAACGGCGACTCGGCCACCCTGGCGCCGATGGCACGGCAGGACCTGCGCGACGAGCTGCACAAGCAGGTGCGCGAGAGCATCGCGCGCGGCGCAAAGCCGCTGCTGGGTTGCGAACCGGACGCCTCGCACGCCGGCTATCCGGCTTCGATCCTCGATGCGGTCGTGCCCGGCATGCCGGCCTACGAGGAGGAGCTGTTCGGCCCGGTGGCCAGCATCCTGCGGGTCAAGGACGAGGACGAGGCGGTGCGCGTGGCCAACGACACCACCTTCGGCCTGGGCGGGAGCGTGTGGACCGGCGATCCGGCGCGCGGCGAGCGCGTGGCACGCCAGCTGCAGGTCGGTGCGGCGTTCGTCAACGCGATCGTGCGCAGCGACGTGCGGCTGCCGTTCGGCGGGACCAAGCGTTCGGGATTCGGCCGCGAGCTGGCCGGGCACGGCATCCACGAGTTCATGAACATCAAGTCGGTCTACGTGGCCTGAGCCGGCCGCAGGCTGGCGGGACGGCCAAGGGGAGCAGGCGATGGGCGGCAGCCTCTGGAGCCGGTTCGGCTGGTACGCGATGGCGGTGCTGGCGCTGCTGGTGGCGGGCTACGCGTTCGCCATGGCGTTGGTGCCCGGATGGAGACACCCGCTGGTGCGCGAGATGTTCGCGCAGCGGCCGCTGGCGAGCTGGGGGCATTTCATCGGCGGCGGCACGGCGCTGGTCGCCGGCGCATTGCAGCTGCATACGCACCTGCGCAACCGCTGGCTCGCGCTGCACCGGTGGCTGGGCCGGCTCTACGTGCTGGCCGTGGCGGCCGGCGGCATGGCCGCGCTGGTGCTGGCCCCGCACGCCTCGACCGGCCGCGTGGCGGCCGCCGGGTTCGCGCTGCTGGGGGCGTGCTGGCTGGCGTCCACCGCGCTGGCGGTACTCGCGATCCGCCGCCGGCGGCTGGCCGCGCACCGCGACTGGATGGTGCGCAGCTATGCATTGACCCTGGCGGCGGTCACGCTGCGCTTCTACCTTCCGGCCAGCCAGTTCGCCGGCATCCCGTTCACCGTGGCCTATCCGGCCATCGCCTGGCTGTGCTGGGTGCCCAACCTGCTGCTGGCGCAGGCCTTCCTGCGCTCGCGGCGCGCGCGCGAGCTGCTGGCGGCCAGCGCGGTGCCGGCGTACTGGCGGCAGGAACGGTCGCGCCCGCCTGCCTGAGCGCGCGCCGCGGAGTCGCCGCGACCACGGCCATGGAACAGACGGTTACGCCGCCCGCGATTCCGTTGCGGCACCGCAGGCATCATCTTGCGTGCTACCGGAAATGGAGAACGTCCCATGAGCGCTTCGATCGAATCCGCCCCTGCCCATGTCATCCGCATGGTGCGCGGCCAGGCCACCTCCGACGGCGCCGGGGTCAGGCTGACCCGCGTGATCGGCGGGCCGGCGCTGCCCGAGCTGGACCCGTTCCTGCTGCTGGACGAGTTCGGCACCGACAAGGCCGAGGACTACATCGCCGGTTTCCCGAGCCATCCGCACCGGGGCTTCGAGACGGTGACCTACATGCTCGACGGGCGCATGCGGCACAAGGACAACCACGGCAACGAGGGCCTGTTGACCCCAGGCAGCGTGCAGTGGATGACCGCCGGCCGCGGCCTGGTGCATTCGGAGATGCCGGAACAGGAATCGGGCCGCATGCGCGGGTTCCAGCTGTGGGTGAACCTGCCGGCGCGCGAGAAGATGACCGATCCGCGCTACCAGGAATTCGCCCCCGAGCGGATCCCGGTGGTGCGCCCGGCCGACGGGGTCGAGGTGAAGGTGATCGCCGGACGCGTGGGCGACACGGTCGGGCCGATCGTGCAGCCGGCCACCGACCCGCTGTACCTGGACATCGCACTGGAGCCGGGCGTGGCCTGGGAGTACGCGCTGCCCGAGGGCCACAACGCGTTCGCCTATGTGTTCGAGGGCGCGGCAACGGTGGGCGACGGCGATGGGGCCCGTCCCCTGGAGACCCACGCGATGGGCGTGCTGGGCGGCGGCAGCAGGCTGGCGTTGCGCGCAGGCAGCCAGGGCGCGCGCCTGATCCTGGTGGCCGGCATCCCGCTGCGCGAGCCGGTCGCGCGGCACGGGCCGTTCGTGATGAACACCCGGCAGGAGCTGATGCAGGCCTTCGTCGATTTCCAGGAAGGCCGCTTCTGAGCGCAATGTCACGCGCCGGAACGGCGTGCGTCGCGCGCGTCGCGGGCCGGGCGATCGTCCGGCCCGGCGGCGATCAGTTCAGGGCGATGCCTTCGGCCAGCGAGAGCAACTGCCGCAGCTCGGCGTCGTTGGCGGCGTCCACCCACACCTGCGCGTAGCGGTCATCGCCCAGTTCGACGATGGTCACGCGCTTGCGTTCGCCGGTGGAGACGGCGATCTCCGGCTGGTACCAGTGCACCTCGTACGCGCCGATGGAACCTTCTTCCTCGCGGTTGCGGCGTTGCAGGTTGACCGTCGGCGAGGAGGTCAGCATGACCCCGATCACCTGCCGCTCGCCGTCCAGCGCACGGCACACGGTGAAGCCGTTGCCGGCCTGCTGCTGCCAGTGCAGGTTGGAGCCGGCGGGCAGGGCCGGGCAGATGGCGTCCTGCGCCGACGCCTGCGGTGTGGCCCACGCGATCGCGAGCAGGCCCAGAAGGTGGAACTTGTTCATGGCACTTCCCCCGGTCCGCGAAGCGGACCCTTGTCCCCGGATGGCGCGCGGGTGGCGTGGCCACCTGGCCCGGACGGATGCGGGGCCGGCGCGATCCCTCGCGCCCGCACGTTGCTTGCTCCCCTGGGCCGCCCGCCGATGGCGCCGGAACGGCCCCTCCCGTCCGAAAATACCCAGCGCTGCCGCGGGATGCAAACCCTGCGCTCAGAAACTGCGCTGGAAGTCGAACTCCTGCCGGCGTCCGTCGACCACCACCACGATGCGCGCGCGCAGCGTGTCGTGCGCGCCGACCCGGACCGTGCCGACGTGGTCGACGTACTCGCCGGTGGCGACCGGCCGCATGGCCACGGCCTGGCGCCGGCCGGCCAGGTCGACCACTTCGGCGCTGACCTCGCCGACGGCGCCGGTTTCGTCGCCGTCGGCGGTGGGGCGTCGCAGCGCCACCACCAGCAACGCGGTGCCGGCGTCGCGCTCGACCCCGTATTCGCGTGCCACCGCCTCGCCCAGCGCCAGCGTCGGCAACAGGTTGTAGCGGGCGCGCAGCGGCCCCTCGAGCTCGGTCGTGCTCGGGTGCGGAGGGACGAAACGGGCCGGTTCGGGCGCGGGGTTGCCGCAGCCGGCGAGGCCCAGCGCCAGGACCAGGGGCAGTAGCGTGCCGCGCCGCATGCCGCCGCTCATGCGTCGCCCGCCGCGGCCAGCGCGGCGCCGCGTTCGCGCGCGGCATGCACCGCCCGGGCCACCAGCGCCTCGAAGCCGCCGGACTGGAATGCTTCGATCGCCGCCTGGGTGGTGCCGCCGGGGGACGTGACCCGGCGCCGCAGTTCGGCAGGCGCCTCGCCGGCCTCGGCAAGCATGCGGCCGGCGCCGAGCAGGGTCTGCACCACCAGGGTGCGCGCATCGGCCGCGGGCAGGCCCTCGGCGACGGCGGCCGCTTCCAGGGCTTCGGCCAGCAGGAACACGTAGGCCGGCCCGCTGCCGGAGACCGCGGTCACCGCATCGATCAGCGGTTCGGCGTCGATCCAGACCGTCGCACCGGCGCTGGACAGCAGCTCGTCCGCACGCGAGCGCTGCGATGCATCGACGCCTTCGCCCGCGTACAGGCCGGTGACCCCGGCGCCGAGCAGGGCGGGCGTGTTCGGCATGCAGCGCACCACCGGCAGGCCGCCACCGAGCCAATGCTGCAGGCGCGCCACCGGAATGCCGGCGGCGATCGATACGACCAGGGGGCGCTGCGCCTGCGCGGCCGCGGCCAGCGGTTCGCACGCCGCGCGCATCATCTGCGGCTTCACCGCCAGCAGCCACAGGCCGGCACCGGCCACCGCATCCTCGCCGCGCTCGAACGCCTGTACGCCGAAGTCCGCGACCAGCGCCTCGCGCAACGCGGCGACCGGCTCGGCGACGCGGATCGTGCGGGTATCGCCCCCGCGCCGGGCCAGCCCGCCGATCAGGCTCCGTGCCATGTTGCCGCCGCCGATGAAGGCCAGGGAGTCGGACGCGGGGAGGGGGGCGGTCATCGGAAATCCGGGTTCGGGAGGGTAAGGAAGGCGGCTCAGTGCGGGCGCGGGCCGAACAGCGCGGTGCCGATCCGCACCATGGTCGCGCCTTCGGCGATCGCGACCGGGAAATCGTCGCTCATGCCCATCGACAGGGTATCGACCCCGGGGTGGCGCGCGGCCAGGTCGGCGAACAGGGCGCGGATCCGGGCGAAGGCCGGCCGCCGCGCTTCCAGGTCGGCGTGCGGCACCGGGATCGACATCAGTCCGCGCAGCGCCAGGCGCGGCTCGGCGGCGACGCGTTCGGCCAGGCCGGCGATCGCCCCGGGTGGGCATCCGCCCTTGCCCGGTTCGCCCTCCACGTTCACCTGGATGAGGACGTTCAGCCGCGGCCGTTGCGGCGCCCGGTGGCGGGCGAGGGCGGCGATGACGCTGTCGCGGTCCACGCTCTGCACCCAGTCGAACACCTCGGCCGCGAGCGCGGCCTTGTTCGACTGCAGGTGGCCGATCAGGTGCCACTGCAGGCCCGGGTGGTCGGCCGCCAGCGCCGCGCGCTTGGCCGCGGCCTCCTGCACGTAGTTCTCGCCGAAGGCCTGCTGGCCGGCGGCGGCCAGCGCGGCCACCGCGTCGGCCGGCTGGGTCTTGGACACCGCGAGCAGGGCCGGGACTGGCCGCCCCGCCGCGTCGGCCGCGTTCTGGATGCGCTGCAGCACGGTTCGCAGGCGGTCGGCGGGCATGGACGGGCGGGCCATTGGCGGCAGCGGCGGGAGCGCTATACTGCCCCGCGGGGATGTATCGTTCCAGCCCGGGCGGAGCGCTCGGGCTATCGACTGATCTGTGGATCACGGGGGATCACGCGCATGGATATCGCCGAGCTGCTGGCCTTTTCGGTCAAGAACAAGGCTTCCGACCTGCACCTGTCGGCCGGCCTGCCGCCGATGATCCGGGTCGACGGCGACGTGCGGCGGATCAACATCCCCGCCCTGGACCACAAGCAGGTCCACGCGCTGGTCTACGACATCATGTCGGACAAGCAGCGGCGCGACTACGAGGAGTTCCTCGAGGTCGACTTCTCGTTCGAGATCCCCTCGCTGGCCCGCTTCCGCGTCAACGCGTTCAACCAGAACCGCGGCGCCGGCGCGGTGTTCCGCACCATTCCCTCCGACGTGCTGAGCCTGGAGGACCTGGGCTGCCCGCCGATCTTCCGCGAGCTGATCCAGCAGCCGCAGGGCCTGATCCTGGTCACCGGCCCGACCGGTTCGGGCAAGTCGACCACGCTGGCGGCGATGGTCGACCACATCAACAAGAACGAGTACGGGCACATCCTCACCGTCGAGGACCCGATCGAGTTCGTCCACACCTCGCAGAAGTGCCTGATCAACCAGCGCGAGGTGCACCGCGACACGCACGGCTTCAACGAGGCGCTGCGCTCGGCGCTGCGCGAGGACCCGGACTACATCCTGGTCGGCGAGTTGCGCGACCTGGAGACCATCCGCCTGGCGCTGACCGCCGCCGAGACCGGCCACCTGGTGTTCGGCACGCTGCACACCTCGTCGGCGGCCAAGACCATCGACCGCATCATCGACGTGTTCCCCGCCGGCGAGAAGCCGATGGTCCGCTCGATGCTGTCCGAATCGCTGCGCGCGGTGATCTCGCAGGCGCTGCTGAAGAAGGTCGGCGGCGGCCGCACCGCGGCCTGGGAAATCATGGTCGGCACCCCGGCCATCCGCAACCTGATCCGCGAGGACAAGGTCGCGCAGATGTACTCGTCGATCCAGACCGGCCAGCAGTACGGGATGATGACCCTCGACCAGCACCTGCAGGACCTGGTCAAGCGCGGCCAGATCACCCGCAACCAGGCCAAGGAATACGCCAAGGACAAGCGCCTGTTCGAGTAACAGGCCGTCGCACAGCGGGAACGCCGACCAGGCACCAGGACCAGGAGCACGCCATGAGCACCATCGACTTCACCTCGTTCCTCAAGCTGATGGCGCACCAGAAGGCGTCGGACCTGTTCATCACCGCCGGCATGCCGCCGTCGATGAAGCTGCACGGCAAGATCAGCCCGATCACGCAGACGCCGCTCACCCCGCAGCAGAGCCGCGACCTGGTGCTGAACGTGATGACGCCGGCGCAGCGCGAGGAGTTCGAGAAGACCCACGAATGCAACTTCGCGATCGGCGTGGCCGGCGTCGGCCGCTTCCGCGTCTCGTGCTTCTACCAGCGCAACCAGGTGGGCATGGTCCTGCGCCGGATCGAGACCAAGATCCCGACGGTCGAGGAACTCAACCTTCCGCCGATCATCAAGACGCTGGCGATGACCAAGCGCGGCATCATCCTGTTCGTGGGCGCCACCGGCACCGGCAAGTCGACGTCGCTGGCCTCCATGATCGGCTACCGCAACCAGAACTCGACCGGGCACATCATCACCATCGAGGACCCGATCGAGTTCGTGCACAAGCACGAGGGCTGCATCATCACCCAGCGCGAGGTCGGCATCGACACCGACAGCTGGGAGAACGCGCTGAAGAACACCCTGCGCCAGGCCCCTGACGTGATCATGATCGGCGAGGTGCGTACCCGCGAGGGCATGGACCATGCCATCGCCTTCGCCGAGACCGGCCACCTGGTGCTGTGCACGCTGCATGCGAACAACGCCAACCAGGCGATGGACCGCATCATCAACTTCTTCCCCGAGGACCGTCGCAGCCAGCTGCTGATGGACCTGTCGCTCAACCTCAAGGGCGTGGTCGCCCAGCAGCTGATCCCGACCCCGGACGGCAAGGGCCGCCGCGTGGCGATGGAGATCCTGCTGGGCACGCCGCTGGTGCAGGACTACATCCGCGACGGCGAGATCCACAAGCTCAAGGAAGTGATGAAGGAGTCCACCAACCTGGGCATGAAGACCTTCGACCAGAGCCTGTTCGAGCTGTACCAGGCCGGCGAGATCTCCTACGAGGACGCGCTGCGCTACGCCGACTCGCAGAACGAGGTGCGCCTGCGGATCAAGCTCTCCCAGGGCGGCGACGCGCGCACCCTGGCCCAGGGCCTGGACGGGGTCGAGATCGCCGAGGTGCGTTGAGGCATCCGTCGCGCGACCCCCAACGCCGCGAAGCCGCCTCCGGGCGGCTTCGTCGTTTCCGGCGCCCGTCCGATCGCCTGGCCGGTCATCCGACCCGGCCGGGGCCTGGGCGCCAATGCGCTCACGCGGGCGTGGGAAGCGCCTAGAATGGCGCACCCCACCGCGGCACCCTCCACGTGAACCCCACCGATCCGGACCTCCGGCCCGGGCAGGCTCCCCTGCCCGAAGACGGCGCCGTCGTCACCGCCGGCCCGCTGACCCCGCCCCCCGACTCGGCCGGCACCCCGGCCGACGACCGTGCGTACCACCACTCACTGGCCGAGGACGTGCAGGGCATGGTGCTGGCCACGCTGGTGGCGTCCCTCGGCCTGGCCGTCTTCGCCCAGGGCGGGCTCATGATCGGCGGCATGGCCGGCGTCTCCTTCCTGCTGCACTACGCGCTGGGTTGGAACTTCGGCCTGCTGTTCGTGCTGGTGAACCTGCCGTTCTACTGGATCGCGGTGCGGCGGATGGGCTGGGAGTTCACCCTGAAGACGTTCCTGGCCGTCGGCGCCTGCGGCCTGCTCAGCGACCTGCTGCCGCGCTGGGCCGGCTGGTCGCACATGACCGGGCTGTACTCGGCGCTGGTGGGCGGGGCGCTGTGCGGGCTGGGGGTGCTGTTCTTCATCCGGCACCGCGCCAGCCTCGGCGGCGTCGGCGTGCTGGCGGTGTACCTGCAGCGCGAGCGCGGGATCAGCGCCGGCAAGGTGCAGCTGGCATTCGATACGGTGCTGATGGTTGCGGCGTTCTTCGTGCTCTCGCCGGCCAAGGTGCTGTATTCGGCGGTCGGCGCGGTCGTACTGAGCCTGGTGCTGATGTTCAACCACCGCCCGCACCGCTACATGGGCGTGTGACCCGTAGAGCGGGGCTTGCCCCGCTGTACGTGCCTGATGGAGCGGGTCGGCGGGAGGCAGCGGGGCAAGCCCCGCTCTACGACATCCAGGGTGGCGCCAGTTGCGCGATCCTGGCGTACGCCGGGCAGTCCTTGCGGTGCGCGCCGGGCAGGTAGCCCAGGCTCATCAGGAACTCGCCGGTGATTTCACCGCCGGTGAAGCGGAAGGTCTTCCGGAACAGCTTGACCCATCCGGCCTTGTCCAGCGGATGGTGGGCGTCCAGCCACGCGGCGAACTCGCCATGGGAATCGCGCAGGCCGCGGATCACGCCCGCGTTGTGGATCGCCGCCTCGACCTTCAGCCGGTTGCGGATGATGCCCGGGTCGGCTAGCAGGCGCGCGCGATCGGCCTGGCCGTAGCCGGCCACCGCGTCCACGTCGAAGCCGTCGTAGGCGCGGCGGAAACCCTCGCGCTTCTTCAGCATCGTTTCCCAGCTCAGCCCGGCCTGGTTGATTTCCAGCAGCAGGCGCTCGAACAGCACCCGTTCCTCGCGTTGCGGGACGCCGTACTCGCTGTCGTGGTACGGGCCGTGCAGCGGATGGCCCGGGGCGGAATCGCAATAGCCCGACATGGCATGCTCGAAGGGGGTGGCCCCGCGATTATGCCAAGCCTCAGGCGGCGGCCGGCGCACCGGCGCTAGAATGGCGGCATGTCCCTCCCCGACGAAAACCTGTCCAACCAATTGCTGATCGCGCTGCCGGCGCTGTCCGACCCGAACTTCTCGCGTGCCGTGGCCCTGATCTGCCAGCACGACGAGCAGGGCGCGATGGGCGTGGTGGTCAACCGCCCCTCGGAATACACCCTGGGCCAGGTGCTCTCGCAGATGGGCATCGGCAGCGACGACGAGGCGCTGTGCGCACGCACGGTGCTGCATGGCGGCCCGGTGCACCAGGAGCGCGGCTTCGTCCTGCACGACGGCGGGCGCGAATGGGATTCGAGCCTGCAGGTCGCCGACGGCCTGTACCTGACCACTTCGCGCGACATCCTCGAGGCGATGGCGGCGGGCGAGGGTCCGGCCCATGCGGTCGTCGCCCTGGGCTGCGCCGGCTGGGGCGCCGGGCAGCTGGAGTACGAACTGGGCGAGAACACCTGGCTGACCGCGCCGGTGGACCCCGAACTGCTGTTCGAGCTGCCGCTGGAGCGCCGCTGGCAGACCGCCGCCGGGCGCATCGGCGTGGACCTGTTCATGCTGGCCGACTACAGCGGACATGCCTGAGCCTTCCGCGCCGGTGCCCGCGCATCCCGCGGCCGATGCGATCGTGCTCGGCTTCGATGTCGGCGCGCGCCGGATCGGCGTGGCCGTCGGCAGCGCGCTCGGTGGTGCGCGCGCGGTCGCGGTGGTCGACGTGCGCGAAGGTGGGCCGGACTGGACCTCGATCGAACGGCTGCACCGCGACTGGCGCCCGGCCGGCCTGGTGGTTGGCGATCCGATGACCCTGGACGGCGGCGACCAGCCGATCCGTCGTCGCGCGCGGGCCTTCGCCGGCGAGCTGAAGGCGCGCTTCCGCCTGCCGGTGGTGATGGTCGACGAACGCTCCAGCTCGGTGGAGGCGGCGCAGCGCTTCGCCCGCGACCGCGCCGCGGGCAATCGCCGCCGCCGCGATGCGGCCACCCTCGACGCCGCCGCGGCGGCGGTCATCGTCGAACGCTGGCTCGCTGCGCCCGAAGACGCCACGCCGCTCTAGCACGCTTCCGTCCACTCCCCGAGCACGCCACCCAATGACGCCCCAACTCGCCTCCGACGGCCGCCTCCGCCACCTGCTGACCCTGGAAGGCCTGCCGCGCAGCACCCTGCTGCAGCTGCTGGACCGTGCCGGCCAGATCCGCGATGCCGCGGTCGGACGGGTCGGCAAGCGCACGGTGCTGGCCGGCAGCGCGGTGTGCACGCTGTTCTTCGAGCCGTCCACGCGCACGCGCAGTTCGTTCCAGCTCGCCGCCCAGCGCCTGGGCGCGGACGTACTCAACTTCGACGCGTCGACCTCGTCCACCCGCAAGGGCGAGACCGCGCGCGACACGCTCAAGAACCTCGAGGCGATGGGCGTGCGCGGCTTCGTCATCCGCCACCCCGAAGACGGCGCGGTGCAGCGCCTGGCCGACGTGGCCGGCGAGGGTACGGCGCTGGTCAACGCCGGCGACGGCCGCAGCGCGCATCCGACCCAGGGCCTGCTCGACATGCTGACCCTGCGCCAGGCCAAGGGCAGCGATTTCTCAAAGCTGAAGGTGCTGATCGTCGGCGATGTCCGGCATTCGCGCGTGGCCCGTTCGGACCTGCAGGCGTTGCGTACCCTCGGCGCCGGCGAGATCCGCATCTGCGGCCCGCGGCCGCTGCTTCCGGACGAGGCGACCACGGGCGGCTGCGTGGTCGGCACCGATTTCGACGCGATGCTCGAAGGGGTCGACGCGGTGATGATGCTGCGCCTGCAGCGCGAGCGGATGGAGGAGGGCCTGGTGCCGTCGCTCGAGGAATACCACGACCACTATGGGCTGACCGTGGAGCGCCTGCGCCGCGCGGCGCCCGATGCGGCGGTGCTGCACCCGGGGCCGATCAACCGCGGCGTGGAGATCACCGACGAGGTCGCCGACGGCCCGCAGTCGTGGGTGCTGCGCCAGGTCGCCAACGGCGTGGCGGTGCGGATGGCGGTGCTGGAGCACCTGCTGGGTTGAGGTCGGGGTGACTTGGCGGACCGGTCGGGTTCGCCTCCGCCGCAACCTCCACCGCAACCGCAACAGAAAAAAGCGCGGGCCTCGGTGAGGGGGCAGCGCCCTGCCGCATCGGGGGTCACCGCTCAGGCCGGCATCCCTGCCTCACTTCGCGGCCGCGGCCATCCATGGCCGCTTGACCCCCAATGCGACAGGACGCCGCCCTCGGGCGCGTGCAGGTCGTTGCTTCGCTCGACGCAAGCGAAGCAGCGCAAGAGCAACGCCAAAGCGCCCGCGCCGCAGCAGGCCTGTCGGTCCAGCGTTTGATCCTGCAAGCGCCTGATCGAAGCCACGACCCCAAAACTTGCAGAGGCCGCCGTGTCCCGGGGCCATGGACCAAGTGGCACAGGGATGTGCCACGGCCCTTCGTAAAGACAGGATGTCGTCCCGAAGGGTGGGCCATGGCCCCGGGGCGCGGCGGCCCCTCCCGGAGCCGATGCACTTGCACTTGCGCTTGTGGTTGCGGTTGAGATTGCAGTTGCAGCCACATTTCCGTATGCCCCTTGCACGTGCACTGATGCGGTTATGTCTGCGAACAGGCCACGCATCGCCTGCGTGGCCGTCGCGTCCTCAGTCCGCCGCGATGGCCGCCGCGGCCGACGGTTCGGCCGACGTCACCTCGCGCGCCGACTCGACCAGCTCGACGAATTCCCGGCGCAGGCCCCAGCGGTCCCCGCCCAGCGTGGCGCGTGCGCTGGCGGCCACGTCGTCCCAGTCCCAGCCTTCCACGTTCGTGCCGCCGCGCAGCAGGTCGGCGTACGCGGCGACCGCCGCGGCGAAGCGCAGCGAGGCGCCCGGTTCTGGCTGCAGCGACGAGCGCAGCACCGGCGTCTCGATCAGGCGACTGCGCTCCTGGCCCGGCAGCTTGTAGCGCAGGCGCAGGTGGGCCAGTTCGCCGTCGCGCGCGGAGCTGCCCTGCGCGGCGGCGGCGTAGCGCAACGGCGGCAGCCGTTCCCCGCCGGAGCCGGCCAGCGCGATCTCGTACAGCGCCGTCACCTCGTGGCCGGCGCCGATGTCGCCGGCATCGACCCGGTCGTTGGCGAAGTCTTCCCGCGCCAGCATCCGGTTTTCGTAGCCGATCAGCCGGTATTCGGCCACCTGCGCCGGGTTGAACTCGATCTGCACCTTCACGTCGTTGGCGATCGTCAGCAGCGTGGCCTGCATCTGTTCGACCAGCACCTTGCGCGCTTCCTCCGGCGTGTCGATGTAGGCGTGGTTGCCATCGCCGGCGTCGGCCAGGCGCTCGGCCATCGCGTCGTTGTAGTTGCCCTGGCCGAAGCCGAGCGTGGACAGCGCGATCCCGGACCGGCGCTGGTCGGCGACCAGCGTTTCCAGTGCGCCACGGTCCACGGTGCCGACGTTGAAGTCGCCGTCGGTGGCCAGCAGGATCCGGTTGACGCCGCCGTCGACGAAGGCCTGCCGCGCCGTCGCGTAGGCCAGGGCGATGCCGTCGCCGCCATTGGTGCTGCCGCCGGCCTGCAGGCGCTCGAGCGCGGCGAGGATCTCGTCGTGGCGATCGCCCGGGGTCGGCGGCAGCACCAGGCCGGCCGAGCCGGCATAGACCACGATCGACACCCGGTCCTGCGCCCGCAGCTGCGGCACCAGCTGGGCGAACGCCTGCTTGAGCAGCGGCAGCTTGTCGGGCGATTCCATCGAGCCGGAGGTGTCGACCAGGAAGACCAGGCTGGCCGGCGGCAGCGTGGCCTTGGGCACGTCGTAGCCCTTGATCCCGACCATCAGCAGCTGCCGCTTGGGGTTCCATGGCGAGGGCGCCAGTTCGGTGGTCACCCGGAACGGCACCTCGCGCGACGCCGGCACAGGATGGCCGTAGCTGAAGTAGTTGAGGAACTCCTCCACGCGCACCGCGTCGGCCGGCGGGCGCATGCCCTCGCGCAGCATCCGCCGCACGTTGGCGTAACTGCCGGTGTCCACGTCGATGGAGAACGTCGAAACCGGCTGCTCGCTGGCGCGCTGCACCGGGTTGTCGTCGCGATTCTCGTACCGCTCGGTGTTGGCGGGTTCCGTTGCCGCGAACGGCATGTGCACGGCGGTGGCCGGAGCGGCCGCGACGAACGCGCGCTGCATGGCGGCATCGGCCACGGGCGGCGGGGAAGGCGCCGCGGCGTGGACGACGGCGCGCGCGGCTTCCTTCTCCTGCGCATGGCGCGCACGTGCCCTGGATTCGGTGATCGCGTGCGCCTGCGCGGGCGGGATCGCGGCGGCGCCGGCCGGCGCGATCGCCGGGGCGGCGGATGCCGCGGCATCGGTGCCGCCCGACGGTGCGGTCGAGCGGCAGCCGGCCAAGGTCGCTGCCAGGGCCAGCATCAGCAGGACGGCGCCCTGGCGGGCCGGGTGGAGGGGCGTTGCGGTACGGCGCATGGCGGACTCCCGTGGGTTGGACGGGAGTTGCAAACGCGCCGGGCTGGAAAACGGGGTTGGGCGTGATCGTCGGACGCCCCCCAGTTGCGGTTGCATCCTTCACGGGCCGCCGTGCCTGCGATCGTGGCCGCCAGGGTGCCGGCCGCTTTCCCCGCCTCAGAGCACCATCGGCTGGAAATCGATGCCCAGGCCGGGCATGCCGTCTTTCTCCGACAGCAGGTCCGCGCGCAGCAGTGGCCGGCTGTCGATCCAGTGGCGGTCCAGCACCAGGGTCAGCCGGTCGCCCTGGGCGGCCAGCTCAAGGGTCGGGATCTGGTCGCCGTCGTGGGCACGGTGCAGCAGTACCGCCAGCCGCAGCAGCGCGGCCTTGCGCCTGGCCGACAGCAGCAGGCGGTCGGGCAGGGCGTCGAAGGCGGTCTTGGGAACGCCGCGGCGGTGGGTGCGCACCAGCGCGGCCAGCACCTGCTGTTCCTGCCGCGAGAAGCCGGCGATGTCCGAATGCTCGAGCACGTAGGCGCCATGCACGTGGTACTGGCTGTGCGCCACGGCCAGGCCCAGCTCGTGCACGCGCGCGGCCCAGCCGAGCATGCGCGCATCGTCGTCCTCCAGCGCCCAGTCGTCGGCCACCTGTTCGAACAGGCGCATCACCGTGCCTTCCACGCGCGCGGCCTGGGTCTCGTCGATGCCGTAGCGCTGGATCAGCGCCTGCACAGAGGCATCACGCGGGTCGTCGGCGCCGCCGCGGCCGAGCATGTCGTAGAGGATGCCCTCGCGCATGGCCGCCTTGCTCACCAGCAGCTTCTGCAGCCCCAGCGCCTGGAAAGCCGCCTCCAGCACCAGCACGCCGCCGGCGATGATCGGGCGGCGCTCGCCGGACAGGCCGGGCAGGTCGATCTGGTCGATGCTGTCGGCCTGCAGCAGCCGCTCGCGCACCTGCGGCAGCGCCTCGGCGGTGATCGCGCCCTTGGTCAGCTTCATCGCCGCGCAGATCTCGCCGATCGACTTGTGGGTGCCGGACGAGCCCAGCGCCTCCTGCCAGCCCAGCGCGCGGTACAGGCCCGCGAACTGCTGGAACTCGGCGCTGATCTCGGTCAACGCCGCATTCCACTTCTTCTTGGACAGGCGGCCGTTGGGGAAGAACCGGCGCGTGCTGGCGATGCAGCCCGCCTGCAGGCTCTCGCGTTCGATGGGATCGAATCCGCTGCCGATGATGAATTCGGTCGAACCGCCGCCGATGTCGATGACCAGGCGCCGCTGCCCGGGCTTGGGCGGCTGCGCATGGGCCACGCCAAGGTAGATCAGGCGCGCCTCCTCGCGGCCGGACACCACCTCGATCGGATAGCCCAGCACGGCTTCGGCCGGGCCCAGGAACGCCTGCGGATCGTGCAGCTGGCGCACCGTGTTGGTGGCCAGCGCGCGCACGTGCAGTCGCGGCACCCCCCGCAGGCGCTGGCCGAAGCGCGCCAGGCAGTCCAGCGCGCGCTGCCGCGCCGGCGCCGACAGGCCGCCCTTGCCGTCCAGCCCGTCGGCCATGCGCACCGTCTCGCGGAGGCGGTCGACCACGCGCAGCTGGCCCAGCATGTGCTGGGCCAGGACCATGTGGAAACTGTTGGACCCCAGGTCGATCGCGGCGAGCGCGTCGCCGTCCTGGACCTGGGGACGGGAAGCGGCGCGGGACTGTGCGGAGCTCGGCATGGCGCGAATCTTAGCGGATGGCCGCACCCTCCCGCTGCGGCCGCCCTAGAGTGCCTCGAGCAGCGCCTGTTGAGCCGAGTACGGCGCCTGGCCCTCGCCGGGGGCGCACTTGCGGTACCGCCCGTCGGCGCCCAGCTCCCATGCATTGAGGTTGTCGGCGAGGTAGTTCTGCAGCGCCTCGCGCTGGACCCGCTCTGCCAACCGCGGATCCAGGATCGGGAAGCAGGTCTCCACCCGCCGCAGCAGGTTGCGTTCGAGCCAGTCGGCGCTGGCGCAGTACAGTTCCGGCTTGCCGTCGTTGCCGAACCAGTAGACCCGGCTGTGCTCGAGGAAGCGGCCGACGATCGAGCGCACGCGGATGTTCTCCGACACGCCGGGGACGCCCGGGCGCAGGGTGCAGGCGCCGCGCACGATCAGGTCGATCGACACGCCGGCCTGCGATGCCGCGTACAGGGCGCGGATGACCTGCGGTTCGTTGAGCGCGTTCATCTTGGCGAGGATCCGGCCCGGGCGGCCGCTGGCGGCCAGCCGGGTCTCGCGCTCGATCCGCGCGAGGATCCCGCTGTGCAGGGTGAACGGCGACTGCAGCAGCCGCTTGAGCCGGATCGACGGCGCCAGCCCGGACAACTGCTGGAACAGCAGGTGCACGTCGTTGCCGATCTCCGGATCGGCGGTCAGCAGGCCCAGGTCGGTGTAGGCGCGCGAGGTGCCCGAGTGGTAGTTGCCGGTGCCCAGGTGCGTGTAGCGGCGCAGGCGGCGGCCTTCGCGGCGCACGATCAGCAGCATCTTGGCGTGGGTCTTGAACCCGACAACGCCGTACACCACCTGCACGCCGGCCTCCTGCAGGCGGTCGGCGACGCCCAGGTTGGCATCCTCGTCGAAGCGCGCCCGCAGCTCGACCACCACGGTCACGTCCTTGCCGTTGCGCGCCGCCTGCACCAGCGCGTCGACGATCGCCGAATCCTTGCCGGTGCGGTACAGGGTCTGCTTGATCGCCAGCACGTCGGGGTCCGACGCGGCCTGGGTCAGCATCTCCAGCACGCCGGAGAACGAGTCGAACGGGTGGTGCAGCAGCACGTCGCCGCGGGCGACGGTCTTGAACACGTTCTCGTCCTCCAGCCGGTTGCGCGGCGAGAACGGCGGGAATTTCAGCTCCGGGCGCTGCACCAGGTCGTGGACCTGGATCACCCGGTTGAGGTTGACCGGGCCATCGATGTAGTAGACCGCGTTCTCGCCCAGCTCGAAGTTCTGCAGCAGGGTCCGCACGATCGGCTTGGGGCAGTCGTGGGCGATCTCCAGGCGCACCGCGGGCCGGTAGCCGCGGCCGACCAGCTCGCTGCGCAGCGCCGAGGCCAGGTTGTCGACCTCGTCCTCGTCGACCACCAGCTCGGAGTTGCGGGTGACGCGGAACTGGTAGGCGCCGCGCACGGTCATGCCCGGGAACAGCTCGTCCACGAACGCGGCCAGCATCGAGGACAGCAGCACGAACGCCTGCTTGCCCTTGCCGGCCAGGCTCGGCGGCAGCTCGACGATGCGGCTGAGCGAGCGCGGCGCACGCACGATGGCCAGGTGGCTGGGACGGCCGAACGCATCCATCCCTTCCAGCACCACCACCACGTTGAGCGACTTGTTGAGGATGCGCGGGAACGGATGCGACGGATCCAGCCCCAGCGGCGACAGCACCGGCATCACCTTGTTGCGGAAGTAGGCGCGCAGCCAGCGGCGCTGGCGCGCGTTCCAGCTCTTCCGGCCGAGCACGCCCACGCCGGCATCGGCCAGGGCCGGCCGGATCACCTCGTTCCAGCAGCGGTACTGCGCGTCGACCAGTTCGGCGGCGCGGTCGTGGATCAGGTCCAGCAGCTGCGCCGGCGCGAGGCCGTCGGACTGCGCCGGCAGGCCCAGGTCGAGCGCGTGGCGCACGGTCGCCGCGCGGATCTCGAAGAACTCGTCCAGGTTGGTGCACGAAATGCAGAGGAAACGCAGCCGCTCCAGCAGCGGCACCTGCGGGTCCTGCGCCTGGGCCAGGACGCGGAAATTGAAATCCAGCTGCGACAGCTCCCGGTTGAGGTACAGCGCCGGGTCGCGCAGCGCGTCGGCGCCGGCGTCGTCGTCGTGCGCGGCATGCGGGGGGAGTAGTGGTCGGTCGTTGTCCATGCGTGCGGGTAGCGTAGCGGCTCAGCAGGTGGGTTGCCCGGCGGCGGGCAGGGCAAGGGGGTCTTCCTGGCGCGGCTGCACCCGGTCCGGGCCGAAATGGCAGGCGAAGACACTGCCGGTGCCCACTTCGCTCTCGATCGACAGGCGGGCCTGGTGCAGGCCCAGCACGTGCTTGACGATCGACAGGCCCAGGCCAGTGCCGCCGCTTTCGCGCGAGCGGCTGCTGGAGACCCGGTAGAAGCGTTCGGTCAGGCGCGGGATGTGCGCCTCGGGAATGCCGTAACCGGTGTCGCGCACCGACAGCACCGCGCCGCCCTCGGGCGTGCGCGCGAAGTCCACCCGCACCCGCCCGCCGGCCGGGGTGTAGCGGATCGCGTTGGTCACCAGGTTGGAGAACGCGCTGTGCAGTTCCTGGGTGGAACCGAGCAGGTCGCAACCGGCCTGGTCGTGGACCTCGATGGCGTGCCGGCCCTGGCTGTAGGCCTCGGCCTCGCGACGCAGGGTGGCCAGCATCGGCGCCATCGCCACGTTTTCCTCGGGCAGGCTGTCGCGCGCTTCCAGCCGCGAAAGGGCCAGCAGGTCCTCGACCAGGCGGGTCATCCGCTGCGACTGCTTCTGCATTTCCGCCAGCATCGGCTGCCACGGCGGGTAGTCGGCCGGGTCGAGCATGTCCAGGTAGCCGTGGACGACGGTCAGCGGCGTGCGCAGCTCGTGGGAGACATTGGCGACGAAGTCCCGGCGCATCTGTTCCAGCCGCAGCAGCTTGCTGACGTCGCGCGCCACCAGCAGCCAGTAATCCTCCGAATAGGGGATCAGGCGCAGGTTGAGCCGCATCCGCTCGTCCACCGGGGACGGCGCGTCGAGCATGGGCTCGGCATTGCGGCCGGCGGCCAGCCAGCGCGCCAGGGGCAACGGCTGCAGGCGTTCGACCACCGGGGCGCCGAGGTCGCGCGGATGGTGCAGGCCGAGCAGGTCGGTGGCCGCGCGGTTGAACCAGATCGTGCGCTGGGTGTTGCGCTCGACCACCACCACCGCATCGGGCAGCGCGGCGGCGGCGGCGCGGTAGGCGCGCAGCATGTCCAGCAGGCGGCGCTTGCGCGCGCGCATCTCGACCTGGCTGCGGTGGAGCAGGTGGTCCAGTTCGTTCCAGGCACCGGTGCCGCGGGCCGGTTCCCAGCGCCGCCGCGCGGTCAGGCCAAGCAGCACCCGGCGCAGCCGCCAGTAGTGCCACACCAGCACGCCCAGGGCGGTGATCGCCAGCACCCAGCCCACCTGTCCCACCGCCAGGCCGAGCAGCGCGGCCGCGCAGAGCAGCGCGGCCAGCACCGCCAGCGTGCGCCGCCACGCCGCGCGCAGGTCCGGCGGCATCCGATCGGTGCTGGTGGGCGTGTCCCGGTTGCGCGAGGGTGGCGTGGCGAGGCGGTCGTTCATCCGGGGTCGGCGCGTCCTGCGTCGGTCAGGTGGCGGTGGAGAACCGGTAGCCGGCGCCGCGCACCGTCTGCACCATGTTCTCCACCCCGAACGGCTCCAGGGTCTTGCGCAGGCGGCGGATGTGCACGTCGATCGTGCGTTCCTCCACGTACACGCTGCCGCCCCAGACGTGGTCGAGCAGCTGGGCGCGGCTGTAGACACGCTCGGGATGGGTCATGAAGAAGTGCAGCAGGCGGTACTCGGTCGGGCCGATCGGCACGGCCGCCTCGCCGGCGAACACGCGGTGCGCGGCACCGTCGATGCGCAGCGCGCCGACCGCCACGCTGCCGTCCTCGTCGTCCTCGCGCGTGCGGCGCATCACCGCGCGGATCCGCGCCAGCAGTTCGCGCGCGGAGAACGGCTTGACCACGTAGTCGTCCACGCCGGCCTCGAGGCCGCCGACGCGGTCGTTCTCCTCGCCGCGGGCGGTGAGCATGATGATCGGCACCTCGCGGGTGAGCGCCTCGCGGCGCCAGCGCCGGGCCAGGTCCAGGCCGCTGGTGCCCGGCAGCATCCAGTCCAGCAGGATCAGGTCGGGGACGCGGTCGGCGATGGCCGCCTGCGCCTCGCGCGCGTCGCCGGCATGGACCGGCGCGTAGTCGCCCTTGCGCAGGGCGAAGGCGACCATGTCCCGGATCGCGGGCTCGTCATCGACTATCAGGATCTGCTTCTGCACGGTATTCCCGACAGATGGGGGCGACGGCGGGATTAGACTACCGTCCGATGACCGAATTGTGACACTGGCAGCGGGCTGGAGCCGCCGCCACGTCAGCGCCGCTCCATGTCCGGGTCGCGGATGCCCTGCTGGCGGAGTTCCAGCACGGTCGGGGTGATGGCGGCGATGCGGGCGTCGACCCGGGACCGGGTCACGTAGTCCAGGTCGCCGCGCTTCTTGAGCGTCTCCAGCTGGATCAGCGCCTGTTCCGGACGACCATTCAGGAATGCGGCCTCGGCATACGCTTCGGCGGCGCGGCTGGTATCGCCGGCCAGTTCGCTGGCGCGGGCGAAGGTCTGCTGGAACACCGGGTCGGCGCCAGCGCGGGCCAGCAGCGGGCGCAGGACTTCCTGGGCACGGCGGCCGGCCTCGCTGCCGCCCTGTTCGACCAGGACGCGGGCATAGCTCAGCGCCACCGGGCGGTTGCCGGGCATCCGCCGCAGCAGTTCGTCGAAGCGCTGGTTGGCCTGGGCGGCGCGGCCCGAGCGCGATTCGGCCTCGCCCAGCGCCAGCGCCACCCACAGGCTGTCCGGATGCCGCTCGAGCAGCGCGGACAGCTCGGCCGCCGCCGCCGCCGGCTGCCGTGCCAGCCGTGCCACCGCCAGCCCGTAGCGCTGCGGGTCGGTCAGGCCGTCCGGGCTGGAGCGCCGCAGCGATTCGTACTCGCGGATGGCGGCGTCGGGGGTGTTGGCGGTGAGTGCCCGCAGCCGCTCCTGCGCCCAGGCGAACTGGCTCCCGGCGGCCTCGGCCACGGGATCGAACGGGTCGAAGCGGAAGCCGGAAGGCAGCAACGGATTGACGGTGGCGGAAGGCGGCGCCTGGACCTTGCGCGGATCCATCCGTTCCACCCGTTCGCCACCGCCCGGCACCGAGGTGGTGGCGGTGACCATGCCGCGCTTGAGCTGCTCGGCGCGCTGCTTGGACTCGCTTACGCGCGTGGTGGTGACCGGGTGCGTGCGCAGGTAGTCGGGGACCGAGTACCCGCCGGAATTGCCGCGCATGGCGAACGACATGCGCTCGAAGAAGTCCGCCATCGCATCGACGTCGTAGCCGCTGCGGGAGAGAGTGCGGATGCCCAGCCGGTCGGCTTCCGATTCGTTGGAGCGGGTGTAGTTGATCTGGTTCTGCTGGATCAGCGCCATCGCGCTGGCGATGGCCGCCTCCGAGGCTTCGCCGGACGAACTGCCGCCGGCGGCCTGGGCGGCGACGATCGCCGCCAGCATGCCGAGCAGGATCGGGACCTGGTCGCGCTGCGCGCGCTCGACCCCGCGCAGCACGTGCTGCTGGGTGACGTGCGCCACTTCGTGGGCCAGCACCGCCGCGACCTCGTCCTCGCGCCGGGCGGTAAGCACCAGGCCGGCATTCATGCCGATGTAGCCGCCCAGGGTGGCGAAGGCGTTGATCTGCCGGTCCTTGAGCATGAAGAAGGTGTACGGCTGCTCGGGCCGGTCGCTGCTCGATCCCAGCCGGTTGCCCATCGACTGCAGCCAGTCGTCGAGCAGCGGATCCTCGAGCAGGTAGCCGTAGTTGCGCAGCTCGCGCAGCATCATCCCGCCGTACTCGGCCTGCTTGGCCGGGTTCAGCAGTTCGCCGGCGGAGGAGCCGATGTCCGGCAGGCGCGCGTCTTCCTGGGCCGGCGCACGCATCGGGGCCAGGGTCAGGGTCAGGGCGGCGGCCAGCAGCAGGTAGCGCAAAACAGGTTCTCCGGATCCGGAAGGAGGATGGGGGCGGCGGCGGCGGCAGGTGTGAATCGGCGGTTAACCCGCTGTGTTCCACTCGTGGAGGCTGCCTGCGACGGCGCCGCTACCATATTCGCTACAGACCCCATTCGTCCCGCGGAGTTTCCCGTGACTGCCCCTGCCCCCCCGATCACCCTCTATTCCACCGCCATCTGCCCGTACTGCGTGGCCGCCAAGAACTTCCTCAGGAGCCAGGGCCGGGAGTGGACCGAGGTCCGCATCGACCTGCACCCGGACCAGCGCGAGAAGATGGTGAACCTGGCGCGCCGCACCAGCGTGCCGCAGATCTTCGTCGGCGAGGTCCACGTCGGCGGCTACGACGACATGATGGCGCTGCATCGCGCCGGCCGGCTGCTGCCGCTGCTGGAAGGGCACGGACCGGACGGTCAGGCGGAGGGTTCGGCATGAGCGCCGGTAACGGGGACGACGGCCAGGACCGCGTGCGCGAATTCACCGAGTTCCGCCAGCGCATGAACCAGCGCATCCTGGCCGAACCCAACCAGGTGGTGCGTCGCTTCTTCGCCCTGGACACCCAGACCTACCAGGCCGGTGCCCTGGACGTGAAGACCAAGGAACTGCTGGGCCTGGTCGCCTCGCTGGTGCTGCGCTGCGACGACTGCATCAGCTACCACGTGGCCCAGTGCAAGGAGGCCGGGGTCAGTCGCGACGAGTTCTTCGAGACGTTCTCCGTCGGCCTGGTGGTCGGCGGCTCGATCGTGATCCCGCACCTGCGGCGGGCGGTGGATTTCCTCGACCGGCTCGAGGCCGGCGATGCCCAGGCCGCCGCGCCGGCCCACGACCACGGGTGAGGCGGGCGGGCCGGGCTGTCCCGCCGGGCCCTCCGAAGGTCGATCTTGGGGGATTCAGGGCGGATCGGGCATAATTTCAGCACAAACTTTCCCCTCCCCACGCGCCGCGCCCGCCACCGGGTCCGTGCGCCTGTTCCCGGAACACTTCCACCATGACCCAGAAGATCACGGTCATCCGCGGCGACGGCATCGGCCCGGAGATCATGGACGCGACCCTGCACGTGCTCGACCAGCTGGGCGCCGGCCTGGAATACGAATTCGCCGACGCCGGCGTGGTCGCCCTCGAGAAGCATGGCGACCTCATGCCGAAGGAGACCCTGGACTCCATCGCGCGCAACAAGGTTGCGCTGAAGAGCCCGCTCAGCACCCCGATCGGCGGCGGCTTCACCTCGATCAACGTCAGCCTGCGCCGGCATTTCGACCTTTACGCCAACGTGCGCCCGGCGATCTCGTTCCCCAACACCCGCTCGCGCTACGAGAACATCGACCTGGTCACGGTCCGCGAGAACACCGAGGGCGCCTACCTGGCCGAGGGCCAGGAAGTGTCGGCCGACGGCCAGACCGCGATCTCCTGCACCCGCATCACCCGCAAGGGTTCCGAGCGCATCGTGCGCTACGCCTTCGAACTGGCCCGCAGCACCGGCCGCAAGAAGGTCACCGCCGTGCACAAGGCCAACATCATCAAGTCGACCTCCGGCCTGTTCCTCAACGTGGCCCGCGAAGTGGCCGCGCAGTACCCGGACATCGAGTTCCAGGAAATGATCGTCGACAACGCCTGCATGCAGCTGGTGATGCGTCCGGAGCAGTTCGACGTGATCGTGACCACCAACCTGTTCGGCGACATCATTTCCGACCTGTGCGCGGGCCTGGTCGGCGGCCTCGGCCTGGCCCCGGGCGCCAACATCGGCGAGCACGCGGCGATCTTCGAGGCCGTCCACGGCACCGCGCCGGACATCGCCGGCAAGGGCGTGGCCAATCCCTGCGCGCTGCTGCTGGCGGCCGCGCAGATGCTCGACCACATCGGCCAGCCGCAGAATGCCGAGCGCCTGCGCAAGGCGATCGTCGCCACCATGGCGGCCAAGGACTCGCTGACCGGCGACCTGGGCGGCACTGGCACCACCATGGGCTTCGCCAAGGCGATCGCCAGCCGCCTCTGAGCCCCGCCGGCCAGGGCCGGACCGCCCGCGGCAACGCAACGACGGGACGCACAGCGTCCCGTTTTTGTTGGCGGGTGTGCCATCCGTGGTGTTGGCCGCCCGCGGGATGCGGCGCACACTCCGCACCCCGCATCCGCAGGCTCGCCCATGTCCGTCCGTCCCAGCGCGCTGGCGCTGGCCCCCCTGCTGTTGTTCCTGGCGCTGTTCTTCGGCGCCGGGCTGTACTACACCGCGCAGGGCGAGCCGATGGGCTTCTACCAGCTGCGCGCACCAGTGGCGATCCTGCCGGCCCTGGCGCTGGGCTTGTGGCTGGCGCGTCGACGCGGCGTGCCAGCGCAGCCCACGCTGCTGGCGGGCATGGGCGACGGCAACATCATGCTGATGTGCCTGGTCTTCCTGCTGGCCGGCGCATTCGCCATGGTCTCCAAGGGGATCGGCGCAGTCGACGCAGTGGTCGCCCTGGGCCTGGGTACGCTGCCGCCGGCCCTGGTCCTGCCCGGCCTGTTCCTGGTGGCCGCGTTCGTCTCCATCTCGATCGGCACCTCGATGGGCACCATCGCCGCCGTGGTCCCCATCGCGCTGGGGGTGGCCGACGCCTCCGGGCTCGACCGGGTGCTGGTGCTGGGCGCGGTGCTGGGCGGGGCGATGTTCGGCGACAACCTGTCGATCATCTCCGACACCACCATCGCCGCCACCCGCAGCCAGGGTGCGCAGATGCGCGACAAGTTCCGCGAGAACCTGAAGATCGCCGCGCCGGCGGCGATTGCCACCCTGGTGCTGCTGGCCGGACTGGGCGAGACCGCGCCCGCGCCGGAGGCGGCCGAGGTCTCGCCCTGGCTCGCGCTGTCGTACCTGCTCGTGCTGGCTCTGGCCGTGGCCGGGCTCGACGTGGTGCTGGTGCTCGGGATCGGCCTGGTGGTGGCCGGCGGCTTCGGCCTGGCGGTGGCGCCCGATTACGGCGCGGTGGAATTCGCCGGCGACATCTATGCCGGCTTCGAGAGCATGGTGGAGATCACCCTGCTGTCGATCCTGATCGGCGGCCTGGCGGCGCTGATCAGGGCCACCGGGGGCCTGGACTGGCTGGCGCAGAAGATCGCGAAGTTCGCGCGTGGCCACACCGGCCGGCGGTCGGGCGAACTCAGCATCGCCGCGCTGGCCGCCGGCACCGACGCGCTGACCGCCAACAACACCGTCGCGATACTGGTCAGCGGCAGCCTCGCCCGGGACATCGCGCAGCGTCACGGCATCAGCCCGCGACGGGCCGCCAGCATGCTCGACATCTTCGCCTGCGTGGTCCAGGGGGTGCTGCCGTATGGCGCGCAGATCCTGCTGGCGGCATCGCTGGCGGCGGTGTCGCCGCTGGCCTTGGCCGGCAGCGTGTATTACTGCTGGCTGCTCGCGCTGTCGGCCATCGTGTTCATGCTGTGGCCGGCGCGTAAGCCGGCCGCAGCGGTGGCGCCCGCGGTCGACTGAAGGGCGGCGGGGCCCGGAACGGAAACGGGGCGCCGTAGCGCCCCGTTTCCTGTACAGAGTCAGCGGCGGCTTACCGCGACTGCAGCTTCGACAGCAGGCGCAGGAACTCCAGGTACAGCCACACCAGGGTGACCATCAGGCCGAACGCGCCGTACCACTCCATGTACTTGGGCGCGCCCTTCTCGGTCGCGTTTTCGATGAAGTCGAAGTCCAGCACCAGGTTCAGCGCGGCGATCA
Organism: Pseudoxanthomonas kaohsiungensis; assembly: GCF_010211765.1. Lineage (GTDB taxonomy): Bacteria > Pseudomonadota > Gammaproteobacteria > Xanthomonadales > Xanthomonadaceae > Pseudoxanthomonas > Pseudoxanthomonas kaohsiungensis. The sequence continues at coordinate 712 of NZ_PDWO01000012.1, read as the reverse complement.
CCACCACGAACAGGCTGAAGCCGATGCCGACGATCCCGGACTCGTGGATCATCGGGATCTGCACGCCGAAGAAGCCCAGGACGATGCTCGCCAGGTAGACCAGGGCGATGCCGCCGGTCGCGGCGACCACGCCGAGCTTGAAGTTCTCGGTGGCCTTGATCAGGCCGCTGCGGTAGGCGAACAGCAACGCGAACAGCGTGCCGAAGGTCAGTAGCACCGCCTGCATCACGATGCCATTGAAGCGCGCCTCGTACATGGCCGAGATCGCGCCCAGGAAGAATCCCTGGGCGATCGCGTACAGCGGCGCGGTCACCGGGGCCCAGGTCTTCTTGAAGATGGTCGCCAGCGCGATCACGAAGCCGGACAGCGCGCCGCCCCACACGTACAGCCCGATCGACGGGTTGACCGCGCCGTCGGCGCCGAAGGTCTGGTGCCACGAGAAGGCGCCGGTGAGCACGACCAGCAGCAGCATCAGGCCGGTCTTGTTGACCGTGCCGTTGATGGTCATCGTCCCGGTGTCGCCGCCGGTGACCACCCGGCCGCTGCCGAGGTCGAGGAAGGTGGATTCCTGGAGGGCGGGATTGCCGCTGCGCATGGGTACGTGCTCCGTCTATGGATGGGGCCAAGGATACACGGCGGCGACACCGGGACGATGACCATCAACGGCACGGTCAACAAGACCGGCCTGATGCTGCTGCTGGTCGTGCTCACC
>NZ_PDWO01000011.1 GCF_010211765.1 Pseudoxanthomonas kaohsiungensis | reverse complement strand
ACCCCCACCGGAACCGCCCATGACCGTCGTCCGCCCCAGTGGCCGCGCCCCCGACCAGTTGCGCGAAGTCCGCATCGAGCGGCATTTCACCCGCCACGCCGAAGGCTCGGTGCTGGTCAGCTTCGGCCACACCCGCGTGCTGTGCACCGCCAGCGTCGACAACAAGGCGCCGCCGTTCCTGCGCGGCAAGGGCGAAGGCTGGGTCACCGCCGAATATGGAATGCTGCCGCGCTCCACCCACACCCGGTCCGACCGCGAAGCCGCGCGCGGCAAGCAGGGCGGGCGCACGCTTGAGATCCAGCGCCTGATCGGCCGCGCCCTGCGCGCCTGCGTGGACCGCTCCGCGCTCGGCGAGCGCACCATCGTGCTGGACTGCGACGTGCTGCAGGCCGACGGCGGCACCCGCACCGCGGCGATCACCGGCGCCTACGTGGCCCTGGTCGATGCCGTGCGCTGGCTGCTGGCACGGCGCGAAATCAGCCGCGATCCGGTGTTCGGCGCGGTCGCGGCGGTCTCGGTCGGCGTCTACCAGGGCGTACCGGTGCTGGACCTGGACTACGCCGAGGACAGCGCCTGCGACACCGACATGAACGTGGTGATGAACGACGGCGGCGGCTTCATCGAACTGCAGGGCACCGCCGAAGGCCACGCCTTCCGCCGCGCCGAACTGGATTCGCTGCTGGCCCTGGCGCAGAAGGGCATCGGCGACCTGCTCGCGCTGCAACAGGCCGCCCTGGCGCGGCCATGAATGGCGTGGCCGTGGACCGGCGGATCGCCCTGGCGACCCTGGTGGTGGCCGATTACGACGAGGCCATCGCCTGGTACACCGGCGCGCTGGGATTCGAGTTGCTGGAAGACACCGCGCTGGGCGACGGCAAGCGATGGGTGACCGTCGGCCCGGCCGGCAACGCCGGTGCGGCGCTGCTGCTGGCCAGGGCCCGCGGCGACCTCCAGCGCGCGCGCGTCGGCGACCAGTGCGGCGGCCGGGTCGGCTTCTTCCTGGAGACCGACGACTTCACCCGCGACCACGCCGCCATGCGCGCCCGCGGGGTGGAATTCCTCGAGGAACCGCGCCACGAGGCCTACGCCACGGTGGCGGTGTTCCGCGACCTGTACGGCAACCGCTGGGACCTGCTGGAGCCGAAACGATGAGCACGCGCCTGGTCCTGGCCAGCGGCAATGCCGGCAAGCTCGCCGAGCTGCAGGCCCTGCTCGCCGACACCGGCGCGGAGCTGCTGCCGCAGTCCGCGCTGGGCGTGGAGGACATCGAGGAAACCGGCCTGACCTTCATCGAGAACGCGCTGCTCAAGGCGCGCAACGCCGCGCGGGTCACCGGACTGCCGGCCCTGGCCGACGATTCGGGCCTGTGCGTGGACGCGCTCGGCGGCGCGCCGGGCCTGTACTCGGCCCGCTATGCCGGCGGCCACGGCGACAGCCTGGCCAACATCGGCAAGCTGCTGGGCGAGCTCGAAGGCCTGAACCCGCAGTGGCGCACCGCCCACTTCTATGCGGTGATCGTGCTGTTGCGCCATGCCGACGATCCGCAGCCGCTGGTCGCCGAGGGCATCTGGCCGGGCCTGATCCTGGACGCCCCCCGCGGCAGCGGCGGTTTCGGTTACGACCCGGTGTTCCTGGACACCGAGCATGGCCTGTCGGCCGCCGAGCTCGATCCGGCGGTGAAGAACCGGATCAGCCATCGCGGCCGCGCACTTGCGCACTTGCGCGCGCGCCTGCCCACGGCGCTAGCCGCATTGCGCTGAGCGACGACCCATCCACCCGCAAGCGAACAGCCGGCGCGCATTTCCCCGCATGACCCCCGCCCTGATCCCGCCGCCGCTCTCGCTGTACGTGCACCTGCCCTGGTGCGTGCGCAAGTGCCCGTACTGCGACTTCAACTCGCACGCCGCCAACGGCACGCTGCCGTTCGACGGCTATGTCGACGCGCTGGTCCGCGACCTCGAGCAGGACCTGCCGCTGGCCTGGGGTCGCACGGTGCACAGCGTGTTCTTCGGCGGCGGCACCCCGAGCCTGTTCCCACCCGCGGCGATCGAGCGGATCCTGCAGGCGGCCAGCGCGCGGCTGCGCTTCGCCCCCGACGCCGAGATCACGTTGGAGGCCAACCCCGGCACGGCCGAGCATGGCCGTTTCGACGGCTACCGCGCCGCCGGCGTGAACCGGGTCAGCTTCGGCATCCAGAGTTTCGACGACGGCTGCCTGCAGCGGCTGGGCCGGATCCACGACAGCGGCGAAGCCGAGGCGGCGGTGAAGCTCGCCCAGGACGCCGGCTTCGACAACATCAACCTGGACCTGATGTACGCCCTGCCGGGCCAGGACCTGGCGATGGCCGAACGCGACCTGGAGCGCGCCTTCGCGTTGCAGCCGGCGCACATCAGCCACTACCAGCTCACCCTCGAGCCGAACACGGTCTTCTTCGCCCGCCCGCCGCAGGGCATTCCCGACGACGACGCGGCCTGGGACATCCAGGAACGCTGCCAGGCCCTGCTGGCGCAGGCCGGGTACGGCCACTACGAGACCAGCGCCTACGCGCGGCCCGGGCGCCAGTGCGCGCACAACCTCAACTACTGGCGCTACGGCGACTACCTGGGCATCGGCGCCGGCGCGCACGGCAAGCTCACCCTTGGCGCCGAGCAGTCGATCCTGCGGCGCTGGAAGCAACGACACCCGGCGGCCTGGATGGCGGCGGCCGGCAGCGCCGCGGCCATCGGCGGCGACGACCGGATCGACCCGCAGCGCCGCCCGTTCGAGTTCATGCTCAACGCCCTGCGCCTGCACGAAGGCTTCGCGCTGGCGGACTTCGAGGCGCGCACCGGGCTGTCCCGGGACACGCTCGCCCCGGCGCTGGCACGCGCGCGGGAACGGGAATGGCTGTCGGTTACGGACACTCGGGTGGTCCCGACCGCACTGGGCCGGCGCTTCGCCAACGATGTGATCGAACTGTTCCTCTGAGCGTGGCCCGTGCTGTAGTCGGGCCGCCGCAAACGTGTTAAATACGGCGCTCAGGGGAGCCGGGCCACCGGATGTCAGCGAACGTCGGTCCAACATCGAGAACCAGCGCCGGTCCGCGCACGCTCGCGGGCGCCGCGCTGCCTGCCCGCGTGCGCCACGTACTCGAGGCGGTCAACACGCTGGCCGGCCAGAGCCTGACCACCTCGCTCAACCTCGCGCTGAACGAATTCGAGCGCCAGCTGTTCAAGCAGGCCGACCGCGCGCGCAGCAGCCAGCAGCAGTCCGAGCACTTCGCCGAGCTCCAGCGCCTGCGCCAGCATCGCGCCGACGTGGTGCCGCGCTACCTCGCCGGGCTGGAGACCTCGCTGGCGCGCCTGCGCGAGGCCGCCGAGGTCGAGAAGCCCGAGGAGCCGGCGCAGGACCCGCTGCAGTTCCAGCGCCTGACCCTGGTCGAGGACACCGACCTGGACCGCGACATCGTCCTGCGCGAGATCGGGCGGCGCGAGGCGCAGCGCGGCGGCACGCCGCTGCTGCTGCTGGGCCAGCGCTTCGGCGTGCTCGCCGGGCGGCCGGCATTCGATCCGGAGCGCCTGCCGATCGGCCCCTACGCGCTGTGCCGCGTGCTGCGCGATGCCGGCGAGGCGCTGCACATGAGCCTCGATTCGCAGCTGCTGCTGTACCGGGTATTCGAGCGCCAGGTGATGGAGCGCTATGGCGAGCTGGTCGAGCGCCTCAACGTGCTGCTGACCCACGAGGGCATCCTGCCCGGCTTGGTCTACCTGCCCTACCGCCCGCGCACCCAGGGCCAGAGCCGCAGCCGCAGCCCGGCGGCAGGCTCGGCCGGCGCGGTCAGCCAGCGCCCGCTCACCGGGTGGCACGGCCAGGCCCGCCCCTCCGCCTGGAGCGGTGCGCTGATGGCCGGCCTGGCTGCCCGCCATCCGCACGCCGGGTCGGCCGACGCCGCCACCGGCGACGAACCGGCCGATGCCGGGGCCGCGGCCGCGGACATGCCCGAGCAGGCGGTGTTCGCCGCCCTGCAGAACATGCTGGCCGATCACCGCGGCTTCGCCGGCGACGCGGCGCCATCGCCGCCCGGCGTGATCCTGCCGATAGACGCGGTGGTCAACGTGCTCGGCGCCATGCAGGCGCTGCCCGCCCCCGGCCGCAACGCGGGCCGCCCGCGCCGCACCGTGGACGACCTGCGCCAAGCGATGCTGGCGCGCATGCGCGAGTCGCACGGCCCCGACGCCGGGCTGTCGCAGGAACACAACGACACCTTCGATCTGCTCGGGATGCTCTACCGCGAGATCGGCCGCGAGGTGCACGTGGACGCGCCGGCCCAGGACCTGCTCGAGAAGCTGCAGGTACCGGTGGTGCGCGCCGCGGTCCAGGACCGCAGCTTCTTCGTCCGCGACCAGCATCCGGCGCGCGAGCTGCTCAATTCGGTGGCCGAATCCGGCGCCACCTGGCTGGCCGACGACGATGCCGACCCGCAACTTGTCCTGCGCCTGGAACAGGCGGTGGACAAGGTGGTGGAGGAGTACGACGGCGACGAGACGGTGTTCGAGCGCGCCAACCGCGAAGTCCAGGAGCACTACCGCGCGCAGGCGCACAAGGCCGAGGTCAGCGAGCGCCGGCAGATCGAGGCCGCGCGCGGCCGCGACCGCCTGGAGACGGCCAAGCAGAGTGCCGCGGTGGCGATCGCCGCGCGCCTCGGCGGGCGCAAGCCGCCGCAGTTCGTGCAGGCGCTGATCAACCAGGCCTGGGCCGACGTGCTGACCCTCACCGCGCTGCGCCATGGCGAGGAGTCGCCGGAATGGCAGGAGCGCGAGAAGGCCACCGAACGCATCATCGACATCACCTGCGCCGCCGATGCGGCGCCGGATCCGGAGCTGGCCGCCCAGATCGACACCGCCCTGCGCCAGGTGGGGTACCACGAGGACGAAGCCAGCGCGATCGCGCGCCGGCTCTCGCGCAGCGACGAGGACGAGAACACCTCGCGCACCGAGCTGACCGCCAAGCTCAAGGCGCGCGCGCGGCTGGGCGAGGGCGAACAGGCCGAGGCCCGCAAGGTCAAGCCGCCGCCGCGCACCGCCGCCGAGCAGGGCTGCTATGAGCACCTGCGCACGCTGCCTTTCGGCACCTGGTTCGAGTTCGTGCAGAACCAGCAGGGCGACGTGCGCCGCCAGCGCCTGTCGTGGTACAGCCCGGTCACCGACAACGCGCTGTTCGTCAACGCGCGTGGCCACAAGGTCGGCGAGCAGTCGCTCGACAGCCTGGCCCGGCTCATGGCGCACGGCCAGGCGCGGATCGTCACCGAGGACAAGGGCCGCCTGATCGACCGCGCCTGGCAGGCCACCCTGCGCGCCCTGCGCGGACTGGCCGGCAAGCCCGCCGACGGCGCACTGGGAGCGGCCAGCGCATGATCCACGATTCCCGCCGCGCGCCGCGCCGCCACGTCACCGAGAGCATCCCGGTGATCGACACGATGACCGACGAGATCATCGGCCAGCTCGGCAACCTGTCGGAGAGCGGCATGCTGCTGATCGCATCCGCGCCGCTGGTCGAGGATGCGCTCTACCAGCTGCGTTTCCACCTCGGCGCCCGCGGCATGGGCGCGCCGGTGAACGTCGGCGTGCACCTGTTGTGGTCGGTCGACGCCAACACCCCCGGGCAGAGCTGGTGCGGGTTCCGTTTCCTCACCATCTCCGATGACCAGCGCGGGCATATCCGCGACTGGGTCCGCGCCGGGGAAGAAGCCGCCGCCGGCTGACGCCAGCGGCGCGGGCGGGCGGGCGTTTTTCAGCACGGGTTGGAGCCGGATCGGGCAGAATCCGCGGTTTCCGTTCCCGGACCCGCTGATGCATATCGTCGACCCCGCCCCGCTCTACCCGCACCACCTGGCCACGCTGCGCGCGCGCGCCGACGAGGCGCTGGCGCGCAGCGGGCACGACCACCTGCTCATTCCCAGCGGCCGCCGGCACTACCAGCTGTTCGACGACCGCGACTATCCGTTCGCGGTCAATCCGCACTTCAAGCACTGGCTGCCGCTGACCCGCGTCACCGACAGCTGGCTGGCCTACACGCCGGGGCAGCGGCCGAAGCTGGTCTACCTGCAGCCGTTCGATTACTGGCACGTGGTGCCGGACGCGCCGTCGGGCTGGTGGGTCGAGCACGTGGACGTGCACGTGATCCGCACCCCGGAAGAGGCGCTGCCGCTGCTGCCCGGCCCCGCCGCGCGCTGCGCGATCCTGGGCGAGGCCAACAGCGCGCTGGGCGACTACGTGCCGAACAACCCGGCTGCCGCGCTGGATTACCTGCACTACCAGCGCTCGTACAAGACCCCCTACGAGATCGCGCTGATGCGCGTGGCCCAGCGCAAGGCCGCGCATGCGCACCGCGCCGCCGAGCGCGCGTTCCGCGCCGGCGCCGGCGAGTTCGACATCCACATGGCGTACTGCGAGGCCGCGCGCCAGGACGCCACCGAGGTGCCCTACCAGAACATCGTCGCGCTCAACACGCACGGCGCCGTGCTGCACTACACCGAGCTGGACCGCGACCCGCCGGCGCACTCGCTGAGCTTCCTGATCGATGCCGGCGCCAGCCATTGCGGCTACGCCGCCGACATCACCCGGACCTACGCGGCCGACCGCGGCAGCGAGTTCCAGGCGATGATCGACGCGGTCGATGCCGCGCAGCAGGCGATGTGCGCCGGCGTGCGCGCCGGGGTCGACTACCGGCAGCTGCACGTGGACGCGCACCTGTCGCTGATGGGCATCCTGAAGGACTTCGGCGTGCTCAAGGCCTCGCCGGAAGCGGCGCTGGCCACCGGCGTGAGCGCGGCCTTCTTCCCGCACGGCCTGGGCCACCCGATCGGCCTGCAGGTGCACGACGTGGCCGGCTTCGCCGCGAGCGACCGCGGCGGCACGATCGCCCGGCCGGAGGGCCACCCCTACCTGCGCATGACCCGCGTGCTCGAGCCGGGGATGGTCGTGACCATCGAGCCGGGCCTGTACTTCATCGACATGCTGCTCGACGAGGTCAGGAAGAACGGCCACGCCGCCAGCGTCGACTGGGCGCGCGTGGACGAATTCCGGCCCTACGGCGGCATCCGCATCGAGGACGAGGTGCTCTGCACCGACGGCGCGGCCGACAACCTGACCCGCCCGGCGTTCGCCTGATCCCACGTAGAGCGGGGCTTGCCCCGCTGCTTTCCACGACGCCTGGAACCGGCGGAAGAACCGCCGACCGGCATCGGTGGGAAGAGCAGCGGGGCAAGCCCCGCTCTACGGCCGCCGCCGGTGGGCTGCCCGACTCCTACGGTCGGGCCGTGCGGCTCAGACCGGGATCAGCGTGTTGATCACGTGCTCGAGGTACTCCTCGAACTCTTCGTGGGTCATCTTCGGCTGGTGCGGTCGCAACTGCAGGAACCCGACATAGGCCGCGTAGGTCAGGCGCGCGCGGTTCTGCGCCTCGTTGCGGCCCAGTCCGGCCTGGCGGAACGAGGCGGTCAGGTATTCCAGGCGCCGCTGTGACACCCGCTGGATCACCGGACCGACCGCAGGATGGTCCAGGGCCTTGAGCAGCTCGCTGTAGATCGCGTGCGGCTTGGTCTCGTGGCCGACCAGCTGGAACAGCATGCGCAGGCGCTCGCGCGGATCCGGCACTTCTTCCAGGCTGCCGAACACCTGCTCCTGCTCCACCTCCTCCCAGCGTTCCAGTGCCGCCTGCAGCAGCGCATCGCGCGAGGGGAAGTGCCAGTAGAAGCTGCCCTTGGTGACGCCCAGCCGGCGCGCCAGCGGCTCGACCGCCACCGCGGCCACGCCTTGCTCGGCGATCACGTCCAGGGCGGTCTGGGCCCAGTCGGCAGCGCTCAGGCGCGCGCTGCGGGCGGGGGCGGGGGTGGGCGGAACAGCGGGTGTCGTGGTCATGCCCGGATTTAACCATACGGCGCAGTGCGTTGCAGTACGCCGTTGCCGGCGAAACCGTGACCGGTCAGCGGCTTGGGCCGAAACTGGGCCTCATGCTGCACCGCCATACGCCTTCGTATTGACTTTGTGGAAGCGACGTCCATACCATCTCGTATGGACTTGGCCGCCTCCCATCGCCCGTCGGTCACCGACCTTCGCCTGCCCGGCGCGGAATTGAGCCTGGCCGCAAGCCTGCATGCGTGCGCGACGATGCCCGGCCAAGCGCCCGCGATCCTCTACGCCCACGGCTTCGGCCAGACCCGCCGGGCCTGGTCGGCGACCGCCGGCATCCTTGCCGCGCGTGGCTACGCCGGCCTGGCGTTCGACGCCCGCGGCCACGGCGCCTCGGATCGCAACAAGGGCGACGATCCCTACACCGGGCACCAGTTCACCGACGACACGATCGTGCTGGCCGGCGAGATGGCGCGGCCACCGGTGCTGGTCGCCGCCTCGATGGGTGGCCTGTTCGGCCTGCTGGCCGAATCGCGCTGGCCGGGGCTGTTCCGTGCGATGGTCCTGGTCGACATCACCCCACGCTGGGAAAGCGCCGGCCTGGAGCGGATCCTCGGCTTCATGACCGCTTTCCCGGAAGGCTTCGAATCGCTGGAGCACGCCGCCGAGCGCATCGCCGCCTACCTGCCGCACCGGCGCCGCGAACCAGGCACGGCCAGGTCGCCCGGTTCGCTGCGCGAGATGCTGCGCGAAGGGTCCGACGGCCGCTGGCGCTGGCACTGGGATCCGCGCTTGGTCGACGAACTGGCGCGCGACAGCGAGCAGCACCAGGACGGCATCGCGCAGGCCACCCGCGCGGTGCGCTGCCCGCTCCTGCTGATCAGCGGTGGCCGCAGCGACCTGGTGTCCGAACGCACCGTCGCCGATTTCCTCGAACTGGCGCCGCACGCCCGCCACGTGCAGCTGGCCGACGCCACGCATATGCTGGCCGGGGACGACAACGACCGCTTTACCGCCACCGTGCTGGAATACCTGGCGGAACTGGACCGGACCGAGGGGACCGGCAGTTCCGCCGTGCAAAGGGCGCACGCGCCCGTCACCGGAGCAAACCCATGAGCATTGCCGCGCCCATCCTGGCCTTCCTGTTGATCGGCGGGTTCGCCGCCTACCACCGGCTGCGGCTGGCCAGCTGGGCCGCGCTGCTGGCCGTCGCCCTGGTCGCCTGCTGGCTGCTGGGCGCCCATCGCCCGACGGTGGCGGTGATCGGCATCCTGTCGGCGCTCATCGCCGTACCGCTGCTGATCCCGGCGATCCGCAAGCCGCTGATCGTCGCCCCGCTGCTCAATGTCTTCCGCCGGATCCTGCCGCCGCTGTCGCAGACCGAGCGCATCGCGCTGGAAACCGGTTCGGTGGGCTTCGAAGGCGAGCTGTTCACCGGCGACCCGGACTGGAACATGCTGCTCAACTACCCCAAGCCGCGCCTCACCGCCGAGGAGCAGGCCTTCCTCGATGGCCCGGTCGAAGAGCTGTGCAGGATGATCAACGACTGGGAAATCACCCACGTCCACGCCGACCTGCCGCCGGAGCTGTGGGACTTCATCAAGAAGAACAAGTTCTTCGGCATGATCATCCCCAAGCAGTACGGTGGCCTGGGCTTCTCGGCGCTGGCCCACCACAAGGTGATCCAGAAGATCGCCTCGGTCTCCAGCGTGGTCAGCTCGACCGTGGGCGTGCCCAACTCGCTGGGCCCGGGCGAGCTGCTCAACCACTACGGCACCCAGGAACAGAAGGATTACTACCTGCCGCGCCTGGCGATCGGCCAGGAAGTGCCGTGTTTCGGCCTGACCGGCCCGTTCGCCGGCTCCGACGCCACCTCGATCCCGGACTTCGGCATCGTCTGCAAGGGAGAGTGGAACGGCGCCAACGTGCTGGGCGTGAAGCTGACCTTCGACAAGCGCTACATCACCCTGGCCCCGGTGGCCACGCTGGTCGGCCTGGCGTTCCGCATGTACGACCCGGACGGGCTGATCGGCGACACCAAGGACATCGGCATCACCCTGGCGCTGCTGCCGCGGGATACCGCCGGCGTGGAGATCGGACGCCGCCACTTCCCGCTGAACTCGCCGTTCCAGAACGGCCCGATCCGCGGCCGCGACGTGTTCATCCCGCTGAGCCAGCTGATCGGCGGCGCCGAACTGGCCGGCAAGGGCTGGAACATGCTCAACGAGTGCCTGGCCGTGGGCCGCTCGATCACCCTGCCCTCCACCGCCTCGGGCGGCGCCAAGTTCGGCGCCCGCGTGACCGGCGCCTATGCCCGCATCCGCAAGCAGTTCGGCCTGTCGATCGGCCGCTTCGAGGGCGTGGAGGAAGCGCTGGCCCGGATCGGCGGCAAGGCCTATACGATCAGCGCGCTGTCGCAGGCCACCGCCGCGGCGGTGGACCGCGGCGACGTGCCGTCGGTGCCGTCGGCGATCGCCAAGTACCACTGCAACAACATGGGCCGCGAAGTCATCTCCGACGTGATGGACGTGATCGGCGGCAAGGGCATCATCCTCGGCCCGCGCAACTTCGCCGGCCGCGCCTGGCAGGCTGCGCCGATCGGCGTGACCGTGGAAGGCGCCAACATCATGACCCGCAGCCTGCTGATCTTCGGCCAGGGCGCTATCCTGTGCCATCCGTGGGTGATGAAGGAGATGAAGGCCGCGCAGGAACCCGACCGCGCCGCGGCGCTGGACAGCTTCGACGAGAGCCTGTCCGGGCACGTGCGCTACGGCATCTCCAACGCGTTCCGTTCGTTCTGGTTCGGCATCACCGGTTCGAAGCTCGGCGGCGCCCCGGGCGACGACTACACCCGTCCGTTCTTCCGCAAGCTCGACCGCTACGCCGCCAACCTGGCGCTGATGGCCGACGTGTCCATGCTGCTGCTGGGCGGCAAGCTCAAGTTCAAGGAATCGCTGTCCGGCCGCCTGGGCGACGTGCTCAGCCACCTGTACATGGCCGGTGCGGTGCTCAAGCGCCACCACGACGAAGGCGCGCCGGAAGCGGACAAGCCGCTGCTGGCGTGGAGCATGTACAACAGCTTCCACGTGATCGAGACCGCGCTGTCCGACGCGCTGCGCAACTTCCCGATCCGGCCGGTCGGCTGGGCGCTGTGGGCGCTGGTGTTCCCGCTCGGCCGTCGCGCCGAGGCCCCGGGCGACCGCCTCAACCACCGCGTGGCCTCGCTGCTGATGGCGCCCAACGAGGCGCGCGACCGCCTGGGCGTGGGCGTGTTCCTGACCCCGTGCCCGAACAACCCGGGCGGCCGCATCGACAGCTACCTGGCCAAGGCCGTGCAGGCCGAGCCGGTCGAGCGCAAGTTCCTCAAGGCGCTCAAGACCAAGGGCATCGAGGCGCTCGAGTTCCCCGCGCAGCTTGACGAGGCCGTGGCCGAGGGCGTGATCACCGCCGAGGAGCGCAAACTGCTGGAAGAGCTGCGCGCGCTGACCCTGGAGACGATCACCGTCGACGACTTCGACGCGCACGAACTGCGCGCGGCCAGCTACTACGACCAGCCGCGCCCGGGCGCGCGCGAAGCGGCCTGAGCCACCGGCCCGGGCCACGCGCGCCGCGAACGGCATTTCAACAATTCGACGGCGGGCTTCGGCCCGCCGTTTTCATGTCGATGGCGTGGCAGCCGGGCAAGCCCGGCTCTACGCATCGACGGCGAGCGGCCCCCCGAGTCGTAGAGCGGGGCTTGCCCCGCTGCTGTTCCACGCAGCATCCACCACCGCCACCACAGGACGCTCCCATGGCCAACCGGCTGCTCGACACCTGGCACCGCCTGCAGCGCTGGCCCGCCGGCGATTGGCTGTTCTCGCGCGCGGTGTGCTTCAAGGCGCCGTATTTCGCCACCATCGCCCCGCGCATCACCCGGCTCGAACCGGGCCGCTGCGAGGCGCGCATCCGCCACCGCCGCAAGGTGACCAACCACATCGGCACGGTCCACGCGATCGCGTTGTGCAACCTGGCCGAGCTGGTCGCCGGGGTGATGACCGACGCCAGCCTGCCAGGCTCGATGCGCTGGATCCCGCGCGGCATGACCGTGGAGTACCTGAAGAAGGCCAACGGACCCATGCACGCGGTGGCCACGCCCGACGTGCCGCTGGTCGAAGCGTCCGAAGGCTACGACCTGCCGGTCGGGGTGGTGGTGCGCGACCGCGACGGCGAGGCGGTATTCCGCGCGCGCATCGCGATGTGGGTGTCGCCCAGGCCGGCACGGCAGGGCTGAACCGGGCCGCCGCGCCGGCACGATCGAAGAATCCGTCCGACGCCGACGCAGCCACCTCCCCGAGCCGATGCCGCTACCGAGGACACGATGACCCAGGACCTTCCGCTCCTGCTTTGTGCCCTGCACAGCTTCGCCTTCGCCGCCTTCCACCTGGCGTTCTGGCGCCTGTTCGGCTGGAAACGCGAGTTGGCCAAGGTCGGCCTGGCGACCCGCGCGATCGTCCAGATCCTCAACCTGCGGCTGGTCTATGTCTTCATGGGCATCGGCACGGCCTGCCTGCTGTTCCCCGTCGAGCTTCGCGGCACCGCCCTGGGCCGGGCGCTGTTGTGGTTCATGGTGGTCTTCTGGATCGGCCGGACGATCGAGCAAGCCATGTTCCTGCGCCTCAACCATGCGCTGGTGCATGCGCTGACCGTGCTTTTCGTGCTCGGCGCCGTGCTGTTCGCGCTGCCGCTGCTGTCGACCTGAGGCGCCTCAGGCCGGCTCCGCACCCGCGACCGGGGCCGCTTCGCGCGTCCCCGGCAACTTCTTTTCCTGGCGCAGCAGCTGCAGCGCCGAGAACGTCATCATGCCGGCGACCAGCACGCCGAAGCCGAACACCGCGCTGGAGCCGAACGCCGACAGGAACTTGTGCAGCCAGACGAAGGTGAGGTCGGCGCCGCGGTAGATCACGGTGTCGATCGCCGCCCCGGCCTTGTAGCGCCATTCGCGCCCGACCCGGGTGTAGATCGTCTCGCGCGCCGGCTTGGCCAGCGAGAACTCGCTGGCGCGGGTGAACACCTGCACCACCGCGACCAGCATCGGCAACGGCGAGGCGGCCAGGATCGAGAAGCCCAGGATGATCGCCACGCCGGGGATCAGCAGCGCCGGGGCGATGCCGAAGCGCGACATCAGCGCGCGGGTGACGAGCAGCTGCACCACCAGGGTGAGCGAGTTGACCGCCAGGTCCAGGGCCGAGAAGAACTTGGCGCGCTCCTCGTCGGTGGCGAACGCGATGCGCGCGATCCGGTTCTGTTCGTTGTATAGCAGGGTGCCGATGCCCACGCCCAGCACCACCAGCAGCGCCAGCCAGCGCAGCAGCGGCTCGCTGGCCACCAGCTTCAGTCCCGCCAGTATCTGCCCGCCCATCGGCTTCTCGCCGCTGGCCAGGCCGCGCTCGGCCTCGCGCGCCACCGCGTACTGGCGCAGGCGCGCGATGCACACCACGCACACCGTCAGCAGCGCCGCCGACACCAGCATGATGTTGGCAATGCCGACCCGCTCGACCAGGGTGTGGGTCAGCACCGGCCCCAGGAACGCGCCCAAGGTGCCTGCCGCACCGATGTAGCCGTAGTAGCGCCTGGCCTCGGCGTTGCTGTAGATGTCGGCCATGAAACTCCAGAACACGGCGACCGCGAACAGGTTGAACACGGTGATCCAGAGGATGAAGGCCAGCCCGCGCCCCGCCACGCCGCTGTCGAACATCGCGTAGAACAGCAGCAGCGTGACGATGAAGAACACGTAGATCGCCGGCAGGAATACCCGCCGCGGGAAACGGCTGACCAGCCAGCCGTACACCGGCTGCAGCAGCAGCATGATCACGAACACCGCGGTGAAGATGAACTGCAGGGTGAACTCGCCCAGGGCTACGCCACGATCGGCGAAGAACGTGATCAGCGCCGGCGGGAATATCGCCTCGACGTCGCGGGAGGCGGACATCGCCTCGCGCACCGGCCGCAGCACGTAATAGCCGCTGAGCAGGCAGAAGAAGTACGCGAACGACCACAGCAGCGGCGGCGATTCGGCCAGCGCCGAGCGGAGCCGGCCAAGCCGGGTGGAGGCCGTGTCTGCAGCAGTCATGGGCGAGGCAGTCCTGGAGGTCGCACCGGCCCGGGGCGAGGGCCCGGCCTTTGGCGCGCACGGTATCCGATGCACTGCAACATCGCCAGCGTCGGCAGCCGGCCGCGGGCTTCGCACCGCCGCGGGCAGGCGGCCAGCAGACCCGCGGGACTTGCGCCGGATGCCACGCCTTGGAGAGCATCGCCCAGGTCCGCGCCTCTGGCGGCGGCTTCGGGGAAGACGTGTACGACTACATCGTCATCGGCGCCGGTTCGGCCGGTTGCGTGCTGGCCGCCCGCCTCAGCGAGGACCCGGCCTGCCGCGTGCTGCTGCTCGAAGCCGGGCCGCGGGACTGGAATCCGCTGATCCACATGCCCGCCGGCCTGGGCCGGCTGGTCAACAACCGCACCATCAACTGGGACTACAGCACCGAGCCGGAGTCGCAGCTGGACGGGCGCCGTCTGTGGTGGCCCCGCGGCAAGGTCCTGGGCGGCTCCAGTTCGATCAATGCGATGTGCTACACCCGTGGCGCGCCGCGCGATTACGACGAGTGGGAGCAGGGTGGCGCCGCGGGCTGGAGCTGGGCCTCGATCCTGCCGTACTTCCTGCGCGCCGAGGGCAACGCCCGCGGCGCCGGGCCGCTGCATGGCGGCCAGGGCCCGCTGCGCGTGTCCGACCTGCGCCACGTCAATCCGCTTTCACGGGCCTTCGTCGACGCTGGCATCCAGGCCGGCTGGCCGCGCAACGACGACTTCAACGGCCCGGCGCAGGCCGGCATCGGCCTGTACCAGGTGACCCAGCGCGACGGCGCGCGCTGCTCGGCCGCGGCCGCCTATCTGGCGCCGGTGCGTGGCCGGCCGAACCTCCAGGTGGTCACCGGCGCGCAGGTGCGGCGCATCGTGATCGAGCGCGGGCGCGCCACCGGCGTGGAGTACCGCCGGCGCGGCCGGATCCATCGCGCCGTCGCCGAGGCCGAGGTGCTGCTGTGCGGCGGTGCGGTCAACTCACCGCAGCTGCTGATGCTGTCCGGCATCGGGCCGGCCGCCGAGCTGGGACGCCACCGCATCGCCGTGGCCGCCGACCTGCCCGGCGTGGGCGCCAACCTGCAGGACCACCTGGACATCTGCACCCTGCACCACTGCCCGCCCGGGGTCAGCTACGACCGCGCCAGCGAGCTGAAGATCGCGTTCGACTGGTTCCTGCGCGGCCGCCACGGTGCCGGCAGCAGCAACATCGCCGAGGCCGGCGGCTTCGTGCGCTCGTCGCTGGCCCCTGACGAACGGCCCGACGTTCAGTTCCATTTCGTCCCGGCGATGCTCGACGACCATGGTCGCCACCGGCTGGACGGCGACGGCTTCACCGTGCATGCCTGCTTCCTGCGCCCCCGGAGCCGCGGCCGTATCCGCCTGCGCGATGCCGGCACCGACACGCCGCCGCTGATCGAGGCGGGCTACCTGTCCGATCCCGACGGCTTCGACCTCCGGATGATGGTCGAATGCGCGCAGCTTTCGCGCCGGCTGCTGGCCCAGCCCGCGTTGGACCGCTGGCGCGGCGCGCCGATCTTCCCGCCACGCGTGGACCTGTCCGACGCGGAGCTGGCGCAGTTCGTGCGCGCCAAGGCCGAAACCATCTACCACCCGGTCGGCACCTGCCGCATGGGCACCGACGAGGGCGCGGTAGTCGACCCGCAGTTGCGCGTGCGCGGCATCGAGCGGCTGCGCGTGGTGGACGCCTCGGTGATGCCGACCCTGGTCGGCGGCAACACCAACGCGCCGGTCATCGCGGTCGCCGAGCGTGCAGCCGACCTGGTCCGCGGTCGCATCGCCCTGTAGCCGCCCGGCTCGCTGGCTGCACAGCGCCGGGACGAAGCCGGCGGCGCCCGTGCCGACGCCGACACGCGCGCACCAGCCGGCGCCTACGCCCGCTCCAGCAGCGCCGGCAGCGGGCAATGCAGGACCGCGCATACCGTGCGCAGCAACTCGGCCTCGGCGACATTGACGCGCTGGTCCTGCGATACCGCATCGACCAGCGCCTCGACCAGCATCTCCTTGGCGGCCGGCACCAGCGCATCCAGCGGCTCCCAGACGGCGTCCAGCGCCTGCACGCCTTCGGCTGGCGGCGAGTACGGCAGGTGGTCGCGCGGCAGCACGCGCTGCAGGCCGGCCAGGTAGGCGCGCTGGGCCTGCGCCGGCGCATCGGGATGTCCGGCCTGGGCCAGCACCGCCAGCAGCGTGGCGAACTCCTGGCGCACGCCGGCGGCCTTGTTGCGGCCGAAGCGCGCGTGCCGCGACGGATCCAGCGCCTCGCGCACCTGGACCTGCAGGAGCTTCGACAGGCAGTACTCGAACACCGAGACCCGGCCGTCGGTGTGGACCATCGCGTCGATGGTGTCGAGGAAGCGCTCGAGCTCGGGACGCGGGCGCTGGCGCAGGACCGGGAAGGCCAGCGAGGCCAGCGGCAGCCGCAGCGCCGGATGCAGCGCCTCCAGCTCCTGCCGCCGCAGGTCGAAGGCCTGCTGCGCGAGCGCCTCGCCGCAGCGGGCGACGATCTCGCTGCGCTGCCGCGCCGCGACCACCGCGTCGGTATCCAGCAACAGGCCCAGCAGCAGCGGCATCACCGCCTCGCGCTGGCGCGCCAGCGTGCGCAGGTCCGGGCCAAGGCTTTCGACCAGGTCGTGGGCGCGACGGTAGTCATCGTCGCCCGGGGCGGCGACCTGGCCCGCTACCATCGGCGGCGTGACCGCCAGCTGCGCGCCGGCGGACGGCAACGGCGGTGGCCCGCCCGCCACCACGTCGCGCCCGGCCAGGCCCAGCGCCAGGTCCTCGGCCAGGCCATCGGGTGGCGCGGTGCGCCAGCGGGCTTCGAGCTGCTGCAGCTGGCGTGCGTCGAAGGTCGGCTCCAGCCGGCGGATACGCTCCACCAGTGGCGGGTGCGTGGCGAACAGGCCCGACAGCGCCGCGCCCGGGCCGAACAGCATGTGGCTCACTTCCTCCGCGTCGGCCTTGTCCTGCAGCTTCGAGCCCGCGTCCAGGCCGCCGATCTTCTTCAGCGCGCCGGCCAGCCCGCGGGTCTGCCGGGTGAACTGCACCGCCGATGCATCGGCCAGCAACTCGCGCTGGCGGCTGACGCCCGCCTTGATCATGCGGCCGAAGAACACGCCGATCGCGCCCACCGCCATCGCCACCAGCGCGGCAACCAGGATCGGCGTGCCGTCGCGGCTGCGCCCGAGCCGGCCATAGATGAGGATGCGCTGGCCGATCAGGCTCAGCATCAGGATCCCGAACAGCAGCCCGATCAGGCGGATGTTCAGGCGCATGTCGCCGTTGAGCACGTGCGCGAACTCGTGCGCGATCACGCCCTGCAGCTCGTCGCGGTTGAGCCGGTCCAGCGCCCCCCGGGTCACCGCGATGGCCGCGTCGGACGGGCTGTAGCCGGCGGCGAAGGCGTTGATCCCCGCCTCCTGCTCCATCACGAACAGCCGGGGCACCGGCACGCCGGAAGCGATGGCGATCTCCTCGACCACGTTGCGCAGCCGCCGCAGCGAGGGCTCGCGGGTGTCCTCGGGAACGAGGGTGCCGCCCATCTGCGCGGCCACCACCGCCCCGCCGCCACGCAGCGAGGCGATCCGGTAGAGCGAGCCCAGCGCGATCACCAGCAGGGTGGCGACCGTCGCCGCCGCGGTCGCGCCCCAGCTGCCGGTGAACAGCAGCGTGGCCAGGTCGACCGCCAGCACGATCCCGGCCACTGCCAGCAGGAACAGCAGTACCAGCCGGCCCGAGCCGCGGCGTGCGGCAGCCTGGTGCTCGAAGAAGTTCATCCGCCCCGGCTCCCCGTCCGTCGCGCCCGGCCCGGGCTCAGAACTGGACCTTCGGCGCCTCGCGCACCTGGGCCTTGTCGGCGGGGATGTCCAGCAGTGCGGCGTGCGCGAAATTGAACATGCCGGCCACCACGCTGGACGGGAAAGTCTCGCGCTTGTTGTTGTAGCCCATCACCGCGTCGTTGTAGGCCTGCCGCGCGAACGCGACGCGGTTCTCGGTGGACGTCAGCTCCTCGCTGAGCTGCATCATGTTCTGGTTGGCCTTCAGGTCCGGATAGGCCTCGGCCACCGCCATCAGCCGGCCGAGCACGCCGTTGAGCTGGCCCTGGCTGGCGGCCAGCTGCGCCATCGCCGCCTCGTCGCCGGGATGGGCCTTGGCGGCGGCCAGGCCGGACTGCGCCGCCGAACGGGCGGCGATGACCGCTTCCAGCGTCTCGCGCTCGTGGCCCATGTAGGCCTTGGCCGTCTCCACCAGGTTCGGGATCAGGTCGTAGCGGCGCTGCAGCTGCACGTCGATCTGGGCGAAGGCGTTCTTCCAGGCGTTGCGGCTGGTCACCAGGCCGTTGTAGATGCCCACCGCCCACAAGGCCAGACCCACGACCAGCGCCAAAAACACCAACAGGATCAACAAACTGCCCATTCATCTTCTCCTGGTTTGTGCACACGCGAAATCCGGCGCTAGAATCGGCCGCAGCGGTAGCTTACAGGCATCAAAACCATGAAAGACGGGCGAGTCCGGACGAGCAGGCCACCGGCAATCCGACCACTGGCTATCCGCGCGGCAACCAGCGGTGCGCTGGCCCTGCTGCTGGCGATGGCCCTGCCCTCGACCGCGCAGACCCCGACACTGGCCACCGGTGCGCTGCCGCCACCGACCCAGCCGTTGCCCTACCGCACCTACGTCCGCACCGACGCGCAACCGGTGGCCCCCGGATTCGATGTCGCCCGCTTCGAGGCGCTGGCGGAGCAACTGGTCCAGGGCCAGCGCGTGCCGGGCCTGGCCATGGCGATCGTGCAGGACGGACGGATCCTCAGCGCCCGCGGTTACGGCGTCACCGATGTCGTGCGCCCGCAGGCCATCGACTCCCACACCGTGTTCCGCCTGGCGTCGCTGTCCAAGGCCTTCGCCGGCACCATGGCCGGGCTCCTGGTCAACGACGGCAGCCTGCGCTGGGACAGCAAGGTCATCGACTACGTCCCCGGCTTCCATCTGGTGGAGCCGGCCTACACCTCGCAGGTCACCGTGGCCGACCTGCTCAGCCACCGGGTCGGCCTGAAGGCCCACAACGCCTTCGACCGCGACATCGAAGGCAACGCCGAGTACTACCAGGTCGCGCAGAAGCTCGGCTCGGCTCCGCTCACCTGCGCCCCCGGCCAGTGCTATGCCTACCAGAACGTGGCCTTCAGCCTGGTCGGCGACGTGGTCTTCGCCGCCTCCGGCAGCTTCTACGAACAGGAAGTGCAGCGCCGCCTGTTCAAGCCGCTGGGCATGAACGACGCCAGCCTGGGCCTGGCGGGCATCGAGTCGAGTCCGCACTGGGCGCGCCCGCATGTGCGCAGCCGCAACGGCTGGGTCTCGGTCAACCCGAAGCCGACCTACTACCGCCTGCCCCCCGCCGCCGGCGTCAACGCCAGCATCAGCGACATGGCGCAATGGCTGCTTGCCCACACCGGCCATCGCCCCGACGTGCTGCCCGCGCCGCTGCTGGCGACGCTGCATGCGCCGGTCGTGTCCACCCCCGGCGAGATGCGCTCGGGCTGGCGCCGCGATCGGCTCAATGCCGCCAGCTACGCGCTGGGCTGGCGGGTGTTCGACTATGCCGGCGAAGAGGTGGTCTTCCACGCCGGCGCCGTGCAGGGCTACCGCGGCCTGACCGCGCTGCTGCCCGGCCGCGACCTGGGGATCGCCATCCTCTGGAACAGCGAGAGCTCGCTGCCGAGCGGCCTGCTGCCCACCATCATCGACCGGGCCATCGGCCTGCCGGCCGAGCGGTGGCTGGACGTGGACGTCGACTTCGGTGCCGACAACCTGATGGCGGACGGCGTCGAGCCCACGACCGCTCCACGCGGGCAGGGCACCTCGTCCTCCACCTCGGCCGCCTCGCCGCACTGACGGCCCGCCAGCGGCAGCACACCGCCGCCCGCGCGTTCGCCTCCCTCCGCGCCTACCCCACCCGCCTCCCGCGGGTGGTCCGCACGCGTCCGGGGCCCACGCGTGCCATCCCGGCGACGGGGGTGCAACGCGCATAAAAAAACTCCCCCCCCGCTGGGCTTCGGGGAGGGAGTCATTCTGGTACGGCTATCGGGGTTTTTTTAGATCAGCGGAGCCGGGGTTGCCGGCAGCGCGACCGGGGCCGCCTTCTTCTTGGCGACCTTCTTCTTGGCGGCCTTCTTGGCCGGCTTCTTGGCAGCAGCCTTCTTGGCCGGCTTCTTGGCAGCCTTCTTCGCAGCCTTCTTGGCGGTCTTCTTGGCCGGCTTCTTGGCGGCGGCCTTCTTCACCGCCTTCTTGGCGGTCTTCTTGGTCGCCTTCTTGGCGGCCTTCTTCACGGCCTTCTTGGCGGTCTTCTTGGTTGCCTTCTTGGCGGCCTTCTTCGCCGGCTTGCGGGCGACCTTCTTGGCAGCCTTCTTCGCCGTCTTCTTGGCGGCGGTCTTCTTGGCGGCCTTCTTCACGGTCTTCTTGGCGGCGGCCTTCTTGGCGACCTTCTTCACCGCCTTCTTGGCGGCCGGTTTCTTCTTCGCAGCTTTCTTCGTTGCCATGGTTGGCTCCTCGTCAGTGAACTACGGATGGGTAACGCCCAGTGCGAAAACCCGCGGCGGTGACCGCCGGGGGGAGTTCCGTCGGCGCGATACGCACGTCGATACGGATACGGGAAATCCCGCGCGGTGCGGCGGCGCGGGCGGTAGATCGGGGGTTCGCTGCTTTTCTTTGAGGGAAGCGGGCCTGCTCCACCGTCTGAAGGTTCCTGGCGGATGCCCGAGTTGTGCTTCGCGTTGTGGTGTTGATTCGACTCACTCGCTTCGGCAGGCAGCGTCTGCTGGGGCGAAACCTAATCACGCTTTTTTTCACTGTCAACACCCGCACGAAAAAATCTTCCGCCCGCGCCGCCCGTCCTTCGCCCCGCCGCGCGCGGCGGCGGCGGCGGCGCGTCGCGCCCGCCGCCGCCGCGGTCCGGGATGCATTTCAAACGGATGCGGAAAACAAGCGCTTTTCTTCGATGCGATCGGGACGGCGTCGCAACGGGCGTGTCGCGCTGATGGTCGACGCCGGCGCCAACGGGGCGCTCAGGGCGGCTTTCGCGGAGGCAAAAAAAAATCACCGGAAGCGGTCCGCTTTCGCGCCGCACAAGCCGATTTGCGCAGAACTGCGCGAACCCGAACGACGGGTTTCGCGTCGCCTGCACACCTGCCGGAGCGAACATCGCGGTCGCGAACAACGGTGCGCTTCGTGCTCCATCCCGGGTCGGGCATCCGGCGCGACGAACCACGATGCCCATCGCACGCACCCGTGCTTCCACCACCCCGACCACGGCCGGCGCGATCCTGGAAAAGAAAACGCCCGCACTGGGCGGGCGTCTCCGGACGAAGGGTGGCGGCCGACGCTCAGTCGTCCTCGCCCTCGATCAGCTCGGCGTAGTCGTCGGGGGAGAGCAGCTCGGCCAGCTGGTCGGCGTCGCTGGACTCGAGCACGAACAGCCAGCCTTCGCCGTAGGCGTCCTCGTTGATCGTCTCCGGCTTGTCGGCCAGGGCCGAGTTGACCTCGACCACCTTGCCACTGAGCGGGCTGTAGACGTCCGAGGCGGCCTTGACCGACTCGACCACGGCCACCGCGTTGCCGGCTTCGACGCTGTCGCCGACGTTGGGCAGCTCGACGTAGACCAGGTCGCCGAGCAGGCCCTGGGCGTGGTCGGAAATACCAACGGTGACGCGGCCGTTGCCTTCGACGCGCGCCCACTCGTGGGACTTGAGGAACTTGAGGTCGCCGGGGATCTCGCTCATGGGGCTGCTCCGGTCACGCGATGGGTCTGGATGGGGCGGCTAGTTTAGCGGAGGACTCCGCCGGGCAGGAACAACGGCGGCGGCGCACCGCACCGCCTGCCCGTCAGCCGAGCACGCCCGGTTGCGCCTGGCCTTCGCGCACGAACGGGAACTTCACCACGCGCACCGGCACCTCGCGGCCGCGGATGTCCACGCGCACCTGGCCCGGGTCGCCGGCCGGAACGCGCGCGAACGCGATCGCCTTGCCGAGCGTGGGCGAGAAGGTGCCGGAGAGGATCTCGCCCTCGCCCTGCGCGGTGAGCACCTTCTGCCCGTGGCGCAGCACGCCCTTCTCGTCCATCACCAGGCCGATCATCTGCCGCGGGGCGCCAGCCGCCTTCTGCGCCTCCAGGACCGCACGGCCGATGAAGTCGCGCGGCTGGCCGGGCGCGGCATCGTCGAGCGCCACCGTCCACGCAAGCGCGGCCTCCCAGGGCGTGGTGCCCTCGTCCATGTCCTGGCCATAGAGGTTCATGCCCGCCTCCAGGCGCAGGGTGTCGCGCGCGCCCAGGCCGGCCGGCTTCACGCCCGCCTCCAGCAACGCGTTCCAGAAGGCGACGGCGTCGCCCTCGGGCAGCACGATCTCGAATCCATCCTCGCCGGTGTATCCGGTGCGCGCCAGGAACAGCGGCACGCCGGCGGCCGACTGCGCTTCGAGCGCGGCGAAGCGGCCGAGCTTGGCGGCGGCGGCGCGGTCGGATTCGCGCAACAGGCCTATCACGCTCTCGCGCGCCTGCGGGCCCTGCACGGCGACCATGGCGAAATCGGGGCGCTCGATGACCTCCACGCCGAACGCCTGGGCCTGGCGGCCGATCCAGGCCAGGTCCTTGTCGCGGGTGGCGGCGTTGACCACCAGGCGGAAGAACGCCTCGTCCATGTAATAAGTGATCAGGTCGTCGATCACGCCGCCGCGCTCGTCCAGCATGCACGAGTACAGCGCCTTGCCCGGGACCTTGAGCTTGTCGACCGAGTTGGCCAGCAGGTGCCGCAGGAACTCGCGCACGCGGGGGCCGCGCAGGTCGACCACGGTCATGTGGCTGACGTCGAACATGCCGGCCGCGCGCCGGACCAGATGGTGCTCGTCGAGCTGCGACCCGTAGTGGATCGGCATGTCCCAGCCGCCGAAGTCGACCATCTTGGCGCCGAGCGCGCGGTGGGTATCGTTGAGGACGGTCTTGCGGGTCATGGCGGTCTCGCACCGGAGGAAAGACCGCCATTATCCCAGAGTCCTTTCACCCGGAACCAAATGCCGGGCGCGGCGGGCTGGCTCCCGGCCGGCGTGCCGCGATCAGGCTTCCTGGACCTTCAGCACCATGCCGTTGACCGCGACGACGCGCACCGCGGTGCCGGCGGGCAGCTCCGGGCCTTCCACCACCCAGAAAGCGTCGCCCAGCTTGATCCGCCCGCGCCCGCCGACGATGGCCTGTTCCAGTGGCGCGACCAGGCCGATGGCCTGTTCGGCCCGGCGGTTGAGCAGCGGCTGGTCGCTCGCGCGCGCGGCCTTGCGGAACCACTTCCGGTAGACCTGGATCGAGACGAAGCTGAGCACCACGAACGCGGCCACCTGCGCCAGCACCGGGATGCCCGGCACCAGCAGCACCGCCACGAAAACCGCAACCGCGGCGAAGCCCATCCACAGCATGAAGGCGCCGGGCGCCAGGGTCTCGGCCGCGATCAGCAGCAGCGCCAGCGCCGCCCATCCCACCACGTCGACGCGCATGGCTCAGGCTCCCAGCTTCGGCGGCGGCTGGCGCGGGACCCCCGCCTTGCGCTGTTGGTCGGACAGCGCCTCGCGCGCCAGCTCGGCGATGCCGGCGATCGAACCGATCACGCCGCTGGCCTCCATCGGCATCAGCACGAACTTCTGGTTCGGCGCGGTGGCCAGTTCCTTGAACGCCTCCACGTACTTCTGGGCGACGAAGTAGTTGATGGCCTGGACGTCGCCGTTGGCGATCGCCTCGGACACCATCTGCGTCGCCTTGGCTTCGGCCTCGGCCAGGCGCTCGCGGGCCTCTGCTTCGCGGAATGCGGCCTCCTTCTGGCCCTCGGCCTGCAGGATCGCGGCCTGCTTGTCGCCCTCGGCGCGCAGGATCTCCGAGGAGCGGTGGCCCTCGGCCTCCAAGATCACCGCGCGGCGATCGCGCTCGGCCTTCATCTGCCGGGCCATCGAGTCGACCAGGTCGCGCGGCGGCTGGATGTCGCGGATCTCGATCCGGGTGACCTTGATGCCCCACGGATTGGTCGCATGGTCGACCACGTTGAGCAGCTGGGCGTTGATCCGCTCGCGGTTGGACAGCGACTCGTCCAGGTCCATCGAACCGATCACGGTGCGGATGTTGGTCTGCACCAGGGCGATCATCGCCACTTCCAGGGTGGCGACTTCGTAGGCGGCCTTGGCCGCGTCCAGCACCTGGAAGAACACCACCCCGTCCACGCGGACCACCGCGTTGTCCTTGGTGATGACTTCCTGGCTGGGCACGTCCAGCACCTGCTCCATCATGTTCACCTTGCGGCCGACGCCGTAGATGATCGGGATCAGGAAGTGCAGGCCCGGATCGAGGGTATGGGTGTACTTGCCGAACCGCTCGACGGTCCATTCGTAGCCCTGCGGCACCATGCGCACCGTCTTGAACAGCACGATCACGCCGGCGACCAGCAGCACCATCGCCAGAAAACCCGATGACATCATCCCCCTGCTCCCGGCCGCGCGCGGCCTCTCCCAAGTCCGGAGACCAGTATAGGCACGTTGCAGGGCCGGACAACGCGGTCCGCCAGCGCGCGCATGCAGGAGGCAGCGGCTGCGACATCGTCGCTGCGCTAGCGCCCGCGACGTCGGTCGCGGGCGTGCCCGTGCGCGATCCGGGCCAGCGGCGCTGGCAGGTGCGTCCAAACCCGCAGCGCGCGCTTCCGGAAGCCGGCTGCGCTACTTCGTCAGGATCAGCTTGTCGTTGCTGGTGTGGCGCAGGCGGTAGAGCTTGTCGCCATGGCGGATCAGGATTTCGCGGCGGCCGTTGAGCAACTCTTCGCTGCCCAGCACGACCTCATTGGGGTAGAGCGCCGGCGCGGGGGTGCGGGCGGGTTCGACACGCGACAGGGTCAGGCGATGCACGTTCATGGCGGGCTCCAGCGGTAAGGGACGTGGAACACGGTTAATGATAATTATTCGCATTCACGTGTCAAGCGGCACGACAGCGGACGCCTGCCCTCCCGCGAGCGCTGGTCGGCGCCGCCGGCCGACACGCCCGGCCGCCGCGGCGGCCTGCGTTCACACCGCCGCAGCGACCTCCAGCCGTCGCCAGACCGGTTCGTCGTACTTGCCTGCCAGCTCCAGCGCGCGGAGGTTCTCCAGCAGCTGTGCCGTGGTGCTCGCGCCCAGGATCACGCTGCTCACGTGCGGATTGCGCAGGCACCAGGCGATCGCCAGCGGTGCCGGCCGTTCGCCGAGTTCGGCGGCGACCTCCACGAAGCGCTGCGCGCGATCCAGCCGGCGTTCCTCACTGTGCCCGACGACCAGCCGCTGCAGCCATCCGGCGTCGGCCTGGGCCAGCCGGCCTTCCCGCTCGATGCCGCTGGCGTACTTCCCGGTGAGCAGACCCGATGCCAGTGGCGACCAGGTGGTCGTGCCCAGCCCGAGTTCGGAGTAGAGAGAGGCGTACTCGAGCTCGACCCGTTCGCGGTGCAGCAGGTTGTACTGCGGCTGCTCCATGCTCGGGCCGGCCAGCTGGTTGGCGCGTGCGAACCGGGCGGCATCGCGGATCAGCGCTTCCGGCCATTCCGACGTGCCCCAGTACAGGACCTTGCCCTGGCGGACGAGCAGGTCCATCGCCGCGACGGTCTCTTCCACCGGCGTGTCCGGATCGGGGCGATGGCAGTAATAGAGGTCCAGGTGCTCGACCCGCAGGCGCCGGAGCGCGGCATGGCAGGCCTCGACCACGTGCTTGCGCGACAGGCCGCGCTGGGTGGGGCGGGGATCCTCCACCGCGCCGAAGAACACCTTGCTGGACACGCAGAAACCATCGCGCGGCAGGCGCAGGTCGGCGATCACGTCGCCCATCACGCGTTCAGCCTCGCCATTGGCATAGGCCTCGGCATTGTCGAAGAAGTTGATCCCGTGGTCCCAGGCGGCGGCGATGAGCTCCCGCGCCTGGCCACGCCCGACCTGGCGGCCGAAGGTCATCCAGGCGCCGAAGGACAGGGCCGACAGCTGCAGGCCCGAGGCGCCGAGGCGGCGGTATTGCATGGACGGATCTCCGGAAGGAAGGGAGCCAGTGTAAGCGCCGGCCCGGCGGTCCCCGGCCACGCGGACCGGGGACTGGCCGCGCGATCGCCCGTCATCGACCGAGCCGGAGTCTGAATCCGGTTCAGGCGACCGCGGCGCCGGGCGTCGTCGCTTCCGACCTGCTAGGCTTTCGCAATTATTTAACATCCGCAGGGAATTCCATGTTCGAGGCACTGGGTCGGATCGGTTTCGGCCTGTTCGGGTTGGCCGTGCTCATCGGCATCGTCTGGCTGTTCTCGAACAACCGCCGTGCGGTGGACTGGAAGCTGGTCGCCACCGGGCTGGTCCTGCAGATCGCCTTCGCGGCGGTCGTGCTGCTGGTGCCGGGCGGGCGCGAGGTCTTCGACTGGCTCAGCCACGGCTTCGTCCGCATCCTGGGCTTCGTCGCCGAAGGCTCGAACTTCATCTTCGGCAGCCTGATGGACCTGGAGAAGAACGGCTTCATCTTCGCCTTCCAGGTGTTGCCGACGATCATCTTCTTCTCGGCGCTGATGGGCGTGCTCTACCACCTGGGGGTGATGCAGGCGATCGTGCGCGGCATGGCCTGGGCGATCACCAAGGTGATGCGGGTGTCCGGTGCCGAGACCACCAGCGTCTGCGCCAGCGTGTTCATCGGCCAGACCGAGGCGCCGCTGACCGTGCGCCCCTATATCGCCAAGATGACCCAGTCCGAGCTGCTGACCATGATGATCGGCGGCATGGCCCACATCGCCGGCGGCGTGCTGGCCGCCTACGTCGGCATGCTCGGCGGCGGCGACCCGGAGCAGCAGGCGTTCTTCGCCAAGCACCTGCTCGCGGCCAGCATCATGGCCGCGCCGGCTACCCTGGTGATCGCCAAGATCCTGGTGCCGGAGACCGGCGAGCCGCTGACCCGGGGCACGGTGAAGATGGAGGTCGAGAAGACCACCGCCAACGTGATCGACGCCGCTGCCGCCGGCGCCGGCGACGGCCTGCGCCTGGCCCTGAACATCGGCGCGATGCTGCTGGCCTTCATCGCCCTGATCGCCCTGGTCGACGCGCCGCTCAAGTGGTTCGGCGAGGTCACCGGGCTGGCGGCCGCGCTCGGCCAGCCGACCAGCCTGTCGACGATCCTCGGTTACCTGCTGGCGCCGATCGCCTGGGTGATCGGCACGCCGTGGGCGGACGCGACCACGGTCGGCGCGCTGATCGGGCAGAAGATCGTGCTCAACGAGTTCATCGCCTACAGCCAGCTGTCGAGCATCATCAACGGCCAGGTACCGGGCGTGGCGCTGGGCCCGGAAGCCACCCTGATCGCGACCTACGCGCTGTGCGGGTTCGCCAACTTCAGCTCCATCGCGATCCAGATCGGCGGCATCGGCGGCCTGGCCCCGGAACGGCGCCAGGACCTGGCGCGCTTCGGGCTGCGCGCGGTGCTGGGCGGATCGGTGGCCACGTTCATGACCGCGACGATCGCAGGCGTGCTGACCCACTTCAGCTGAGCCGTCGCCCCACCGCGCCCTCCGCCGGGCCCACCCGGCCCGCCATTTCCGTTTCCCGTTCTGATCCCCATCGCTCGAGGTCCCATGAATTCGGTCATCGTCGTCGGCTCCTTCAACGTCGACCATGTCTGGCGCTGCGCCGAGCTGCCGGCGATGGGCGCGACCATCGCCGGCCAGTACAGCACCGGGCCGGGCGGCAAGGGCTTCAACCAGGCCGTGGCGGCGGCGCGCGCCGGTGCCGCCACCGCCTTCGTCTGCGCGCTCGGCGACGATGCCGGCGGCGCGCTGGCGCGCCAGCTCGCACGGGCCGACGGCATCGACCTGCGCGCCGAGGCCAGCGACCAGCCGACCGGAACGGCGGGCATCTATGTCGATGCCCGCGGCCGCAACAGCATCGTGGTCGGCGCCGGCGCCAACGGCACCCTGGGCGCCGAACACGTCACCGGCGATCCCGCGCTGCTGGAAGGCGCACGGGTCCTGCTGGCCCAGCTGGAATCGCCGGTGGAGACGATCGAGGCCGCACTGGCGATGGCCCGCCAGGCGGGGGTGACCACCGTGCTCAACCCGGCGCCGGCCAATGCGGCCAGCGGCATCGGCCTGCTGCGCCTCGCCGACGTGCTCACCCCGAACGAGACCGAGTTCGCCGCCCTGCTGGCACGGCATGTCGGCGAACGCGTCGACCCCGAGGCGGTGGCCACGCTGGACGGCGCCACCCTCCATGGCCTGAGCCGCAAGCTGCTGCCGCACGGCACGGTGGTGATCACGCTGGGCTCGGTCGGCGTGTTCGTCTCGCACGCCGAGGAACAGCTGCGCGGCGATGCCCAGCCCTACTACCGGATCGGCGCCGAAAGCGTGTCCGCGATCGACACCACCGGCGCCGGCGACGCCTTCAATGGCGCCCTGGCGACCGCGCTGGCCCGCGCGCCGGCGGAGCCCTTCTCGGTGCACGTGCGCTACGCGAACCGGTTCGCCGCCCTGTCCACCGAGCATCCCGGCGCGGCCGCGGCGATGCCCCGGCATGACGAGGTCGCCGCGCGCTTCGGCGCCTGACCGGACCGCGGCCGCCATGCAGATCGGTCCCTACCGCATCGAACCGCGCGTGGTCCTGGCGCCCATGGCCGGGGTCACCGACAAGCCGTTCCGGTTGCTGTGCAAGCGGATGGGGGCCGGGCTGGCGGTGTCGGAAATGACGATCAGCGATCCGCGCTTCTGGAACACGCCCAAGTCGCTGCGGCGCATGGACCATGTCGGCGAACCGGATCCGGTCAGCGTGCAGATCGCAGGCACCGAGCCAAGACTGCTGGCCGAGGCGGCGCGCTACAACGTCGACCATGGCGCGCAGATCGTCGACATCAACATGGGATGCCCGGCGAAGAAGGTCTGCAACGCCTGGGCCGGCTCGGCGCTGATGCGCGACGAGGCACTGGTGGGCCGCATCCTCGAAGCGGTCGTCGGCGCGGTCGACGTGCCGGTAACGTTGAAGATCCGCACCGGCTGGGATGCCGACCACCGCAACGCGCCGGCGATCGCGCGCATCGCGCAGGCCGCGGGCATCCAGGCACTGACGGTGCACGGCCGTACCCGCGACCAGCATTACACCGGCCAGGCCGAGTACTCGACTATCGCGCGGATCAAGGCCGATGTATCGATGCCTGTGATCGCCAACGGCGACATCGATTCTCCGCAGCGCGCCGCGCAGGTCCTGCGGGACACCGGCGCCGACGCGGTGATGATCGGCCGGGCCGCGCAGGGACGACCGTGGATCTTCGGCGAGGTCGCGCATTACCTGGCGACGGGGCAGCTGCTGCCGCCCCCCGGCGTCGGCCAGGTGCGCGACATCCTGCTCGCGCACCTGCAGGCGCTGCACGGCTTCTACGGCGAGGAGCAGGGCGTGCGGATCGCGCGCAAGCACCTGGGCTGGTACGCCAGGGATCGCGCCGAGAACGCCGCCTTCCGCGCCGTGGTCAATCGCGCGCAGACAGCGCAGGAACAACTGGCGCTCACGGCCGCGTACTTCGACGCGCTCGAGGCTGGCGTGCCGGCCGCGCTGCACGCGGCCGCATAGTTGCGCGTGCGTACGGTTGCTTCATGTAACCGTCCTTCGAATAAACGTGACTCGGGTCACCCTGCACTTCGGCACTGTGCGGCTTGCGCCGGTAGCGCGACGCTGCCAGAGCCGGAAATCGCCGGCCCGTGGCGACCCCACGGCCACCCGATGGGCCAACGCCCGCAGGAGGCAGTCATGTTGTTCGCACGCATCGCCGTTGTCGCGGCCGCGCTGGCCGCCGCTCCTTCCGCCTTCGCCAACGACGCCACCATCGCCGACCTGTCGCGCGAGACCGGCGTGAGCGAGCGCCATATCCGCATGGTCGCCGGCGCCCGCACCCCGTATCCCGAGTACCGCATCGTCTTCGACCGGGTGGAGCGCGAGCTCAAGAGCGCGCTCGGCGCAGATGGTTACAAGTACCTGCTGAAGGGCGAAGTCGCCGCCGCCGTCGAGGTCCGGCGCGCCCGCGTCGCCGAACAGGCCGCGCTGGCCGCACGCACCGAGGCCGCAAAGGCCAGGCAGCGCGAAGGCTGAGTGCGCCTGCGTCAGTCGTCGGCCCGGGCGTGCGGACCGGGCACGACGGCGACGGTCGGGCTGTTCCAGATGCGGTGCCACATCGTGCCCAGCCGGCGCCGGGCCTCCCACGGCGGGCGTAGCTGCTCGGGCGCGACCGGTTGCCAGGCGCCGGCGTCGCGCCGTGCGACCACGAAGACGAACGAGTAGTCCGGTTCGGCTCCCATCCGCAGGTCGCTCAGTTCGAGCCGGCCATCGCGCTCGCGGGCCTTCATGAAGCCGCGGTTGAACCAGGCCAGCCGGCGAACGGCCGGCAGGTCGCGTGCCTCGGCCAGCGCCTGGGTGTTGGAGGCGTAGCCGCGGAACTCCATCGGACCGCGATCGGCCCACAGCGAACGTTCGCCTTCGACGAATCCGTCGGGCGTCATCGCCACCACGCGCCATAACAACGTGTTGAACGGCATCGGCACCGAGAACCGCGGCGCATCGCCCAGGCCGAGCGCCGCCAGGCTGCGCTGGGCCTCGCGCTCGACCATGCCCTTGGCGATCAGCGACCAGCCCAGGTACGCGCTGCTCAGCGCCAGGCCGAACACCAGCGCACGCTGGGCGAGGACGCGTTCGCGCGCGAACCAGGCCACCACGCACGCAAGCAGCAACCACAGCGTGTAGCCCGGATCGATGATGAACACGCTCGACCACATCGTCGGCGCGACCGGCAGCGGCCACCACAGCTGCGTGCCGTACACGGTGAAGGCATCCAGCAGCGGATGGGTCGCCAGCGCCAGCTGGATCGCCCAGAACCAGCGGCGCGGCGCTTCGGCCACCCGACCCTGGCCGAAGCGCAGGAACAGCCACCACACCAGCCACCCCACCAGGGGCAGAACGAACAGCGAGTGGCTGAAACTGCGGTGCACGGTCATCAGCGTCACCGGATCGTCGCTGAAGAGCATGATCGGCAGCGAATCCAGGTCCGGCAGGGTACCCAGCGCGGCGCCTGCGAGCAGGGCGGCACGGCGGTGGCGGGCGGGGGCGACGGCGGCGGCGATGGCACCGCCGAGCAGAATCTGGGTCAGGGAATCCATGGGCGAATGCTAGCAGCGCCGGCGGGGGCGGCGGCCGGGATCCCGGGCGGCGGCGCGCGCGGGTTCAGGCCACCCGGCCGATCGGCAACCGCCATGGCTCGCGCGGCGCCAGGGTCGCCAGCACTTCGCCGCCGTGGGTCAGCAGGCGCAGCCCGCCATCGGATTCCTCGACCAGCGCGGTCAGGCTTTCCACCCAGTCGCCGTCGTTGGCATAGACCAGGCCGTCGCGCTCGAACAGGCCGGCCCGGTGGATATGCCCGCAGACGATGCCATCGAGCCCGCGACGGCGGGCATCGTCGAGGCCTGCCTGCACGAAGCGGGCGATGTAGCGCTCGGCGGCGCTGCTGCGGCGCTTGATCCAGTCGGCCAGCGACCAGTAGCGCAGGCCGAGCCGTCGCCGTGCCGCGTTCGTCAGCCGGTTGCCGGTGAGGATCCGGTAGTAGAGCCAGTCGCCGAAGCGCTCCTGGAGGCCGCCGAAGTGCGTCACCGCGTCGTAGTCGTCGCCGTGCACCACCAGCAGCCGGCGACCGTCCGCGGTTTCGTGGATCGCGCGTCGGCGCACCTGCATCGCCGGCAGCACCAGGCCGCAGTAGCGCCGCACAGGCCGGTCGTGGTTGCCGGGCACGTAGACCAGCTCGGTGCCGGCGGCGGCCAGCGCATGCAGCGCTTCCACCACCCGATGCTGCCCGGCGCCCCAGGCGGCGCGGCGCTGGGCCATCCACCAGAAATCGACGATGTCGCCCACCAGGTAGAGCTGGCCGCAGCGCAGCCGGGCGAGGAAGTCGGCCAGCTCGGCGGCGTGGCAGTGGCGCGAACCGAGGTGGACGTCGGAAATGAAGACCGCGCGATGCCGGGGCGGCAGCATCGTCGCGGCCGGCTTCACGGCGCGGTCCTTTCCGGCTCGGTGAAAGCGGCGGCGGCGGCCGCCGGCATCGGCAGCCGCAGGCGGCGTGCCGCGGGGGCCGGGCGCAACCGCATCGGCGACTGCATCCGCGTGGCGACGGGTCGGGCGGCGCCGAAGGCGTCGGTACCCACGGCGTCGGGATTGCATCGGACACGGCGCATACGGGTCTCCGGATCACGCTCCGGCCGGAAGGGTCGCCGTTTCCGGCGTCAGCGCCATTGCCGTCCCGCGACCGTGGCGTGACAGCGCGCGGCCGCCTTAACAGCGGACCAACCCGCCCCCTGCGACCATGCACCCCACCGCGCGGCCGTGTATCATGCGCACCCATCTTTTCATCCGAATACAGGGATATAGCCGAATGTCCAGCTATCTCTTCACCTCCGAGTCGGTCTCCGAAGGCCACCCGGACAAGATCGCCGACCAGATCTCCGATGCCGTGCTGGACGCCATCCTGGCCCAGGACAAGCGCGCCCGCGTGGCCTGCGAGACGCTGGTCAAGACCGGCGCGGCGATCGTCGCCGGCGAGGTCACCACCACCGCGTGGGTCGACATCGAGTCGCTGGCGCGCAAGGTGATCAACGAGATCGGCTACGACAATTCCGACGTCGGCTTCGACGGCCACACCTGCGCGATCATCAACATGCTCGGCAAGCAGTCGCCGGACATCGCCGCCGGCGTCGACCGCAAGAAGCCCGAGGAACAGGGCGCCGGCGACCAGGGCCTGATGTTCGGCTACGCCTGCAACGAGGCGCCGGAGTTCATGCCGGCGCCGATCTACTACTCGCACCGCCTGGTCGAGCAGCAGGCCAAGGTCCGCAAGAAGAAAAACTCGCCGCTGCCGTGGCTGCGCCCGGACGCCAAGTCGCAGGTCACCCTGCGCTACGACAACGAGCACAACGTGCTCGGCCTGGACGCAGTGGTCCTGTCGACCCAGCACGATCCGGGCATCAAGCAGAAGGACCTGGTCGAGGGCGTGTACGAGCACATCCTCAAGCCGGTGCTGCCGAAGAAGTGGCTGGAAACGCTGCCGAAGAAGAAGGTCCACATCAACCCGACCGGGATCTTCGTGATCGGCGGCCCGGTGGGCGATTGCGGCCTGACCGGCCGCAAGATCATCGTCGACAGCTACGGCGGCATGGCCCGCCATGGCGGCGGCGCGTTCTCGGGCAAGGATCCGTCCAAGGTCGATCGCTCCGCTGCGTACGCGGCGCGCTACGTGGCCAAGAACATCGTCGCCGCCGGCCTGGCCGACCGCTGCGAGGTGCAGGTCTCCTACGCCATCGGCGTGGCCGAGCCGACCTCGATCTCGGTCACCACCTTCGGCACCGGCAGGATCAGCGACGAGCAGATCGAGAAGCTGATCCGCAAGCACTTCGACCTGCGCCCGTACGGCATCGTCAAGATGCTCGACCTGATCCACCCGGTGTACCAGGCCACCGCGGCGTACGGCCACTTCGGCCGCAAGCCGCAGCAGGTCACCTACACCGACGCGGCTGGCAAGAAGCAGGCCGCCACCGCGTTCTCGTGGGAAAAGACGGACAGGGCCGACGCCCTGCGCGCGGATGCCAAGCTGAAGTAACCGGCCGCGCAATGCTGTTATGAAGACGGGCCGCTCGCGCGGCCCGTTTTTTTTGCTTGGGGGGGCGTGGGCATCCGGAAGGGCCGGCGCCTTGGGGGGTCGCCGCACCCAAGGGCTATGGCCCACCCTTCGGGACGACGTCCTGTCTTTACGAAGGGCCGTGGCACATCCATGTGCCACTTGGGCCATAGCCCTTGGGTACGGCAACCTCCGCCAACGTGCAGGTCATGGCTCCGATCGTAAAGGCCATGCCTGGCGGCTTCATGCCATCGCAGACCAGCAATCCCGGCATACCGATACCGCCATGGACGCCGAACCGCATCGCTACGCCGGATGTCGCACCACGCAGGGCGATGATCGAAGCCATGTCCCAAACGCGCCGAAGGACGCCGCCCTGTCGCCGTGGGGGTCGAGCGGCACAAGGATGTGCCGCGGTCGCGAACTGAGGCAGGACGCCGGCGCGAGCGACGACCCCCATGGCGGCAGGGCGGCGGCCCCATCCGAAGCCCACGCAACACGATCCTCTTGCTTCGGCTTCGGCTCCGGCTTCCGCTCGACTTCGGCAAGGGCATGCCGTCGTCGGCCTTCCATCCGTCCCGGCGCGGAGCGCGGGCCCGAAGGCGGACCGGATCGGACCGGATCGGAACCCGCCGTCAGCCGGTGTTCTGAACGCCCTGCGAGACGCCATTGACGCTGGCCACCAACGCGCGCAGCAGCGCATCGTCCTCGCGGCCGCTGGCGCGCCACCGCTCAAGCAGGTCCGCCTGAAGCACGCTGATCGGATCCACGTACGGATTGCGCAGGCGGATCGACAGGGCCAGGCGCTGGTCGTGCTGCAGCAGGAACTCGTTGCCGTTCAGGGCCAGGACCCATCGCCGCGTGAGCGCATGCTCGGCCTGCACCCGCGGGAAGAACTCGCCGTGGAGTTCCTCGCCAGCCAGGCGCGAGAACATCCCGGCGATGCCCATGTCGCCCTTGGCCAGGACCATCGAGACGTCGTCGAGGAAGGTCTTGAAGAACGGCCAGTCCCGACCCATCTCGCGCAGGGCTTCCTCGCCGAAACGGTCCACCGCCGCCTGCAGGCCCGTGCCCACGCCGTACCAGCCGGGGATCACCGCGCGCGCCTGGCTCCAGGCGAACACCCAGGGGATCGCGCGCAGGTTCGACAGCGCCGCGTCCTGGCCCAGCCGGCGCGACGGGCGCGAGCCCAGGGTCATCCGCTCGATGACGTCGATCGGGGTGGCGCTGCGGAAATAATCCATGAAACGCGGCGCACCGACGAAGCCCCGGTAGGCCTGGCTGCTGGCCTGCGCCACGGCGTCCATCACCTCGCGCCATTTCGCCTCGCGCGGCTCCGGCGCGCGGGGCCGGATGCTGGA
The DNA here is from genome assembly GCF_010211765.1 of Pseudoxanthomonas kaohsiungensis. Taxonomy (GTDB): domain Bacteria; phylum Pseudomonadota; class Gammaproteobacteria; order Xanthomonadales; family Xanthomonadaceae; genus Pseudoxanthomonas; species Pseudoxanthomonas kaohsiungensis. The sequence continues at coordinate 95,210 of NZ_PDWO01000011.1, read as the reverse complement.
CACCAGTACCGCGCCGGTGGCCTGCTCCAGCGAGCGGAGCGCCAGGGCGCGGATGCCGAACTTGCGGTGGATCGCCTCGCCCTGCTCGGTCACGCGCAGGCGGCCGTCCACGCTGCCGCGCGGCGACGCATCCACCGCGCGCGAGGTCTTGCTGCCGCCGCGGCTGAGCGAGCCGCCGCGGCCATGGAAGAACGTCAGCTTGATGCCCAGCTCCTCGGCCGCCTGCATCAGCTCGACCTGGGCGCGCTGCAGGCCCCAGCGCGAGGCCGCGATGCCGCCGTCCTTGCCGCTGTCGGAATAGCCGAGCATCACCATCTGCACGTTGCCGCGCGCGGCCAGGTGCTGGCGGTAGACCGGGTCGGCGAGCAGGTCGCGCAGGGTGTCGGGGCCCTGGCGCAGGTCGTCGACGGTCTCGAACAGCGGCGCGATGTCCAGCGGCACCTGCCCGTCCTCGACCAGGCCGCCGCGGCGGGCGAGCGCCAGCACGGTGAGCACGTCGGCACGGCTGCGCGCCATGCTGATGATGTAGGCGCCCAATGCGTCGGGGCCATGCCGGCGGCGCGCGTCGCTGAGCGCGGCGAAGACCGCGTCCAGGCGCGCGTTGCCCGGCTCGTCGACCGCCGGCAACACCCGGCTTCCGCCCGCATACGGGCCCAGCCGCGCCGCCTGCTCCACCGGTCCGCGCGACTCCCACTGCTCGTCTTCCAGCGCCGCGGCCACCGCGCGCGCGTGCACGCCCGATTCCTGGCGCACGTCCAGCCGCGCCAGGTGGAAGCCGAAGGTGCGGAGCCGCCACACCAGCCGGCGCACCGAGAACCAGCCCGCATGCACGCCGCGGTTGTGCTCCAGGCTTTGCCGGATCAGGTCGATGTCGTCGGCGAACTCGCGCGGGGAACCGTAGCCCTCGGCGCGGTCTTCCAGCGTCGCCTGCAGGCGCGCGGCCATCAGGTCGATCAACAGGCGGTACGGCATGTCTGCATGGCGCGGGCGGGCGGCGGCGGCGGCCTCGGGCAGCAGCCCGCGGTAGCGCTCGACCTGCGCCAGCACCTGCGCATCGACCCCGACCACGCCGGTGGACTGGCTCAGCACGTGGGTCAGCTGCTGCAGCTCGGCGCGGTACCTGCCCAGGATCGCGCGGCGCTGCGCGTCGAGCGTGCTGCGGATGGTGGTCGCGTCGACATTCGGGTTGCCGTCCATGTCGCCGCCGACCCAGGTGCCGAAGCGCACCAGCCGCGGCAGGTCGGTGGCGATGCCGAAGTACTCGCCGATGGCGTGGTCCAGGGTCTCGTAGAACACCGGCATCACCCGGTACAGGACCTCGGTGAGGTAGAAGCCCACGTGCTCGCGTTCATCCTCCACGCCCGGGCGCACCGGCGAGGAATCGGCGGTCTGCCAGGCCGACGTCAAGGCCATGCGGAAGCGGGCCAGGTCGGCGGCGCGTTCGCCGGGCGTGCGTGCGCCGTCGAGGTCGTCGATCAGCGCCGCGACCATGATCTGTTCCTTCTCCAGCAGCGCGCGCCGCACCGCCTCGGTCGGGTGGGCGGTGAACACCGGCTCGATATCGATGCGTTCCAGCCAGTCGCGCAGCTCGTCGGGCGAGACGTCCTGGCGCTTCAGGCGCAGCAACGCATCGTGCAGGCTCTCCGGCTGTGGCGTCCCGGTATCGGCGCGCTGGTAGTCGCGGCGGCGGCGGATGCGATGCACGCGTTCGGCGATGTTGACCACCTGGAAGTACGTGCTGAAGGCACGCACCAGCGCCTCGGCGTGCGCCGGCTCCAGCCCGTCGAGCAGCGCCGACAGCGATTCCATCGACCCGCCGTTCTGGCGCCGCGCGATCGCGGTGGTGCGTACCCGCTCGACCTCCTCGAGGAAGGCCGGCGAGACCTGTTCGGCGAGCATGTCGCCGACCAGCGCGCCGAGGCGACGCACGTCGTCGCGCAGGGGCAGGTCCGGTGGGGCGAATTCGAGCTGGCGGGGAGCGTTCATCGACACGCGCGGCAGGAGTGGAAGGCGACCTCCGAGCTTAGCCGCGTTTTGTGCGGCGCCGCAAAAGTTTCAGCAGCACCAGATCCGGCCCGGCCCGAGGCGGGCCCGCCGCCGCGACCCCCAGGTGCCACCGGGTTCATCCACCGATCCCGATGGACCGATATAATGCGCGCCGCCCGCCGAGGGGCGCTGCGACCATGGACATGCGGATCTTCCGCAGAGCCGCACTTCGTGTGGCTTCGATCCACGGCCAGGCTCGGCATGGCATTACCGCGACAACGGCGCCCGGCGACAGCGAGACCCCGTCTCGCCATAGACCCGGAGCACACATGAACGCACTGCCCAAGACCTTTTCGACCGAGGGCGACTACAAGGTCGCCGACATCTCCCTGGCCGACTGGGGCCGCAAGGAGATCGACATCGCCGAGCACGAGATGCCCGGCCTGATGTCCATCCGCCGCAAGCACGCCGCCGCGCAGCCGCTCAAGGGCGTGCGCGTGACCGGCTCGCTGCACATGACCATCCAGACCGCGGTGCTGATCGAGACCCTGAAGGACATCGGCGCCGACGTGCGCTGGGCCTCGTGCAACATCTTCTCGACCCAGGACCATGCCGCCGCCGCGATCGCCGCGTCCGGCACCCCGGTGTTCGCCTGGAAGGGCGAGACCCTGGAGGAGTACTGGGACTGCACCCTGGACGCGCTCACCTTCACCCTGGCCGACGGCACCCTGACCGGCCCGGAGCTGGTGGTCGACGACGGCGGCGACGTGACCCTGCTGATCCACAAGGGCTACGAGCTGGAGAACGGCAGCGACTGGGTCAACACCCCGTCGGGCAACCACGAGGAGCAGGTGATCAAGGACCTGCTCAAGCGCGTGGCCAGGGAGCGTCCCGGCTACTGGGCGCGCGTGGTCAAGGACTGGAAGGGCGTCTCGGAAGAGACCACCACCGGCGTGCACCGCCTCTACCAGCTGGCCGATGCCGGCACCCTGCTGGTGCCGGCGATCAACGTCAACGACTCGGTGACCAAGAGCAAGTTCGACAACCTGTACGGCTGCCGCGAGTCGTTGGCCGACGGCCTCAAGCGCGCGATGGACGTGATGCTGGCCGGCAAGGTCGCCGTGGTCTGCGGCTACGGCGACGTCGGCAAGGGCTCGGCGCATTCGCTGCGCGCCTACGGCGCCCGCGTGATCGTCACCGAGATCGATCCGATCTGCGCGCTGCAGGCGGCGATGGAAGGCTTCGAGGTCGCCACCGTCGAGGACAGCCTCGGCACGGCCGACATCTACGTCACCACCACCGGCAACAAGGACATCATCACCCTCGAGCACATGAAGGCGATGAAGGACCAGGCCATCGTCTGCAACATCGGCCACTTCGACAACGAGATCCAGGTCGACGCTCTGTACGCGTCCGGCGCGGCGAAGACCAACATCAAGCCGCAGGTGGACAAGTTCACCTTCGCCAACGGCAACAGCATCTTCCTGCTGGCCGAGGGCCGCCTGGTCAACCTGGGCTGCGCCACCGGCCACCCGTCGTTCGTGATGTCCAACAGTTTCTCCAACCAGACCCTGGCCCAGATCGACCTGTGGGCGAACAGGGACGCCTACGAGAAGACCGTGTACCGCCTGCCCAAGAAGCTGGACGAGGAAGTGGCGCGCCTGCACCTGGAGAAGATCGGCGTGAAGCTGACCCGGCTGACCCAGGCCCAGGCCGACTACCTCGGCGTGGCCGTGGACGGGCCGTACAAGCCCGAGCACTACCGATACTGATCGCGAACAGCGATCGAACTGCAGGAACGGGCGCCGCAAGGCGCCCGTTTCCATTCCGGGCAGTGTGCAGGCGGCACGGAGCCGCCCCCAGGCGACCGCTCAGGCGGCGCCGGCCGCAACCGGAACCGCTGTCGCGGGTGGCACCGGGGCGGCGGCTTGGGGACGCTCCGGTTCCACATGGCGTATGCCGGTCGCCCCGGCGTCGGGCGCCGAGGCGACCTTCAGCGCGATCGAGCGCATCGCCTCGGTCACCGCGCCCAGCGGCACCCGCTCGGCCAGTCGCCGGAACGTGTCGCGGCTGTCGTAGCCGGAGCCATCGCGCGGATACATGTCGTACATCGACAGCAGCTCCTCGCAGGCCGCCGCGAGCGCCTGCTGGTTGCCGCCGGCCAGCGCGCGGCCGACCCGGTCGAAGGTATGCAGGCAATCGGACAGCCAAAGCAGGTCATAGCGGGCCTTCGCGGGTTCGGGGCCGTGGTGCCCGCGGGTGAACGCGCTGTAGCCGCGGATCGCCGCGGCCACGCGGGCCACGTGCTCGAACAGCAGGCCGATCTCGGCGGAGAGGTCGAGGCTGTCGACCACCACCATCGGGAACGCCCGCCCCGCAGCCGGCTGGCCCTGCTCCCGTGCCTGCGCACCGGCGTCCGCGTCGACGCTCCGCTTCAGGGCCAGGTAGTCGCGTTCAAGCGCCTCGAACTGCGCGGCGGTGGTGGCCGCGCGCTCCTCGAGCCTGCGCACGGCGGCGCGATAGCGGGCGTTGTGCTGCTGCGCGGCCTCGTGGTCCAGGCGCTCGCGGCGCAGGCGGCCGCCCCAGACCAGGGCAAGGACCGTCGCCAGCATCGCCCAGCCACCGAGGACAGTCATGAGGATGATCGGGAACGTGCCCATGCGCACCTAAGGGAATGGCCGACGAGGATTGGTCCCCGCGCTGCCACACGCTCGCGGCGACGCGACCACCCGGAGGGAGGGGGACCTGACCTACATCGGCAGCCGACGCCGGATCCTGAAGGCCTGCCGGACCCGGGAACACGGCAAGGCTCGAGGCCGGCCGCTCAGAGACGCCAGTTGGCGTTGGCGTCCCAGAACTCGACGCTGCGCCGATAGGCCTCGCGGTCCAGCGGCACGCCCGACCCGCCCTCGTCCACGCCCAGCGCATTGCGCATCATGGTCACCGGTGCCATCGGGATCTCCTCCGGCTGCAGGGTGTAGAGGCAGCCGACCACGCCCCAGTCGGCTTCGATCGGCGTCCCCTCCCGTGCCAGCTGCTCGCGGCTGTAGAGGATCACGACCAGGTACTCGGCCACCGGTGGCTCCACGCCCTCGAACCAGCGCACCAGCATCGGCAGCTCCTCGCGGCTGCGCGCCTCGTAGGCCGAACGCAGCAGGTGCCGGTTCTGCGCCGTCACCGGCACGGTCAGGCAGCGGGTCGAGGTCCAGTTGCGGTGCACGTGCAACTTGCAGAACGGCGCGTAGCCCTCCAGCACTTTCAGGGGCGCGTGCTCGTTGAGATGGCGCTCGAACTGCTCGGGCGTGCAGTCCTGGATCGCATTGCCGCGCGGCGTGCGCGGGAACAGGCGGGCGCGGGCGAAATCGGTGAGGAAGATCGACATGCGGCAGTCCGGCGGTGGGGGCGACAGGGTAAACGCGCCAGCGACCGGTGCTGCCGCGACCGCGACCGCGACCGCCCAGCAATGCTTCACATCCATCGCGATAAAGAGATATTATCCGGGGCGACCCGCCGGACCCCTGCGATGACCGCCCACGTCAGCTTCGAGTTCTACCCACCCAAGACCGACGAGCAGCGCACCCAGCTCGACCGCGCCGCGGCCAGGCTGAAGGCGCACGCACCCGAATACGTGTCCTGCACCTTCGGCGCCGGCGGCTCCACGCTCAGCTACACCTCCGAGACCGTGCGCCACCTCAACCAGCACCACGGCTTCGAGGCCGCGCCGCACCTGTCCTGCGTGGGCGGCAACCGCGAGGAGATCCGCGAGCTGCTCAAGCTCTACCGGGCGATCGGCTGCCGCCGCATCGTCGCCCTGCGCGGCGACCTGCCGTCGGGCATGGGCTTTCCCGGCGACCTGCGCTACGCGGCCGAGCTGGTGCAGCTGATCCGCGCCGAACACGGCGACCGCTTCCGGATCGAAGTGGCCGCCTACCCCGAGACCCACCCCCAGGCCGAGGATGCGCTGGCCGACCTGCGCCACTTCAAGGCCAAGGTCGATGCCGGCGCCGATGCGGCGATCACCCAGTACTTCTACAACGCCGACGCGTACTTCCGTTTCGTCGACGACGCGCGCCGGCTGGGCGTGGAGGTGCCGATCGTCCCGGGAATCATGCCGGTGTCCAACTTCACCCAGCTGCGACGCTTCTCCGAAGCCTGCGGCGCGGAGATCCCGCGCTGGATCGGCAAGCGGATGCAGGCCTTCGGCGACGACGCCGAGGCGATCCGCGAATTCGGCGCCGACCTGGTCGCCGGCCTGTGCCGGCGCCTGGTCGCCGGCGGCGCCCCCGGCCTGCACTTCTACACGTTGAACCTGGCCAGGCCCACCGAGGCCGTGCTCGCGCGCCTGTGACCGGCGTGCTTTCCGCGGATGCAGGCCGCGGCTAGGCTGGCGGCATGGAACGGCTCCTGCTCCTGTTCGCGTGCGTGGTCCTCGCCGCGGCGCCGGCGAAGGCGCGCACCCAGCAGGTGCAGCGCTGCATCGGCGCGGATGGACAGGCGGTCTACACCGACCGGCGCTGCGACGACCTCGGCGCGGTATCGCGCCTGCCACCGGCCGCGGCGGGAGAAGGGCCGCGCCTGTTCCGGGGCGGGTGCCCGCGCCGGCTGAGCCAGCTGGTCGGTGAGATCGGCGCGGCGATCCAGGGCCAGGACATCAACCGCCTGGCCAGCGTCTACGACTGGAGCGGGGTGTCCGACGCGTCGGCCGCGCGGCTGCTCGACCGCCTCGAAGGCGTGGTCGAACGGCCGCTGGTGGACATCGCGCCGGTTTACGCGGGCAACGACGCGCCGGTCTTGCCTGCGCCGCCGCCGGAAGTCCCGGCGGATGCGCAGGAGCCCACGACGACGCCCTCGAGCGGTCCGGCGGCGTGGATGCCGAGCTGGAACAGCAGTGAAGGCGCCGGCGCCACTCCGCCGACCGAAGCCGCCTCCGTCCAGGCGCCCGTTGCGGCGGCTGCGCCGGCACCCGCCCGGTCGCGACCGGTCGCCCTGCGCGTCGAGCAGACGCTGTCCGGCAGCGCCACCCCGGTCCGCACGGTCTTCGGACTGCGCAGGAACTACGGCTGCTTCTGGATCACCCTGTAGGCGCCGTCCGATGGCGTGCCGGGTCGGGATGGACCCGGCGCTGCCCGCGCCCTGCCCTTGCGGCAGAATGGACCCCTCCCCCGCGCGGAGCAGGCCGATGCAGTTCCCCGAGAAGATCTGGCACAACGGCGCGATCAAGCCCTGGGCCGAGGCCACCACCCACGTGATGGCGCACGCGATCCACTACGGCTCCTCGGTGTTCGAAGGCATCCGCGCATACGACACCCCGCAGGGCACGGCGATCTTCCGCCTGGCCGACCACAACCGGCGCCTGTTCAACTCGGCGAAGATCTACGACATCGCCATCCCGTACACGCTGGAGCAGATCAACGCGGCCTGCCGCGACATCGTCAGCGCCAACGGCCTGCGCGCCGCGTACCTGCGGCCGGTCGCGTTCCGCGGCGTGGGCAGCGTCGGCATCGCCGCCGACACCCCGATCGACGTCGCCGTGGCGGCGCTGGATTTCGGCCGCTACCTCGGCGCGGAGGCGCTGGAGCAGGGCATCGACGCCTGCGTGTCCAGCTGGCAGCGGTTCGCGCCCAACACCGTGCCCGCCGGCGCCAAGGCCGGCGGCAACTACCTGTCCGGACAGCTGGTCACGCGCGAGGCGCGCCGCCACGGCTATGGCGAAGGCATCGCCCTGGCCTCCACCGGGTTGCTGAGCGAAGGCGCCGGCGAAAACCTGTTCCTGGTGTTCGATGGCGTGCTGCACACCACCCCGGCCAGCGCCTCGATCCTGACCGGCATCACCCGCGACTCGATCATCCGGCTCGCGCGCGATGCCGGGATCGAGGTGGTCGAACGCGACATTCCGCGCGAGTACCTCTACCTGTGCGACGAGTTGCTGATGTGCGGCACCGCCGCCGAGATCACCCCGCTGCGCTCGGTGGATGGCAAGCCGGTCGGCGACGGCAGTCCCGGGCCGGTGACGCGGCGGCTGCAGCAGCTGTTCTTCGGCCTGTTCGACGGCACCACGCCGGACACGCGCGGCTGGCTCGACTACATCTGAGGTGCGGCGGCGACACGCGCGCTGCAGGCAGCGGCGGGCTTCAGCCGGCTCCACCCGCGGTGGCCGGCGGCCTGCCGCCTCCGAACGACAGCGTCGCCACCACGCCCTGCTCGCCGTCCTGCCGCGGACGCACGCTGACGTCCCAGCCATAGAGGTCGCACAGCCGGCCGACGATCGACAGGCCGATGCCCGCGCCCTGCGAGTGGCCGGCATGGGTGCCGCGGTAGCCGCGCTGGAACAGCCGGGCCGCGTCCTCCTCGCTCAAGCCCGGGCCGGTGTCCACGACTTCGACCGCATCGGCCAGCAGGCGCAGCAGGACCTCGCCCTGCGGCGTGTACTTGACCGCGTTGCCGACCAGGTTGCCGAGCGCCACCGACAACGCCGCTTCCGGGGCATCGACCACCAGCCCCGGTTCGCCCTCCATCCGCAGTTCCAGCGGCTTGCCGCCGAGCTGGGCGCGGTGCGATTCGAGCAGCTGTTCGGCGACCCTGGCCACGTCGCTGCGGCCCTGCCCGCGCTCGTTGCGCGAGAGCAGCAGCAGGGAGCCGATCAGGTCGCTGCATTGCTGTTCGGCACGCTGGATCCGCAGCAACCGCGCCCGCGTGCGCTCGTCCAGTTCCGGGCGTGACAGCAGCAGCTCGACGGCGCCCTTGATCACCGCCAGCGGCGTGCGCAGCTCATGGCTCACGTCGGCGTTGAACTCGCGGTCGCGCTGGACCACTTCGGTCAGCCGCTCGGAGTAGTCGTCGAGCGCCTCGGCCAGCTGGCCGACCTCATCTTCCGGGAAATGCGGTGCCAGCTTCCGCGGCTGGCTGCTGCCACGGTAGGCGCGCAGGCGCGCGGCCAGCTCGGTCACCGGCCGCATCACCCGCGAGGCCGACCACCAGCCGATCACCAGCGACAGCGCGCTGAAGATCAGGATGGAGACGTACAGCGCGCGCTTGAGCTGGGACTCGCCGCGCAGCGTCTGGGTCATGTCGTAGGCGAGGAAGAACCACTCCTCGGGGGTCTTGCGCACCGCCAGCTTGTAGGCGAACTGCTCGCCGTTCTCGTCGCGGCCGGTGATGTTGTGGATGCCGTCCGGAAGTTCGTACCAGTCCGGCTCCATCACCCGCAGCAGCTCGAAGTCCTCGCGCTTCACCACCCGCCCGCGCATCTGCTGCACCGGCAGGTCGGGATTGCGGCTGGGATCGACGTAGAAGCGGCGCGCGAACTCGTCGATGTTGCTGTTCAGCACGTCCTCGACCAGCTGGTTCTCCACCCGCTGGCGCGAGTAGTCGGTCAGGAACGCGAACAGGGCCGTCAGGCCGGTGCCCAGCAGCAGGAACGAGAGGATGATGCGGGTGCGCAGCCGGCGGCGGAAACGCCGTGGGTTGCGCGCCGGGTGACCGGCGCCGTCGGCCGCCGCGCCGTCAGTTGCCAACGTCGGGCGCCGCGATGCGGTAGCCGATGCCGTGCCGGGTCTGGATGTAGGGAACGGGGAACGGCTTGTCGACCACCGCGCGCAGTCCATGGATGTGCACGCGCAGGGAGTCGGAATCGGGCAGCTCCTCGCCCCAGACCCGGGTTTCCAGTTCCTGGCGCGTGACCACCGCCGGGGACGCTTCCATCAGCGCCTGCAGGATCTTGAGCGCGGTCGGGTTGAGCTGCAGCAGCCGCCCTTCGCGCCGCACCTCAAGGGTGTCGAGGTTGTACTCGAGGTCCCCGGTGTTCAGCACCCGGGTCTGCACGCCCTTGCCGCGGCGCGACAGCGCGTTGAGCCGCACCTCGACTTCCTGCAGCGCGAACGGCTTGATCAGGTAGTCGTCGGCGCCGGAGTCGAAGCCGGCCAGCTTGTTCTCCAGGCTGTCGCGGGCGGTGAGCATCAGCACCGGGGTCTGCTTGCGCGCCTCGTTGCGCAGCTTGCGGCACACCTCGATCCCGTCCATGCCCGGCAGGTTCAGGTCGAGCACGATGGCGTCGAAGTCGTGGACCACGGCCAGGTGCAGGCCGGTCACGCCGTCGGCGGCGAAATCCACGGTATGGCCGCGGTCCTCGAGGTAGTCCCCGAGGTTGGCCGCGATGTCGCTGTTGTCTTCGATGACGAGGATGCGCATGGGAGTCCTGGGTCAGGAGCAGCTTACGCCCGGCACGCAGGCAACCCGCATGTTCCGGCGCAGCGCGTTCTGGCTTTCTTCCTGGTCGCGGCGACGTTCGGCCACCGTCTTGCAGGTGTTGGTCGTGCGGTGCGAACCGACCTTCTTCTCGCGAGTGCAGACCAGGCGGCTGTCCTCGCGGGCCTGGGTCAGCACCGTGTTGATCAGTTCCTGCTCGTTGAACACTTCGACCTTGGTCGCCTGCGGCAGCTGGTCCACGCTCTGCGCGTCGCCGAGCAGACCGGAGATGCGGTTCAGCGAGCCGGTCACCTTCTGGCGATCCTGGACCGAGATCTCGGCGTAGGTCTTGCCGTCGGCGAGCGCGGTGATGATCGCATCGCGCTGGGCCTCGAACGAGCCGCTCAGGTCCAGACCCTTCTCGGGAGAGAACGCGCTGCCGTCGGACGGAATGTTGGCATTGGCGGCCAGCGGCGCCAGGGCAAGGACGGAAAGCATGAGCAGCTTGTACATCGAGACCTCAGCTAGGTGACGTGATGGTAGGAGTACCCCGCGCATGCGCAGGGCGTCGTCCGATTCTGCCTGCCCGCCGAAGACCGGGCAAACGCCGGATTGCGGATACAAAAAGGCCCAGGCCGTGGAAACCGCCTGGGCCAAAGGATTGCCCCGATTACCGTATCTCGTATCACGGCGGGGACGAGGATCCCCGCCTGACGATGGAGCTGCGGTCCGACGGAGCCTAAGCCGGTTTCGATTAAAGGGGTGTTAAACCGGGCGTTTCGAGCCCCCCTGAGACGCCAGCAAGTTCGACGCAAATATATGATTCATATTGATATTTTTTTTGATACGAAGTCGATGATCGCCCCCGCCACGTCCACCCGGCAGGCGCCTTCGACGCCCTCCAGGCCGGGGGTCGAGTTCACCTCCAGCACCAGCGGACCGCGCTGCGAGCGGATGAGGTCGACACCGGCCACGCCCAGGCCCAGCGCCCGCGCCGAGCGCACCGCCACGGCCTGCTCCTCGGCCGAGGCCTCGGCGGGGGAGGCTTCGCCGCCGCGGTGCAGGTTGGAGCGGAACTCGCCCTCCGCCGCCTGCCGGCGCATAGCCGCCACGACCCGGTCGCCGACCACGAAGCAGCGCAGGTCCGCGCCGCCGGCCTCGGCAACGAACTCCTGGACCACGAAGCTGGCATAGAGCCCGCGCAGCGTCTCGACCACCGCCCGCGACGCCGAGACCTTCTCGGTCAGCATCACCCCCGCACCCTGGGTGCCCTCGTTGAGCTTGATCACGTGGGGCGGCGGGCCGAGCAGGGACAGCAGGTCGTCGGTGTCGTCCGGGTTGTCCCCGAACGCGGTCGACGGCAGCCCGATGCCCTGCGCGGCCAGCAACTGGTGCGCGCGCAGCTTGTCGCGGGCGCGCAGGATCGCGTCGGAGGGATTGGGCGTGTAGCTGCCCATCAGCTCGAACTGGCGCAGCACCGCGGTGGCATAGCGGGTGATCGAGGTGCCGATCCGCGGGATCACCACGTCGTAGCCGTGCACCGGCTTGCCCTTGTAGCGCATCGAGAAGCCGTCGGGCGCGATGCGCATGTAGCAGCGCAGCGGGTCCAGCACGCGCACGCTGTGGCCGCGCGCGCGCGCGGCCTCGACCAGCCGGCGGGTGGAATACAGCGAGGCGTTGCGGGAGAGGATCGCCAGCTTCATCGGTACGCCACCGGTGGCCACGGAGGCCTTGAACGCGAAACGCCGCGGGACTCCGCGGCGTCAGGCGAGGCTTGGAGCGGGTGATGGGAATCGAACCCACGTTAGCAGCTTGGGAAGCTGCAGTTCTACCATTGAACTACACCCGCGAGGTCCGGAAGTCTATGCGCCCGCACCGGGCCGCGCAACGCCGGCCCGGTGCGTCCTACCGGCCCCGCCCGGGGGTCAGAACGTGCCGCCCAGGCTGAGGAACAAGCCGGTATCGCTGCCACCGTCCTGGCCCGCACTGGCACGCGCGCCGACATCGGCCGACAGGCCGAACGCGTCGAAGCGCGCACCCAGCACCACGGTGCCGTAGTCGCCGTCGAACTCCACGGCCGGGACCGCGTATTCCTGGCCCGGCATGGTCTGCAGGCGGGCGAAAACCTCCTCCTGCCCGTCCTCGAACTCGTGGTCCCAGGTGGCGCGCAGGTACGGCGACCAGCCGCCGGCGTCGTAGCTGGCCTGCCAGCCCAGGCTGCCGACCAGCGAATCCACCGACTGGTCCGAATAGGCCAGCGCGGTGGACGCGGGATTGCCCTCGCTGTAGCCGTCGACGTCGATGGCCTGCCACAGCAGGCCGGCGATCGGCCCGTGGCGGAACGCGCCCTCGCCGAACCCGTAGCCGCCGTTGATGCCGAAAGCGGTGTTGCTGCCGTCGGTGGACCCGGCATGGCGGCGCATCGCCGGCCCCATGCGCACGTCGCGGGTCACGTCGTAGTCGAGGCTGGTGTAGCTGGCCTGCGCATTGACCCAGCTGCGCTCGCCATACCAGCCGAGGAAGCCGCCGAAGGTCGCATCGGCCTGCTGGAAGTCGCCGCGATTGCCGCCGAAGTCGGCATCCATGCGGCCGTAGCCCAGGAAGCCGCCGGCGACCAGGCCGTTGCCATTCGCCCAGTCGAGGCCGAACAGGCCGGCCGGGGCCATGCCGTCGTAAAGGTCGGCATGGTCGTAGCGCTGGGTGTCCGCGCGCAGCCCGCCCCACCAGCTCAGGCCGGCGGCTTCCGGCACCTGCGGAAGGTGCCAGGCGACCTGGTCGGCGCGGCTGCGGCCGATCACCTGGGCCGAATGCGGCAGGATCCCGATCAGCTGCGGTCCCTCGAGCACGGAGATGGCGTAGTCGGCCAGGATCGCGTGCGCGCCGCCGCTGGGATGCACGCCATCGGCGAACAGGTAGGTCGTGGCGGCGTCCGGCGCCACCAGCGACGACGGATTGCAGGTCAGCGAGCTGCCGCTGGGCGGCAGGCAGGCGGTCTGGGTGACGTTGCGCATGCCGTAGGTGCCTGGGCTGGCCACCACTTCGCGCAGCATGCTGAAAGTGTCCAGCGGGATCACCCGGTAGCCGGCCTGGGCCAGCGCGCCGTACATCGACGTGTTGTAGGTCGTGGCCAGCTGGGTCAGCGTCGCCTGCGCCACCGGGCCGGCGGCGATCGCATTCGGGGTGATGCCCATGTCCGGCAGGCTCGGCACCAGGATGTAGCGCGCGCCGGCCGCATCGAGCGTGCCAACGATCTGGACGACGCCGCCGACGGCGGTGGCGAGGGTCTCCTGCGGCGGCGCGCCGGCGGCGACCGCGAACAGGTCGTTGGCGCCCGTCCATACCGTGTACAGGGTGTCGGGATTGGCCTTGCCGCCGTTGGCGGCCAGGTAGCGGCCGACCTGCGACACCGTGGATTCGGCAGCGCCGTTCTGCACCGTCACCCGCGAACCGCCCTGGGCGTAGTTGTCGCCGCCCTGGTTGTCGGTGAAGCCGTTGCCGTCGTAGCGCTCGGCCAGGTACTCGGCCCAGACCCAGGCCGGGTTGGTGGTGAACTTGCCGGTGACCGGCCGCACGCTGGGCGGCAGCTGGTTCTGGAAGTGCCCGGAATCGGTGAGGCTGTCGCCGAAGAAGACGGCGCCTTCGAACTCGCCCGCGAGGGCCGGTGCGGCGGCGAGGGCCAGGGCAACGGCGAGCGCCGAGCGGAGCGGACGGGAAGCGGACATGGAATCTCCTGGTGGGTTCTTGCCTGAGGGTCCGGCAGGACGGTCGGCGCATCACGTACGGATGCGCATGGTCGCCATGGTCCGCCCAAAGGCCGGCAGCACTCACGCTGCGCTGCGGCAAGCGGGGCGGCGATGCGACAATGCGCCCATGGACATCGCATTGAACGGGGAGCCGCGCACCCTGCCGGGCGGCACCACCATCGCCGGCCTGCTGCAGGCCGAGGGCCTGGCCGGGCGCCGGGTGGCGGTCGAGGTCAACGGCGAGATCGTCGCCCGCGCCGCGCATGACAGCCTCGCGCTGCAGGCGGGCGACCGGGTCGAGATCGTGCACGCGCTGGGCGGCGGTTAGCGCGCACGGCCGGGGTACAGGTCCGGGAACTCGTACCGGAGTAAACGGCAGCCTGGTGGAAGCCGCTGGCCGGTGCCCGGCGCGCCATTGGGGTGCGATCCGCGCGCGCCGGCAACGGCGACGGTTCACGCCCCCGGCGCCGCGGGCCATAATCCTCCGATGGACAACACCCCCGCACGTGATCCGCTGGCCATCGCCGGCCGGACCTTCCACTCGCGCCTGCTGACCGGCACCGGCAAGTTCAAGGACCTGGACGAGACCCGCCGCGCCACCGAGGCCGCCGGCGCGCAGATCGTCACCGTCGCCATCCGGCGGACGAACATCGGCCAGAACCCCGGCGAACCGAACTTGCTCGATGTCCTGCCGCCGGAGCGCTACACCATCCTGCCCAACACCGCCGGCTGCTACACCGCCGAGGACGCGGTGCGCACCTGCCGCCTGGCGCGCGAACTGCTCGACGGCCACAACCTGGTCAAGCTCGAGGTGCTCGGCGACCAGCGCACGCTCTACCCGGACGTGGTGCAGACGCTCAAGGCCGCCGAGCTGCTGGTCGCCGACGGCTTCGACGTGATGGTCTACACCAGCGACGACCCGATCCTGGCCCGCCAGCTCGAGCAGATCGGCTGCTGCGCGGTGATGCCGCTCGCCGCGCCGATTGGTTCCGGCCTGGGCATCCAGAACCGCTACACGCTGCTGGAGATCATCGAGAACGCCAAGGTGCCGATCATCGTCGACGCCGGCGTCGGCACCGCTTCCGACGCGGCCATCGCCATGGAGCTGGGCTGCGACGGCGTGCTGATGAACACGGCCATCGCCTCGGCGAAGGATCCGGTGCTGATGGCCAGCGCGATGCGCAAGGCGGTGGAGGCCGGGCGCGAAGCGTTCCTGGCCGGGCGCATCCCGCGCAAGCGCTACGCCAGCGCATCCTCGCCGGTGGACGGCCTGATCGCCTGACGATGACCAACCCGTTCGAAAGCGAAGGCGCCAAGGCTCCGCCGAAGCCCTACACCGCCGGCGAAGGCCGCCGCGAGATCCGCAGCTTCGTGCTGCGCCAGGGCCGCTTCACCCCGGCCCAGCAGCGCGCGTTCGACGATGCCTGGCCGCGCTTCGGGCTCGACTACACCGGCACCCCGCGCGACCTGGACGCCGCCTTCGGCCGCCCCGCGCCCAAGGTGCTGGAGATCGGGTTCGGCAACGGCGAGGCACTGCGCTTCGCCGCCCGCCAGGATCCCGCCCGCGACTACATCGGCCTGGAGGTCCATGCGCCGGGAGTGGGCCGCCTGCTCAACGCGCTGGCCGAAGACGGCAGCGACCACGTGCGCGTCTACCACCATGATGCGGTGGAAGTGCTGCGCAACGAGATCGCCGACGGCGCCCTGGACGAGATCCGCATCTACTTCCCGGACCCCTGGCACAAGAAGCGCCACAACAAGCGCCGGCTGGTGCAGCCGGAATTCGCCGCCCTGCTGGTGCGCAAGCTGCGCCCGGGCGGGCGCCTGCACCTGGCCACCGACTGGGAGCCGTATGCGGAGCACATGTGGGACGTGCTCGAGTCCACGCCCGGACTGGCCAACCGCGCCGGGCCGCGCGGCCACGTGCCGCGCCCGGAATGGCGACCGGAGACACACTTCGAGCGGCGCGGCGTGCGCCTGGGCCATGGCGTGTGGGACCTGCTGTATGACCGCACCGACGCGGCGGCGCTAAACTCGCCCCCAGCATGAGCCACGCCCCGCCCGACCCGGACACAGCCCGGACCGCCTGCCCCGGTCGCGCCCGGCGCGCCGCCTCCGCCACGCCATAAGGACCCCGGCGCGCAATGGAATCCGGCCTGACCCTGACCAACGACATGCGCCTGGTGCTCGGGTTGGTCGGGTTCACGATGGCCATGTTCCTGTTCGAGCGCATCCGCGCCGACCTGGTGGCGCTGTCGGTGCTCGTGGTGCTGGGCATCACCGGGCTGATCGCGCCGGAGGAGATCTTCAGCGGCTTCTCCGGCAACGCGGTGATGAGCATCATCGCCACCATGGTGCTCGGCGCGGGCCTGGACCGCACCGGCGCGCTCAACCGCCTGGCCGGCTGGCTGCTGCGCCGCGGCCACGGCAAGGAGCAGCGCCTGCTGGCGATGACCTCGCTGGTGGCCGGCCTCAACTCCTCCTTCATGCAGAACCCGTCGGTGATGGCGCTGTACCTGCCGGTGGCCGCGCGGCTGTCCGGACGCAGCGGCCTGGCGATGTCGCGCCTGCTGCTGCCGCTGGCGGCGGCGATCGTGATGGGCGCGGCGCTGACCATGGTCGGCAACTCGCCGCTGATCCTGCTCAACGACCTGCTGGTGTCGGCCAACAACAACCTACCCTCGGGCATGGCCACGCTGGAGCAGCTGCCGATGTTCGCGCCCGCGCCGGTGGGCGTGGTGCTGCTGGCGGCTTCGCTGCTGTACTTCCGCTTCTACGGCAACCGCAAGCTGGCCGCGCTCGAGGACGGCGGCGGCGAGAACGTCACCCCGGCCCGCACCGAGAGCTACTTCGCCCGGACCTACGGCATCGAGGGCGACGTGTTCGAGCTGGCGGTCAGCGCCGAAAGCCCGCTGGTGGGCATGTCGGTGGCCGAGGCCGAGTCGATGCACGATGCGCCGCTGCTGCTGGCGCTCAAGTCCGGCAACGACACCCGGCTGGCGCCGCCGGCGGACATGCGCATCTGGGTCGGCAGCGTGCTCGGCGTGATGGGGCCGCGCCAGCAGGTCCACGATTTCGCCCAGAACCACTTCCTGCGCATGTCCTCGCGGCTGCGCAACCTGGGCGACCTGTTCAACCCGGCGCGCGCGGGCATCTCCGAGGCGGTGGTGCCGCCGACCTCGCGCTTCATCGGCAAGACCGCGCGCGAGCTGCGCCTGCGCCAGCAGGCCGGGATCAGCCTGCTGGCGATCAACCGCGACAAGCAGGTGATCCGCGAGGAGGTGCGCTCGGTGCCGCTGCGCGCCGGCGACATGCTGGTCTTCCACGGCATCTGGCAGGACCTGGCGCGCGCGGCGGAGAGCCGCGACTTCGCCGTGGTCACCGACTACCCCAAGGGCGAGCAGCGGCCGCACAAGTTCAAGATCGCCATGGCGATCTTCGCCGTCACCATCCTCATCGCCCTGTTCGGCAAGTTGCCGGTGGCCCTGACCCTGATGACCGGCGTCGTCGGCATGCTGCTGGCCGGGGTGCTGAAAATGGACGAGGCCTACGCGGCGATCAACTGGAAGACGGTATTCCTCACCGCCGGCCTGATCCCGCTGGGCTGGGCGATGGACAGCAGCGGCGCGGCGGCCTGGGTCGCCGGCCACACCCTGGACAAGCTGCCCGACGGCACCCCGCCGTGGGCGCTGCAGATCGTGGTGGCGCTGCTGACCACCGGGTTCTCGCTGGTGATCAGCCACGTCGGCGCGACCATCGTGATGGTGCCGATCGCGATCAACCTGGCGCTGGCGGTGGGCGGCGACCCGACCGCGTTCGCGCTGATCGCCGCGCTGTCGGCCTCCAACAACCTGATGACCGCGTCCAACCCGGTGATGTCGATGATCACCGGCCCCGCCAACTATTCCGCGCGCGACCTGTGGCGCGTGGGCGGGCCCCTGGCGCTGGTCTACACCGTGGTCGCGGTGGGCGTGGTCAACCTGATGTTCTGGGGCGGCCGCTAGGCGCATTCGCCAGGCTCGGACGCAGGCGAACGTGTCGGCGGTCGAATCCCCGTGCCCATGAATCCGCGGCCTGCCACTGCGTGTACGCCGATCTATCGGCGAGCCGACGCGGGATCGCGCGCACCTAGATGGTATTCGGGTCCCCGATGAATCGGCTCCTACAAGGGCGAGGGCGACAGCCAGACCTGGCCGTCGCGCACTTCCACCGCGACCGGGCGCAGCGCGTCACCGCGGCAGGGGCCGGCCACGCACAGTCCGCCATCCAGCTCGAACGACGCCCCATGCGCCGCGCAGACCAGCAGGCCCTCGCGACTTTTCAGGAACTGCCCCGGCGCCCAGTCCAGGCGGCGGCCGGCGTGCGGGCAGACGTTGAGCCAGGCGCGCACCGCGCCGGCCTGGCGGTACAGGATCAGCGATTCCGCGTCCTCGCCCAGGCGCACCTCGACCTCGGCCAGCGCGCCCTCCGGGATCGACTCCAGACTGAGCAGTGGTTCAGCGTTTAACGATCCCATCACAACCTCGCCGGCGCGGGCGCCGATACTGGCAACCGTTCGCCATTCTGGCACGTGGACTCAAATGCACGCCCGTTCCTTCCGTTTCGATACCGCCCAGCTCCATGGCCTGTTCGCCGCGCCGCGCAAGCCGCGGATGCCGCTCCTGCGCGTTGCGCTGGGCCTGCTCGGGCTCGCGCTGCTGGCCGTGCTCGTGTTCTTCGGGGTGTTCATCGGTGCGGCGATGCTGGCCGCGGGAATGGCCTGGCGCCTGCTGCGCAGGCCGCAGGCGCGCAAGCAGGCGGCCGGCCAGGTGGTCGATGCCGAATACCGCGTAGTGCGCAAGCCGGAACTGCCGACCCCGCGCTGAGCGCCCGCCCGGCCGCTGCGCGTAGACTGTCCGGCCCCCGTCGCCGGACCGATCGATGAGTGACGCACGCGCCCACGAGGCCAGCCCCGCCGCCCCCCGGGCGGACGTGATTCCCGTTCCCGTCGTGCCGCGCGTGGACGTGCGCGGCGGCGGCCGTTTCCCGGTACACCGCATCTACTGCGTCGGCCGCAACTTCGCCGACCACGCCCGCGAGATGGGGGCGGTCGCGCCGGCGTCGAAAGCCGAGCGCGGCACGCCGGTGTTCTTCATGAAGCCGGCCGATGCGATCGTCACCGGCGAGGCGGTCGCCTATCCGCCGGGCACCGCCGACCTGCACCACGAAGTCGAGCTGGTGGTGGCCGTCGGCCACGACGCTCCGCCCGGGGTGCTGCCGGTGGAACAGGCCCAGGCGCTGGTGTTCGGCTACACGGTCGGGCTGGACCTGACCCGCCGCGACCTGCAGGCCGCGGCCAAGGCCAAGGGCCTGCCCTGGGATACCGCCAAGGGCTTCGACCAGTCCGCTCCGATCGGCGAGCTGGTGCCGGTGGCCGACGCCGGCCAGCTGGGCGCGCGGGTGCTCTCCCTGCAGGTCAATGGCCAGCCGCGTCAGCAGGCGCCGCTGTCGGACCTGATCTGGGACGTCCCGGAAATCCTGCACGAACTGTCGAAACTGTACGCACTGCGTGCCGGCGACCTGGTGTTCATGGGCACGCCGGCCGGCGTCGCCGCGCTGCAGCCCGGTGACCGCTACGAGGCGAGCCTCGAGGGTATCGCGCGCCTGCCGGGACGCATCGAGGCGTGATCCGCCGGCGATCCGCCCCGGGTTAGGCTAGGCGGGCCCCGCACCGGGGCCGACATCAAGGAGACACGCATGGGCATGATCAGCGAGTTCAAGGAATTCGCGATGCGCGGCAACGTGATCGACCTCGCCGTGGGCGTGGTCATCGGCGCCGCCTTCGGCAAGATCGTCACCGCGCTGGTGGAGAAGGTGATCATGCCGCCGATCGGCCTGCTGCTGGGCGGCGTCGACTTCTCCAAATGGGTGTGGGTGCTCAAGGAAGCCAGCGTGGACGCCGCCGGCAACCCGGTGCCGGCCGTGGGCATTGGCGTGGGCGAGTTCCTCAATGCGATCGTCCAGTTCGTGATCGTGGCCTTCGCCATCTTCATGCTGGTCAAGGCGATCAACCGCATCTCGCGCCGCGAGGCGCCGCCGCCGCCCGGCCCGACCGAGGAAGTGCTGCTGCTGCGCGAGATCCGCGACTCGCTCAAGCGCTGAGCCACCGTCGCCCGCCGCTCCCGTGACCATGCGCACGGGAGCGGGATGGTGGCGTTTGCTAGGCTCGACGGATTGCCTGCCGGAGTCCGTGATGCGCCTCGCCCTGCTTGCCGCCGCCCCGATCGTTTCGATACTGCTCGGGTTCGCCACCCCGGCGACCGCCGCCGAAACACGCATTCCCCAACGGGCCCTGGCCCAGGCCGAACAGCTGCGCGAACGCGCGCTGGCCGACGACACCGGCTGGAAGGTCACCGAATCGCTGACCACCGAGGTCGGACCGCGCCTGGCCGGCAGCGAGGCCGATGCGCGCGCGGTCGCCTGGGCCAAGGCCAAGTTCCAGGAGCTGGGCTTCGACCGCGTCTGGACCGAGCCGGTGACGTTCCCGAAGTGGGTGCGCCGCAGCGAGAGCGCGGCGGTGGTCGGCGCGCATGCGCAGCCGCTGCAGATCACCGCGCTGGGCGGCAGCCCGGCCGGCACGGTCGAAGCGCAGGTCGTGCGCTTCGCCGACCTGGCCGCGCTGGAAGCGGCGCCGGACGGTTCGCTGGCCGGGAAGATCGCCTTCGTCGACTACCAGATGCCGGCCGCGCGCGACGGCAACGGCTACGGCAAGGGCAGCGCGGTGCGCTCGAAGGGCCCGTCGGCGGCGATCCGCAAGGGCGCCAGCGGCTTCCTGATGCGCTCGGCCGGCACCGACAACCACCGCGTGCCGCACACCGGCATTACCCGCTACGACGAAGGACTCACCCCGGTACCGTCGGCGGCGCTGAGCATTCCCGATGCCGACCAGCTCGCGCGGCTGCTTGCACGCGGGCCGGTCAGCGTACGCCTGGCCGTGGACGCCGGCTGGGATGGCCAGTACACCTCGCAGAACGTGATCGGCGAGATCACCGGGCGCAGCAGGCCGAAGGAGATCGTGCTGATCGGCGGCCACCTGGACTCGTGGGATCTGGGCACCGGCGCGGTCGACGATGCGGCCGGCATCGGCATCACCATGGCCGCGGCGAAGCTGATCGCGCAGCTGCCCCGGCGCCCCGCGCGCAGCATCCGCGTGGCCGCGTTCGCCAACGAGGAGCAGGGCTTGCACGGCGGCAAGGCGTACGCCAAGGCGCATGCCGCCGATGTGGCCAGGCACCAGCTGTCGGCCGAGAGCGACTTCGGCGCCGGCCGCATCTACGCGTTCAACACCGGCGCGCCGGAGCATGCGCGCGCGGCCACCGCGCAGATCGCGCGGGCGCTGGCGCCGCTGGGCATCGAGTACGCGCCGGACAAGGGTGGCCCCGGGCCCGACATCGGTCCCCTGGCCGCCCAGGGCGCGACCTGGGCCTGGCTGGCCCAGGACGGTACCGACTATTTCGACCTGCACCACACCGCCGACGACACGCTGGACAAGATCGATCCGGCGGCGCTGGCGCAGAACGTGGCCGCCTACGCCGTGTTCGCCTACCTCGCCGCCGAGGCCGATGGCGATTTCGGCAGCAGCGCGAAGTCCGGCGACGCCGCGCCCTGAGCCCGCGACGCCGCTGCAGGCGGCGTATGCCGCCTGCGCCATAGGGTATTCCAGACACGACGCGGACTTGCGGCTTACCCTGCCGGGCGTGCCCTGGAGGGATACCGGAATGCCTGCGAGTCGCGCCCTGCTCCTGACCATCGCCCTGCTGGGTTTTGCTCCGCGGGGCGAAACCGCTCCCGCCACGCCGCTGCAGCTGCAGTCGCCCGGCGGCCAGGCGAAGGTCGTACTGTCACTGGATGGCGAAGGCCGCCCGTCGTACGCGGTGGAATGGAACGGCAAGCCGGTGCTGCTGCCCTCGCCGCTGGGCGTGCAGCTGGGGCCGGATGACCGGCTGGATCGCGGGCTGCGCGTGGTCGACGCGCGCCGCGGCGGCAACGACAGCACCTACGAACTGGTGGCCGGCAAGGCCAGCCGCGCGCGCGACCACTACCGCCAGCTCGAAGTGGACCTGGCCGACGCCGACGGCCGCACCCTGGGCGTGGTCCTGCGCGCCTACGACGACGGCGTCGCGCTGCGCTACCGCGTGCCGCTGCCCGCGCGCGGCGACCTGGTGGTGAAGGAGGACCTGACCGGCTTCCTGTTCCCGCGCGACTACGCCTGCTGGATGCTCAACCTCGGCACCTTCGGCACCAGCCACGAAGGCGAGTACGACCGGTTCGCGGCCTCGAAGCTGCGGCCGATGCACCTGATCGAGCTGCCGCTGGTCTGCCGCACCGGCGACGGCGACGCCAGCTTCGCCATCGCCGAAGCGGACCTGGACCGGTTCGCCGGCCTGTACCTGAGCGGCCGCGGCGACGGACGCCTGGGCGTGGAAGCGCGCCTGTCGCCGCGCCTGGACGAACGCGGCATCGCGGTGCGCCTGCCGCGTGCCCAGGTCGCCGCCGGCGGCCACCTGACCCCCTGGCGCGTGCTGATGCTCGGCGACAGTCCCGGCGCGCTGGTCGAATCCAACCTGATCTCCAGCCTCAACCCACCCACCCCGATCCAGGACACGTCCTGGATCCGCCCCGGCAAGACCGCCTGGGACTGGTGGTCGGGTGGCCTGGCTCCGGACGTGGCGGACGCGGGCATGAACACCGCGACGATCAAGCGCTACATCGACCACGCCGCGGCGCTGAAGCTGGAGTACATGCTGATCGACGACGGCTGGTACGTGGGCAGCCTCGGCAACGGCCTGTACAACCCGGAGGCCGACATCCTGCGCGCGGTACCGGAGCTGGACCTGCCCGCGGTGGTCGAATACGCGCGCCAGCGCGGCGTCGGCATCTGGGTGTGGGCGCACTGGAAGTCGCTGGAACCGCGCATGGACGAAGTCTTCGCGCGGTATCGCGACATGGGCATCCATGGCGTCAAGGTCGACTTCATGGACCGCGACGACCAGGAAATGGTCGCCTTCTTCCACCGCATGATGGCCAGCGCCGCCGAGCACCGGCTGATGCTCGACCTGCATGGCGCCTACCGCCCCACCGGCCTCAACCGCACCTGGCCGAACTTCCTCACCCAGGAGGGCGTGCTCGGCGCCGAGTACAACAAGTGGAGCCGGCGGATCACCCCGACCCACAACGTGACCCTGCCGTTCACCCGCATGCTGCTGGGACCGATGGACTACACGCCGGGAGGCTTCCGCAACGTGACGCCGGAACAGTTCCAGCATTCCTTCACCGGACCGAAGGTGATGGGCACGCGCGCCCACCAGCTGGCGATGTTCGTCGTCTACGAAAGCG
This sequence comes from Pseudoxanthomonas kaohsiungensis, assembly GCF_010211765.1. Classification (GTDB taxonomy): domain Bacteria; phylum Pseudomonadota; class Gammaproteobacteria; order Xanthomonadales; family Xanthomonadaceae; genus Pseudoxanthomonas; species Pseudoxanthomonas kaohsiungensis. The sequence continues at coordinate 71,922 of NZ_PDWO01000011.1, read as the reverse complement.
CGCTGCAGATGGTGGCCGACAGCCCGGACGTCTACGTCGGCAAGGAGGGCGGCCTGGCGCCCGGCGCCGACTTCCTGTCGATCGTGCCGGCGACCTGGGACGAGACCCGCGTGCTGGCCGGCGAGATCGGCGAGTACATCGTGGTCGCCCGGCGCAGCGGCCGCGACTGGTACATCGGCGCGATGACCAACGAGCAGCCGCGCACGCTGGAGGTGCCGCTGGACTTCCTGGCCGCCGCGGACTACCAGGCCACGCTGTGGCGCGATGGCGCCTCGCCGACGGACGTGCGCCGCGAGGAGAAGCGGATCGACGCCAGGCACCGGACGCTGACGCTCGAGCTGTCCGGCGGCGGCGGCGCGGCGGTGCACCTGGCGCCGCCGTCGCCCCGCATCGCCGCAGGCTTGTAGGATCACAGCTCGCTGGCGACACCAGCGCCGGAATTGCGAGTCCTTCGCCTGGGCCGTTGCCATCGCGTCGCGGGCGCTCTTCCACGGCGCATGTCCGGTCTCCCCGGCTCCTACACTGTGAAATTGCGCGCCGCCCAGCGCGACAGGAACACCGCGGTCGCCGCCGCCACGTTGAGGCTTTCCACCGCGCCGCTGCCCGGAATCGACAGGCGGCGGTCGCAGGCGGCGGCCAGGGCCGCATCCATGCCCTCGCCCTCGGCGCCCATCACCAGGACCAGGCGCGCCGGAAGCTCCACCGCGAACAGGTCCTCGCCGCCACGCACGACCGTGGCGGCGAGCTGGAAGCCTGCCCTGCGCAACGTGTCGATCGCCTCGACCGGCGGTGGCAGCCGCACCAGCGTCACGGCTTCGGCGCCGCCTTCGGCCACGCGCGCGGCCGCGCCGGAGAGCGCCAGCGGCGAGCCGGCGGGCAGCAGCACCGAGGCGCCGAAATGCGCGGCGGTGCGCAGGATCGCGCCGAAGTTGTGCGGGTTGCCGACGCCATCGAGCCATAGCGCCAGCGCCGCCGGGTCCAGCCCGTGCAGCCAGCCGTCCAGCGGTTGCGGCTCCACCCGCAGCACGTCGGCCACCACGCCCTCATGGTGCGAACTGGCGGCCAGCCGCTCCAGGTCGCTTTCCTCGACCACGCGGTAGCCGACCCGGTGCTTGACGCACCAGGCCAGCAACGGCTTCAGCGCGGGGATGCGGGATTCGACCAGGTAGAGCTTGCGGATCGCGTCGGGCCGGCGACGGAACACCGCATCGACCGCATTGAGGCCGTACAGCCGCACTTCGCTGCGCGCGGTGGCCGGCACCGCCGGCTGCGGATCGCGCGACGCCGCCGGATGCCGGCGCGGGCGGTCGGCGCCGGGGCGCGGACCGCTCGGGGGCTGGGCGCGCGGTGGTCGCTTGTCCCAGGGTCCGGCCATCTCAGCCGCGCGCCTTCCAGAAGTCGGCGTTGCGGATGCCCAGCGCCTCCGGGTCGAACACCGGGTCCAGGCCCAGCTTCTTCTGGCGCTCGTAGTCGCGCAGCGCCAGCAGGGCCGGCTTCTGCAGGATCAGGATGGCGATGACGTTCAGCCACGCCATCAGGCCGACGCCGATGTCGCCCAGGGTCCAGGCCATCGCGGCGTTGTGGTAGGCGCCGAACACCACCATGCCGATGATGCCCAGCCGCAGCAGCAACGTGGCCAGCGGGTGGGTCTTCTTCACCCCGGCCAGGTAGGTGAGGTTGGTCTCGGCCATGTAGTAGTACGCCATGATCGTGGTGAAGGCGAAGAAGAACAGCGCCAGCGCCACGAACCCCGCACCCCAGCCCGGCAGCACCGACTCCACCGCCGCCTGGGTGAACTGGGCGCCTTCCGAAGGCTGCACGCCGGGCACGCCCTCGACGATCGCCACCAGCGCCTGCTGGCCGTTCTCCGTCACGGCCTTGAACGTGTTGTACATGCCGGTGGACAGCAGCAGGAACGCGGTCGAGGTGCAGACCAGCATGGTGTCGAAGTAGATCGCGAACGCCTGCACGTAGCCCTGCTTGGCCGGGTGCGAGACTTCCGCCGCCGCCGCGGCGTGCGGGCCGGTGCCCTGGCCGGCCTCGTTGGCGTAGATGCCGCGCTTGACGCCCCAGGCGACGGCCTGGCCGATGATCGCGCCGAACGCCGCATGCGCCCCGAATGCGCTGGAGAAGATGTCGGCGAACATCGCCGGCACCTTGCCGGCATTGGCGATCATCACGATCACCGCCATCAGGATGAAGGCCAGCGCCATGAACGGCACCACCACCTCGGCGAAGGTGGCGATGCGCTTGATGCCGCCGAAGATGATCAGCGCCAGCACCGCGGCCACGCCCAGCCCGATCCACAGCTTCAACGCGCCGGCACCGCCGACCGCCTCGCAGGCACCGGCCCCGCACAGGACGTTGGTCGCGCTGTCGGCGATCGCGTTGGCCTGCACGCCCGGCAGCAGCAGGCCGGTGGCGACGACCGTGGCCACGGCGAAGGCCACCGCGTACCACTTCAGGCCCATCGCCTTCTCGATGTAGTACGCCGGACCGCCGCGGTAGCGGCCCTCCGCGTCCTTCTCCTTGTAGATCTGCGCCAGGGTGCATTCGATGTACGAGGTCGAGGCGCCGAGGAAGCCCATCACCCACATCCAGAACACCGCGCCCGGGCCGCCGTAGGCGATGGCCGTTGCCACGCCGGCGATGTTGCCGATACCCATGCGCCCGGCCATCGAGATCGCCAGGGCCTGGAACGAGGAGACGCCGGCGTCGGACTTCTGGCCGGTCACGGTGAGCCGGCACATCTCGGCGAATCCGCGCACCTGCATGAACCGGGTGCGGAACGAGAACCACAAGCCGGCACCCAGGCACAACGCGATCAGGGCGTTGCTCCAGATGATGCCGTTGATCCAGGCAAAAAAGGCTTCCACGGGGATGGGTCTCCGGCCGTCGTGTCGCGGGTAAGGGATGGGGCGGCGGTCGCCGTCCAGTGCCTGAAAGATACCCGTAACCTGCGCCGCTGCGCAGTCCCCGTGCGACGCGTCAGCGCGACCAGAGCCGCCCGAACAGCCGCAGGTCATGGAAACCGTCGGCCTTGAGGACCGCAGCGCGGCGCCGCCCTTCCTCCTGGAAGCCGTTCTTCTCCAGCACCCGCGCCGATGCGGGGTTGCCGTCCAGCACGCTGGCCTCGATCCGTTGCAGTCGCAGCGCCGGCACCACCCAGTCCAGGTAGGCGGCGACGATCCGGGTCATGTGTCCCTGCCCCCAGTGGCGCCGGCCCAGCCAGTAGCCCAGTTCGGCGCCGTGCGCGCGCTCGCCCTGCCCGGGCCGCACGGCGACGCTGCCGCAGGCCTCGCCGGCGATCTCGATCGCCAGCACCGGGCCGTCCAGGTCGACCACGCGCCCGGCCAGGAAGGCTTCGCCGTCGGCGCGCGTGTAGGGATGCGGGAAGCGCTCGCTCAGGCCGCGCGGCACCTGCGGATCGTCGGCATGCCGGAGCAACGCGCCGAGGTCATCGGCGCTCCATGCGCGCAGGATGAAACCCTCGCCCGGGACGCGCACGCCGGCATACGGCCGCGAGCCCGCCTCAGCCATGGCCCCCGACCGGCGGCGTGTCGGCCTCCAGCTTCTCCAGCCGGTGCGCCAGCGCATCGGGCGAACGCGTGTACGGCGCCAGCAGCGAGTAGAACGCCGGTACCACGTACAGCGACAGCAGCGTGGAGAAGGTCACGCCGAAGATGACCACGATGCCGATGGTCGCGCGGCTGGCCGACCCGGGCCCGCCGGCCAGTACCAGCGGCACCGCGCCCATGACCGTGGCCACCGAGGTCATCAGGATCGGCCGCAGGCGCACCTTGGCCGCCTCGGCGATGGCGCCGTGCACGTCCGCCCCGTCGTCGCGCAGCTGGTTGGCGAACTCCACGATCAGGATGCCGTTCTTCGCCGCCAGGCCGATCAGCATGACGATGCCGATCTGGCTGAACAGGTTGAGCGTGCCGCCGGTCACCCACAGTCCGATCAGTGCGCCGAGCACCGCCAGCGGCACGGTTAGCATGATCACCAGCGGATGCAGGAAGCTCTCGAACTGCGCGGCCAGCACCAGGTAGACGATCAGCAGCGCCAGGGTGAAGGTGAGGAGGATCGCGCCGCCGGCCTCCTGGTACTCGCGCGATTCGCCCTTCCAGTCGACCTGCGCGTAATCGGGCAACTCCTCGGCGACCACCTGGCCCGTCCACTCCAGCGCCTCGCCCATGCTGTAGCCGGGCGCCAGGCCCGCGCTGATCGTGATCGCGCGCAGGCGGTTGAAGCGGTTGAAGCTGCCCGGCTCGGCCAGCTCGGAGAGGGTCACCAGGTTGGACAGCGGCACCAGCTCGCCGCTGCCGCCACGCACGTAGGTCTGGGCCAGGTCGGAGGGATCCACCCGCTTCTCGCGGCCGGCCTGCAGGATCACGTCGTACTCCTCGCCGTTGTCCACGTAGGTGGTCACCTGGCGCGAGCCCATCATGGTTTCCAGCGTGCGGCCGATCTCCTGCACCGGCACGCCCAGGTCGGCGGCGCGGTTGCGGTCGATCTCCACGCGCATCTGCGGCCGCGTTTCCTTGTAGTCCGAGTCCGGGTCCTGGATGCCGGGGTTGGCCTCCATCCGCTGCATCACGCGGTCGCGCCACTGGGCCAGCTCGGCATAGTCGGGGCCGCCCAGCACCAGCTGGTAGCGCTGGCCGCGGCTGCCCACCAGGCCGCCGGGCACGTTGGCGCGCGCCTGCACGCCGGGCAGCTCGGCGAACTGGGCGCGCAGCTTGCGCACGACCTCGTCGGTGGGCACGTCGCGTTCGTGCCAGTCGTCCAGGAACACGATCACCTGGCCGGTATGCATGTCCTCGCCACCGCCCCAGCCGCGCGGCACGCGCGAGTTGGCGCGCTGCACCGGCTTGCCGTCGCCGACCTCGGCCAGCACGATCTTCTCCACCTGCTGCATCTGGCCGACGGTGTAGTCGAAGCCCGCGCCCTCGGGGCCGTCGACCATCACGAAGAAACGGCCACGGTCCTCCGCCGGCGCCAGTTCGCTGGGCACGCGGACGCCGAGCACCACGATCGCCACCGCGCACAGCCCCATCGCCACCGCCAGCAGCGCCAGCAGGCGCCGCCCGGGCACCGCGACCAGGCGCCCGACCTGCCTGCCATAGCCTTCGCCGATGCGGTTGAGGTTGCGCTGGATCCAGGCATGCAGGCCGCGCGGGGTGCCGTGCGGGCGGACCAGCTTGGACGACATCATCGGGGTCAGGGTGAGGGCGACGAACGCCGAGATCGCCACCGCCGCCGCCAGCGCCACCGACAGCTCGCGGAACAGGCGCCCGGTGTTGCCCTCCATGAAACCGACCGGCAGGAATACCGCCACCAGCACCGCGGTGGTGGCGATCACCGCGAAGGCGACCTGGCGCGTGCCGCGGCGCGCCGCCACCAGCGGTGGCTCGCCCAGGTCGGCGCGGCGCTGGATGTTCTCCAGCACCACGATCGCGTCGTCGACCACCAGGCCGATGCACAGCACCAGCGCCAGCAGCGTCAGCAGGTTGATGGAGAACCCGAAGGCGTACAGGGCGATGAATGCCGACACCAGGCACACCGGCACCGTCACCGCCGGGATCAGCGCCGCGCGCAGGCTGCCCAGGAACAGCCAGATCACCAGGAACACCAGCGCCATGGCCTCGGCCAGGGTCCAGTACACGCGCTCGATGGAGGCCTCGATGAAGGTGGTGCTGTCGTAGGCGACGAAGATGTCGGTGCCTTCGGGCAGGGTCTTCTGGATGGTCTCGGCTTCCGCACGCGCGGCCCGGGCCACGTCGAGCGCATTGGCGGTGGAGGTGCGCACGATGCCCAGGCCGACGTTCGGCACGCCATTGCTGCGCAGGTACGCGCGCCGCTCCTCCGGGCCCAGCTCGACCTCGGCCACGTCGCCCAGGCGCACGACGTAGCCGTCGACGCCCTTGCGCAGCGGCAGCTGGGCGAACTGCGCGGGCTCGCGGTAGCCGCGTTCCACGCGCAGGGTGAAATCACGGTCGAGCGACTCGATGCGGCCGGCCGGAAGCTCCACGTTCTGCGCGCGCAGTGCGTTCTCCACGTCGGAGGTGGTGATGCCGCGCGCGGCCATTGCCTCGCGGTCCAGCCAGATGCGCATCGCGTAGCGCTGGCCGCCGCCGAGCTGGACGCGGGCGACACCATCGAGCGAGGACAGCCGGTCGACGACGTAGCGGTCGGCGTAGTCGGTCAGCTCCATCGTGTCCATCGCGGTGGAGCGCATGTTGAGCCAGACGATGACATCCGCGTCGGCCTCGACCTTGGAGATCTCCGGCGGATCGGCCTCGTCCGGCAGGCGGTCCATCACCCGGCTGACGCGGTCGCGCACGTCGTTGGCGGCCGCCTCGATGTCGCGGGTCAGGTTGAACTCGATGGTGACGTCGGAGCGCCCGCTGCGGCTCTGGGACTGGATGGTGTTGATGCCCTCGATGCCGGCCAGCCCGTCCTCGAGGATCTGGGTGATGCGGGTTTCGACCACCGCCGCGGAGGCGCCCGGGTAGTTGACCTCGACCGACACGATGGGTGGATCGATGTTGGGCAGCTCGCGCAGGGTCAGGCGCATGAACGACATCACGCCCAGCACCACCAGCAGCAGGCTCACCACCGCGGCGAACACCGGGCGCTTGATCGACAGGTCGGAGAGGTTCATCGGCTCAGTTCCCGTCCGGAATCGTCGCCGCGGCCGCCGGTTCGGGCCCGGCCGGCGCCGCCTCGGCCACGACCACGCCCGGCCGCAGCTTGCCGGTGCCGTCGACGACGATCCGGTCGCCCGCCTCCAGGCCCTCGATGATCTCGGCCTTGCCGTCGCGGCGCACGCCGACCCGCACCGCCGCCTGCTCGACCTTGCCGTCCTGGGCGACGCGGTACACGAACGAGTCGCGCCCGACCTGCACCACCGCGATCTCCGGCACCACCAGCGCCTGGCGTTCCGGGCGGAACAGGCTTACGTCCAGCAGCATGCCCGGGCGCAGCAGGCGTTCGGGATTGTCGAACACCGCGCGCACGGTCACCGCGCGGGTACCGGCATCGATCCGCGCATCGGCGGTCTGCACCTCGCCCTCGAACCGCTTGCCCGGCCAGGCCGCGGTGGTCGCGCTGACGCGCGCACCCGGCACCATCGCCGACAGGGTCGCCTCGGGCACCTGGAAATCGACGTACATGCGCGAGATGTCGTCGAGCGTGGCGATCACCGCGTTGGGCGTGAGCAGCGCGCCCGGGCTGACCTGGCGGATGCCGAGCACGCCGGCGAACGGTGCGCGCACGTGGCGGTCGCGGATGTCGGACTTCATCTGCCGCACGCGCGCGGCGGCGACGTCGCGCAACGCGCGCTGTGCGTCCAGGGTCGAGCGGGCGACCAGCTGCTGGTCGGCCAGGCCCTGCAGGCGCCGGTACTGCTGGTCGGCCTCGGCCAGCGTCGACTCGGCTTCGCCCAGCGCCGCCTCCTGCGCGTCCACGCGCAGGGTCACCAGTGGCTGGCCGGCTTCCACCTGCTGCCCGCTCTCGAAATGGACCTGGTCGACGATCTCGCTGACCTTGGCGGTCAGGGTCACCGATTCGCGTGCCTGCGCGGTGCCCAGGGCCTGGACCGTATCGCTCCAGGCGACCGGCTGGACGGTGGTGGTGGTGACCGGGATCGCAGCCGGTGCTGAAGTCGCGGCGGCCGGGTCGCGGCCACAGGCCACCGTCGACCCCAGTACACCCGCCAGGACCAGTCCCCTGGCCAGGAATCGTGACACCATCGACCGCCTCGCTGCGTTCATTCACAAACCGCCGAGTGTAGCGAGCGGGTGTTAACGCCTGTATGTGCCGTTGGTTGACACGGCGCGTGAACGAGCGGCCGCGGGTGGTCCGCGCGGCCGGCTACAGCCAGGACGTGCCGCCGCTCCAGTCCGGGTCCAGCGCGTGCATGGCCTGCAGCACCTGCGCCACCATCGCCTCGGGCGTGCTGGTCGCCGCGTGCAGGTGGACCTCCGCGTGCTCGGGCGCCTCGTAGGGCGAATCGATGCCGGTGAAGTTGGGGATCAGGCCGGCGCGCGCCTTGCGGTACAGGCCCTTCACGTCGCGGGCCTCGGCCACCTCCAGCGGCACGTCGACGAACACCTCGACGAACTCGCCGTCGGCGAAGCGCTCGCGGGCCATGCGCCGCTCGGCGCGGAACGGCGAGATGAAGCTGACCAGCACGATCAGGCCGGCGTCGGCCATCAACCGGGCCACCTCGGCCACCCGGCGGATGTTCTCCACCCGGTCCTCGTCGGTGAAGCCCAGGTCGCGGTTGAGCCCGTGGCGGACGTTGTCGCCGTCCAGGACGAAGGTGTGGTACCCGAGCGCGTGCAGGCGCTTGTCGACCAGGTTGGCCACGGTCGACTTGCCGGCGCCGGACAGGCCGGTGAACCACAGCACCTTCGGCACCTGGCCCTTGATCCGCGCGCGCGCGGCCCGGTCCACGTCCAGGTGCTGCCAGTGCACGTTGTCGGCGCGGCGCAGGGCGAAATCCAGGGTGCCGGCGGCGACGGTGTCGTTGTTCTGGCGGTCGATCAGGATGAAGCCGCCCAACGCGTGGTTCTCCGCGTACGGAGCGAAAGCGACCGGCTCCTCGAGGCTCAGGTTGCAGTAGCCGACCTCGTTCAGCTCCAGGCGCTTGGCCGCCAGGTGCTCCTGGGTGTTCACGTCGACCCGGTGCTTGATCTCGCTGATGCTGGCCGACACGGTACGGGCACCGATCTTCAGCCAGTACGGCCGGCCCGGCAGCAGCGGCGAGTCGCTCATCCACAGCACGTGCGCGGCGAACTGGTCGGCCACCGCCGGCGGATCGCCGGCCGCGGCGATCACGTCGCCGCGGCTGACGTCCACCTCGTCGGCCAGGGTCAGGGTCACCGCCTGGCCGGCAAAGGCGCGCTGGACCGGGCCATCGGGGCCCAGCACCTGGGCCACGGACGAACGGCGCGCCGAAGGCAGCACCACCACCGCATCGCCCGGGGCCACCTCGCCAGCGGCGATCGTGCCGGCGAAGCCGCGGAAATCCTGGTTGGGCCGGTTGACCCACTGCACCGGCAGGCGCAACCCACCGCCGGCATCACCACCATCCAGGACCACTGTTTCCAGATGTTCGAGCAGGGCCGGGCCCTCGTACCAGCGCGTCTTGTCCGAGCGCTGCAGCAGGTTGTCGCCTTCCAGGGCCGACAACGGGATCGCCTGGACGTCGGCGATGCCCAGTTGCGTGGCCAGCGCCCGGTAGCCCTCGACGATCCCGTCGAACACCGCCCGGTCGTAGCCGACCAGGTCCATCTTGTTCACCGCCAGCACGACATGGCGGATACCCAGCAGCGAGACGATGTAGCTGTGCCGGCGGGTCTGCGCCAGCAGTCCCTTGCGCGCGTCGACCAGGACCACGGCCAGGTCGGCGGTCGAGGCGCCGGTGGCCATGTTGCGGGTGTACTGCTCGTGGCCCGGGCAGTCGGCGACGATGAACTTGCGCTTGTCGGTGTCGAAGTAGCGGTAGGCCACGTCGATGGTGATGCCCTGCTCGCGCTCGGCCGCCAGGCCGTCCATCAGCAGCGCGTAGTCGATCCGCTCGCCCTGGGTGCCGTGGCGGCGGCTGTCGGCCTCCAGCGCGGATAGCTGGTCGTCGAACAGGCGCTTGCTTTCGTACAGCAGGCGGCCGATCAGGGTGCTCTTGCCGTCGTCCACGCTGCCGCAGGTGATGAAGCGCAGCAGCGGCTTGTCCTCGTGCTGGCGCAGGTAGGTGCTGATGTCGGCGCTGGTCGCGCCGGTCGCGTCGGCGGCCATCAGAAGTATCCCTCCAGCTTCTTCTTTTCCATCGAGGCGGTCGGGTCCTGGTCGATGACCCGGCCCTGGCGCTCGGAACTGGTGGCCACCAGCATCTCGGCGATGATCTTCTCCAGCGTGTCGGCCTGCGACTCGATCGCCCCGGTGAGCGGATAGCAGCCCAGCGTGCGGAAGCGGACGTTGCGCAGTTGCGGCGTTTCGCCGGGGCGCAGGGGCAGGCGTTCGTCGTCGACCAGGATCAGCGCGCCGTCGCGCTCGACCACCGGGCGCGGGGCGGCGAAGTACAGCGGCACCACCGGGATCTTCTCGCGGAAGATGTACAGCCACACGTCCAGCTCGGTCCAGTTGGACAGCGGGAAGGCGCGCACGCTCTCGCCCTTGCGCACGCGGGCGTTGTACAGGCTCCACAGTTCCGGGCGCTGGCGCTTGGGGTCCCAGCGGTGGTTCTCGTTGCGGAAGGAGAACACCCGCTCCTTGGCCCGCGACTTCTCCTCGTCGCGGCGCGCCCCGCCGATGGCCGCATCGAACTGCCACTGGTCCAGCGCCTGCTTGAGGCCCTGGGTCTTCATCACGTCGGTATGCACGGTGGCGCCGTGGGTGAACGGGCCGATGCCCTGGGCGACGCCATCGGGATTGATGTGGACCCGCAACTCCACCCCGGTCTCGGCGGCGCGACGGTCGCGGAAGGCGATCATCTCGCGGAACTTCCAGCGGGTATCGACGTGCAGCAGCGGGATCGGCGGCGGCGCCGGCGCGAACGCCTTGAGCAGCAGGTGCAGCAGCACCGAGCTGTCCTTGCCCACCGAGTACAGCAGCACCGGGTTGCGGAACTCGGCGGCGACCTCGCGCAGGATGTGGATGCTCTCCGCTTCCAGGCGGTCGAGGTGGGACAGGCGGTGCGGCAGGGTCATCGACGGTTCGGCGGTGGGAACGGCGTGGGACGGGGCGGCACGGGCCGGGGCGTCCCCCGGCCGCGCAACGCCCCGCAGCCCGGGCGCGGGCCCGGGACGGCGAATGTTCGGGGTGCAGGCCGGCCCGGCGAAATAAGCGCAGAGCATAAGCCAATAACCACAAGCCGTTTCAGCTTGGTCTCGTGGATTCCTACCATCGGTGGCCCGTCTAGCCAAGACGCCCCGCCGAGCCCGCCAGGATGACCGCTGCGCCCACCGCGCTGCCCCCCAGTCCGCTCAACGAGGACCGCAAGGTCCTGCTGGCCCGGCTGGTCGAGGGACTGGACGGCCCGTCGCTGTGGTGGCTGTCCGGCTATACCGCCGGCCTGGCCCAGGTGCAGGCCCCGCCGCACCTGGCGGTCCTGCCGGGTGGTGCGGCGGCCGCGGCCACGCCACAGGCCGGTCAGCGCCTGACCATCCTCTACGGCAGCCAGACCGGCAACGCCCGCCGCGAGGCGGAGAAGATCGCCCAGGCGGCCGAAGCGGCCGGCCTGGCGGTGCGCCTGGTCCGTACCGATGCCTATGCCACCCGCGAACTGGCCGGCGAGCGCCTGCTGTACCTGGTGATCAGCACCCAGGGCGAGGGCGACCCGCCGGACGATTCGATCGGCTTCACCGAATTCCTGCTCGGCAAGCGCGCGCCGAAGCTGCCGGAGCTGAAGTTCGCCGTGCTCGGCCTGGGCGACACCAGCTACGCCGACTTCTGCGGCATCGCGCGCAAGCTCGACGGCCGCCTGGCCGAACTGGGCGCGCAGCGGGTGGCCGAGCTGGGGCAGGCCGACCTGGACATCGATACCGTCGCCGGGCCCTGGCGCGAGCGCGCGCTGGCCCAGGCCCGCGAGCTGCTCAAGTCCACCGCCGCGCCGGCCGCGCACCTGGCCACGGTGACGCCGCTGCGTCCGGCCGCCGCGGCCTGGTCGCACGAGCGCCCTTTCCCGGCCGAAGTGCTGGCCAACCAGCGCATCAGCGGTCGCGAGTTCAAGGGCCAGGGTTTCCTGCAGTACGGCAGTGGCGACAAGGACGTGCGCCACATCGAACTGTCGCTGGAAGGGTCCGGCCTGGCCTACGAACCGGGCGATGCGCTGGGTATCCGCCACCGCAATCCGCCGGCGCTGGTCGATGCGGTGCTGGGCGCCACGCGCCTGGACGGCAACGCCGCTGTCACTTCCGGCGAACACACTCTGCCCCTGTCCGAGTGGCTGGCGACCCGCCGCGAGCTGACCCGGCTGTCGCGCCCGTTCCTGGCTGCGCATGCCGAACGTTCCGGCGCCAAGGCGCTGACCGAGCTGCTCGACCCCACCCAGTCCGCCGGCCTGGCCGCGCTGCTGGCCGACCACCAGCTGGTGGACGTGCTGCGGCGCTGGCCGGCGGATTGGGACCATGACGCGCTGCTGGCCGCATTGCGCCCGCAGGCCCAGCGACTGTACTCGATCGCTTCCAGCCGCAAGCGCGTGGGCGAGGAAGCACACCTGACCGTGGACGTGCTCGGCTACCACGCGCACGGCCACGAACACGGCGGCGCCGCCAGCGGTTTCCTGGCCGCGCTGGACGAAGGCGGCCAGGTGCCGGTCTACATCGAGCCGAACGAGCGCTTCCGCGTGCCGGCCGACGGCGCGCGCGACATCGTGATGATCGGCCCGGGCACCGGCGTGGCCCCGTTCCGCGCCTTCGTCCAGGAGCGCGCCGAAACCGGCGCCACCGGCCGCAACTGGCTGTTCTTCGGCGCCCAGCGCTTCAACACCGGCTTCCTCTATCAGGTCGAGTGGCAGGACGCCCTGCAGCGCAAGGAACTGCATCGCCTCGACCTGGCCTTCTCCCGCGACCAGGCCGACAAGGTCTACGTGCAGCACCGCCTGCGCGAGCGCGGCGCCGAGCTGTACGACTGGCTGCAGAACGGCGCGCACCTGTATGTCTGCGGCGCCATCGCCATGGGCAAGGACGTGCACGCCGCGTTGCTGGACATCGTCGCGACGCACAACGGCGGCGATGCCGAGGCCGCCGCCGAGTACCTCACCTCACTGCAGACCGGGGGCCGCTACAGCCGCGACGTCTACTGACGCCCGGCCCAGCCAACGCATGAGCACCACCACGCACTCCGTCGAAGACATCAAGGCCGAAAGCCACCGCCTGCGCGGCTCGCTGCTGGAAAGCCTGGCCGACCCGGTCACCGGCGCGCTGCGCGAGGACGACCAGACCCTGATCAAGTACCACGGCAGCTACCAGCAGGACGACCGCGACATCCGCGACGAACGCCGTCGGCAGAAGCTCGAGCCGGCGTACCAGTTCATGATCCGCACCCGCACGCCGGGCGGCGTGGTCACCCCCGAGCAGTGGCTCAAGCTGGACGCGGTCGCCACCCGTTTCGCCAACCACTCGCTGAGGGTCACCACCCGCCAGGCCTTCCAGTTCCATGGCGTGATCAAGCGCGAACTGAAGGCGACGATGCAGGCGATCAACGCCGCGCTGATCGACACCCTGGCCGCCTGCGGCGACGTCAACCGCAACGTGCAGGTCGCGGCCAACCCGCTGCTGTCGCGCGCCCACGCCGACCTGTACGGCGATGCAGCCGCCACCTCCGAGCACCTGTTGCCCAACACCCGCGCCTACTACGAGATCTGGCTGGACGAGGAGCGCGTGGCCGGCAGCGGCGAGGAAGAGGAGCCGATCTACGGCGACAAGTACCTGCCGCGCAAGTTCAAGATCGGCTTCGCCCTGCCCCCGGTCAACGACGTCGACGTGTACGCCAACGACCTGGGCTTCATCGGCGTGCTCGGTGCCGATGGCCAGCTCGAAGGCTACGACGTCACCATCGGCGGCGGCATGGGCTCGACCCATGGCGATGCGGAGACCTACCCGCGCCTGGCCAACAACGTCGGCTTCATCCCGCGCGCGGCCCTGCTGGACGTGGCCACGGCGGTGGTCACGACCCAGCGCGACTTCGGCAACCGGGTGCTGCGCAAGCGCGCGCGCTTCAAGTACACCATCGACGACCACGGCCTGGAGTTCATCGTCGCCGAGATCGAGCGCCGCGCAGGCGTGGCGTTCGCCGCACCGCGCGCCGCCGCGTTCGAACACAATGGCGACCGCTACGGCTGGACCGAGGGCGAGGACGGCCGCTGGCACCTGACCCTGTCGCTGCCGGCCGGCCGCATCGCCGACCGCCCCGGAGCGCCGCACCTGACGGGGCTGCGCGAGATCGCCAACGTGCACCGGGGCGAGTTCCGGATGACCGGCAACCAGAACCTGGTGATCGCCGGGGTGCCGGCGAGCGAGCGCAAGCGCATCGATGCGCTGGTCCGCGACCACGGCCTGGACGCCGGCAACCGCGCCCCGACCGCGCTGGCGCGCGCGGCGATGGCGTGCGTGGCGCTGCCCACTTGCGGCCTGGCCATGGCCGAGGCCGAGCGCTACCTGCCTGATTTCGCCGCCCGCCTGGAGCCGCTGCTGGACCAGCACGGCCTGCGCGATGCGCCGATCCTGGTGCGCATCTCCGGCTGCCCGAACGGCTGCTCGCGCCCCTACCTGGGCGAGATCGCCCTGGTCGGCAAGGCGCCCGGCCGCTACAACCTGATGCTCGGCGCGGACCACCGCGGCCAGCGGCTGAACACGCTGTACCGCGAGAACATCACTGAGGCCGAGATCGTCGAGGCGCTCGATCCGCTGTTCGCGCGCTATGCCGCCGAGCGCAACGACGGCGAAGGCTTCGGCGACTTCCTGCACCGCGCCGGCATCGTCGCCCTGCCCGTCTACCCGACCCACGTCCGCGTCGATCCGGCTTCGGCCGCGCTCGGCGAGGCCGCCTGACATACCCATGCCAACACGAAGCCTGCGTCCGGAGCCTCCGATGAGCCTCACCGCCCCCGTCGAACACGAAGCCGCCAACAGCCCGGAAGCCGTGCCGGCGCTGGACTTGGCGGCGATCAACGCACGACTGGAAACACTGGACGCCGAACAGCGCGTGGCCTGGGCGCTGGAGCACGGTCCCGGCACCGCGGCGTTGTCGTCGAGCTTCGGCGCGCAGTCGGCGGTGACCCTGCACCTGCTGACCCGGCAGCGGCCGGACATCCCGGTGATTCTGGTCGACACCGGCTACCTGTTCCCGGAAACCTACCGCTTCGCCGACGAACTGGTCGCGCGGCTGGACCTCAACCTCCAGGTCTATCGCCCGCTGGTCAGCCGCGCCTGGATGGAAGCCCGGCATGGCCGGCTCTGGGAGCAGGGCGTGGTCGGCCTGGACAACTACAACCAGCTGCGCAAGGTCGAGCCGATGCGGCGCGCGCTGGACGAACTGGGCGTGGGCACCTGGTTCACCGGCCTGCGCCGCAGCCAGTCGGCCAGCCGCGCCGACACCCCGATCGTGCAGCAGCGCGGTACCCGCCTGAAGATCAGCCCGATCGCCGACTGGTCCGACCGCGACATCTGGCAGTACCTGAAGAGGCACGACCTGCCCTACCACCCGCTGTGGCACGAAGGCTACGTCTCGATCGGCGACTTCCACACCACCACCCGCTGGGAACCGGGCATGCGCGACGAGGACACACGCTTCTTCGGCCTCAAGCGCGAGTGCGGGATCCACGAGGACATCTGACCGGGCCCGGAGAGGAGCCGCGGCATCGCCCCCGCCAACGCGCCTGTCGACGGGGCAGCGCCCCGCGATCTAGTTGCGGTCGGCCGACGCGTGCGCCTCGTCCGCGCGCTGCGCGGTGGCGCGGCTCTGCGCGAACTCGGGGAAGGTCTCCGCCAGCGAGGCCTCGTCCGGCAGGATGTAGAACACGCCGCCGCGCTCGAACGTCGGGCTCACGATCGCCTCGTAGAACTCCGGCGAGACATTGATGCAGCCATGGGTGACGCGGTTGTCGTCCGGCGAAGGCGATGCGAGGCGTTCCGGACGCCGCTCGGCCGGGACGCCCGTCGCCGTGGGATGCATGGAAACCGCCGAATCGTAGTCCACCCACAGGACGCGGCCGGCATCGACGGAGGGGCCGAAACCACCCACGAAGCGACCGGCAGGCGTGGTGCGATCCCGGCCGGGAATCTCGCGCAGCGCGAGGCCGGCGATTCCGGGCGCCGTGTGGTCGCCGACCGCCGAACCGAACAGACCCGGGGCCGCTCCACGAAGCCGGCCATCACCGCCGAACACCAGGACCTGCGCTGCCGCCTTGTCCATGATCACGAAGGGGTAACCGTGGCTGTCCCCGGTCGCGACGATCCAGCCGGCCAGCTCGATCACCGTGTCGGAAACGTCCTGGCCGGGAGGCAACTGGTCGCCCGGGACTGCGGCCGGCGCATCGGCATCCTGGGCGCTGGCAACGCCAACGCTTGCGAACCCCAGGGCCAAGACGAGCGCGCAACAAGCTACGCGTATCGCGGGATGAGTAGACGTGCGGATGGGACGGTTCCTCGCAACTGGGTAGTCAGGAAAGGAGACCGGCGGCCAGCAGGGGCCGCCGGTTCCAGGGTTCAAACGTATCGAAACACGCTGCGCAGGAAGGAATTACCCGCGCGGCTTGCGGGTCGGGGCCGATTCGAGCTGCTGGACGCGGCTTTCCAGCTGGTCCAGCCGCTGGTTGGCCTGCTGCGCCGACTGGTTGGCGGATTCGGCGCTCTGCGCCGCACCCTGCACCCGGGTATCGAGCTGGTCGAGGCGCGAGTTGATGGTCGCGAACTCGTCGTCGTAGGTAGCGCAGCTGGCAAGACCGAGAGTGGCGACCATCGCCACGCCGAGCATGCGGGCCGTTCTCAGATGGTTGGCAGAAAACATGACAATCCTCCTTCGTCCATGGGGCATCGGAATATAGCGGGCTTCGTGCGGAAGCCGTGAAGCGCCTTCAGCTAACGTTGGAATACGTTTATGGACTGTGAAGGCAGGGAGAACAACGCATCCGTGGCGTTTGAGCGGCCACCTTAATACGCAACTTTGCCTCGAATCGCGGTCATAGCCGCGAATTCGGTTCGCTTCGTTCGAGCAGGCAAACGTAGGCGATGCCGAACCGCGTGTGACGGGCGACACACTCGCGCCTGCGCATGACGAGACGCCGCATGGGAGCGAACCCGGGCCGCCCCGAAGCGGATATCTCCCCGATCGACGTCGAGGAACAACCGTATCGCCACCAGCCCACGGCGCCGAGGGCGCCCGGGTGCCGCCGCTCAACGGTACTGCTTTTCCTCCACGAACTGGGAGCCGGCCAGGCGGTTGATCTCGTTCTTGAAGCCGACGCGCTCGCCGTTGCGTGCGGCCACCGCGCGCGCCAGCTCGATGAACCCGCTGCCGAAGTCCTGCGCCGCTTCCTTGGCGCGCAGCGCGTCCTGCACGTCCCACATGCGCTCGTTCACCGCTCGCAGCTGCGCCTTCAGGCCAGCGAGCTCGGCCGAGCCCGCCGACAGCGACTCCCACAGCGGCAGCAGGCCTTCGAGTTCGACCCGCACGTTGTGGCGCTTGTCCGGCGCGGTGATCCGCTCGGCCTTGATCTCGAGGATGGTGATCTTGTCGATGAGCTCCCCGACCGAAACGGGAACCATGATCGTGTTCATGCGGGCGACCGGCTGCGTGGGAAGCAGTCATTCTAGCGACCGCGCGCGACACCGCCGCCGCGCAAGGTCCACGCCGCTGCGACGGGCCACCACGCACGGCCGGCAGCGAGGGGCGCTCAGCTGGTGATGGTCTGGGTCAGCGATTCCCAGGTGGGCGGCTCGGGCCAGTCCGGCGCCTGGTTGCCGTCGAGCACGCGGCGCAGGTCGCGCTTGTCGATCTGCGGCGCCAGCACGTTGACCATTTCCAGCGCGTAGTCGCGCAGTACCCGCTCGCGCGGCAGCACCGCCCAGGCGATGCATTCGCTCATCTCCCGCGGCGCCGGCCAGCCGCGCAGGTCGGTGTCGCCCACGCCCACCGCCATCTCGGCGAGCAGGCCCACGCCCAGGCCGGCGCGCACATAGGTCTTGATCAGGTCGGCGTCGAGCGCGGTCAGGGCCAGGTTCGGCTCCAGGCCGACGCTGGCGAAGGCGCGCTGCAGCGAGGATTCGGGGCGCACCGACGACTCGTAGCTGATCAGCGGGTGCCGCGACAGCTCGGCCATGTCCGGCGCCCGCCCGGCGCGGTCGAGCTCGTGGCCGCGCGGAACCAGCGCCAGCCGGCGCCAGCGGTACAGCGGCACCGCGATGCCGCCCTGCGGCTCGCCGCCGGCCGTGCTGACCACGGCCATGTCGGCGTCGCCCTGGCTGAGCAGGTCCAGCGCGGCGCCTTCGGCGGACTGCTGCAGGTGCACGCTCACCTGCGGGAACTCGCGTTTGATCCGCGCGATCGCCGGCGGCAGCACGAAGCGGGCCTGGGTATGGGTGGTGGTGATGGTCAGCTGGCCATGGCTCTCGCGTCGCTGGTTGGCGGCGTAGGCACGGATGTTGGTGGTCTCGGCCAGGATCACCCGGGCCCGCTCCAGCACCTCGGCGCCGGCCGGGGTGATCGCCTCGAGGCTGCGGCCCTTGCGCACGAACAGCAGGAAGCCCAACTCGTCTTCCAGCTGCTTGAGCTGCTTGGACAGGCCCGGCTGGGTGGCATGGACGCGCGCGGCGGCCAGGGTGATGTTCAGCCCGGCATCGGCAATGGCGACGAGGTAGCGCAGCTGGGTGAGCGTCATCGGAGGGGTGCCGGAGGCACTCGGGGAACGCGGAAGGGCAGGCCAAGGACTGTAGAGGCAATCGCCCGCCCAGCATATAACCGGAAGGCATGAGCACGGCGCGGCAAGTTATTTCCGGCGGTTATGAGCCGGCGCTACGGTCGGCATCCCGGCTCCCTCCGCCCCGCCCGTCCTGCCGTGACCCTATCCCCGCCCCCCGCCAGCGCGCCCTTCGACCTGCCGCCCGGCGGCGTGGCCCTGGTCGGCGCCGGCCCGGGCGACCCGGGCCTGCTCACCCTGCATGCGGTGCGGGCGCTGGAGGCGGCCGAGGTGGTGCTGTACGACCGCCTGGTGGGCCCGGGCGTGCTGGCCTTGGCCCATCCCGACGCCGTGCTGGTCGAGGTCGGCAAGTCCGCCGGCCGCCACAGCATGGCGCAGGAAGACATCCATGCGCTGATGCTGGAACACGCCGGCGCCGGCCGTCGCGTGGTCCGGCTCAAGGGTGGCGACCCGTTCGTGTTCGGCCGCGGCGGCGAGGAGCTGGAAGTCCTGCGCGCGCACGGCATTCCATACCGGGTGGTGCCGGGCATCACCGCCGCGGTCGCCTGCGCGGCCTACGCCGGCATCCCCCTGACCCATCGCGACCACGCCCAGTCGGTCCGCCTGCTCACCGCGCACTGCCGCGACGGCGTGGACACCCTGGACTGGGATGCGCTGGCCCAGGAGCGGCAGACGCTGGCCGTCTACATGGGCGTGGCCGGGCTGGAGCGGCTGCGCGAGCGCCTGCTGGCCGCCGGCCGCGACCCGGGCACGCCGTTCGCGCTGGTCGAAAACGGGTCGCGGCCCGAACAGCGGGTGGTCACCGGCACCCTGGGCGACCTGCCCGACACCGCGCGCGCGCACGACGTCGCCTCGCCGGCGCTGCTGATCCTCGGCGAGGTGGCCGCGCTGGCGACGCACCTGCACTGGTTCGGGGCCGCGCCCCTGGGCCCGCCGGTCGCTGAACCGGCCTTGGCCCGCGCCGCCTGATTAACGCGTATCCCCTCCCACTTCCCGCCTTCCCGCGACTTCCGGAACAACGCAATGGCCATCTACGACAGCATCCTCGACACCATCGGCCGCACCCCGGTCGTCAAGCTGCACCGCGTCGCGCCCGCGCACGTGGAGCTCTACGCCAAGGTCGAGGCGTTCAACCCGGCCGGCTCGGTCAAGGACCGCCTGGCGCTGGCGATCGTGCTCGACGCCGAGGCCAAGGGCCTGCTCAAGCCCGGCGACACCATCATCGAGGCGACCTCGGGCAACACCGGCGTGGCCCTGGCCGCGGTGGCCGCGGCGCGCGGCTACAAGTTCGTGGCGACGATGGTGGAGACCTTCTCGATCGAGCGGCGCAAGCTGATCCGTGCCTACGGCGGCAAGGTGATCCTGACCCCGGCGGCCGAGCGCGGCAGCGGCATGGTCCGCCGCGCCGAGGAGCTGGCGAAGAAGCACGGCTGGTTCCTGGCCCGCCAGTTCGAGAACCCGGCCAACCCGGCCTACCATCGCCAGACCACCGCGGCGGAGATCCTGCGCGACTTCGCCGGCCGCCGGCTCGACCATTTCATCACCGGCTGGGGCACCGGCGGCACGCTGACCGGCGTCGGCGAGGTGCTGCGCGTGGCCCGGCCCGAAGTGAAGATCACCGCCGCCGAACCGGTCAACGCCTCGCTGCTGGCAGGCAACGAGTGGAAGCCGCACAAGGTCCAGGGTTGGACCCCGGACTTCGTCCCGGCCGTGCTCAACCGCGAAGTCGCCGACCAGATCCTGGGCGTGGGCGACGACGAATCCATCGCGACGTCGCGGCGCCTGGCGGCCGAGGAAGGCATCTTCGTCGGCATCTCCGCCGGCGCCACCGTGGCCGCCGCGCTGAAGGTCGCCGCCGACGCGCCCAAGGGCTCGGTGCTCCTGGCGATGCTGCCCGACACCGGCGAGCGCTACTTCTCCACGCCGCTGTTCGAGGGCGTCAACGAGGGCTCGGACGACGAGTGGCTGGCCTCGCTGGGCTGACCGCGTCGCGTCGGACCGAACACGGCGGGCGGCGCACAGGTGCCGCCCGCTTTTTTCTGCATCGACCCGTGCGCCGCCCGGCGCGCGAACCCGGGCAGCCGAAGCGGGGACGCGCGTCTCGCCGGATCCGGAAGCGGAGGCCCCGGGGTCAGGCCCGCATCGTGCCCGTCTCGAGGAAACGCTGGTGCCAGGACAGCGCCTCGGGCAGCAGGTGCGGCGTGTGCCGGCCGCGGCTGTGCAGGCAGGCGCGTTCGAAGTAGTCCTGCAGCATCGGCCGGTAATCCGGGTGCGCGCAGTTCTCGATGATCTTGCGCGCGCGCTGCTTGGGCGACAGGCCGCGCAGGTCGGCCAGGCCCTGCTCGGTGACCACCACCGCCACGTCGTGCTCGGTGTGGTCGACATGGCTGACCATCGGCACGATCGCCGAGATCGCGCCGTTCTTGGCCGTGCTCGGGGTGAGGAAGCAGGACAGGAAGCCATTGCGGGCGAAGTCGCCCGAACCACCGATCCCGTTGATGATGCTGGTGCCGGCCACGTGGGTGGAATTGACGTTGCCGTAGAGGTCTGCCTCGACCATGCCGTTCATGCCGATCACGCCGAGGCGGCGGATCAGTTCGGCGTGGTTGGACATCTCCTGCGGGCGCAGCACGATCCGCTCGCGGTAGCGGTCGATGTTGGCGACGAAGTCGGCGACGCCCTGCGGGCTGAGCGCGAACGAGCTGGCCGAAGCGACCTCGATGGTGCCGTCGCCGATCAGCTCGAGCATGCCGTCCTGGATCACCTCGGTGAAGGCGGTCAGGCCGCGGAACCCGGCGTCGCGCAGGCCGGCGAGCACCGCGTTGGCGACGTTGCCCACGCCCGACTGCAACGGCAGCAGCTGCCCGTGCAGGCGCCCGGCGCGGATCTCCTGGCGGAAGAAATCGACCAGGTTCGCGGCGATGCGGCGCGAGGTGTCGTCCGGCGGCGCGAATGCGCCGAGCCGGTCCGGCGCGTCGGTCTCGACCACGGCGATCACCTTGTCGGGATCGCAACGCAGGTACGGCTCGCCGATGCGGTCGCCCGGGTGCACCAGCGGGATCGGCTTGCGCGCCGGCGGCAGCGCGGTGCCGTAGTAGATGTCGTGCATCCCGTCCAGTCCGCGCGGCTGGCGGTGGTTGACCTCCAGGATCACCTTGTCGGCAAGGTCCAGCCAGGTCTTGTTGTTGCCCACCGAGGTCGACGGCACCAGCCGCCCATCGGGCAGGATCGCGCTCACCTCGACCACCGCCACGTCCATGTGGCCGAGGAAGCCGAACCAGGTGTACTGCGCGACATGGCCCAGGTGGATGTCCATGTACTCGATCTCGCCGGCGTTGATGCGCGCGCGCAGCTCCGGGTCGGACTGGTACGGCAGGCGGAAGTCGATGCCGCCGGCACGGGCGAGCGCGCCGTCGAGTTCGGGCGCGGTCGAGGCGCCGGTGAGGATGCGCAACGCGAAGGGTTCGCCACGGTCGCGCGCCGCGGTGATCCGTGTCGCCAGCGCCAGCGGGATCGCCTTCGGATAGCCGGCGCCGGTGAAGCCGCTCATGCCGACCGACATGCCCGGGTCGATCAGCGCGGCGGCCTGCTCGGCGCTCATCCGCTTCGCGGCCAGTCCGGCGTGCGCGATCCTGTTGCTCATTGGTGGTGTTCCGGTGGGGATGCGGCAATTCTATCGACCCTGTCCCCTGCGGCCGTGATCCAGCACATTGCACGGACTTCGATCTTCGGCTAATTGCATCGGCTTGCGGCCCGCGTGCAAGACCGCGGCCACCTAGCCTTCGTAGAGCTCCAGCGGCAGCCCGTCCGGATCGGCGAAGAAGGAGAAGCGGCGTCCGGTGTACTCGTCCACCCGCACCGGCTCGCAGTCCACGCCATGCGCGCGCAGGTGCGCCCGGGCGGCGTCCAGGTCGGCGACCCGGAACGCCAGGTGGCGCAGGCCGCAGGCCTCCGGGCGCGACAGTCGTGGTGGCGGTGCCGGGAACGAGAACAGCTCCAGCTGGGTGCGGTCGGCCAGGCGCAGGTCGAGCTTCCACGAGTCGCGAGCCTCGCGGTACGCCTCGGCGACCACCTCCAGGCCCAGCACGTCGACGTAGAAGCGCTTGGAACGCCCGTAGTCGGAGGCGATGATCGCGACGTGGTGGATGCCTGCGAGTTTCATCCGCCGATCATGGCCCGGATCCGGCGGCGCCGCGCTCAATGCGCGGCCGCCGCCGCATCGGAGGCACTGCCCCCGGTGTCGTGGCGCCCGCTGTGCATCAGCAGCACCAGCGGCATCGCGCACAGGGTCAGCACCATCATCAGCCAGAAATCGTTGGCGTAGCCGATCGCGGCCGCCTGGCGCGTCACCTCGGCGTTGAGCATCGCCGCGCCGGAAGCGGTGGCTGGATTCCAGATCGCCGGCAGCAGGCCCTGCTCGGCGCCGTAGGCGGGAATCCGCGCGGCGATCTCGGCGTGGTTGACCTGGGTGGCGCGCGCCAGCAGCGCGACCACCATCGAGATGCCCACCGAGGAGCCGATGTTGCGGACCAGGCTGAACAGTCCGGCGGCCTCGGTGCGCTGCGCCGCCGGCAGGGTCGAATAGGCGATCGTGGAAATCGGCACGAACACCAGGCCCAGGCCCATGCCTTGCAGCACGCCCAGCCAGACCACCGCCTCGATCGAGGCCTCGGTACCGAACTGCGACATCCCGTGCAGGGACAGCACCATCATCGCCATGCCGACCAGGATCGGGATCCGCGCGTCGATGCGGCCGAGCATCCGCCCGACCAGCATCATCGTGAACATGGTGCCGATGCCACGCGGCGCCAGCACCAGGCCGATGGTCAGCACCGGATAGTGCATCAGCGTGTTGAGGTATGGCGGCATCAGCGCCAGCGTGGCGAACAGCACGATGCCCACGACGAAGATCAGCACGCAGCCGACGGCGAAGTTGCGGTTGCCGAGCATGCCCAGGTCCAGCAGCGCGCGATCGCGCCGGCTCCACCACCACAGCCCGTACAGGTACAGGGCCAGGAAGGCGAGCGCCGCCTCGACCTGGATCTCGAGGCTGCCGAACCAGTCCATGGTCTCGCCGCGGTCCAGGAACAGCTGCAGCGCGCCGATGCCCAGCGCCAGCAGGGCCAGGCCGATCGCGTCCAGCGGACGCGGGCGCGGCACTTCCGGCCTGACGCTGGCCATGATGCCGACCAGCGCAACCGCACCGACCGGCAGGTTGATCAGGAAGACCCAGTGCCAGCTGTAGTACTCGGTCAGCCAGCCGCCCAGGGGCGGGCCCAGGATCGGCCCGACCATGATTCCCATGCCCCACATCGCCATTGCCGCGCCGTGCTTTTCCCTGGGGAACGCATCGAGCAGCAGCGACTGCGAGATCGGCACCAGCGAGGCGCCGAACACGCCCTGCAGGATGCGGAACATGACCATCTGGCCGATGCCGGTGGCCATCGCGCACAGCACCGAGGCCACGGTGAAGCCGCTGACCGCGATGATCAGCAGGCGGCGCCGGCCCAGTCGCGCGGCGAGCCAGCCGGTGACCGGGGTCAGGATGGCGGCCGCCACGATATAGCTGGTCAGCACCCACGAGGCCTGGTCCTGGGTGGCCGACAGCGAACCCTGCATGTCCGGCAGGGCGACGTTGGCGATGGTGGTGTCCAGCGCCTGCATCAGCGTGGCCAGCATCACCGAGCCGACCAGCAATGCGCGGCTACCGCCTTCGGAACGATTCAGGCGCGGGATCATGTCGGGTACCGGTTCGATGGCGTCACGGCCAGGGGCACGGCCATGCGCGGGCGGGTCAGTGCTGGCCGGCGGCCACGGCCGTGGCCCCGTCGGCGGCAGGCGCGTCGCGCAGGTCGACCTTGACCTCGGCGCTCATGCCGGCGCGCAGCACCGGCGGATCGTCGCGGTCGGCGCCGTCCAGCTCCAGGCGGACCGGGATGCGCTGCACGATCTTGACCCAGTTGCCGGTGGCGTTCTGCGCCGGCAGCACGCTGAACTCGGCGCCCGAAGCCGGCGCGATGGAGGCCACGTGCGCCTTCCACTTCACGCCCGGATAGCTGTCGACCTCGATGGTGGCCGCCTGGCCGACCTGCATCTTCGCCAGCTCGGTCTCCTTGAAGTTGGCCTCGATCCACACCGGATCGGCGGCCACCAGCGGCATCGCGGTCTGGCCGACGTTGAGGAACTCGCCGACCTGCAGGTCATGGGTGCCGATCACGCCGTCCACCGGCGCGCGCACCTCGGCATGGGCCAGGTCGAGCCTGGCCTTGGCCAGCATCGCCAGCGCGGCGCGGTAGTCGGGCAGGTCTTCGGTCGGCGTGCTGGCCTTGCCGCTGAGCGAGGCGGCGGCCTCGCTCTGCGCGGCGATGGCGTCGGCCAGGTCGGTGCGCGCTTCGGCCACGGCGTGGCGGGCGTCGTCGACCATCTTGCGCGAGACCAGCTGCTGGTCGCCCAGCTGCTGCAGGCGCTGCAGGTCGCGCTGGGCCCAGGCCAGGGTTTCGCGCGCGGCCTGGATCGAGGTGCCGGTGCCGGTCACCTTGGCCCGGCTGGCATCGACTGCATTGGCCATGTGCGCCAGCAGCGCCTCGTTCTGCGCCACCGCGATCTCCAGCGGCTGGGTATCGATGCGGAACAGCAGGTCGCCCTTCTTCACCGGCTGGTTCTGGCCGACCGCCACTTCGACCACGCGGCCGCCGACCTGCGGCGCCACCAGGATGCGCTCGGCCTTGACGTAGGCGTTGTCGGTGTCGACCTCGCGGCCGGCGTACAGCCATTGCCAGCCGAAGAAGCCGGCCACCGCGAGCGGGCCGGCGACCCACAGCCACAGCGGCACGCGGCGCTTGCGGACGGGAACCTGGGCCGCCTGCGCGGCGGCGTTGTCGGACTTGCTGGTCATGGGGCTCAACTCTGGGAAGAAGGTTCGCCGCGGTCTTCGCGGTCGATCCGGGAAAGGTTGTCGCGGACGCGGTCCAGCACCGCCAGCGTGGTCGCCAGGTCGGCGGCGGAGATGCCGGCGGTGGCCTCCTTGCGCAGCGCCTGGGCGACCGCTTCGACCGGACCGGTCACCCGCGCGGACTGCGGCAGCAGGTACAGGCGCCAGACCCGGCGGTCGGCGGGATCGGCGCGGCGCTCGACGAAGCCGGCCTTCTGCAGCCGGTCGATGACCCGGCCCAGCGCGATGGGTTCCATGTCCAGGCGGTCGGCCAGCTCGACCTGGGTGACGCCTTCGGCGTGGCCCAGGTGCTTGAGCGCGCGCCACTGCACGCGGGTCAGCTCCAGGTGGGCGACGCGGCGGTCGAAGACGCGCCCGAACAGGCGGTGCAGGTCGGCGACCTGGTAGCCGAGGCTCTCGCGGGGATCGGTCTTGGTCATGGCTGCACAGGATATAGATGCCTAGGCAGGTATTTCAAGCGCGTTCGGCCGGGGGATGGCCGCCGTTCAGATGCGGGAGGGGCCGGCAGGAGGACGGCACCGCAACAGCACAGCCCCCAGGCTCGGGAAGAAGCCCGTGGTTGCGATGACGACGCTGCCCCGGGGCGAGATGCCCCGCAACGGCGTTGCGGGTGTTGCCGACGCCGGCGGTCGCCCGCCCTACGCGCCCGCCATGAACGCTTCGATCTCGTCGGCCGAGCGGGCCAGGCCGTCGGACAGCACCCGGTGTCCGTCGCCGGTGATCAGCACGTCGTCCTCGGTGCGGATGCCGATGCCGCGCCACTTAGCGTGCACGGCCTTGTCGTCGGCGGCCACGTACAGGCCCGGCTCGATGGTCAGGACCATGCCCGGCTCGAGCAGGCGCGACTCGCCGTCGATGCGGTAGTCGCCCACGTCGTGCACGTCCAGGCCCAGCCAGTGCCCGCTCTTGTGCCGGTAGAAGCGCTTGTAGTGGCCGTCGGCGATGTTCTTTTCCAGCGAGCCCTTGAGCAGGCCCAGCCGCAGCAGCCCTTCGGTGAGCGCTTCAACCGCCGCGTCGTGGATCGCCAGCCACGGCACGCCAGGGCGGGCGCATGCGCGCGCCGCCGCCTGCGCCGCGCCGACCAGGTCGTGCAGGGCCCGCTGTTCCTTCGAGAACCGGCCGTTCACCGGGAAGGTGCGGGTGATGTCGGCGGCGTAGTTGCGGTATTCGGCGCCGGCATCGACCAGCACCAGTTCGCCGTCGGCCGCGCGGGCCGAGTTGGCCACGTAGTGCAGCACGCACGCATTGGCGCCGGCGCCGACGATGCTGTTATAGGCCGGGCAGGCGTCGGCAGCGCGGAACACGCGCTCGAGCTCGGCCTGCAACTCGTATTCGTGGATCCCCGGGCGCGCGGCGCGCATCGCCGCCTGGTGGGCGCGTACGCTGATCTGCGCGGCCTTCTCCATCAGCCGGATCTCGTCGCGCGACTTGAACAGCCGCTGCTCGTGCAGCAGGTGGCCCAGCTCGAGGAACTCGTGCGGCGGCTGCGCGCCGTGCCGGACCTGCGCGCGCACCCGGTTGACCCAGCCGATCAGCTTGAGGTCGAACTCGGCGTCGCGGCCGAAGTGGTAGTAGACCCGCGAGCGCCCTTCCAGCAACCCGGGCAGGATCTCGTCCAGGTCGTCGATCGGGTAGGCGTCGTCCATGCCGAAGTCGGCGACCGCGCCTTCCTGGCCGGCGCGCGGCCCGTCCCAGCCCTCGCGCTCGGGATCGCGTTCGCGGCAGAACAGCAGGGTTTCGCCGTGCTTGCGCCCCGGCACCAGGACCAGCACCGCCTCCGGCTCCGGGAAGCCGCACAGGTACCAGAAGTCGGAATCCTGCCGGTACGGGTAGTGGGTGTCGTGGCTGCGGACCCGCGCCGGCGCGGCGGGCAGGACCAGGATCGCGTCCTCGCCGGCCATGCGCATCAGCTGGCGGCGGCGACGCGCGTACTCGGCCGCGGTGATGCCGGTGAGCTGGCGCAGCATGTCAGTTCAGGCTGCGGCGGTGGCGCGGGCCCAGCACGCAGTCGCCGTGCAGCAGCAGGACGGCGACGCGGACGAACTCCTCCAGTTCCGACAGGGCCGACTCGTCTTCGTCGTCCTCGTCGATCTCCTGCACGCTGGCGCCGGCGAGGCGGGCCAGGTCCTGCAGCGCTTCGGCGCCCTCCTCCGACAGCGGCGGCTGCGCGCCGGCGGCCAGGCCGAAGCCGCCCAGGAAGCTGCGGCACCAGTCGAACAGCGCCTGCGCGCGCTGGCGCAACGGCAGGTCGTCGTCGCCGAGCAGCAGCTCGAAGGAGAACTCGCCGTCGCCCAGCTGCGCGACCGTGGCCCGGCGCAGGCCATCCAGCGCGCTGCCCGGCGCCGGCGCCGGTAGCCCCGGGTCGGCCAGCACGCGCGCCGGCCAGGCCGCGGTGTCCTCGCCGCCGCCGGCCAGCCAGCCGCACAGGCCGCCGTGCAGTTCGGCCACGCTGGCGCCCAGCTGCAGCGCGCGGCTGGCTTCGTCGATGTCTTCGGGGGTCGGCAGGTCGGGCATTCGGTTCGAGCGGTTGGCGAGGCGGAACTCCAGCGGCAGTGTATCAATCGCCCCGGTGGCGCCGCTTGTGGCCGTTCCCCAGGCATGCCTACACTCGGGGGGATCGCCCATTCAGCCCGCCTCCCATGCCGTCCGACGTCGTTGCGCGATACCGCAAGGCAGGACCCCGCCGGACTGGCCCCCGATGACCGCCGCGCTCATGGCGGTCGCAGCGGGACTGACGATCGCGGTCCTGCTCCTGCTCTGGCGCTGGCGCAACAGCCACCTGCGCCAGCACGAAGCGCTCAAGACCCGTGAGGAACACCTGACGGTCGCCCTGTGGGGTTCGGGCGAGCAGTTCTGGGACTTCGACCTCGACCGGCGCGAGTTGCACCTGCTCCATGCCGACGAATCCGGCGCCGAACCCGGCATCGGCCTGTCGGTGAGCAGCCGCCGGGTGTCGCTGCCCGTGGTGCATCCGCACGACCGCGCCAGCCTGCGGCGGCGGTTGCGCGCGCACCTGCGCGGCCGCGACCCGGTGTTCTCCTCCGAGCACCGGGTCGATGCCGACGGCGACGGCAACTGGGTGTGGATGCGGGTCCACGGGCGCACGGTGGAACGCGACGCGCACGGGCGGCCACGGCGCCTGGCCGGCACCGCGCGCGACACCACCTCCAACCGCCACGCCGAAGCCGAGCGGCGCATCGCCAGCGAAGTCCTGCGCAGCATGAGCGAGGCGGTAGCGGTACTGGACCGCGAGCTGAACTTCGTCGCGGTCAACCCGGCGTTCTCCCAGATCACCGGCTACGACGACGTGGAAGCCCTCGGCCGCCCGTTCACCATGCTCGACAGCGACCACAGCGAGGGCCGCGGCAGCGCGCTGCGCCAGGACCTGGGGCGCCAGCACTGGCAGGGCAACGTGTGGATGACCCGCCGCGACGGCGAGGAGATCCTGTGCCACGTCAAGCACAACGGGATCCTCGACGCCGGTGGCGAGGTCAACTTCCACGTGGTCGTGCTCAGCGACATCACCGAGCAGAAGCGCGCCGAGCAGGAGCTGCGCTACCTGGCCAACTACGACGCCCTGACCAGCCTGCCCAACCGCTCGCTGCTGTCGGAACGGCTGGCGCGGGCGATCGTGCGGGCGCGCCGCGAGGGCGGGCACGTGGCGGTGCTGTTCCTCGACCTGGACCGGTTCAAGGACGTCAACGATTCGCTCGGCCACGCCACCGGCGACCGCGTGCTGCGCGCGGCCGCCGAGCGGGTGCAGCATGCGGTCGGCCCGCAGCACACCGTGGCGCGGCTGGGCGGCGACGAGTTCACCGTGGTCCTGGAGGGCCTGGCGGCGCCGGAGGAGGCCGAGGAGGTCGCCCGCCGGGTGATCGAATCGTTCGCGCTGCCGCTGGCGCTGGACGAGCACCACGAGATCACCGTGTCGCCGTCGATCGGCATCAGCCTGTTCCCGGACCACGCCCAGGTCCCGACCGAACTGCTCAAGCATGCCGACACCGCGATGTACCAGGCCAAGGCCGCCGGTCGCCGCACCTGGCAGGTGTACTCGGCGCGGATGGACGAGGCCACCCGCCGGCGCGCGACCCTGGCCGGGCTGCTGCGCCGGGTGGTCCAACGCGACGAGCTGACCCTGGTCTACCAGCCGCGCTACTCGCTGCACGAGCAGCGCGTGGTCGGCACCGAGGCCCTGGTGCGCTGGCACCACCCGGAATTCGGCCTGGTCCCGCCGGACCAGTTCATCCCGCTGGCGGAGGACACCGGGCTGATCCTGGAGATCGGCGAATGGGTCCTGCGCGAGGCCTGCACCACCCTGCGCCAGTGGCACGAGGCGGGCCTGGACGGGATGCGCATGTCGGTCAATGTATCGGCGATCCAGCTGCTGCGCGGCGACCTCGCCGCGACCCTGGCGCGGATCCTGGCCGAGACCGGCGTCGCCTCCGGCCAGCTGGAACTGGAGCTGACCGAAAGCGCGATCATGGCCAACGTCGGTCGCAGCGCCAGCGTCCTGCACGCCTGCCGGATCCTGGGCGTGGGCGTGGCGGTGGACGACTTCGGCACCGGCTACTCCTCGCTGGCCTATCTCAAGCGCCTGCCCCTGACCACGCTGAAGATCGACCAGGAGTTCGTCGGCGACCTCACCCGCGACCCGGACGACGAGGCCATCACCAGCACCGTGATCGCGATGGGCCATTCGCTGGCCCTGACCGTGGTCGCCGAGGGCGTGGAGACCGCGGGCCAGCTCAAATTCCTGCGCGACCACGGCTGCGACGAGGTCCAGGGCCACTACGTCGCCGCGGCGATGGACCGGGACGAATGCCTGGCCTTCCTGTCGCGGCCGGTACCGGTCCCGGCCTGAGCCGCCTCGCCGCTTGACCGGCCGCACGGGCGCTGCCTATCGTGACCGCCATGGATCCTTCCGACGCCATCGCCCAGCTCCGCGCCCTGGCCGCGCGCGTGGAAGCGCTGGTCGAGCGCAGCCAGCGCCTGGCCGACGAGAACCGCAGCCTGCGCCAGCAGCAGGAGCAGCTGTTCGCCGAGCGCGCGCAACTGCTGAACAAGAACGAACAGGCGCGCTCGCGGGTGGAAGCGATGATCGCCCGCCTCAAGTCGCTGGAGCAGCACACGTG
Source organism: Pseudoxanthomonas kaohsiungensis (assembly GCF_010211765.1). Classification (GTDB taxonomy): domain Bacteria; phylum Pseudomonadota; class Gammaproteobacteria; order Xanthomonadales; family Xanthomonadaceae; genus Pseudoxanthomonas; species Pseudoxanthomonas kaohsiungensis. Next base: position 41,414 of record NZ_PDWO01000011.1, on the reverse strand, counting down.
AGCAACAGCGAACCGGTAGGCGTGCGCGTGCTCGACCGCGAGTACACCGTCGGCGTCAGTGCCGAGGAACGCGACGGGCTGCTCGCCGCCGCCCGCCTGCTCGACGCGCGCATGCGCGAACTGCGCGGCAACAACCGGATGGTCGCGCTGGACCGGATCGCGGTGCTGGCCGCGCTCAACCTGGCGCACGAGGTGCAGCAGTTGCGCCAGGAGCGGGAGTCGCAGCAGCGCGAACTGGCCGGCACGCTGGAAGCGCTGAACAGGCGCCTGGACGGCCTGCTCGGTACCAGCGCTGGCTGAATGCGCCGTCGCGTCGTGGTGCGTCGATAGGCGCGATCTTGCATCGCTGAACCCTGCATTGCCGATTTCTTCCCGCATACCGACGGACGGGCTAGGCAGGGAGGGGCGGAGCGCTATAATTCCCCCGCGTTCTCTGCCGTGTTCGACAGCTGGCAAAACATTCGCCTTGTCCCTTAAAAACGACACCGGGGATGCGACGACGCCGGGTGTGCATGTCCGCCACGTAGCGGAAAGCCCGATGGTTTCCTAGCGTTCCCACTTGGACCTCGGGTTCAAGGTCGTTTCGCCGCATCGGCATGGTGGAGAATGCCTTCTTCTGGCCAACGCCTCCTTCGGGAGGCGTTGCCGTTTCCGCGCAGGCATCATTGCCGTGGGCGCCTTGGCGCCGGTGCCGAAGTCCGCGATCATGCGCGCCACCGCTCCCGCTTCCGATGGCCATCGCCAATGACCCAGGACCGCGCCTCGCTGCGCCGCGAACTGCGCCAACGCCGCCGCGGGCTTCCCGCCGCCACGCGGATCGCCGGCGCCGAGGCACTGGCCGCGCGGATCCTGGCCCTGCCGTTCCTGCCTCGCGAAGGCTATGTCGCCGGCTACTGGGCGCTGGACGGCGAAATCGGACTGCATGTGCTGCAGCTGCGCCTGCCGCCGGGGCTGGTCTACTGCCTGCCCCTGCTGCACGGCGACGATCAGTTGCGCTTCGCGCCGTGGCGCCCGGGCGACCCGCTGGTCACCAACCGCTTCGGCATCCCCGAACCCGACGTGGAGCCTGCCTCCGGCCTGACCGCCGAGGCCCTGGCGATGGCGGTGATGCCGCTGGTGGGCTTCGACGACGCCGGCCGCCGGCTGGGCATGGGAGGCGGTTGGTATGATCGCGCCTTCGCCTTCCGCCACCGGCGCCCAGCCCCTCCCTGGCTGGTCGGCGCCGCGTTTGCCGCGCAGCAGGTGCCGGCGCTGGACGCGGCCGGCTGGGACGTCCTGCCCGACGCGATCTGCACCGAAAACGCCACGTTCCTTCCCCGCCGCGAACACCGAAGCGAGCCTGCATGACCGCCCGCAAGCGCTACTGGCTGATGAAGTCCGAACCGGACGCCTTCTCCATCGACGACCTGCAGCGGGTCGGCACCGAGCCCTGGAACGGGGTGCGCAACTACCAGGCGCGCAATTTCATGCGCGACGGCATGAAGGTCGGCGACGGCGTGCTGTTCTACCACTCCAACGCCAAGGTCCCCGGCATCGTCGGCATCGCCCGCGTCGCCAGCACCGCCTATCCCGACGAGACCCAGTTCGACCCCCGGTCGGACTACTACGACCCCAAGGCCACCCGCGAGCAGCCGCGCTGGTTCCTGGTCGACGTGGCGTTCGAGCGCAAGCTCGCGCGCACCATCCCCCTGGACGAGATCAAGCAGCACGCCGAGGCGCTGGGCGAAGCCTTCCCGCTGGTGGCGCGCGGCAGCCGGTTGTCGGTCTTCCCGGTCACCGCCGCGCAGTGGAAGCTGCTGCTGTCGCTGGAATGAGCCTGCCGCCGCGCCGCGGCGGCACCTAAACTAACCGCATTCCCGAGCGAGCCCTCCCCCATGTCCGAAGCGAAACGCCTGGCCGGCGAAAAGGCCATCGATTATGTCGAGGACGGCATGGTCGTCGGCGTCGGCACCGGCTCGACCGTGGCCTACTTCATCGATGCGCTCGGCCGCATCCGCGACCGCATCGCCGGCGCGGTGTCCAGTTCGGAGCAGAGCACGGCGCGCCTGCGCGCGCTCGGGATCGAGGTCCTGGACGCCAATGCCGCCGGCCCGCTGAAGCTCTACGTCGATGGCGCGGACGAGTGCGACCCGCACAAGCGCCTGATCAAGGGCGGCGGTGCCGCGCTGACCCGCGAGAAGATCATCGCCGAAGCCAGCGAAACCTTCGTCTGCATCGTCGACCCGGCCAAGCAGGTGCCGGTGCTCGGCCGGTTCCCGCTGCCGGTGGAAGTGATCCCGATGGCGCGCAGCCTGGTCGCGCGCCGCATCCTGGCCCTGACCGGCGGCCAGCCGGTGTGGCGCGACGGCGTGGTCACCGACAACGGCAACTGGATCCTGGACGTGCACAACCTGGCGATCACCGATCCGGTGGGCATGGAAACCGAGCTCAACCAGATCCCGGGCGTGGTCAGCGTCGGCCTGTTCGCGCGACGGCCGGCCGACGTGGTGATCGTCGGCGGCGAGCCGCCGCTGGTGCTCTGAACCGTCCCTGCCCCCGCTCCGGAGCCTCGCCAATGATCCGACCCCTCGCCCGCCTGTCCCTGCTGCCGCTGCTGCTGGCCCTGAGCGCCTGCGCCTCGGCGCGCACGCCGTGGGTCGAGGTCGGCGGCGAGCGCTTCCAGGTCGAGGTCGCCGACGACGACGCCGAGCGCGCACGCGGGCTGATGTTCCGCGACGCCATGGCCGACGACCACGGCATGCTCTTCATCCACGACCGCCAGGAACCGCAGGCGTACTGGATGAAGAACACCCGGATTCCGCTCGACATCCTCTACTTCGACCGCGACCGGCGGCTGGTTTCGCAGCAGCGCGACGTGCCGCCCTGCTCGGCCGGCGACCGTTGCCCGCCCTATCCCAGCCGCGCTCCCGCGCAGTACGTGCTGGAGCTCAACGCCGGCCAGGCCGCGCGCCTGGGGCTGCAGGACGGCGCGCTGCTGACCTTCGGACCGGGCATCGCCCCCGCGACCGGCAACTGAGTTCCCGGCCTGGCGCCGGGCCGCGCCGTTGCGACGCCCGCGGGGCTTGATTGTCGCCATCGCTGGCCCCAGTCTTGCGCCATGGGGATCGATCGCATGCCAATGCCTGACTGGACCGCACTGGCCGCGCTGGATGACGAATCGCTGCCGCTGCTGCCGGCTGCGCTGCTGATCGCCCGCGACGAATATCCCGACCTGGACCCGGCCCCGTACGAGGCGCTGGTGCAGGCCCATGCCGACCACCTGCGCGAGGAGGTCGCCGCCATCGGCCAGCCGCCGCTGAAGATGGCGGCGATCAACCGCCACCTGTTCGAGGAAGTGGGCTACAGCGGCAACCACGACGAGTACTACGACCCGCGCAACAGCTACCTCAACCAGGTGCTGGACCGGCGCCTGGGCAATCCGATCTCGCTGGCGATGGTGCAGATGGAGGTCGCGCGGAGGCTCGACATCCCGCTGGACGGCGTGTCCTTCCCCGGCCACTTCCTGGTCCGCCTGCCGGTGGATGGCGGCCTGCTGGTGATGGATCCGTTCAATGGTGGCCGGCCGCTGGCGGTGGAGGAACTGCGCGAGCGGGCCAAGCCGCACCTGGGCCAGGCACCGGACGACAGCGTCCTGCTGCAGATCCTAAGCCCCGCCCCCGCGCGCGCGATCCTGGTCCGCGTGCTGCGCAACCTGCACGGCGTGTACGCCGAGAAGAACGAGTGGGACCGCGCGGCGCGCAGCGCCGACCGCGTGCTCCGGCTGATGCCCGGCCAGTCCGAGGCCCTGCGCGACCGCGGCCTGGCCTACCTGGAACTGGACCACCTGCGCGGCGCCCGCCAGGACCTGGCGCGCTACCTGGAGCTGGTGCCCGACGCGGCCGACGCCGAGGCCATCCGCGACCGCCTGGTCGATGCGGGCGGCATGCGCGCCTCGCTGCACTGAGCCGATGCCGGCGGCCGGGCGCCGTGGTGGCGGATGCCATCGATGGCGACGGCGCGGGTTCGCGGCTGGACCGGCGCCTACAGCTCGACCATCTCGAAGTCGTCCTTGGTCACGCCGCAGTCCGGGCAGGTCCAGGTGTCGGGAATGTCTTCCCAGCGCGTACCCGGCGCGATGCCCTCTTCCGGCAAGCCGTCGGCCTCGTGGTAGATGAAGCCGCAGACCACGCACATCCAGCTGCGGTAGGTGGTGGCATCGGGTTCGCTCATCGGATAATGCAGGCTTCGGCACGGGCGCGGGACGGCATTGTCCCACCGCCGCCGCCGCAGCGGAAACCCCGATGGATCCCCGGCAAGGCCGGCCGCCCCGCGGCCTCTACCTGATCACTCCCGACGAGGCCGATACCGCCCGCCTGCTGGCGCGGGTGGCGCCGCTGCTGGCGCAGGACGTGGCCTGGCTGCAGTACCGGAACAAGGCCGCCGATGCGGCGCTGCGGCGCGAGCAGGCGGCCGCGCTGCAGGCGCTGTGCGCGCCCGCCGGCGTGCCGCTGCTGGTCAACGACGATGCCGCACTGGCGCTGGCGATCGGCGCCGCCGGCGCGCACCTGGGCGAGGACGACGGCGACGTCGCCGCTGCCCGCGCCCTGCTTGGACCCGACGCGATCGTCGGCGCCTCCTGCTACGACCGCCTGGACCTGGCCGGGCGCGCCGTCGCGGCCGGCGCCAGCTACGTGGCCTTCGGCGCGTTCTTCCCCACCAGCAGCAAGGCCACCACCCGCCGCGCCACGGTCGACCTGCTGCGCGATGCGGCCCCGCTGGGCGTGCCGCGGGTGGCCATCGGCGGGATCACCCCGGCCAACGCCGGTCCGCTGGTGGACGCCGGCGCCGACCTGGTCGCGGTGATCGGCGGGGTGTTCGAAGCGCCCGACCCGGTCGCCGCGGTCCGCGCCTACGCGCGCTGCTTCCTGTAGGAGCCGATTCATCGGCGACCCGGGGGCGTCGGCACCAGCGACGCCCGCGCCACCCCGATGCTCGTGTCGCCGATGAATCGGCTCCTACAATGTCCCTTTTCGCCGTACAGGATTCCGCCGATGAACCACGACCGCTCCCACGCCCTCTTCTCGCGCGCCCAGCAGCTGCTGCCGGGCGGGGTCAACTCGCCGGTGCGCGCGTTCAAGTCGGTCGGCGGCGAGCCGTTCTTCGTGCAGCGCGCCGACGGGCCGTACCTGTACGACGTCGACGGCCACCGCTACATCGACTACGTCGGCTCCTGGGGCCCGATGATCGTCGGCCACAACCACCCGGCGGTGCGCGCGGCGGTGGAGAAGGCGATCGGCGACGGACTCTCGTTCGGCGCGCCGTGCGCGGCCGAGGTGACCATGGCCGAAACGATCACCCGGCTGGTGCCGTCGTGCGAGATGGTGCGCATGGTCAATTCGGGCACCGAGGCGACGCTGTCGGCGATCCGCCTGGCGCGCGGCGCCACCGGCCGCCAGCGCATCGTCAAGTTCGAGGGCTGCTACCACGGCCACGGCGACTCGTTCCTGGTCAAGGCCGGTAGCGGCATGCTGACCCTCGGCGTGCCGACCTCGCCGGGCGTGCCGGCCGGGCTGAGCGAGCTGACCGCCACGCTGAGCTACAACGACTTCGAAGGGGCGACGAAACTATTCGACGAGATCGGCGGCGAGATCGCCGCGCTGATCATCGAGCCGGTCGTCGGCAACGCCAACTGCATCCCGCCGCGCGAAGGCTACCTGCAGCACCTGCGCGAGCTGTGCACGAAGCACGGCGCGCTGCTGATCTTCGACGAGGTGATGACCGGCTTCCGCGTCGCCCTCGGCGGCGCGCAGGCGCACTACGGCATCACCCCGGACCTGACCACCTTCGGCAAGATCATCGGCGGCGGCATGCCGGTCGGCGCCTACGGCGGCCGCCGCGAGCTCATGCAGCAGATCGCCCCGGCCGGCCCGATCTACCAGGCCGGCACGCTGAGCGGCAACCCGGTGGCGATGGCCGCCGGCCTGGCGATGCTGGAGCTTGTCCAGGCGCCGGGCTTCCACGACCGCCTGGCCGCGGCCACCGCCGCGCTGTGCGAAGGCCTCGAAGCGGCCGCGCGCGACGCCGGCGTGGCGGTGACCACCACCCGCGTCGGGGCGATGTTCGGCCTGTTCTTCACCGACCAGAAAGTGGAAACCTACGCCCAGGCCACCGCCTGCGACATCGCCGCGTTCAACCGCTTCTTCCACGCGATGCTCGAGCGCGGGGTGTTCCTGGCGCCGTCGGCGTACGAGGCCGGCTTCATGTCCAGCGCGCACGACGCGGCCGTGGTCGCGACCACGATCGAGGCCGCGCGCGGCGCATTCGGGGACGTCGCCCGCGCATGACCCTGGTAGTGCGTCCGCGCCTGCTGCTGCTCGACTTCGATGGCGTACTGGCGCACTACTCGCACGAGCGGCGCATCGCCCACCTGGCCCGCACCGCCGGCTGCGAGCCGGCGCGGGTGGCGGACGTGCTGTTCGCCTCGGGGCTGGAGACCGAATACGACAGCGGCCGGATCGACACATCCACCTACCTGCGCCGGCTGGGCGACGGACTGGGCTGCGCCATCGACGAAGCCGCCTGGATCGCCTCGCGCCTGGCCGGCAGCCGTGCCGCCCCCGGCGTCATCGAGCAGGTCCTCGCAGCGGCCGCCGGCACGCCCGTCGGCGTGCTGACCAACAACGGCGCGCTGATGGCGCACGCGATGCGCGGCATCGTCGCCCCGCTGTTCCCAATGCTCGAGGGCCGGGTGCTGTGCAGCGGCGCGCTGGGCGTGCGCAAGCCGGACGCGGCGGCCTTCGCCCGCGCGCTGGACCACTTCGGCGTCGCCGCCGCCCAGGTGCTGTTCGTCGACGACGTATTCGCCAACGTACAGGGTGCCCGGGCGGCGGGACTGCAGGCCGATACCGTGACCGACGCGCACACGCTGCGGCGGGTCCTGAGGCGTTACGGCCTCGCGTCGTAGGAACCGGGCTTTCCCGCCATCCGCCGGCACCGGCACTGGCCGTTCTTCGTTGCTTCCTGCCCGGCGTCCAGCAAGCCGGGCGCCTGCGGCAGACAGGGCGGCCAGCGCCGGATCAGCGGCCGGTGAACGCGGCCGCGGCCATGCGCAGGCGTTTCAGGCCTTCGGCCACGTCGGCGTCGGTGAGGTTCAACGCCGGCACCAGGCGCAGTACGTCCGGGCCGGCCTGCAGCAGCAGCAGGCCATGCGCGGCGGCGTGGTCGAGGATCTCGCCGGCGCGGCCGGCATGGGCCGGCTTCAGTACCGCACCGAGCATCAGGCCGCGGCCACGCACCTCCGCGAAGAGGTCGAACTCCGCGCCGATCGCCAGCAAGCCCTCGCGCAGCGCGTGCGACTGCCGCGACACGTTCGCCGAGACCTGCGGCGAGGCGATCTTGCGCAACGCCACCCGCGCCACCGCCGCGGCGAGCGGATTGCCGCCGAAGGTGGTGCCGTGCGCGCCGAACTGCATGGCCTGGGCGACCCTGGGACCGGCCAGCATCGCGCCGATCGGGAAGCCGCCGCCCAGCGCCTTGGCCAGGGTGACGATGTCCGGCACCACGCCATCCTGCCAGTGCGCGAACAGGGTGCCGGTGCGGCCCATGCCAGCCTGGATCTCGTCCAGCACCAGCAGCGCGCCATGGTGGTCGCACAGCTCGCGCACCTGGCGCAGGAAACCCGATGCGGCCGGCATCACCCCGCCCTCGCCCTGCACCGGCTCGAGCATCACCGCGGCGACGTCGCCGGCGGCCATCGCCGTCTCCAGCTGGGTGATGTCGTTGAAGTCGACGTAGCGGAAGCCGCCGGGCAGCGGTTCGTAGCCTTCCTGGTACTTGGGCTGGGCGGTGGCGGTGACCGCGGCCAGGGTGCGGCCGTGGAAGCTGCCGCGGAAGGTGACGATCACCCGCTGCTGCGGTGGCCGGCCCTGCGAGGCGGCCCATTTGCGCACCAGCTTGATCGCCGCCTCGTTGGCCTCGGCACCGGAGTTGCACAGGAACACGCGCTCGGCAAAACGGCTGGCCTGCACCAGTTCCTCGGCCAGGCGCAGCGGCGGCTCGCTGAAGAACACGTTGCTCGTATGCCAGAGCTTGCCGGCCTGCTCGACCAGTGCGGCGTGCAGGTCCGGATCGTTGTGGCCCAGGCCGCAGACGGCGATGCCGGCGGCCAGGTCGACGTACTCGCGGCCCTCGCTGTCCCACAGGCGCGCGCCCTGGCCGCGCACCAGCACCAGCTCGCGCGGGCGGTAGACGGGCAGGTAGTAGCGGTGGCCCAGATCGAGCAGGGCGGCGGTGCCGTCGGCGGGAAGCGTGGTGTCGTTCATGGCGTGGCGATCGCGTCCGGTGTCGCCGGCGGCGGCCGGCGGGCGCATTATCGGCCGGCTCCGCGGCCGTCCGCCATCGCCGGCGGCCGCCGCAGGTTGACCGGACGCCTTCCGGCGACGATCCTCCGGCGCATGCGCCTGTTCATGGCTCCCCAGCTCAATCCCGCGCGCGATACCGGCTGGCGTCGGACCTGGTTCGACATCATCCACCGGCACGACACCCCGCCGTCGCGCAATTTCGACCTGCTGCTGGTGGCCGCGATCGTGGCCAGCATCGGGGTGGTGATGCTCGACAGCGTCGAGCGGCTCCACCAGCGCTATGCCGGCCTGTTCTACATGGTCGAGTGGGCCTTCACCCTGCTGTTCACCGCCGAATACCTGCTGCGCATCGCGGTGGTCAAGCGCCCGCTGCGCTACATGCTCAGCGTGTGGGGCGTGATCGACCTGCTGGCGATCCTGCCGACCTACCTGTCGCTGGTGGTGCCCGGCGCGCAGAGCCTGCTGGCGGTGCGGGTGATGCGCATCCTGCGGCTGTTCCGGATCCTCAAGCTCACCCGGTACGTCGAGGAGAGCGGCATCCTGCTGCAGGCGCTGTGGCGCAGCCGGCGCAAGATCCTGGTGTTCCTGTTCTCGGTGCTGACCATCGTCACCGTCGCCGGCGCGCTCATGTACGTGATCGAGGGGCCGCGCAACGGCTTCACCAGCATTCCCACCAGCATGTACTGGGCGATCGTGACCATGGCCACGGTGGGCTTCGGCGACATCGTCCCACAGACGGTGCTCGGCCGTTTCGTCACCTCGCTGCTGATCCTGACCGGCTACAGCATCATCGCCGTGCCCACCGGCATCTACACCGCCGAGCTGGCGAGCAGCCTGCGCCAGAGCGAGGACGAGGCACGCCGCTTCGACCAGCGCGGCTGCCCGGAGTGCGGGCTGGAAGGCCACAGCCGCGATTCGCGCCACTGCCGCAGCTGCGGGCACCGGTTGCCCGATCCGGCCTAGGGCGTCGCGGGCGGCGCGGTCGCGGCCAGTGCGGCGGGTGGAGGCAGCGGGGCAAGCCCCGCTCTACGCCTCGCCTACCGGCGAAGCGGGGGGCTTTCCGGCGGCGCGCGGCTCACCAGCTGCCGGTATTGGGCATCGACAGCCAGGGCTCGGCCGGCGGCAGCGCGCCGCCCTTCTGCAGCAGCTCGATCGAGATCAGGTCCGGCGTGCGCACGAACGCCATGCGGCCGTCCCGCGGCGGGCGGTTGATGGTCACGCCCAGCGACTGCAGGTGGGCGCACAGCGCATAGATGTCATCGACCTGGAAGGCCAGGTGGCCGAAGTTGCGCGCGCTGCCGTAGTCCTCCGCCGGCGAGCCATCGGCCGACGGCCAGTTGTACGTCAGCTCGATCTCTGCCTCCGGGTTCTCCGGTGCGCCGAAGTACACCAGGGTGAAGCGCCCGGCTTCGTGGTCCATGCGCCGGGTCTGGCGCAGGCCCAGACCCTCGGTGAGGAAGCGGCTGGTCGCGTCCAGGTCGTGGACGCGGATCATCGCGTGCAGGTATTTCATGGTTCGGCTCCCTTGGAAAGACGTGGGTGGCGGCGGTACGCCCAGGCGTTGGCCAGCAGGCAGGCGATGATCAGCACGCTGTACTCGGCTCCGTTGCGGCCGAGTCCGACCACGAACCAGCCGGCCGGCGCGTGCACCAGCCAGATCCCGCAGGCGTAGATCGCGGCGAACACCAGTGCGACCGGCGTCACCCACCGGCCCCAGGCCATCACCGGCGCGGCCACCAGCTCGAACACGGTCACCGCCCACGCCAGCACCAGCCCGGCCGGGAAGCCCTGCGCATCGAGAAACGCGCCGAACGGTGCCACGCCGCCTGCCAGCACGCGGGCCAGGCCATGGATGAACAGCAACGTCGCCAGCACCCAACGGACCAGGTCCAGGCCCTGCCTTGCCGCAAGGGTCGTCATCGCCGTGCCTCGCATCGGGGCGGGCCAGCATACGCCGGCGGCCTGTGGTGCCCGGCACGGAACCGGCGCATCCGGCTCACGGGTCGAGGAACAGGTCGGGCAGCAGCGGCTGCGAAGGGTCCACCGCGTAGCCGGAGAGGTCGGCGACACCGGCTTCGGCCAGCACCTCGTCGTCGACCAGGAAGCGCCCGCTGAACCCGGCCGCCGGCCGCACCAGCACCGCATGCGCCGCATCGGCCACGATCTCCGGGCGCCGGCCGTTGCCGGCGCTCACCCCGGGGATCATGTTCAGCGCATCGGTGCCGATCAGCGTGCGTGGCCACAGCGCGTTGACGGCCACGCCACGTGGCCCGAATTCGGCGGCCAGGCCGAGGGTGACGAAACTCATGCCCATCTTGGCGAGGGTATAGCCGGTGTGCGCTCCCCACCACTTCGGATCCAGCGACGGCGGCGGCGCCAGGGTCAGGATATGCGGATTGGGCGCCTCCAACAGGTGCGGCAGGCAGGCCTGCGAGCAGAGGAAGGTGCCGCGGGCGTTGACCTGCTGCATCAGGTCGAAGCGCTTCATCGGCGTGTCCAGGGTGCCGCGCAGCCAGATCGCGCTGGCGTTGTTGACGAGGATGTCGATGCCGCCGAAGGCGTCGACCGTCGCCGCCACCGCCGCGCGCACCTGGTCCTCCTCGCGGATGTCGCATCTCAGCGCCAGGCCCTGGCCGCCGGCGGCGGTCACCGCATCGGCGGCGCTGTGGATGGTGCCGGGCAGCTTCGGGTTGGGCACCGAGGACTTGGCCGCGATCGCCACGTTGGCGCCATCGCGCGCCGCGCGCAGGGCGATGGCCAGGCCGATGCCGCGCGAGGCACCGGTGATGAAGAGGGTCTTGCCAGCCAGCGTGGCCATCGTGTCGCCTCGGGATCGCGGATCGCGTAGTTGGCGCATTGTCGCGCGATGGCCGCTGTTGTAGGAGCCCGGGAGACCGGACATGCGTCCGGGGAGAGGTGCCCGCGACGCGATGACGCCGGCACGGGCGGCGTCATCAAGGCTCCGGCGCCCATGTCGCCGGCAAGCCGTGCTTCTTGCCCCGCACGACGGGAACTCCGGGCGGCCAAGGCCCGCCATCCATCCGCGCTTAAGCCTGGCGCCGGGAGGCGCCACCTATAATCCGCGCCATGGATTCCTCCTGGATGGACGCCGTACTGGCCTGGATCGGGAACCACCCCATCCTCGCCGGTGCGGTGGTTTTCGCCGTCGCCTTCCTCGACGCGCTGATCGTGGTCGGCGCGGTGGTGCCCGCGTTGCCGCTGCTGTTCGCGGTCGGGGTGCTGATCGGCATGGGCGAGATCTCCGGCCCGTATGCGGTGGCCAGCGCCACCTTGGGCGCGTTCCTGGGCGACGGCCTGAGCTACTGGATCGGGCGGCGCTGGGGCGACCGGCTGCACGGCGTGTGGCCGTTCCGCCGCTATCCGCAGTTGCTGGGACGCGGCGAGGTCCTGTTCCGGCGCAATGCCTTCACCAGCATCCTGGTCGCCCGCTACGTCGGCGCGGTGCGGCCGTTCGTGCCGGCCATCGCCGGCATGGCACGGATGCCGGTCCGCCGCTACCTGTTCGCCAGCGGCCTGGCCAGCCTGTCGTGGGCGCTGCTGTTCCTGGCGCCGGGCTGGGTGCTGGGCCGCGCCTACGATGCGGTCGCCGCCGTGGCCGGCCACCTGTTCATCGTGCTGGGCCTGCTCGCCCTGGTGCTGGCGCTGGCCTGGGCCTGGGTGCTCTATACCTACCGCTGGTTCGCCGACCACGCCGACTCGCTGCTGGCACGCGCGCTGGACTGGTCGCACCGGCATCCGGTGATGGGCCGGCATTCGGCGGCGGTGTTCGATCCTTCGCACCGCGAATCGACCTCGCTGGCGCTGCTGGCGGTGCTGCTGCTGGCGATCGGCTGGGCCTGGTTCGCGCAGCTGGTGGTGGTGATCGGGCACGGCGAGCCGCTGGCCATGGACCTGGCGGTGCACCAGATGATGCTGGCGCTGCGCAACCCGCTGGCCGACTATCCGATGGCGGCACTGGCCTCGCTCGGCGACTGGCCGGTGCTGGCGCCGGCCTGCGCGATGGTGCTGGGCTACTTCGTCTGGCGCCGGCGCTGGATGGCCGCGGCGCACTGGCTGGCCGCGCTGGCCTTCGGCCTGGCCCTGACCTGGTTGCTCGGCAATACCGTCGACGTGGTCCGCCCGCCGGGCGCGAGCAGCGGCTTCGGCTTTCCGTCGATCGCGGTCACCATGACCACGATCGCCTTCGGCTTCTTCGCAGTGCTGATCGCGCGCGAACTGCCCGGGCGCGACCGGGTCTGGCCGTACCTGGTCTCCGGCGCGGTGGTGGCGGTGATCGGTTTCGCCCGGCTGTACCTGGGCGCGCACTGGCTCAGCGACGTGATCGGCGGGATGCTGCTGGGCATCGTCTGGCTGCTGGTGCTGGGCATCGCGTACCGGCGCCGCTTCAACCGTTCGTTCTGGATCAAGCCGATCGGCTGGCTGTTCTACGGCACCTTCGCCGCGGCGGCGCTGTGGTACGCGCCGCGCAACGTCGAGGCCAAGCTGGCCAAGTTCGAGCCGCCGCCGGCGCTGCCGGTGGTGCAGGACCTGGAGGACTGGTGGAGCCACGAGTGGATGCTGCAGCCGGCACGGCGCAACGAGTTCGACGACCAGCTGCGCTGGCCGCTGGACGTACAGGTCGCCGGGCCGCTGGCGCCGCTGCAGCAGCGGCTGGTGGCCGCCGGCTGGCGGGTGCAGCCACAGGCGAAGTGGATGCAGGCGATCAGCCTGCTCGACACCGACACCGGGCCGGACCAGGTGCCGGTGCTGCCGGCGACGCTGGACGCGCGCACCGAAGCCCTGCTGATGATCCACGATACCGCCGACGGCAAGCTGCGCCACGTGCTGCGGCTGTGGCCGACGCCCGTGCACCTGCAGCCGGGCGACGTACCGCTGTGGGTGGGCACGGCGCAGACCCTGCACTTCAAGCACGACCTCGGGCTGCTGGTCACGTGGCGGCCGCTGCCCGGCGCCGATCCGGCGCTGGAGCAGGCGCTGGGTCCGCTGCGCGACCTGCCCCACGTGGTCGCGCCGCATCCGGAATCGCACCTGCCGGTGCTGCGCCTGCGCACCGACGGCCTCGCCGTGCCGCCGCCTATTCCTCGTCCATCCACTCCAGCAGCCGGTCCAGGCGCCGGTGCGGATCGTCCTGCTGCAACAGCGCCAGGCGCTGTTCGTCGCTGAGCGGCAGCAGCTCGGCCAGGCGCCAGCCGACCCAGGCGGCATCCTCCAGCTGGCGGAGGTTGGCGCCGGCATGCCCCAGGCCGGGATATTCGCCGCCGACCTTGTCCAGCAGTTCGCCCAACAACGTGGCCAGCGCGGCATGCTGCGGCAGCAGCGACGGCGTGCCGGCGTCCTCGCACCACAGCACGTCGCCGACCAGCAGGCCGCTGTCGCGGGCCCGGCTGCGGGCCACGCGGAAGCGACGCTGGCCGCGCACCTGCAGGGTCAGCAGGCCGTTGCGGTCGCTGCCGAAATCCTCGATCCGCGCTTCCACGCCGAACGCCGCCGGCGTGGCCGGCGCGCCGACCTCTTCGCCTTCCAGGATCATGCAGATGCCGAAACCGCGACCGTTGCGGCCGCATTCGGCGACCAGGTCCAGGTAGCGCCGCTCGAACACGCGCAGGCCCAGCGGCGCGCCGGGCAACAGCACGGTGTGCAGCGGGAACAGCGGCAACGGTTCGGTGGCGGTCACGGCGTGGCGGTGGCGTGCATCCGGCTCAGGTTAGCGCGAACCCGGCGCGGCGTGCGTCCATGTCCCGTCAAGGACGTGGTCAGGGAACCCCGCCGAGCATCGCCACGAAACGACGCGGCGCGCCGTCGAAGCCGCCGTTGGACATGAACACGACGTGGTCGCCGGGCGCGGCCATGTCGCGCAGCGTCTCCAGCAGGGCATCGGCGTCGGCCACGGCGCGCGCGTCGCCACGCACCGCCGCGACCACCTTGCCGGCATCCCAGGCCAGCCCGGGCCGGTGCAGGAACACCACCGCATCGGCCAGTTCCAGCGAGGGCGCCAGTGCGTCGGCATGCGCGCCCAGCCGCATCGAGTTGCTGCGTGGCTCCATCGCCACCACGATCCGCGCGGCACCGACCTTCGCGCGCAGGCCCTCGAGGGTGGTGCGTATCGCGGTGGGATGGTGGGCGAAATCGTCGTAGACGGTGATGCCACCCTGCGTGCCGAGCACCTCCAGGCGGCGCTTGACGCTGCTGAAGGCGGCCAGTGCGCCGGTCACCTGCGCCGGCGCGACTCCGACCGCATGCGCGGCGGCCAGCGCGGCCAGCGCGTTCATGACGTTGTGCCGCCCGACCAGCGGCCAGCGCACGGTCCCGGCTTCCTGTCCGCGATGCAGCACGGCGAAGGCGCTGCCATCGGCATCGAGCAGGCGCGCGCTCCAGTCGAAGCCGGCGCCGCCGTCGGCGCGCGCGATGGCCACGGCCGCCTGCTCGATGCCGAAGGTCTCCACCGGCGTCCAGCAGCCCATCGCCAGCACCTGCGCCAGGTGCGCGTCCTCGCCGTTGACGACCAGGCGGCCGGCGCGCGGCACCGTGCGCACGAGGTGGTGGAACTGGCGCTGGATCGCGGCCAGGTCGGGGAAGATGTCGGCGTGGTCGTACTCGAGGTTGTTGAGGATCGCGACCCGCGGCCGGTAGTGGACGAACTTGCTGCGCTTGTCGAAGAACGCGGTGTCGTACTCGTCGGCCTCGACCACGAACTCGCGACCGCCGCCCAGGCGCGCGGACGTGCCGAAATCCTCGGCGACGCCACCGATCAGGAAGCCCGGGTCGCGCCCGGCCGCCTGCAGCAGGAAGGCCAGGATCGAGGTGGTCGTGGTCTTGCCATGGGTGCCGGCCACCGCCAGGGTGGTGCGCCCGGGCAGCACGCGCTCGGCCAGCCACTGGGCGCCGGAGATGTAGCGGCGGCCATCGTCGAGCACCTGCTCCACCGCCGGGTTGCCGCGCGACAGCGCGTTGCCGACGACGATCTCCCCGGCATCGGCGGAGATGTTCTCCGGCAGGTAGCCCTGTTTCAGCTCGATGCCCAGTCGTTCGAGCTGGGTCGACATCGGCGGGTACACCGCCTGGTCGCTGCCCTCGACGGTGTGGCCCAGCTCGCGCGCCAGGGCGGCGACGCCGCCCATGAAGGTCCCGGCGATGCCGAGGATGTGGATCTTGCTCATGCCGGCGATTGTCGCCGAAGCGTCGCGGTTTTTGGGCTGTTCGGCTGGGTGGCCTGGCTGCGGGCTTGCTTCCATTCCCAATGCACCGGTTTTCTTCGGAGCCGCGCTAAAGGCGTGGAATCCTGGAACCACCGTGAACCTGGGTATTTGAGCCGGGTCGCGGGGCGTCGGCTTCGGAAGGGGCCGCCGTGCCCTGGGGGCGGGGCGCATCCCTCGGGCGGACGTCCTGTCCGTACTCGGGTCGTGGCACATCCCTGTGCCACTTGCGCCCCACCCCCAGGACACGACGTCCTCGGGCAGCTGGCAGTTCGTCGCTTCGATCAGAAGCAGAACGCGGTTTTCTGGAGAACGTGATGCTGCTTCCTGGCCGCCGTCGCCGCAGGTGGGCGCGGCGGAGCCCGGCTGTCGGCCTGGACGCTGGATCCGTGGCAACGCCGCCGATCCCGACGACACCGGGCACCGGGGCAAGGCCGGCGCTTGCCGGGATCAACGCCACGATCTGGAAGCCCCAGAAGACGTGGCAGGCCGGGGGGGTCGCAGCAGCGGCCATGGATGGCCGCGGTAGCGAGTGCGTACATGGATGTACGCCCGAGCGGCTGCGACACCCCCGGCCTGCCGCGGCTCCCGCCGAAGCCAGCCGCGCTGCCGTTACAGCGGTTGCCGTTGCGGTTCCAGTGGCCGTTGCGTCGCGCGGCCGCAAGCACACGCCGCCGCCCCACCCGGAATATCGCCCAAAAGAAAACGCGCGCCGCCCCGGGGGCGACGCGCGTTGATCCAGCACGACTGCGGCGGGCTCAGCCCTTCAGCGCCGCCAGCACCCGCGCGGTGATCTCGTCCATGCTGCCGACGCCGTCGATCCGGGTCAGCGTGCCGCGGTTCTCGTAGAAGCCGATCACCGGGGCGGTGGAGTGGTTGTAGACCTGCAGGCGCTTGCGCACCGATTCGGGATTGTCGTCAGCGCGGCCTTCGGCCTGGGCGCGGCCGGCGATGCGCTCGACCAGCAGGTCCGTGCCCACGTCCAGCTGCACCACCGCGTCCAGCGGCTGGCCGATCTTGGCCAGCAGGCCGTCCAGCGCCGCCGCCTGGGCCAGGTTGCGCGGATAGCCGTCGAGGATGAAGCCGTTGGCGACGTCGTCGCGCCCCAGGCGCGATTCGAGCATGCCCAGCAGGATCTCGTCGGAGACCAGGTCGCCCCGGGCCATCACTTCCTTGGCCTGCAGGCCCAGCGGCGTCCCGGCGGCCACCTCGGCACGCAGCAGGTCGCCGGTGGAGATGTGGGGGACGCCGAGGGTTTCCTTCAGGCGCGCGGCCTGCGTTCCCTTGCCCGAGCCGGGCGGGCCCAGAAGTACCAGTCGCATCGATCGCTCCGATGAAGAAATGTCCCGTGGCGGCCGGGGGCGCTAGACTTTCGTCGCTGCGCACCACTGCATTGCACCGCACCATTCCGGTGCAGCTTACCGCATCCGGTGGCGCTGTCCCAGAATTGTCCCCTCCGGAGGAACCGCGTCCATGGCCCGAGCCACCCCGCAAGGCACCCTGCTCTACGCCCAGTCCGGCGGCGTCACCGCCGTCATCAACGCCACCGCCAGCGGCGTCATCAGCGAGGCGCGGGCCCGGGGCATCAAGGTGCTGGCCGCCCGCAACGGCATCCTCGGCGCGCTGCGCGAGGAACTGGTGGACACCTCGAAGGAGTCGGCCGCGGCCATCGCCGCACTGGCCCACACCCCCGGCGGCGCCTTCGGCTCCTGCCGCTACAAGCTCAAGTCGGTGGACGCGGACCGGGCGAAGTACGAACGGCTGCTCGAGGTGCTCAAGGCCCACGACGTGCGCTGGTTCCTCTACAACGGCGGCAACGACTCGGCCGACACCGCCTGGAAGGTCTCCCAGCTGGCGGCCGAGTTCGGCTACCCGCTGACCTGTATTGGTGTTCCCAAGACCATCGACAACGACCTGGCGGTGACCGACACCTGCCCGGGCTTCGGCTCGGCCGCCAAGTACACCGCCGTGTCGGTGCGCGAGGCGGCGCTGGACGTGGCCGCCATGGCCGAGACCTCGACCAAGGTGTTCGTCTACGAGGCCATGGGCCGCCACGCCGGCTGGCTCGCCGCCGCGGCCGGCCTGGCCGGGCAATCGCCCGACGACGCCCCGCAGATCATCCTGTTCCCCGAGCGCGCCTACGACGAGGCCGCGTTCCTGGCCCAGGTCGACAAGGTGGTGAAGAAGGTCGGCTGGTGCGTGGTGGTGGCCAGCGAGGGCATCCGCGACAAGGACGGGAAGTTCGTCGCCGACGCCGGCGGCGGCAAGGACGCGTTCGGCCACACCCAGCTCGGCGGCGTGGCCTCGTACCTGGCCGGAAAGGTCAAGGATTCGCTGGGCTACAAGGTCCACTGGACCCTGCCCGACTACCTGCAGCGCTCGGCCCGCCATGTCGCCTCCAAGACCGACTGGGAGCAGGCGCAGGCGGTGGGCAAGGCCGCGGTGCAGTACGCGCTCAAGGGCATGAACGCGGTGATGCCGGTGATCGTGCGCACCTCCAGCACGCCGTACCGCTGGAAGATCGAGCCGGCGCCGCTGCACAAGGTCGCCAACCACGAGAAGACCATGCCGGCCGGCTTCCTGCGCAAGGACGGCTACGGCATCACGGCGAAGGCGCGCGAGTACCTGCAGCCGCTGATCCAGGGCGAGGCGCCGCTGCCCTGGGGGCGCGACGGCCTGCCGAAATACGTGGCACTGAAGAACACGCCGGTGAAGAAGAAGCTTCCGGCCTGGGAAGGCTGATGCCATGACTGCGCGCGCGCCGCTGGCGGCCGCGCTGCGGCCTTACGTCGGCAGCCTGTGGGTCGGGCAGGCCGTGCGCGCGCGACGCGAGCACGTCATTCCCTCCGGCGAGATGCACCTGGCGGTCCGCATCGACGGGCCGCCGCTGCAGCTGTATGCCGGTCGCGGCGACCGCGCCGGCCAGGCGATCGACACCGCGGTGGTCTGCGGCGCGCGCAGCCGCTATTACGCCAAGCGCACCGAGCCGGGCTGCACGGTCGGCGCGCAGCTGCTGCCCGGCGCATCCTGGGCGCTGCTGGGCGTCTCGGCCGCCACCCTGGCCGAACGGCACGCACCCCTGCGCGACTTCTGGGGCGGGGCGGTCGACGAACTGCACGCCAGGCTGGCGCGCGCCGACACGCCCGATGCACGCCTGGCGGTGCTCGAGCGCTCCCTGCTGGCGCAGCTGCGACCGGTCGCGCCGCTGGCCGCGGAAGTGGACCATGCCATCGCCGCGCTCGATCGTAGCGCCGACCTGCGCGAGGTGCTGGCGCAGGCAGGCTGCAGCCATCGCCATTTCATCGCCCGGTTCCGCGACGCGACCGGGCTGGCGCCCAAGCGCTACGCGCGCCTGCGCCGGTTCCAGCGCGTGCTGGCGCAGGTGGACGGGTGCCCGGACTGGAGCGGTCTGGCCGCCGAGCACGGATACTTCGACCAGGCGCACCTGGCGCGCGACTTCCGCCAGTTCGCCGGCCTGCCGGCCCGTTGCTACCGGGATGGCCACCTGCATCCACGCCACGTCCGGGTGGATTGAGCCGTCAGTTTTTTCCAATATCCGGTGGCCGGCGACGGGCCATCCTGCCGGCCGGTCCCTTCCGCCAGCGAGGCAGCCATGGCTACCCACGAACTGTTCGCCTACCTCTGCGTCGCCGACGCCGCGCGCGCGATCGACTTCTACCGGCACGCCTTCGGCGCCACGGAGAAGTTCCGCCTGGTCGAACCGGGCGGACGCATCGGCCACGCCGAGGTGGACTTCGACGGCACCATCCTGATGCTGTGCGAGGAATTCCCGGAGCTGGGCATCCGCAAGCCCGACCCGGCGCACGGCCACGGCACCACCCTGCACCTGCACGTGGACGATGCCGACGCCACGATCCAGCGCGCCGTCGCCGCCGGCGCCACGCTCGAGCGCGCCGCCAGCGATGCCTTCTACGGCGAGCGCTCCGGGGTGGTCATCGATCCGTTCGGCCACCGCTGGAACATCGGCCACAGCATCGAGGAGGTGACGCCGGAGGAGATGCAGCGGCGGTATGTGGCGCTGTTCCCGGAAGGCTGACGCGGCTCAGCCGCAGCGGCCCGCGAGTTCCAGCTGCGCCGAATATTCCGGAAGCTCGCGCATCTGCCCGGCGGCTGCCTGCTTCTGCGCATCCTGCAGGTAGATCCGCACCCGGCCCTGTCCGTCCAGCTGAAGGGTCTGGTCGACGGGCTTGCGCCACACCCGCACCAGCGCCTGCCGCTGCGGGCAGGCGGCATCCGGAACGCGGACCAGGTCATCGAGCACCCAGCCGGCACCGGCGTCCGGCCGGGCCTGGGCCGGGTCCACGTAGCGCGCCCGCTGCCGGCATCCGGGCGCGGTCTCCACCGGCTGCAGCCGGTACGGCTGCGCCGGATCGCCCGTGTACATGCCTTCCAGGCGGGTGCACGCCTCGGGGATGGTGCGGACCGTGTGCAGCGCCCCCGTAGCCTGCGGCGTCCCGGTGCGCTCGCGCTGCGGCGCCTGGGCCTGCAGCGGCGCGGCGACGGCCGCGACCGCCACGAGCACGGCGAGCAGGAAGGCCTGGCGGAAGATCTCGGCCTGGCCCGGACGCGGGTCCGTCGACGCCGGGTGCGGCCGGGACTGCTCGGGTGGCGAGTGGGGCGCGTGGACGGGCATCGGCGCTCGATCGGCGGGGAGAGGCGTCGATCCTGTCACCGTCCGCATGAACGCCATGTGGCCTTACGGCCGGCCATGCGGTCATACTCGGGCTGCTCCAGGGATGTTGAACACGGTGTGACGCGCCTCGGCTCGGGTCCGCTCCAGTGCTTCACGACTTGCCCGGCGTGCCCTCCTGTTCACCCGTCCACTGGGTGGCATCCATCAACCTTGGGAGGGGTTCATGCTGGAACAATACGGTTTGGCGTTGGCACTGCTCTGCGCCGTCCTCGCAATCCTCTACGGCATCGTGTCCGCGCGCTGGATCCTGGCGCAACCGGCGGGCAACGAACGCATGCAGCAGATCGCCGCTGCCATCCAGGAAGGCGCCCGCGCCTACCTCAACCGTCAATACCTGACCATCGCCATCGCCGGCGCGGCCCTGTTCGTGCTGGTCGGCTTCTTCCTCAGCTGGTACACCGCCATCGGCTTCGCCATCGGCGCGGTGCTGTCCGGCGCGGCCGGCTACATCGGCATGAACGTTTCGGTCCGCGCCAACGTGCGCACCGCCGAGGCGGCCCGTCGCGGCCTGGGCCCGGCGATGGACGTGGCCTTCCGCGGCGGCGCGATCACCGGGATGCTGGTGGTCGGCCTGGGCCTGCTCGGCGTGGCCGGCTACTACTGGCTGCTGCAGCGGCTGGGCCTGAGCCAGGCCGACAACCTGCACGCGCTGGTCGGCCTGGCCTTCGGCTCTTCGCTGATCTCGATCTTCGCCCGCCTCGGCGGCGGCATCTTCACCAAGGGCGCCGACGTGGGCGCCGACCTGGTCGGCAAGGTCGAAGCCGGCATCCCGGAAGACGATCCGCGCAACCCGGCGGTGATCGCCGACAACGTCGGCGACAACGTCGGCGACTGCGCCGGCATGGCCGCCGACCTGTTCGAGACCTACGCGGTCACGGTGATCGCGACCATGCTGCTGGGCGGGTTGATGATCGACGAGGTCGGCCGCAACGCGGTGCTGTATCCGCTGGTGCTGGGCGGCGTGTCGATCGTGGCCTCGATCATCGGCGCGTTTTTCGTCAAGGTGAAGCCGGGCGGCTCGATCATGGGCGCGCTGTACAAGGGCGTGATCGTGTCCGGCGTGCTGGCGGCGATCGCGTTCTGGCCGATCACCACCTCGCTGATGGCCGACAATTCGCACGGGGCGATCAACCTCTACATCTGCGCGCTGATCGGCCTGGTCCTGACCGGCCTGATCGTCTGGATCACCGAGTACTACACCGGCACCCAGTACGGCCCGGTCAAGCACGTCGCGCAGGCCTCGACCACCGGCCATGGCACCAACATCATCGCCGGCCTGGGCGTGTCGATGAAGTCGACCGCGCTGCCGGTGGTGGCGGTGTGCCTGGCGATCTGGTTCGCGCACCTGCACGGCGGCCTGTACGGCATCGCCATCGCCGCGACCGCGATGCTGTCGATGGCCGGCATGATCGTGGCGCTGGACGCCTACGGCCCGATCACCGACAACGCCGGCGGCATCGCCGAGATGTCCGAACTTCCGCCGGAGGTGCGCAACGTCACCGACCCGCTCGACGCGGTCGGCAACACCACCAAGGCGGTGACCAAGGGCTATGCGATCGGCTCGGCCGCTTTGGCCGCGCTGGTCCTGTTCGCCGACTACACCCACAACCTGCAGGCCAACAACCCGGGCCAGGTGTTCGCGTTCGACCTGTCCGACCACACCGTGATCATCGGCCTGCTGATCGGTGGCCTGATCCCGTACCTGTTCGGCGCGATGGCGATGGAGGCGGTCGGCCGCGCGGCCGGCGCGGTGGTGGAGGAAGTGCGCCGCCAGTTCCGCGAGATCCCGGGAATCATGCAGGGCACGGCCAAGCCGCAGTACGACCGCGCGGTGGACATGCTCACCCGCTCGGCGATCAAGGAGATGATCGTGCCGTCGCTGTTGCCGGTGGCCGTGCCGATCGTCGTCGGCCTGTTGCTGGGACCGAAGGCGCTCGGCGGCCTGCTGATCGGCACCATCGTGACTGGCCTGTTCGTGGCGATCTCGATGACCACCGGCGGCGGTGCCTGGGACAACGCCAAGAAGTACATCGAGGATGGCCACTTCGGCGGCAAGGGCAGCGAGGCGCACAAGGCCGCGGTCACCGGCGACACCGTCGGCGACCCCTACAAGGACACCGCCGGACCGGCCATCAACCCGCTGATCAAGATCATCAACATCGTGGCGCTGCTGCTGGTGCCTTTGCTGTAAGTGATTGTTCCTGCTGGGTCCGAAGCCCCGGCCATGCCGGGGCTTCGCGTTTGTGGCGCCCCGGATCGGGGGCCTGCGTGCTTTGTGCGCCGCAGCAGCCGAAGGCGTAAAATGGCCGCCTTTTCCCCCATCCAGCATCGCAACGGAGCAGCACATGGGCCTCGACCAGGTCAGCGCCGGGCGCAATCCGCCCGAGGAAATCAACGTCATCATCGAGATCCCCAAGGACTCCGAGCCGGTGAAGTACGAAGTGGACAAGGAAAGCGGCGCGATCTTCGTCGACCGCATCCTCTCCACCCCGATGCGCTATCCGTGCAACTACGGCTACGTGCCCGACACCCTGTGCGGCGACGGCGACCCGGCCGACGTGCTGGTGGTGCTGCCGCTGCCGCTGATTCCCGGCTCGGTGGTGCGCTGCCGCCCGGTCGGCGTGCTGAAGATGACCGACGAGGCCGGCAGCGACGAGAAGATCCTGGCCGTGCCGGTGTCCAAGGTGTTCTCCGGTTACGCGCACGTGGAAGACATCGGCCAGGTCTCGCCGCACTGGCTGGAGCGCATCGGCCACTTCTTCGAGCACTACAAGGACCTGGAAAAGGGCAAGTGGGTCAAGCTCGACGGCTGGGGGGACGCCGCCGAAGCCAAGCAGATCCTGGTCGACGCGATGAAGCGCGCGGCCGACAAGGCCTGACCGCCGCGCCCCGGCGCCGGCTGCGGTCGGCGCCGGGGCCTTGCCGGTCCACCGGACCCCGGCAAGGCCGGCACCGGCCGCCGGCGATCGGCCTGCCGCGGCAGCAAACGGGAACTGACGCACAGTTCCGCATCTTCGCGGCGCCACCCGGCGCCACCAGCTCAACTTTCCCTCCCCTCCGACCGATACCGGCTACGGACATCCGGCCCAGGCCGGCCCTCCGCCTGTTCCCGCGTCGCCCCATGGGAGGTTTTTCGTGCGCATTCTGTTTGTCGGCGATGAAGCCGTGTTTCCGGCCACCCTGGTCGAGCTGGTGGCCGAGCTGGGCCAGGACTGGGAAGTGGAGCGTTGCGAAGACGCCGGCGGTGCGATGGCGCGCGTCGCCGCCCAGCCACTGGACGTGATCCTGGTCGCACCCACCCTTCCCGACATGCCGCCGGCCACCCTGCTGGGCCAGGTGCGCACCCTGCGCGCGGAAGCCTCGCGCGTGGCGGTGATCGACGGCGACCAGAACCCGCCGGCGCGGATCATCGGCCTGGCCCACCGCTTCCTGCCTGCGCCGCTGGCGCCGGAAGTGCTGCTGGAGGCGATCGGCAGCCTCGAGGAACTGCGCGAACTGCTCGACAACCCGGTCCTGCGCGAACGGATCGGCCGGGTCGAGCAGCTGCCCTCGCCGCCGCAGCTCTACCTGCGCCTGATGAACGCGCTGGAGACCGACGAGGACACCAGTGCCTCGGACATCGCCCGCCTGGTGGCCGGCGACCCGGCGATCGCGGCGAAGGTGCTGCAGCTGTGCAATTCGGCCTATTTCTCCAACGGCCGCACCATCGCCGACCTGCGCGCGGCGGTGACCCGCCTGGGCATCTCCACGCTGCGCGACCTGGTCCTGGCCAGCGAGGTGTTCTCGCTGCCCGGGGCATCCGGCGTGGACCGCGCGGCGCTGCAGCAGCGCGCCCTGCTGGCCTCGCGCCTGGCCAAGCGCATGCTCCCCGAATCCAGCGCCGAACTCGGCGCCACCGCCGCGCTGCTGGCCGACATCGGCCTGCTGCTTCCGGGTGTTCGCGACGAGCGCGAGGCGGCGGTCGAGGGCGATGCGCGCCCGGGCCATGCCGAGGCCGGCGCCTACCTGCTGGGCCTGTGGGGCCTGCCGATGCCGATCATCGAAGCGGTCGCGTTCCATCGCTCGCCGTCGCGCTCGAGCACGCGCAGCTTCTGGGTCACCGGTGCGGTCCACACCGCCATGGCCCTGGCCGCCCGCGAAGAGCCCGACGAGGCCTACCTGACCCGCACCGGCGTCGTGTCGCGCCTGGGCGACTGGCGCGGCTACGCCGAAGCGCTCAACGCCACCCCGCTGGCGGCGTGAATGAACCGGCGCCGCCGCGTCAGCGGCGGAGCAACGTCTCCGCGCGCGCCGCGAACGCCGGGTCACTCGTCCCCGCAATCAGCTCACGCGCCGCGGCCGCGCCTGACCACGCTCAAGCCGATCAGGCGCGACACCACCAGCGCGATGTACATCACGCCGGCGAACTGGGCCAGCATCGCCAGCGCGCGCGCCTGCGGCAGCACCGGCACGACGTCGCTCAGGCCCACGCCGGAGAGCAGGCTGAAGCTCAGGTAGAGCAGCTCCATCCAGGTGCGCTGGGGCAATTCGGAGGTCGCAGCGAAGCTGCCCGGATTGACGATCTGGCAGACCGAGAAAGCGAACGCGAACGCCCAGGCCAGCAGCGTGAAGGTGGCACCGCACGCATACAGTTCGTCGCGCGTGACCTCGTGGTCCTCGAGCATGTACGCGGTCAGGCTGCCGGCCGCGTAGAAGTACAGCAGGCTTTCCAGCGCCTGCGACATCGCGGTCAGGACCGGCTTGCCGAGCAGCGCCGCGGCGATAGACAGCAGCACCGCCGGCAGCGCCAGGCACCAGGCGACCCAGCCCAGGGCCGGGCTGCGCTTGACCACCCAGACCGCCAGCAGCAGCACGACGATGCCGAACGCGCCGAACAGCGCGCGCCCGGCGGCGGCCTGTTCCATCACCGGGTACAGCATCACCCCCAGCAGCTGCACGGCCAGCAGCAATGCCGACGGATGGCGGCGGATCCGGACCACCCAGCGCAGCGGCGCGAACGCGGCCATCGTTCAGCCGAAATGCTTGAACAGCGCGTAGTAGACGACGTAGATCCAGCCCAGGATGCCGTGGATGATCACCCACAGCAGCGACTTGTTGGCCGTCCACGAAAGGGTGATCGCCAGGGCGGTGCCGAAGCCGATCCCCGCCCTGACCACGCTGGTGCCTGCGCTCATTGCCATTCCTTGCCGGTTCCGGGACAGCGGCGACGATAGCGCATCGCCGCCGCGGCCGGCAGGTCAACCCGGGCGGTAGACCTGCGCCCCCTGCTCCAGGAACTGCGCCGACTTCTCGGCCATCCCGGCCTCCAACGCCGCCTGCTCGTCGACCCCGTGCTCGGCGGCGTAGTCGCGCACGTCCTGGGTGATCTTCATCGAGCAGAAATGCGGGCCGCACATCGAGCAGAAATGCGCGAGCTTGTGCGCATCCTTGGGCAGGGTCTCGTCGTGGAATTCCCTGGCCTTCTCCGGATCCAGGCCGAGGTGGAACTGGTCCTCCCAGCGGAACTCGAAGCGCGCCTTGCTCAGCGCGTTGTCGCGCACCTGCGCGCCCGGATGGCCCTTGGCCAGGTCGGCCGCATGCGCGGCGATCCTGTAGGCCATGATCCCGTCGCGAACGTCCTGGCGGTTGGGCAGGCCCAGGTGCTCCTTCGGGGTGACGTAGCAGAGCATCGCCGTGCCGAACCAGCCG
Organism: Pseudoxanthomonas kaohsiungensis; assembly: GCF_010211765.1. Classification (GTDB taxonomy): domain Bacteria; phylum Pseudomonadota; class Gammaproteobacteria; order Xanthomonadales; family Xanthomonadaceae; genus Pseudoxanthomonas; species Pseudoxanthomonas kaohsiungensis. The sequence continues at coordinate 15,459 of NZ_PDWO01000011.1, read as the reverse complement.
ATCATCGCCGCGCCGATCGCCGAGGTGATGTGGTCGTAGCCCGGTGCGATGTCGGTGGTCAGCGGGCCGAGCGTGTAGAACGGCGCCTCGCCGCACTCGCGCAGCTGCTTGTCCATGTTTTCCTTGATCAGCTGCATCGGCACGTGGCCGGGGCCTTCGATCATGGTCTGGACGTCGTGCTTCCAGGCGATCTTCGTGAGTTCACCCAGCGTCTCCAGCTCGCCGAACTGGGCCGCGTCGTTGGCATCGGCGATGCAACCCGGGCGCAGGCCGTCGCCCAGCGAGAAGGCCACGTCGTAGGCCTTCATGATCTCGCAGATGTCCTCGAAGTGGGTGTAGAGGAAATTCTCCTTGTGGTGCGCCAGGCACCACTTGGCCAGGATCGAACCGCCGCGGGAGACGATGCCGGTGACGCGCCTTGCCGTCAGCGGCACGTAGCGCAGCAGCACGCCGGCGTGGATGGTGAAGTAGTCCACGCCCTGCTCGGCCTGCTCGATGAGCGTGTCGCGGAAGATCTCCCAGGTCAGCTCCTCGGCGCGGCCGTCGACCTTCTCCAGCGCCTGGTAGATCGGCACGGTCCCGATCGGCACCGGCGAGTTGCGGATGATCCACTCGCGGGTCTCGTGGATGTGCTTGCCGGTGGACAGGTCCATCACCGTGTCGCCGCCCCAGCGGATCGACCAGACCAGCTTCTCGACCTCCTCGGCGATGCCCGAGGACACCGCGGAATTGCCGATGTTGGCGTTGATCTTGGTGAGGAAGTTGCGGCCGATGATCATCGGCTCGCTTTCCGGGTGGTTGATGTTGTTGGGCAGGATCGCGCGGCCGCGTGCGATCTCGTCGCGCACGAATTCCGGGGTGATGATCTTCTGGATGTTCGCGCCGAAGCTCTCGCCCGGATGCTGGGCCAGCAGGCCGCCGTCGCGCACCGCCTCCAGGCGCTGGTTCTCGCGGATCGCCACGTATTCCATCTCGGGGGTGACGATTCCGCGCCGAGCGTAGTGCATCTGGGTGACGTTGGCGCCAGCGGCGGCCTTGCGCGGCAGCGGGCGGCCCGGGAAGCGCACCGCGGCCAGCTTCGGATCGTGCTCGCGGGCACGGCCGAACTCGGAGCTCAGCGCCGGCAACAGCTCGGTGTCCCCGCGCTCGGCAATCCACTGCGCGCGCAGGGCGGGCAGGCCGGCGGCCAGGTCGATCCGCGCCTCCGGGTCGGTGTACGGGCCGGACGTGTCGTAGACGGTGACCGGCGCGTTCTCCTCGCCGCCGAACACGGTCGGCGTGCGGGTCAGCGCGATCTCGCGCATCGGCACGCGCAGGTCGGGGCGCGAACCTCCGACGTGGATCTTGCGCGAGCCCGGGATCGGCCGGGTCACGGATTCGGAAAGCTGCTCGGTCTGTTGCAGCAGCGTGGCGGTCGCTTCCGGTTTGAAGCTGGCATTCATCGTGGACTCCGGCGCATGGGTAAACCGGCCCGGGGGACGGGCGGTGGGACACCGAAGCGGAGCGCAGCACGCCCGGCGGCCGCCGGGCGTGGCACGAAGCTCCCTACGCCGGTCTCAACCGGATCAGGTTCGAAGGGTCTGTCTCAACCGCGCCGCATCGGCCGCGGTACCCCCGCTTCGGCGACGATTAGACCACACGCCGGAGCGCGGGGCACGGCCGCCACGGACGGTGCGCAGGCGGGCTTTGCTAGACTCGCCACCCCACCGGACCCGGGGGCGGCATGGTTTTCCGCATCTCCTTCCTGCTGGTCGCCCTGCTGGTCGCCGCTGCCGGGCTGGCGCCGGACCGTTTCGAGGCGGTCGTGCGCGGCCTGCTCGCCGCGACCCTGCAATACACCGGCTGGATGTACCTGGTCGTCGTGTTCTTCACCCTGGTGTTCATGCTCTACCTGGCCTTCGGCCGGCTGGGGGACCTGCGCATCGGCGGCGATGACGCCGAACCGGCCTTCTCCGGCGCCAGCTGGCTGGCGATGCTGTTCGCCGCGGGCATGGGCATCGGCCTGGTGTTCTGGGGCGCGGCCGAGCCGGTGTCCCATTTCTTCAAGCCGCCCGAGGGACTGGAACCGGGCAGCGTGCCGGCGGCGCGGGCGGCGATGCGCTACGCGTTCTTCCATTGGGGCCTGCATCCCTGGGCCGTGTACGGCCTGGTGGGGCTGGCGATGGCCTGGTTCCAGTACAACCGGCGCGGCCGCGGCCAGGTCAGCGACTTGCTGCAACCGCTGCTGGGGCGCCACCATCGCGGGTTCGCCGGCAGGCTGGTCGACACGGCCGCGGTCGTGGCCACCGCGATAGGCGTGGCCACCACGCTGGGATTCGGGACCCTGCAGATCGTCGCCGGCCTGGGCCGGCTGTTCGGCACGCCCGACAGCCTCCCGGTGCAGCTGACGGTGATCGCCGTCGCCTTCGTGCTGTACATGGCCTCGAGCCTGAGCGGCGTGGATCGCGGCATCAAGTGGCTGTCCAGCGCCAACCTGGTGCTGGCCGCCCTGCTGATGGCGATGGTGCTGGTGCTGGGACCGACCGCGTTCCTGTTCGACGTGTTCACCACCAGCCTGGGCAGCTACCTGGACGACCTGGTGCGCATGAGCCTGCGCCTGTCGCCCTTCTCCGGCGGCCACTGGGTGATGGACTGGACGATCTTCTACTGGGCCTGGTGGATCTCCTGGGCGCCATTCGTTGGCGCGTTCATCGCGCGCGTGTCCTACGGCCGCACGATCCGGGAGTTCGTCGTGGGCACGGTGCTCGCGCCCAGCCTGCTCGGCTTCGCCTGGTTCTCGATCTTCGGTGGCACCGCGCTCTGGCTGCAGCTGTTCTCGGGCGCCGACCTGGGGCCGGTGCTGGAGTCGGGCTACGAGAACGTCCTGTTCGCGGTCTTCTCGTACCTGCCGCTGGGGGCGACGATGTCGGCGATCGCCTTGGCGCTGGTGGCGATCTTCTTCGTCACCTCGGCCGATTCGGCCGTGCTGGTCTTGGCCAGCATGTCCAGCGAGCAGCCCGGAGACCCGCCCATGCGGCGCCGCCTGGCCTGGGGCATGGCGATCGCCCTGGTGGCCGGAACCCTGCTGCTGGCGGGTGGATTGGGGGCACTGCAGGGCCTGGTCACGGTCTCCGCGCTGCCGTTCGCGCTGCTGCTGGTGCTGGTCGCCCTTGCCTTGCGGCGCGTGCTGGTCCACACGATGCAGGTGCGGCAACGGCGCGCCCAGCGCATGCGCCATGCGCTGGAGGACTGGCTGCTCGGTCGCCCACGTCGGGGCGAGGCGGCAGTCGGCACGGGCGACACCGGCGGCCCGCCGGCCGGCACGCCCTGACATCACCGGCGCAGCGAGCTGCGCCTCAGGGCAGCGCGTGCACCGCGCGCGCGTGGTCGGACACGATCCCCAGGGTCGAGGCGTCGCTGTCGAACAGCGAGAACAGGCCCTGCGCCTCCTGCGGCGGATCGCCGGTGAACGGGTCGCCCGGCGCCCACATCCAGTCGGCGTTGGTGGTGCGGCCACGGCCGCCCCAGGCCCAGAAGTTGGAGCCGGCGATGGCGTCGCCGGCCTGCATCCGCTCGAGCAGGCGCGCGTAGATCGCCTGGTAGAAGCGGTCGCGCGCCTGCGTGCCCGAGGCCGGGTCGTAGGCGCCCTGGTCGCGGTTGAGGCCGAATTCGGACAGGACGATGGGCTTGCCCAGTTTCCCCGCCACTTCGATGTGCCGGTCGATGTAGTCGAGCGAGGTCGCCAGCCCGGAATCCAGCCTGGCCGCCGGGTCCTTGTGGTCGATCCAGCTCCAGTTGGACGGCCACAGGTGGAAGGTCAGGTAATCGACGTTCGGCGTGTCGTGGGCGCGGACGAACAGCGCCATGTCGCCCGCCGAGCCCTTCTCGCCCTCGCTGCCGGTGCTGACCAGTTGTTTCGGCGCCAGCCCACGGATGTACCCGGCGGTCTCGTCGATCCAGCGCACGTAGCCGTCGGCATTCGCCTTGCCGCCGGCATCGCTGCCCGGACGCGGCTCGTTGGCCAGCTGCCAGGACATCACCGTGGGATCGTCCACGTAGGCCACGCCGGTGATGCTGTTGGTGCGGCCGACCACGGTGGCGATCGCGTCTCGATACCAGGCCTGCGCCTCGGGGATCGCGTAGAAGCGCGCCGAGTTCTGCATGAACCCGTTCCAGTCGCCGGTCAGGTCCGGGTCGTGCTCGGACACCGAGCCGCCGGTGGCCCAGGCCACGTACTGCGACATGCCGCCGGACCACTGCCAGAAGTTGTTGAGGTAGAGCACGGCTTTCATGTCGCGGCGGGCCATCTCCGCCAGCAGGTAGTCCAGTCCCTGCAGCATCGCCTCGTCGTACTGGCCGGGCGCGGACATGATCGCCGGCCGCACGCCGCGCTTGAAGCCGCTGGCCTCCGACATGGCCAGCACGCGCAGGTTGTCGATGCCTGCGGCCTTGAGCTGGTCGAGTTCGGCGCGCAGGCGCTCGCGGTCGCCGACGCCGTCGGGCGCGCCCAGGTAGGCGCCGTACCAGAAGTTCGCGCCGGCGAAGCGGTAGGGCTTGCCGTCGAGCACGAAGCGCGTGCCCTCGACCTTGACGAACCCGGACTGCCGCGACGTCACGGCCGGGGTGGCGGCTGCGGAGCCGGCAGCGGCATTGGCGCCGCCATCGGCCTCGTTCGCGGGCCTTCGCGAACACGCCGCCAGCACAACCGACAGCGAGAGGACACCCCACATCGCGATGCGGCCGAAGCCGCCCGCCCATCCGGCAGGCACGTGCATAAGAACTCCCCGTCCAGTCAGCCCGCGATCGCACGCGGATGCGCCGCACCTTACACGCTGGCGGCGCCCCCGCGACACGCATGCGAACGGCGCATATCACCTATTCCGCGCACGCGGCGCCCATGGACGGGAAGGGAATCGTGTCGACGGCGCGTGGCCCGGCGATGCGTGGTCCGGAGGACAGGCTCAGTAGCCGGCGGCATGGCCGTCCTTGCGGCTCTCCGAAGCGCCGAAGTAGACGCCGTTGTCCGCCCGCAGGATCGCCTGGTAACCGCCGTAGGGACCGTCGGCGAAGATGATGCGATGACCCTTGCGCATCAGCTCGCGCACGGTCTCGTAGGGGAATCCGGTTTCGAGGTTGACCTCGCCGCCGTCGCTCATCGCCGTGCCCTGCCCGGTCGGTTCGGTCGAGCCCTCGTGCTGGATCCGCGGCGCGTCTCCGGCTTCCTGCAGGTTCATGCCGAAGTCGACCAGGTTCATCACGATCTGCACGTGGCCCTGCGGCTGCATCGCGCCGCCCATCACGCCGAAGCTCACCCACGGCTTGCCGCCCTTGGTGATAAAGGCCGGGATGATGGTCTGGAACGGGCGCTTGCCCGGGGCATAGCAGTTCGGATGGACCGGCTCGCGGTCGCAGCCGGCCAGCACGAACATCTCGCCGCGGTCCTGCAGGATGAAGCCCAGTCCCGGCGGCGCCATGCCGCTGCCCATGCCGCGGTAGTTGGACTGGATCAGCGAGACCATCATGCCGTCCGCGTCGGCGGTGGTCAGGTAGATCGTGTCGCCTTCCTCCAGCTGCTTCGGGGTGCCCGGCTGGGCCTCGCGCAGGGCCTTGTCCATCGAGACGAGCTGGCGGCGCTGGGCGGCGTACTCCTTCGACACCAGCTTCGCCACCGGCGCCGGCTGGAATGCCGGGTCCGCGTAGAACCGCGCGCGGTCGGCGAAGGCCAGCTTCTTCGCCTCCACGAACAGGTGCACGTGCTCGGGCGAGCCGAAGCCGATCTTCGAGAAGTCGTAGCCTTCGAGCACGTTGAGCATCTGCAGCGCGGCGATGCCCTGGCTGTTGGGCGGCAGCTCCCACACGTCGTAACCGCGGTAGTTGGTCGACACCGGCTCGACCCACTCGCCCTGGTGCGCGGCCAGGTCCTCGTAGCCGAGGAAACCGCCGTTGGCGCGGAAGTAGGCGTCGATGGTGCGGGCGATGTCGCCCTTGTAGAACGCGTCGCGCCCGCCGTCGGCGATCTTCTGCAGGGTGTCGGCCAGGTTGGGGTTCTTCCACAGTTCGCCCTTGCGCGGGGCGCGGCCATCGATGGTGAACTGCTCCTTGAAGCCGGGATGCTGCGAAAGGCGCGGCACCGAACGATCCCAGTAGTAGGCGATCACTTCGTGCACCGGATGGCCTTCGCGCGCGTAGCGGATCGCCGGCGCCAGGTTGTCGGCCATGGCGCGGCGGCCGAACCGGCCGTGCAGCGCGAACCAGCCGTCCACCGTGCCGGGCACCGATACCGGCAGCGGGCCGGTCGGCGGGATATCCCTGAGCCCGCGGCGCTTGAACTCGGCCAGGGTCAGCGACTTCGGCGAGCGACCGGAGCCGTTGTAGCCGTAGAGCTTCTCCGTCTTCGGATCCCACACGATCGCGAACAGGTCGCCGCCGATGCCATTGCCGGTCGGCTCCATCAGCCCCAGCGCGGCGTTGGCGGCGATCGCCGCGTCCACCGCAGAACCGCCCTGCTTCATCACGTCCAGCGCCACCTGGGTGGCCAGCGGATGCGAGGTGGCGGCCATCGCGTGCGGTGCGATCACCTCCGAGCGGGTGGCGAACAGCTCGCCGGTGATGCGGTCGGCGGCGGAGGCGCCGGCCGGCAGCAGCAGGGCGGCGCACAGCAGGGAACGACGGAGCAGGGACATGGGATCGGACCGTGGACGATTTCCCGGAAAGATAGCCGATCGCGCCGCACGGCCGCCGGGACCGGGTTCGCGTCCGGGTCAACCTGCCGGGATCGTCACCAGCGGCGAACCGGAGCCACCGCCGGTGTCGGCGATCGACATCATCACCTGGGTTAGCAGGAACATACGCTTCGAGGACTCGTCATGTCCGTCGATCCAGAACCAGGAATCGCCGGAGCGCACCGCCACGTGCGCACCGGCCGGCGCCTGCGCGCCGCTGCGGATCCGCACCAGCGCCGAAGCCGGCGGTGGCGAGCCGGGCATCTCCACGCCCTGTGCCAGCTCCATCAGGATCTCGAACATCGAGCGGGTGGCGATCGCCAGCTCGCCGCGGTCGTGCGGGTAGGTCGAGAACACGACCCGCAGCTCGCCGGCGCCGCGTTCGATGCCCAGCCGTTCGGAGAGGAAGGTGATGTCCGCCAGTTCCTGCGGATCCAGCGCCGGACGCACCCGCGCCAGTGCCTGGAAGGTCTCCTCCTTCTGGCGCACGCGGATCGCGAGCGCCTGGGTGCGCTGCAGCCGGCGCAGCGCGGCGACCACCGCGGCGAAGTCCGGGTCCGCCCGCTGCTCGAACAGCGGCGCGCTGCTGCCGTTGCCGACGCCGTTGATGGAGCGCACCGCCAACGGGAACAGCAGGTCCGAGGCCCAGCCTGCCTCCATCGTGGCCAGCACCACTGCCGGCGTCAGCGGCGCCAGCATGCTGCGCGAGAAGCGCTCGCCGGTCAGCGGGGTATAGGTCACCGTGGGCGATTCGCGCAGGACCACCGATCCGCCGATGGCGCCGGCGTCGTTGTCGACCGCCGGAGCAATCGCGGCCTGCAGCTCGCCGGTGCTCTCGCGGCTGTACTGGCTGATGACCGAACTGACCTCCAGGAACATCGGCGCGTCGCCGTGGCGCAAGGCCACGATGTTGGCCAGCAGCTGCTCCTTGTCGCTCTGCCGCAACTGCCGCGTGTAGTCGGTGCGGTCGATCCCGACCCGCTGCACGCCGATGCTGGTGCAGCCGGCCAGGGTGGCGGCCAGCATGACGGCCGGCAGCAGGGCCAGCCACTTTCCCGCAGCGCGTCCCATCGCCCTCTCCCTCCCCGAGCCGTCGCCAGATTACGCCAACTGGCGCCGTCCGCGGCCTGGCCGTACGCCCTTCCGTCCCGCGCAGCGCGGCAGCGGTATCCGGGCGGCAAGGCCCTCCGCTCAATCGGCCTGCGGCAGGTCCAGCGGCATCGGCGGTGCCGTCACGAAGACACGGGCATCGCCGAACTCCGGCCACCCGGCGCGCAGTGCCGCCATCACCGACGGGTCGCGCGCATGCGCCTCCAGCAGCCACGCGGCGATGTCGTCGCAGGGCACGGTGGCGGCCATCCGGCACAGCAGCGGGCCGGGCGGAATCGGCGCGGAACGCCACAGCTCGTGCAGGCCCGCCGGCGAGGCAGCGTCGTAGACGTCGGCGGCCAGCGCGGCGACATCGGCGTGCCCGTCGACCAGGGCCTGCAGCGCCGCCGCATGCGAGCCGGCATGGGCCACCGAGTCGAAGTCCGCCTGCGGACGCAGTCCCATCGCTCGCAGACCGGCGAGCGGAACGAATCCGCCGGACGCCGAGTCCGCCCCGACCAGGACCAGCCGCAGGTCCGCGGCCTGCGCCTGCAGCACCTGGATCGAATCGATCCCAGCGCGGGCTACGATCACCGCGCGATAGCGGTCGGCCTGCACGACCGGCACGTCGGGCACCGGCAATGCACGGATGTCGCCGGAACCCGGCCGCGCCTGCAGGTAACCGTGCAGGTTCGGTACCGCCACGTCGACCTGGCCCCGGCGCAGCGCATCGACCAGCGCGGTCGGCGACGGCAGCACGGCCACCCGCACCGGATGGTCGCCACGGCGGCCGAGATAGTCGGCCAGCGGCCGGATCGCGGCGGCACGGTCGCGCTGCGGGTAGGCGTAGGTGGCCACCACCCACGGTGCGGCCTCGCCGGCCGGCGCCGGCGACGGCGCCAGCAACACGAGCGCGGCGGCGGCGAAAAGCGACCTGGCGAGCCTCACACGCCGTCGAGCAGCGCCTTGTCGCGCACCGCTCCCTTGTCGGCGCTGGTGGCCAGCAGGGCGTAGGCCTTCAGTGCGGTGCTGACCTTGCGCGGACGCGGCTCGGCCGGCTTCCAGCCCTTCGCGTCCTGCGCGGCGCGGCGCGCCGCCAGTTCCGCCTCGGACACCAGCAGGTCGATCGTGCGCGCCGGGATGTCGATCCGGATCCGGTCGCCGTTGCGGACCAGGCCGATCGCCCCGCCGGCCGCCGCCTCGGGCGAGGCGTGGCCGATCGACAGCCCCGAGGTGCCGCCGGAGAAACGGCCGTCGGTCAGCAGCGCGCATTGCTTGCCCAGGCCCTTGGACTTGAGGTAGCTGGTCGGATACAGCATTTCCTGCATGCCCGGCCCGCCCTTGGGACCTTCGTAGCGGATCACCACCACGTCGCCGGCCTGCACCTCGTCGCCGAGGATGCCCTTCACGGCCGCGTCCTGGCTTTCGTACACGCGCGCGTTGCCCTCGAACACGTGGATCGATTCGTCCACGCCGGCGGTCTTCACCACGCAGCCGTCGACGGCGATGTTGCCGTGGAGCACGGCCAGGCCGCCCTCCTTCGAGAACGCATGGGCCATGTCGCGGATGCAGCCTTCGGCGCGATCCGTATCCAGCGACGGCCAGCGCGTGGCCTGGCTGAAGGCGACCTGGGTCGGGATCCCGGCCGGACCGGCCTTGTAGAACGTGTGCACGGCCTCGTCGGCGGTGGCGGTGACGTCCCAGGCGGCGATCGCCTCGCCCAGGGTCTTCGCGTGCACGGTCGGCACCGAGGTGTCGAGCAGTCCGCCGCGCGCCAGCTCGGCCAGGATCGCCATGATCCCGCCGGCGCGGTGCACGTCTTCGATGTGGTACTTCTGCGTGTTCGGCGCCACCTTGCACAGTTGCGGCACGCGCTTCGACAGCCGGTCGATGTCGCGCATGCCGAACGGGACCTCGCCCTCCTGCGCGGCGGCCAGCAGGTGCAGGATGGTGTTGGTCGAGCCGCCCATCGCGATGTCCAGCGTCATCGCGTTCTCGAACGCGGCGAACGTGGCGATGCCGCGCGGCAGCGCGCTGGCGTCCTCCGCGCCGTACCAGCGATGGCACAGTTCCACCGCGGTCACGCCGGCGCGCTTGAACAGCGCCTCGCGGTCGGCATGGGTGGCCAGCACGGTGCCGTTGCCCGGCAGCGACAGGCCCAGCGCCTCGGTCAGGCAGTTCATCGAATTGGCGGTGAACATGCCCGAGCACGAACCGCAGGTCGGGCACGCGCTGCGCTCGACCGCGGCGACCTGCTCGTCGCTGGCGTTCGGGTCGGCGGCCATCACCATTGCGTCGATCAGGTCGAGCTTGTGGTCGGCCAGGCGTGTCTTGCCCGCCTCCATCGGCCCGCCGGAGACGAACACCGTGGGGATGTTCAGCCGCAGCGCGGCCATCAGCATGCCGGGGGTGATCTTGTCGCAGTTTGAAATGCACACCAGCGCGTCGGCGCAGTGCGCGTTGACCATGTACTCGACCGAGTCGGCGATCAGCTCGCGGCTGGGCAGCGAATACAGCATGCCGTCATGGCCCATGGCGATGCCGTCGTCCACCGCGATTGTGTCGAATTCCTTGGCCACGCCGCCGACCCGCTCGATCTCGCGCGCGACCAGCTGGCCGAGGTCCTTGAGGTGGACGTGGCCGGGCACGAACTGGGTGAACGAGTTGGCGATGGCGACGATCGGCTTGTGGAAATCGTCGTCCTTCATGCCGGTGGCGCGCCACAACGCGCGCGCGCCGGCCATGTTGCGGCCGTGGGTGGAAGTCCTGGAACGGTAGTCGGGCATGGTCGGAAGAACGCTGGCGGACGCTGGCGCGTGGGTGGAGGGAAAGCCACGCACCTGCGGGCGCGCGGTCGGGACGGCGTGGAATCCGGTGCAGGAAGCGGCACGAATCGTGTTCGATTGTGCGGCGTGCGCGGGCCATGTCCACGGTTGCAACTGCAACAGTAGCGCGTCCCTACGATCGCTTGACAAGCCGCGAACGGGCGTGCTTTCCTCCGTTCCATGCTGCATCGCCACACGCCCTCGACCCACGACCGCAACGCGCCCCGCGGCGCGGCGTCGCTCGTCGTCCTCGTCCTTATTACCTCGCCAACAGGTGCGGGACGAACCGGCGCGTAAGCAGAAACACCACGCCAGATTCGCAAAACCCCGCACCGAAAGGCGCGGGGTTTTTTGTTGGCCGTCACGGCGGCCGGAAATTATCAGCAGAAACAAATCGTTTACGGCACATTCCACCCCCTTCGCTTCCACCATCACCTCCACGCAACCGCACAGGACCACGCCATGACCAGCAGCACCTCCTCCCACGCTCCCATCAAGAGCGTCGCGATCGTCGGCTACGGCAGCCAGGGACGCGCGCATGCGCTGAACCTGCGCGACTCCGGGTTCGACGTGGTCGTCGGCCTGCGTCCGGGCGGCCCGACCGAAGCCAAGGCCCAGGCCGACGGCTTCGTGGTCAAGTCGCCGGCCGACGCGGTCAAGGACGCCGACCTGGTCGCGGTGCTGACCCCGGACATGGTCCAGAAGAAGCTCTACGAGGACGTGCTGGCGCCGAACATGAAGCCCGGCGCCTGCCTGCTGTTCGCGCACGGCCTCAACGTGCACTTCGGCATGATCAGCCCGCGCGATGACCTGGACGTGGTCCTGGTCGCGCCGAAGGGCCCGGGTGCGCTGGTCCGCCGCGAGTACGAGATCGGCCGCGGCGTGCCGTGCATCTACGCCGTCTACCAGGACAAGTCCAGCAAGGCCGAGCAGCTGGCCCTGGCCTATGCCGGCGGCCTGGGCGGCGCGCGCGCCAACATCATCAGGACCACCTTCAAGGAAGAGACCGAGACCGACCTGTTCGGCGAGCAGGCCGTGCTGTGCGGCGGCGCGTCCTCGCTGGTCCAGGCCGGCTTCGAGACGCTGGTCGAGGCGGGCTACCAGCCGGAGATCGCCTACTACGAGGTCCTGCACGAGCTGAAGCTGATCGTCGACCTGTTCTACGAAGGCGGCATCACCCGCATGCTGGAGTTCGTCTCCGAGACCGCGCAGTACGGCGACTTCGTCAGCGGCCCGCGGGTGATCGACGCCTCGGTCAAGGCGCGGATGAAGGACGTGCTGACCGACATCCAGAACGGCACCTTCACCCGCAACTGGCAGGCCGAGTACGACGCCGGCCTGCCGAACTACCGCAAGTTCCAGCAGGCCGACAAGGACCATCCGATCGAGAAGGTCGGCCGCGAGCTGCGCGCGAAGATGGTCTGGCTGCAGGCCAACGCCGGCCAGCCCGATACCGATGACGCCAACGCGAAGAGGACCGCCGCCGCATGAACGCGACCTCCCCCACTGCGGCGGCCGGGCTGCGCAATGGCGCGGCCTGGGTCGCGCATGCGCTGGAAGCCGAGGGGGTGGACACGATCTTCGGCTATCCGGGCGGCGCGATCATGCCGTTCTACGATGCGCTCGTGGACTCGGGACTGAAGCACGTCCTGGTCCGCCACGAACAGGGCGCGGCGCTGGCCGCCAATGGCTATGCGCGCGCCAGCGGCAAGGTCGGCGTGTGCGTGGCCACCTCCGGCCCCGGCGCGTCGAACCTGGTGACGGGCATCGCCGACGGGCTGCTGGACTCGGTGCCGATGGTCTGCATCACCGGCCAGGTCGCCACGCCGCTGCTGGGCACCGATGCGTTCCAGGAGCTGGACGTGTTCGGCATGACCCTGCCCATCGTCAAGCACAGCTTCCTGGTGCGGAAGGTCGACGACCTGCCGCACGTGCTGGCCGAAGCCTTCCGCCTGGCCCGCGAGGGCCGGCCCGGGCCGGTGCTGATCGACCTGCCCAAGGACGTGCAGGTGGGAAGCGCCGCACACCTGCCGGCGCACGTGCCGGCCGAGGTGGCGCGCGAGCCGGCGCCGGCCGACGCGGCGCTGGCCGAGGCCATCGCCGCGATCGCCTGCGCCGAGAAGCCCGTGGTTTACGGCGGCGGCGGCATCGCCCTGGGCGAAGCGGTGGAAGAGTTCCGCCAGTTCGTCGAGGCCACCCGCATCCCGACCGTGCTGACCCTGCGCGGCCTGGGTGCGCTGCCCGGCAACCACCCGCATTTCCTGGGCATGCTGGGCATGCACGGCACGCGCGCGGCGAACATCGCCGTGCAGGAGTCGGACCTGCTGGTGGTGGTCGGCGCCCGCTTCGACGACCGCGCCACCGGCAAGCTGGCCGAGTTCGCGCCATTCGCCCGCGTCATCCACCTGGACGCGGACGCCTACGAGATCTCCAAGCTGCGCACCGCCGACATCGCCCTGCCCGGGGACGTCGCCGCCGGCCTGCGGACGCTCGCCTCCGGTGCGCGCAAGGCCACCGCCAACCGAGCCCAGGACGAATGGCGCCTGCGTTGCGCCAAGAACCGCGAACGCCATTCCGCCCGCTACGACGCGCCGGGCCAGGACATCTATGCCCCGGCCCTGCTCAAGCGCGTCAGCGAACTGGTGCCCGATGCGGTGATCGCCTGCGACGTCGGCCAGCACCAGATGTGGGTCGCCCAGCATTGCCGCTTCAGCCATCCGCGCAACCACCTCACCTCCGGTGCGCTGGGCACGATGGGCTTCGGCCTGCCGGCGGCGATGGGCGCCCAGTTCGCCTGCCCGGAGCGCCCGGTGGTGCTGGTCTCCGGCGACGGCAGCTTCATGATGAACGTGCAGGAGCTGGTCACCGTGGCCCGCTGCAAGCTGCCGGTGAAGATGATCCTGCTGGACAACAGCTCGCTGGGGATGGTCCGGCAGTGGCAGGAGCTGTTCTTCGACAAGCGTTACAGCGAGATCGACCTGTCCGACAACCCGGACTTCGCCGCGCTGGCGCGGGTGTGCGGGATCCCCGCCACCCGCATCGAGAAGCGCGCCGAGGTCGACGATGCGCTGGCCGCGCTGCTGGCGTCGCCCGGCCCGGGGCTGCTGCACGTGGCGATCGACGCACGCGCCAACGTCTGGCCGCTGGTGCCGCCGAACACCGCCAACAGCACCATGCTGGAGTCCAACCCCAACGAACAGAAGGCGGAGTCCGCGCATGCGTTACCGGCTTGACCTGGTGCTGAAGCCCGTGGAGGGCGCGCTGGTCCGGGTGATCGGGATGACCGAGCGCCGCGGCTTCGCGCCGCATGCCATCGCCGGCGGCTCCGACGGCGAAGGCGGGCGCTGGCGCCTGCAGCTGGTGGTCGACGGCGGCCGCCCGGCCGAGACGCTCAAGCGCCAGCTGCAGAAGGTCTACGACTGCGAGTCGGTCGAGATAAGCCCGATGGAAACCGCTCCGGTGGCGGCGAGTCCGGCCGAAGCCCAGCCGCTGGAGGCCGCGTCGTGAGCATGCGCGAGGCTCCTCCCCGTTCCGCCACGGCCGCCCGCGCGGAGGCGGTGGTGCGGAGGTGCCTTCTTCGACATCGCCCGGCGACGGTCGCGCGGCATGCCTGACACCGGCCGCGCCAGCGCCAGCAGCGGAGAGCCCGACGTCGGCGACGTCGGTCGCTCCGGCGTGGCGGCTGCCGGGAACGCGGCTGCCCAGGCCATCCGGCCCGGGGCGGACCCCGCGGAAGTCGGCGTCGCCGACGTCCTGGCCGCGCAGTCGCGGTTGCGCCGCTACCTGCCGGTGACGCCGATGCACCACGCCGAACGCTTCGGCGTGATGCTGAAGCTGGAGAACCTGCAGCGCACCGGCTCGTACAAGGTGCGCGGCGCCCTCAATGCGATGCTGGCGGCGCGCGAACGCGGCGACCACCGCCCGGTGATCTGCGCCTCGGCCGGCAACCACGCCCAGGGCGTGGCCTGGGCCGCGTACCGGCTGGGCGTGCAGGCGATCACGGTGATGCCGCACGGCGCGCCGCAGACGAAGATCGCCGGCGTGGCCCACTGGGGCGCCACCGTGCGCCAGCACGGCGACAGCTACGACGAGGCCTATGCCTTCGCCCGGCAGCTGGCCGAGCAGAACGACTACCGCTTCCTGTCCGCGTTCGACGATCCGGACGTGATCGCCGGCCAGGGCACCATCGGCATCGAGATCGCCCCGCACACGCCGGACGTGGTCATCGTCCCGATCGGCGGCGGCGGTCTGGCCTCGGGCGTGGCCCTGGCGCTGAAGTCGCAGGGCGTGCGCGTGGTCGGCGCCCAGGTCGAAGGGGTGGATTCGATGGCCCGCGCGATCAAGGGCGACACCGCCGCGATCGATCCGGCGCGCACCCTGGCCGACGGCGTGCGGGTCAAGGTGCCCGGCCTGCTCACCCGCCGGCTCTGCGCGCGCCTGCTGGACGACGTGGTGATCGTCCGCGAGGCCGAGCTGCGCGAGACCCTGGTCCGGCTGGCGCTGGAGGAGAACCTGATCGCCGAGGGCGCCGGCGCCCTGGCCCTGGCCGCCGGCCGCCGCGTCGCCGGCAAGCGCAAGTGCGCGGTGGTGTCGGGCGGGAACATCGATGCGGCCATGCTGGCCACCCTGCTGTCCGAGGTCCGGCCGCGGGCGCCGCGCAAACCGCGCCGGCGCACCGCTGAACTGGTGCCCCCCGACCCGCCCAAACCGCGACCGCGGCCGCTGGAAAAGCGCCGCGCAACCGCTACCCTGTCCGCCCCGCCCGTCATCCCCGTCCCAATGGCGCCCAGCGCGCCGCAGCCCGTCAGTGAAGAGGAGTTCACCTGGTGAACGCGCCCCAGTCC
>NZ_PDWO01000010.1 GCF_010211765.1 Pseudoxanthomonas kaohsiungensis | reverse complement strand
TCCTTTTTGTCAGACAGAAGGCCGCATCCGGGATAGGAGTCCGTCTTGTGGGCTCGGAAATGAGGATAAGAGACAGCTGGCCACCCGCCGGCGCGAGATCGCCGTGCGCGTCGCCAGCTGATTCGCAGGCAGCCCAATGGCCACCCAGACCGAAGCCCCCACCATCGACACCTCCGCCCCGGCGACCGGAACGCCGCCGCAGAACGCCGAGATCCTCGAGCGGCTGGGCCGGCGCTACGAAGCCGGCTTCGTCACCGAGATCGAATCGGACTCGCTGCCGCCCGGCCTGGACGAGGACACCATCCGCGCCCTGTCGGCCAAGAAGGACGAGCCGGAATGGATGACCCAGTGGCGCCTGGACGCCTACCGCCGCTGGCTGACCATGCCGGTGCCGCACTGGGCCAAGCTGAAGGTCGCGCCGATCGACTTCCAGGCCATCAGCTACTACTCCGCGCCCAAGGGCCCCAAGTACGCCTCGCTGGACGAGGTCCCGCAGGAGCTGCTCGACACCTACGACAAGCTCGGCGTGCCGCTGCACGAGCGCGCCAAGCTGGCCGGCGTGGCGGTGGACGCGGTGTTCGACTCGGTCTCGGTGGGCACCACCTTCCGCAAGGAACTGGCCGAGAAGGGCATCATCTTCTGCTCGATGTCCGAGGCCATCCGCGAGCACCCCGAGCTGGTGAAGCAGTACCTGGGCAGCGTGGTCCCGCACGGCGACAACTACTTCGCCGCGCTGAACTCGGCGGTGTTCTCCGACGGCAGCTTCGTGTTCATCCCCAGGGGCGTGCGCTGCCCGATGGAGCTGAGCACCTACTTCCGGATCAACGCCGGCCACACCGGCCAGTTCGAGCGCACCCTGATCGTGGCCGAGGAAGGCGCCTACGTCTCCTACCTGGAAGGCTGCACCGCGCCGATGCGCGACGAGAACCAGCTGCACGCGGCGGTGGTCGAGCTGGTGGTGCTGGACGACGCCGAGATCAAGTACTCGACCGTGCAGAACTGGTACCCGGGCGACGAGGAAGGCCGCGGTGGCATCTACAACTTCGTCACCAAGCGCGCCGAATGCCGCGGCGCCCGCAGCAAGGTCACCTGGACCCAGGTCGAGACCGGCTCGGCGATCACCTGGAAGTACCCCTCCTGCGTGTTGCTGGGCGACGACTCCTCCGGCGAGTTCCATTCAGTGGCGCTGACCCACCACCGCCAGCAGGCCGACACCGGGACCAAGATGATCCATGTCGGCAAGCGCACCAAGTCCAAGATCGTCAGCAAGGGCATAAGCGCCGGCCGCGGCCAGAACACCTACCGCGGCCTGGTCAAGGTCGACCGCAATGCCGACGGCGCGCGCAACTACACCCAGTGCGACAGCCTGCTGATCGGCAAGCAGTGCGGTGCCCACACCTTCCCCTACATCGAGGTGAAGAACCCGGGCGCCACGGTCGAGCACGAGGCCACCACCTCCAAGATCAGCGACGACCAGCTGTTCTACTGCCGCTCGCGCGGCATCTCGTCCGAGGACGCGGTCTCGCTGATCGTCGACGGCTTCTGCAAGCAGGTCTTCCGCGAGCTCCCCATGGAATTCGCGGTCGAGGCCAAGAAGCTGCTGGAAGTGTCGCTCGAGGGATCGGTGGGATGAACCGGTCCGGTCCCGCGGCACTGCTGGGCCTGCTGCTCCTGCCCGCCTGCCACGCTGGCGAACAGGGCACGACGGCAACGGCCGCCGCACTGTCCACCGCCTCGCCCGTGCTCGAGCAGGCGGCAGCTATGCCCGCGCCGCGCGCCGCGCATTCGGCGACGCGGTTGCCCGACGGTCGCGTTCTGCTGGCCGGCGGCTGCAGTGCCGACGGTTGCGAGGAGGGCATCGCCGGCGACGCGCTCCTGTTCGAGCCCGCCAGCGGCCGTTTCCTTCCCGCCGGCAAACTGGTCCAGGCGCGGGTGGGTCATCGCGCGGTCGCGCTCGCCGACGGTTCGGTGCTGCTGCTGGGCGGCTGGACCCAGGACGGCCCCACCAGCCTGGTCGAGCGTTACACGCCCGCCAGCGGTCGTTTCGAACCGCACGGACGGCTGCTCGCGCCGCGCGACGGGTTCAGTGCGACGCTGCTGGCGGATGGCGACATCCTGGTAGCGGGTGGCTATGCCGACGGCATGCGTCGCCTCGCCAGCGCCGAACGCTACGACCCCGCCAGCGGCCGGTCGACGCCACTCGGCGCCATGGCTTCGCCACGCATGTCCCACACCGCCACCCGCCTGGCCGACGGCCGCGTACTGGTGGCGGGCGGCTCACGCTCGGGTCGCGAAGTGCTCGATACGCTGGAACTGTTCGATCCGGAGAGCGGCACGTTCGCCCCCGCGGGCAGGTTGGCCAATGCCCGGCACAAGCACGCGGCGATCGCGCGTGGCGAGCGCGTGCTGCTGCTCGGCGGCGCCGCGATCCCCGAGGAAGACGGCCATTTCCGCGAAAGCGAGTGGTGGAGCCCGCAGGGCGTCGCCGCGGGTCCGTCGATGGCCCACGGCCGT
Organism: Pseudoxanthomonas kaohsiungensis; assembly: GCF_010211765.1. Lineage (GTDB taxonomy): Bacteria > Pseudomonadota > Gammaproteobacteria > Xanthomonadales > Xanthomonadaceae > Pseudoxanthomonas > Pseudoxanthomonas kaohsiungensis. The sequence goes on along the minus strand of NZ_PDWO01000010.1, from coordinate 135,110 downwards.
TACAAGTTCCTGGACTCGGTGGTCGCGTTGCCTGACGGTCGTTCGCTCGTGGCCGGGGGCGGCGCCGACGCCGAACTGCTCGATGCCGACGGATCGGCGTTCCAGCCCGTAGCCGGCCCCATCGGCACCGCGCTGGCCTTCGCCAGCGCAACCCTCCTCGACGACGGCCGTGTCCTGGTCGCCGGGGGATACGACCCCGGCATCCGCATCAACCGACAGGCCTGGCTGCTGGTTCCCGCCACGCCGGCGTCGTCAACCTCGAACCATCCGGACTGAAACTTCCCATGCTGAAGATCGACAACCTCCACGCCAGCGTCGCCGGCAAGGAAATCCTCAAGGGCCTGTCGCTGGAGCTCAAGCCAGGCCAGGTGCACGCGATCATGGGCCCCAACGGCGCCGGCAAGTCGACCCTGGGCAACATCCTGGCCGGGCGCGAGGGCTACGAGCTGACCGCCGGCTCGGTCGAGTTCGAGGGCAAGCCGCTGCTGGAGCTGGCGCCGGAAGAACGTGCCGCGCAAGGCGTGTTCCTGGCCTTCCAGTACCCGGTCGAAATCCCCGGCGTGAACAACACCTACTTCCTGCGCAGCGCGCTCAACGCCCAGCGCAAGGCGCGCGGCGAGGCCGAGCTGGACTCGATGCAGTTCCTCAAGCGCGTGCGCGAGAAGCTCGCCGTGCTGCACCTGAAGGACGAGCTGCTGCACCGCGGCGTCAATGAAGGTTTCTCCGGCGGCGAGAAGAAGCGCAACGAGATCTTCCAGCTGGCCGTGCTCGAGCCGAAGCTGGCGATCCTGGACGAGACCGACTCGGGCCTGGACATCGACGCGCTCAAGACCGTGGCCGACGGCGTCAACGCGCTGCGCTCGCCGGACCGCTCGTTCCTGGTCATCACCCACTACCAGCGCCTGCTCGACTACATCAAGCCGGACGTGGTCCACGTGCTGGCCGACGGGCGCATCGTGGAGACCGGCGGCCCGGAGCTGGCGCTGGAGCTGGAACAGCACGGCTACGCCTGGCTGAAGGACCGCGTGCCGCCGGAGAAGGTGGCCTGATGGGCGCCCTGCTCGACTCATTTGGCGAGTCCTTCGCAACAGCCCGCACATCCATGGGCGGACTTTCCAAAGATCTGCTTCCCGCGCGGCAGGCGTCCATGGACGCGCTGCTCGCCGACGGCCTGCCCGGCCCGCGCGAGGAAGCGTGGAAGTACACCCCGCTGCGCGCGCTCGAGCGCCGCGCATTCGCCGCGGCCGACGCCGTGCCGCCGGCGATCGACACCAGCGTGCTGGCCGGCATCCCGGCGCCGCGGCTGGTCTTCGTCAACGGCCGCCACGTGCCCGCGCACAGCGACCTGGCCGGCCTGCCGGACGGGGTAGTGCTCGAGCCGCTGTCGCGCACGCTCGCCGAGGGCGAGTCGCGCGATGTCAACTTCATCCTGCGCCGCTACGACCAGCGCAGCGAGGTCTTCGCGCGCGCCAACGCCGCGCTGGCCGACGAGGGCGTGGTCCTGCGCGTGGACGCCGGCGTGCAGGTCGATGCACCCGTGCACCTGGTCTTCGTAAGCACCCAGCAGGCCGGCGACCGCGCCTGGCACCTGCGCCACTTCGTCGACGTGCGCAACGAGGCGCGCCTGGACATCGTCGAGCACCAGCTCGGCGTGGCCGACCATGGGCACCTGGCCAACGAGGTGCTGCAGCTGCACCTGGGCCAGCACGGCGTGGTCCGCCATGCCCGCATCCAGTCCGACGCCGCGCGCGCGACCCGCTTCGCCCGCACCGACGCGGTGCTGGCGCGCGAAGCGCGATACCAGCGTTTCGACCTGGAGCTGGGCGCGGCGCTGGGCCGCAACGAACTCAACGTGCGCCTGGAGGGCGATGGCGCACGGCTGACCGCCAACGGCGTGCTGCTGGGCGACGGCCGGCGCCACATCGACACCCGGCTGGGCATCGAGCACATCGCCCGCGATACGGCCTGCGAGCTGGTGTGGCGCGGCATCGCCGACGGCCGCAGCCGGGTCGTCTTCCATGGCGGCATCGGCATCCGTGCCGGCGCGGACGGCACCGATGCCTCGCTGTCCAACAAGAACCTGCTGCTGTCGGCCGACGCCGAGATCGACACCCAGCCGGTGCTGGTGATCGACGCGGACGAGGTCAAGGCGGCGCACGGCGCCACCGTCGGCCAGCTCGACCCGACCGCGTTGTTCTACCTGCGCTCGCGCGGCATTCCCGACGCCCAGGCGCGGCGGCTGCTCACCGTGGCCTTCTGCCGCGAGCCGCTGCTGGCGCTCGAGGACGACGGCCTGCGCCGGTTCCTGCTCGACCGCCTGGATGCCGCGCTGGCCGCCTCGCTGGGCACCGACTCCGCCGTCGACGGAGCGCAGGCATGAGCCTGCAGCCTGCCGCGGTGCACGATGCAGCCCTGGCCAGCCATGATGGCGGCGTGGACTGGGCGCGCGTGCGCGCCGACTTTCCCCTGCTGATGCGCGAGGTGCACGGCAAGCCGCTGGTGTACTTCGACAATGCCAACACCGGGCAGAAGCCGCTGCCGGTGATCGCCTCGCAGGACGAGTTCTACCGTCGCCAGAACGCCAACGTCAGCCGTGCGGTGCATGCGCTGGGCACCGAGGCGACCGAGGCCTACGAAGGCGCACGCGGCAAGCTGGCCCGCTTCCTCAACGTGCGCGCCGACGACCTGGTGCTGTGCAGCGGCACCACCTTCGCGATCAACCTGGTCGCCTATTCGTGGGCGCTGCCGCAGCTCAAGGCCGGCGACACGATCCTGGTGTCGCGGATGGAGCACCACGCCAACATCGTGCCCTGGCAGCTGGTCGCCCAGCGCACCGGCGCCACCGTCAGGGTCGCCGAGATCCTGCCCGACGGCAGCCTGGACCTGGACGGCCTGCACAAGGCGATGAGCCCGGACGTCAAGCTGCTGGCGATCACGCACGTCTCCAACGTACTGGGCACGGTCAATCCGGTGCGGGAGATCTGCCGCGAGGCGCGCAGGCGCGGCATCGTGACGGTGGTCGACGGCTCTCAGGCCGCCCCGCACCTGAAGCTGGACGTGCCGGCGATCGGCTGCGACTTCTACGCCATCACCGGCCACAAGATGTGCGGCCCGACCGGCACCGGCGCGCTCTGGGCCCGGCGCGAGCACCTGCTGGCCATGCCGCCGTTCATCGGCGGCGGCGAGATGATCCGCGAGGTCAGCTTCGACGGCACGGTCTTCAACGATCCTCCGCACAAGTTCGAGGCCGGCACGCCGAACATCGCCGGCTTCATCGGCCTGGGCGCCGCGGTCGACTACCTCGAATCGATCGGCATGGAACACGTTGCCGCGCGCGAAGCGGAACTGCTGGCCCATGCCACCGAGGCGCTGCAGGCCATCCCCGGGATGCGCATCTTCGGCACCTCGCCGGGCAAGGCCGCGGTGATCTCGTTCCTGGTCGAAGGCGCCCACGCGCACGACCTGGCCACCCTGCTGGACCTGGAAGGCATTGCCGTGCGCTCGGGCCAGCACTGCGCCCATCCGTTGCTGCAGTACTTCGGGGTGGCCGCCACGCTGCGCGCGTCGCTGGCCTTCTACAACACCCACGAAGAGATCGAGCGCTTCGCCGCCGCGCTGGAAAAGACCCGCCGGCTGCTGGTGGCGTAGAGCGGGGCTTGCCCCGCCACGAGCCATGGAACCGAAGCTCGCGTTCCGCGCGCCGCTTCGTGAGGAGTCGGATCCCAAGCCCGCCGCAGCGGGCCAGGCGCCGTTTTACAATGGCGGGCATGGACTCCCTCACTTTCCGCGCGGCCACGCACGCCGACATCCCCGCCCTGGTCGAGCTGGTCACCTCCGCCTACCGCGGCGACGCCAGCCGCGCCGGCTGGACCACCGAAGCGGACATGCTGGACGGCCAGCGCATCGATCCCGAAGGCCTGCGCCGCGACATCGACCGGCCACGCAGTGTCGTCCTGCTCGCCGAGCGCGACGGCGCGCTGCTGGCCTGCGCGCACGTGGCCGAGGAAGACGGCGCCGGCTACTTCGGCATGTTCTCCGTGCGCCCCGACCTGCAGGGCGGCGGCGTGGGCAAGGCGGTCCTGGCCGAGGCCGAGCGCATCGCCCGCGGCTGGCGGCTGCCGGCCATGCGCATGACCGTGATCGACATCCGCGACGAGCTGATCGCCTTCTACGAGCGGCGCGGCTACGCGCGCACCGGCGTCCACAAGCCGTTTCCCTACGGCGACGAGCGCTTCGGCATTCCCCTGCGGGAGGACCTGCGCTTCGAGGTGCTGCACAAGGAGCTGGGTGCGGGAGCGGACGCATGAGCGATGCATGGACCTTCGTCTGTACCACGGGCGAGTTGCTGCCCGGCGAAATGAGGCCGGTCTTCGACGAGGTGACAGGCACGCCGATCCTGGTCTTCAACCTGGACGGCGACCTGTACGCGCTGGAAGACCGCTGCAGCCACGAGGACTTCGAACTGTCGTCGGGCGTCCTGGACCCGGCCGAGGGCAGCGTCGAGTGCGTGCTGCATGGCGCCCGCTTCGACGTGCGCGATGGCCGCGCCCTCTGCGCACCAGCCTATTCGCCGGTGCCCAAGTTCCCGGTCAAGATCGAGGACGGCAGCATCTGGACCCGCGACGACCGCGGCTGAGCGGTCCGGCGATCATGGATTAGACACGGCCGCATCCGGTAGCCGGTGCTGCGGGCTGCGGGCTGCGGGCTGCGGGCTGCGGGCTGCGGGCTACGGGCTACGGGCTACGGGCTACGGGCTACGGGCTACGGGCTACGGGCTACGGGCTACGGGCTACGGGCTACGGGCTACCAAGGAGAATAATTCTCATTTAAGATGGCCGCGTCGTTTCCGGCCTTCGTCCATGCACGCTTCCGTCTCCACCGCCGTGTCCACGAGGGTTGCGCTGCTGAGCGCGGAGCCGCGCCCTACCCTGCCCAGCCACCCCGCGCGGCGCTGGAGACCGAACCTGCCGGCGGCCCATCGCCACGGGTGCGTGCCCATGACGGGGTCCGCAGACGCCTCCTGCCGGATTTGCCGCGCAAACGGTGAGAGCGTGCCCCCGCGGCCCCGGGCCCACGCACCTCCCGTCCCCTGCTGATCCAAGCCAGGCGTCGCCGCGGTACCGCGGCCCCCCCAGCCATCGCGCCTCCGCATCGCGGCCGCATCCGCCGCGGCCGGCGGCAGCGCACGCCATGTTGTCCCGTTGTCCCTCCTTCCGCAGCCGCCGCCAGCCGGACCCCACTCCTCCTGACGACCACCACCCATGACTCCTTCTTTCTCCCCGCTTTCCTCCGCCGTGCTGCTGGCCCTGGCTGCCCCTGCGATCGCGCACGCCGACGACGCCGGCGCGCCTGCCAGGGACGTTACCGAACTGGACGGCCTGGAAGTCCAGGGCGACCGCGTCGAACGCGCCTCCTCGCCCAAGTACACCGCGCCGCTGCTGGATACCCCGCAGACGATCACCGTGGTCACCCGCGAAGTGATGGACCAGCAGGGCCTGATCGGCCTGCGCGACATCCTCAGCACCCTGCCGGGCATCACCTTCGGCGCCGGCGAGGGCGGTGGCGGCTACGGGGACAGCGTGAACCTGCGCGGCTTCAGCGCCAGCAACGACATCACCGTCGACGGCGTTCGCGACAGCGCGCAGTACACGCGCAGCGACAACTTCAACCTGGAGTCCATCGAGCTGGTCAACGGCGCCAACTCGGCCTATTCGGGCGCCGGCTCGGTCGGCGGCACGATCAACCTGGCCAGCAAGGTGGCGCGCGAAGGCGACCTGACCACCATCACCGTGGGCGCGGGCACCGACAGCTTCGGCCGCGCCACCGTGGACAGCAACTTCGACCTGGGCGATGGCCAGGCCTTGCGCGTGAACGCGATGGCCCACCGCAACGATGTGCCCGACCGCGACGTGGAAGAATACGAACGCTGGGGCATCGCGCCATCGCTGGCGATCGGCCTGGGCACCGACACCCGGCTGTCGGTGAGCTACCTGCACCAGCAGGACGACAACATCCCCGAGTACGGCGTGCCGTACTTCGCCGCCTACGGCGGCCTGCTACCCGGGGTGAGCCGCGAGAGCTACTTCGGCTACCGCAACATGGATACCCAGCAGGTCGAAGTCGACATGCTGACCGGCATTTTCGAGCACGACTTCAACGAGGCCATCTCGATCCGCAACCTGGCGCGTGTCCAGCGGGTGGACCAGTACACCGTGGTCAACCCGACCCAGGGCACCTGGTGCCTGGACGCCGGGGTCAACCCGGCCACCGGTGAAGCCTGCACCAGCCCGGGTACGTACCAGCCCAGCGGCCCGCGCGGCACCACCCGCGATACCCGCAACGGGCTGGCGTACAACCAGACCGACCTCACCTCGCGCTTCGACACCGGAAGCGTCGGCCATTCGCTGGTCGCCGGCCTATCGTTGCTGCACGAAACCTACGGCCTGGAAAGCGGCAACAGCCAGCGCAACGCCGACGGCACGCCCCCGGTGTATCCGCTGATGGACCTGCACGCCCCCGACAGCATCTACACGGGCCCCATCAACTACGTCCGCTCGGGACGCAACGCCGGCACCCTCGACAACCAGGCCGTGTACCTGTTCGACACAATGGAGTTCAGTCCGCGGTGGCAGCTGGGCCTGGGCGCCCGCTACGAGCGCAACGACGGCAGCACCCGCGCGCGCGCCTTCGACGCCGCCGGCAACGTCACCAGCGATGCCACCTTCGACAACTCCGAAAACCTGTTCTCCTACCGTGCCGGGCTGGTCTACAAGCCGGCCCAGAACGGCAGCGTGTACCTGTCGTACTCCGACTCCAGGACGCCCTCCAAGGCATCGGTCAACGGTTCGTGCACGGTGCAGACCTGCGAGGTGGATCCGGAAACGGCGGTGAACGTCGAACTGGGCACCAAGTGGAACGTGCTGGACGACAGGCTCGCGCTGACCGCCGCCGCGTTCCGCAACGAGCGGCAGAACTACAAGGTCGCCGACCCGGGAAACCCGGACAATCCCAGCGGCATGCAGCAGCTGGACGGCCAGGCCCGCGTGGACGGCGTGATCCTCGGCGCGGCCGGCCGGATCACCAGCGCGTGGTCGGTGTTCGCCAACTATGCGTTCCTGGACAGCGAAGTGCTGCAGAGCGTGTCCGACTTCGTGAAGGAATCCACCGGCATCGATGCGCAGGCGGGCAACCCGCTGGCCAACGTGCCCGAGCATTCCGGCAGCGTGTGGACGACCTACGCCCTGGCCGACTGGACCGTGGGCTACGGCGTGAACTACCAGGGCAGCTTCTACCTGGCCAGCCTTGACGACGCGCCGCAGGCGAGAAGCTACACGATGCACCGGGCCATGGTCGGCTACCAGTTCAACGACGGCTTCGCCCTGCAGCTCAACGTCGACAACCTGTTCGACAAGCAGTATTTCACCCGCATCCGCAACAACGGCTGGGCCACGCCGGGCGCGGCGCGTTCGGTGGTGCTGACCGCGACCGTCCGCTTCTGATGCGACTTCACCCCGCCCCGTCGACACGGGGCGGGGCCTCCCGCGAGAATCGCCATGCTCCTGTCCATTCCCGATGTCCTGACCCCCGAGCAGGTCCTCCACTGCCGCCGGCGCCTGCAGCAGGCGGGCTGGGCCGATGGCCGGATCACCGCCGGCCACCAGTCGGCCAAGGCCAAGGACAACCTGCAACTGCCCGAGGACAGTGAGGTCGCACGCGAACTCGGCGCGCTGGTGCGCGACGCCGCGCAGGCCAATTCCACGTTCTTCTCCGCCGCCTTGCCGCGGCGGATCTACCCGCCGCTGTTCAACTGCTACCGCGACGGCCAGTCGTTCGGCTTCCACGTCGACAATGCCGTGCGCTACGACCGCAGCGGCGGCAGCGCCCGGCCCGTGCGCACCGACCTGTCCGCGACCCTGTTCCTCAGCGACCCGCCGGACTACGACGGCGGCGAACTGGTCATCGAGGATACTTACGGGACGCAGCAGGTGAAGCTTCCGGCCGGCCACCTGGTGCTCTACCCGGGCACCAGCCTGCACCGGGTCACGCCGGTCACCCGGGGTGCACGACTGGCCTCGTTCTTCTGGATCCAGAGCATGCTGCGCGAGGACAGCCAGCGCAGGCTGATGTTCGAGCTGGACGTGTCGATCCGGCGCCTGACCCGCGACCTGCCCGGGCACCCGTCGCTGGTGCAGCTCACCGGCATCTACCACAACCTGCTGCGGCGCTGGGCCGATGTCTGAGATGGCGACCACCGACGTGCGACAGCTGCGCGAGGCGGCCCTGGCCGGCCAGCGCGAGGCACAATTGCTGCTGGCGCAGGCGTCGATGGAGGGCCGCGGCCTGCAGGCCGATCCAGACGAGGCGTTCCATTGGTACAGCGTGGCCGCCAACCTGGGCGAGCCGATGGCGATGAACATGCTGGGCCGCTGCCACGAGCTCGGCCTGGGCACGCCCGTCGACATGGCGCTGGCGGCGGTGTGGTACCGCAAGGCCGCCGAAGCCGGGCTCGACTGGGGCATGTACAACCTCGCCCACCTGCTGGCGTCGGGCAATGGCGTGGCTGCCGACCGCGGGGCGGCCTACCGCTGGTACCGGCGCGCAGCCCGGCACGGCCATGCGCGTGCGATGAACTTCGTCGGGCGCTTCCACGAGAACGGCTGGGCAGTGCGACGCGATCCCGTGCAGGCGATGGCGTGGTACCAGCGCGCCGCATACGCGGGCGATTGCCTTGCCCAGGCCAATCTCGCCTCGATGCTGGCCGAGATGGGCAAGCTCGACGAGGCCGCGCGTTGGCTGCGGCGCGCGCTGGACACGGGCACGCCGCCGGTCGTGGCGCGGCTTCGACGGGCGCTCGCCGACAGCCCGCATGACCGCCTGCGTCGCCTGGTCAATCCGCCTCCGGTTCCGGCCGACCCGCGGACCGACGGCCGGGCGCCGGCAGCGCCGCGCGAAAGCCGGAACCGTTCCAGTCGATGACACACTTTCCCGATCCGAGCCCCGCCCCTTCCGTGACCGCAAGCCCCGCACTCCACGATCGAGTCTCCGCCCAGCAGCGTCGCGGCTTCTGGCTGCGCCAGCTGCACCAGTGGCACTGGATCAGCTCGGCGGTCTGCCTGGTCGGGATGCTGCTGTTCACCGCCACCGGGATCACGCTCAACCACGCGGCCAGGATCGAGGCCCAGCCTCGGGTGGACAATCGCACCGCGCAGTTGCCCGCGCCGCTGCTGACCCAGCTGGCCGCCTCGCCCGAGGAACGCAACGCACCGCTGCCGGCGCCGGTCGCCGGCTGGCTGGGTGACACGCTGGAGATTTCGCTGGGCCGTCGCCCGGCCGAATGGTCGCCGGAGGAAGCCTACGTCTCGATGCCTTCGCCCGGCGCCGACGCGTGGCTGAGCATCGACCGGCAGACCGGCGCGGTGGAGTTCGAGCGCACCGGGCGCGGCGTGGTCTCGTACCTCAACGACCTGCACAAGGGCCGCAATGCGGGCCCGGCGTGGGGCTGGTTCATCGACGTGTTCGCCATCGCCTGCCTGGTGTTCTGCATCACCGGGCTGTTCCTCCTGCACCTGCACGCGCGGCAGCGCCGCCTGACCTGGCCGCTGGTCGGCCTGGGCCTGGTCGTGCCGCTGGTGCTGATCCTGCTGTTCATCCACTGACGCCTTCATCCCCTCACGAGGTCCGTTCCATGCGCGCCAAGCTGTTCATCGCGGTCAGCGGTCTGCTGACGCTGCCGGCCTACGCGGCCGAGATCGACATCAACGTCGAGATCCCCAAGCTCAACGTGGCCGAGTACCACCGCCCCTACGTGGCGATCTGGATCGAGGGCGCCGACCAGAAGGTCGCCTCCAACCTGGCGGTCTGGTACCAGATGCGGGACACCGCCGAAGGCCACGGCACCAAGTGGCTGCCGGACCTGCGCCAGTGGTGGCGCAAGTCGGGTCGTTCGCTGCAGGTGCCGGTGGATGGCGTGACCGGCCCGACCCGTCCGGTCGGCAAGCACGAGGTGACCTTCGCCGCCAGCCAGCCGCAGCTCAAGGACCTGGCGCCGGGCGAGTACACGCTGGTGGTGGAAGCGGCGCGCGAAGTCGGCGGCCGCGAGCTGGTGAAGATCCCCTTCTCCTGGCCGGCCAAGGCCGCCCAGTCCGGCAAGGCCCAGGGCAGCACCGAACTGGGCGCGGTCACCCTGGCCGTCAAGCCCTGATTTCTTGCCCCTGACCTTTTGCACCTTCCCCTCTTACCGCAGCCGCTGCGGAAACTTCCGGAGATCCCGATGAAGCGTTCCCTGATCCTCGCCGTCGCCATCGCCTCGCTGACCGTCCCGTTCGGCGCCGCCGCGCACAAGACCTGGCTGCGTCCTTCGCAGACCGTGCTGGCCGGCACCGACCCGTGGATCACGGTCGATGCGGCCGTGTCCAACAACCTGTTCTACTTCAACCACGTGCCGCTGCGCCTGGACAACCTGGTGGTCACCGCGCCGGACGGCAGCAGGGTCCAGCCGCAGAACCTGGCCACCGGCAAGTACCGCAACGTGTTCGACCTGCAGCTTGCGCAGCAGGGCACCTACCGCATCGCCGTGGTCAACAGCGGCCTGTCCGGCAGCTGGGAAGAGAACGGCAAGCCCAGGCGCTGGCGCGGCACGCCGGCAACCTTCGCCACCGAGGTACCGAAGGACGCGAAGAACCTGCAGGTCTCGCAGAGCGTCGCTCGCATCGAAACCTTCGTCACCAACGGGTCGCCCAATGACACCGCGCTCAAGACCAGCGGCGAAGGCCTGGAGCTGGTGCCGTTGACCCATCCGAACGACCTGTTCGCCGGCGAAGCGACCAAGTTCCGCGTGCTGGTGGACGGCAAGCCGGCGCAGGGCATCGAGTTCGAGATCGTTCGCGGCGAAACGCGCTATCGCAACGCCCAGGAAGAGATCAAGGCGATCACCGACGCCGATGGCGAGTTCAGCGTGACTTGGCCGCAAGCGGGCATGTACTGGCTCGAGGCGACCAAGCAGGACGACAAGGCCAGCCTGCCCCAGGCCAAGCAGCGCCGGCTGAGCTACGTGGCCACGCTGGAAGTGCTGCCGCAGTAACCGGACCGGTCCGCGCGATGGAACAGGCGACCGCCGGGAGCCTCGCCAGCCTCGGCGGCGAGACGATGGGAACGCGCTGGAGCGTGCGCGTGGGCGCACGCACCGGCACCGACCTGCATGCCCTGCATGCGGGCATCCAGCAGCAGCTGGACCAGGTGGTGGCGCAGATGAGCACCTGGGAGCCGGATTCGGACATCAGCCGCTATCGACGGGCCGCACCCGGCCACTGGTTTGCGCTGCCGGCGGCATTCGCGGCCGTGCTCGACTGTGCGATCGAGGTGGCCGACGCCAGCGATGGCGCGTTCGATCCGACGATCGGTCCGCTGGTGGACCTGTGGGGCTTCGGCAGCGCCGGCACGCCACGTCGCGTGCCGTCGGACGAAGAGGTCGAGCGTGAACTGGGGCGCGGCGGCTGGCGTCGGCTGCAGCGCCGCGACCGAGGCCGCGAGCTGTTGCAGCCCGGCGGCCTGCAGCTGGACCTGTCGGCCATCGCCAAGGGCTACGGCGCCGACCAGGTCGCCGCACACCTGCGCGCGCGCGGGGTCGCAGCGGCGCTGGTGGAAGTGGGCGGCGAGATCCGCGCCTATGGCCGCAAGCCCGATGGCGGGCCCTGGCGCGTGCTGGTCGAGTCGGCGGCGGACGAGCAGGCCCCGGTCGACGAACTGCCCGCGCGCGTGGTGGTGGTGCAGGACGCGGCGGTAGCGACCTCCGGCGACCGCTGGCACCGCTTCGAGCACCGGGGCCGGCGCTACGCGCACACCCTGGATCCGCGCACCGGCGCGCCGGTCGACGACGCGGCCGCCTCGGTCACCGTCATCGCCGCCGATGCCATGCATGCCGATGCCTGGGCCACGGCGCTGACCGTCATGGGTGCGCAGACCGGGCTGGAGTTCGCGCGCCGGCATGCATTGGCGGCGCGATTCGTAACCCGCGACGGCGATCGCCTGCGCGAGGCGATGACCGCGCCGTTCGAGGCGCACCTGGCCCGATGAGCGCCCTCGACACCGCCGACGGACGCGGCCTGCCATGGTCGTTGCTGGGCAACCTGGCGCTGCTCGCGTTGCTGGCGCTGTGCACGATCGCGTTGTTGCCCCTGCACGACGACGCGTGGTGGATCTCCGCTCCGCGTCCGCTGCGCTGGTGGCTCGCTGGTGGCGTGGCGGCCGCCTATGCCGGATTCTGCGCCGCCCAGCTGTGGCCGCGACGACCGGCCCATGCCAAGGCAACGGCGGCATCGGCCAACGGCACGCCGCCGCTGCTGGTGGCATGGGCCAGCCAGGCCGGCTTCGCGCGACTGCTGGCCGAGCGCACCGCGGCGATGCTGCACGCAGGCGGCGTGCCGGTACTGGTGCTGCCGCTGGAAGAAGTGGACGCAGCGCTGCTGACACGCACGCGACGCGCGTTGTTCGTCGCCAGCACCACCGGCGAGGGCGATCCGCCCGATCACGCGCTCGCCTTCCTGCGCCGCACGATGGCGCAGTGCCCGGCGCTGGGCGGGCTGGACTTCGCCCTGCTGGCGCTGGGCGACCGCGAGTACCGCGACTTCTGCGCGTTCGGCCGCCAGCTCGACGAGTGGCTGCGCGCCCGGGGCGCGCGTCCGCTGTTCGACCGCGTCGAGGTCGACAATGCGGACGCGGCCACGCTGCGGCACTGGCAGTACGAGGTCGGCCGCTTCGGCGGACTGTCCGACCTGCCGGACTGGACGCCGCCGGCGTACGAACCGTGGCGGCTGCATTCGCGCCGTCAGGTCAATGCCGGCAGTCCCGGCGGCGCCGCGTTCGACCTGCAACTGGTGCCGGCCGCCGGTGCGTTGCCGCACTGGCAGGCCGGCGACATCGCCGAGGTCGGACCGCGCAACGCGCGCGAACGCGTGCAGGCGCTGCTCCAGGCACTACGGCTTCCGGGCGACGCCCCCGTCGACGCCGGCAACGGCACCGAAGCGCTGGCGGCCTGCCTGATGCGCATGCAGCTCCCCGCCGCCGATGCCGTCAGCGACGTGGATGCGCAGGCGCTGGTTTCCGGCCTGCGTCCACTGCCGCATCGCGAATACTCCATCGCCTCCATCCCTGCGGAAGGCCATCTCCGCCTGCTGGTCCGGCGGATGACCCGTCCCGACGGCAGCGCGGGGCTGGGCAGCGGATGGCTTTGCGACCTCGCAGCCCCCGGTGGGACGATCGACGTCCGCCTGCGCCGCAATCCCGGCTTCCATCCCCCGCCGGACGATCTGCCGCTGATCCTGATCGGCAACGGCACCGGAATGGCCGGGCTGCGCGCGCACCTGCAGGCACGGGTGGCGGCCGGTGCACGCGCGAACTGGCTGCTGTTCGGGGAGCGCAGCCCGGTGCATGACCTGTTCTTCGCGGACGACATCCGGCGGTGGCAGGCGCAAGGATGGCTGCCACGCCTCGACCTGGCCTTCTCCCGCGCCCCGGCGGCGCCTTGCTATGTCCAGGACCGCCTGCGGGCCGCGGCGGCGGACCTGCGCGACTGGGTCGATCGCGGAGCGTCGGTGCTGGTCTGCGGCAACGCGGTAGGCATGGCCCCCGGGGTGGATGCGGCGCTGGGCGGGGTGCTGGGCACGGAACTCCGTGAAGCCCTTCGCGCCGAAGGTCGCTACCGGCGCGACGTCTACTAGGCGGGCAGCGGGCGCCCGCCACCTGCGCCGGTCGCAGGCCATTGGACCTGCACCAGCAACAGTTCGCCCGCGCCATCGATCGGGTGGCGCCACCGCCCCGTCGCGGGTGGCGGCAGCCAGGCGCTGTCGCCAGCGGCCAGCAGCGTTCCGTCCTGCCCGTCCGCGCCGCCCATGCGGGCGCTACCCGCCAGCACGTGCACGGCCCAGCCGGTCTGTCCGTCGCCAAAGCACCACATGTCGCCGACCAGTGGCCGATGGAACAGGTGGGCGGCGAGCGAGCCGGGGCGCCACATCAGGTTGAAGACCTGCACGGGCCCGTCCAGCGGCACGCCGGTCACCGCGCGCGATCCGGCGAAGCGGATCCGCTGGTGGGGTGGCAGCAGCTCCGCCACCTGGCCATCGTCGAACTGCAGCCGCAAGCCGTTGCCATGCAGCAGCACCTGTTCGCGCTCGACACCGGGAAACGGCGAAAAATCGGCCGCCGCGTCCAGCTCCGCAATGGACAGACGCAAGGCCCAGTCCGCGCCAGCGGGCAAGGCGAGGATTTCCCGGGTCCAGCCGCGACCATTGCGCCAGCGTTCGCGACGGTAGCCGGTGGCAGGAAGGGTCAGCACGCGGCGTCCACTCATGCCCGCATTCTGCCCCAGCGCGCCGCCCCGCCGTAAAGGCATCGCCCGGCTGCACGTCCTGTGCACCGCCGGGCGACACTGGGCACGTCCCTGTCGGCCTCCTGCCTGTCTGCGCCGCCGTCCTGGCGACACGCACCGGCACCGCTTCCTGCGGGACCGGCGCTCCTGCGGCTTCCTGCCCGCGCACCCCGCGGGTGCGCTATCCACATCGGCTTCCCTGCCGTGGGACGCTGGTCTTGTTACGCAGGTGGCAGCCGCGAGCGGCCACCTGCTCAGCGGCGCGCGACGGGCTTGGGCGTGCCGCCAGCCACCGGCTTCGCCGGGGCGGCGCTGGGCCTGGCCGCCTTGGCCGGGGCCCCGACCGCAATCAGGTCGCGGTTGCGCTCCACGGTCTTCAGGCCGATCCCCTTCACCAGGGCCAGCTCGTCGGCGCTCTTGAACGGACCGTTGGCGTTGCGGTGCTCGACGATCGCCTGGGCCTTGGCGGGTCCGATCCCGACCAGCGAGGCCTCCAGCTGGGCGGCATCGGCGCGGTTGATGTCGACCTTGTCGGCGGCGAACGCGCTGCCGGCCAGCAGCAGCATCGACAGCAGCAGCGACTTGAGCACGAGGAAGAACGGATTCATGGCAACACTCCTTGTTGGAAGACGGATGGCCGCCGCGGAGATCCATCCGCGGGCGGCGCAGCCAGTGTTCCTCGCCGGCAGGTGCGCACCCATCGCCGCAACACCCGCGCATGGCCGGAGGCCCCCTCGTTCACCTGTAGGAAATTCCCGGGCGCAGGCAGCGGCGTAGAATGGATGCTTCCCTGCTTCCTCCGGATCCGCCATGCCCGCCACCGCCCGGCTCGACCACGCCGCTGCCGAGAACTTCATCGCCCGCAAATGGGATGCCGATATCGTCCCGCAGCTGGTGGACTACATCCGCATCCCCAACAAGTCGCCGATGTTCGACAAGGACTGGCAGGCGAACGGGCACATGGATGCCGCGGTCGCCCTGATGGAGGCGTGGGCCAGGGCGCAGTCGATCCCGGGCCTGCAGGTCGAGGTCGTGCGCCTGGAAGGCCGCACGCCGCTGATCTACGCCGAAGTGCCCGCCAGCGGCGACCAGTCCGGCGACGATACCGTCCTGCTGTACGGGCACCTGGACAAGCAGCCGGAAATGACCGGCTGGGACCCCGACCTGGGCCCGTGGATCCCGGTGCTCAAGGGTGACCGGCTCTACGGCCGCGGCGGCGCGGACGACGGCTATGCGATCTTCGGTTCGCTGGCCGCGATCCAGGCGCTGCAGGAACAGGGCGTGCCGCACGCGCGCTGCGTGCTGCTGATCGAGGCCTGCGAGGAATCGGGCAGCTACGACCTGCCCGCCTACGTCGACCACCTGGCGTCACGCATCGGCAAGCCGTCGCTGGTGGTGTGCCTGGATTCGGGCTGCGGCAACTACGAACAGCTGTGGTGCACCACCTCGCTGCGCGGCCTGGCCGGCGGCAACCTGACGGTGAAGGTGCTCAGCGAGGGCGTCCATTCGGGCGACGCCTCCGGCATCGTCCCGTCCAGCTTCCGCCTGCTGCGGCAGCTGCTGTCGCGGCTGGAGGACGAGGCCACCGGCCGGATCAAGGTCGAGGGCCTGTACGTCGAGGTGCCGGCCGAGCGCCAGGAGCAGGCGGGGAAGGTCGCCGGCGTGCTGGGGGACGAGGTTTTCAGCAAGTTCCCGTTCCTCGAGGGCATGACCCCGATGTCGGACGACCTGACCGAGCTGGTGCTCAACCGCACCTGGCGCCCGGCGCTGTCGGTGACCGGCGTGGACGGCATGCCGCCGCTGTCGTCGGCCGGCAACGTGCTGCGTCCGCACACCTCGGTCAAGCTATCGCTGCGACTGCCGCCGACCCTGGACGGCAAGCGCGCCGGCGACCTGCTCAAGGACGTGCTGCTGGCCGATCCGCCGAACGGCGCGACGGTCGAGTTGGACCTGGAGAAGGCCTCCACCGGCTGGAACGCTCCGGCCCAGTCGCCATGGCTGACCGCCGCGATCGAGGCGGCCTCGCAGGCCGCCTTCGGCAAGCCGGCGATGTACATGGGCGAAGGCGGCACGATCCCGTTCATGGGCATGCTCGGCGAGAAGTTCCCGGGCGCGCAGTTCATGATCACCGGCGTGCTCGGCCCGCATTCCAACGCCCACGGGCCCAACGAGTTCCTGCACATCCCGATGGGCAAGCGCGTCACCCAGTGCGTTTCGCACGTGATCGCCGAGCACTACCAGGCCAGCGTCCGCGGCGAGACCACCGGCGTAGGCGCGGTGGCCGGCGGCCAAGCGCACGGCGACCACGGCTGCTGCTGAGCTCGCCGGCGCCGGGAAGCAGTCCAGAAAGCGCCGGGGCGACCCGGCGTTTTCCTTTCCGCGGCCCGGAAGCGCCGAAGTGCAGCGTCGGCCGCGCAGGGATAAGCTGGGCGCGCCCCCGCGCAACCAACCGGAGCTTCCCGCATGGAACAGATCTTTGGTGGCGGCATCATCTGGACGATCTTCATCGGCCTCGTCGCCGGCCTGCTGGCGCGCGCGCTCAAGCCGGGCAACGACAAGCTGAGCCTGTTGTGGACCATCGTGCTGGGCATCGCGGGCGCCCTGCTGGCCTGGTACGTCGGCGGCGCACTGGGCTGGTACGCCCCGGGCGAGCCGGCCGGCTTCATCGCCTCGGTGGTCGGTGCGATCGTGCTGCTCATCCTGTACGGCATGCTGCGCAAGAAGAAGGGCTGACCTCCTCGGGTCCGGCCGAGCTGGAAGGACCCCGCCTGGCGGGGTCTTTCCTTTCCCGCGCACGGAACGGTCCGCTTCGCCGGTTGACGCACTCGCCTGCCGCCATGCGCCGCGATTACCCTGTGCACCTGTTCCCGACCGATGCACCCATGTCCTCCACCGACCGCGCCGACCAGCGCCTGGCCTGGACCCGCCAGGCCCTGTCCGATCCCACGCTGGAGATGGAGGTGGCCTCGGCGGACGCCAGCTTCCGCAGTTACTGGCGCACGTCCAGCGGCGGCGCGAGCTGGATCGTCATGGATGCCCCGCCCGGCCGCGAGGACATCGGCCCGTGGCTGGACATCGGCGCGCGCCTGGCGCAGGCCGGCCTGCACACCCCGGCGGTGCGGGCGAGCGATGTCGAGCAGGGCTTCGTGCTGATGGAAGACCTGGGCGATCGCCTGTACCTGCCCGAGCTGGACGCCGGCAGCGCCGACGCGCTGTACGCGCCGGCGATCGACGCGATCCTGTCGATGCAGTCCCGCGTATCGCCCGAGGGCCTGCCCGCGTTCGACGAGCCGTGGATGGTCATGGAACTGGAGCTGATGCCCGAATGGTTCCTGCGCCGCCACCTGGGTTTCCTGCCCGAATGCGAGGACTGGGATCCGATCGAGTCGGCGTTCCGCGCCATCCTCAACGCCGCCCATGCGCAGCCGCAGCGCTTCATGCACCGCGACTTCCATTCGCGCAACCTGCTGGTGGTGGCCGGCAACATGCCCGGGGTGATCGACTTCCAGGGCGCGATGCGTGGCCCGCTCGCCTACGACCTGGC
Source organism: Pseudoxanthomonas kaohsiungensis (assembly GCF_010211765.1). GTDB lineage: Bacteria > Pseudomonadota > Gammaproteobacteria > Xanthomonadales > Xanthomonadaceae > Pseudoxanthomonas > Pseudoxanthomonas kaohsiungensis. The sequence continues at coordinate 117,204 of NZ_PDWO01000010.1, read as the reverse complement.
CTCGCTGCTGCGCGACTGCTACATCGCCTGGCCCGAAGAGCGGGTGGCGGGATGGCGCGAGGGCTACCGCCAGCGCGCGCTGACGCTGGGCCTGACCGACGCCGGAAGCGACGAATTCGCACGCTGGTTCGACCTGGTCGGCCTGCAGCGGCACATCAAGGTACTGGGCATCTTCTGCCGGCTCGCCCATCGCGACGGCAAGCCCGGCTACCTGGCCGACCTGCCGCTGGTGTGGCGCTACGTGCGCGAGGTCGGCAGCCGCCACGACGAAGTCCGGCCGATGATCGGGCTGCTCGAGCGCGTGATCGGCGACATCGACATCACCCGTCCGCGCGGAGGCTGACATGCGTGCCCTGGTCTTCGCCGCCGGCCTGGGCGAGCGCATGCGCCCGCTCACCGACCACACGCCCAAGCCGTTGCTGGAAGCCGGCGGCAAGCCGCTGATCGCCTGGCACCTGGAGAAACTCGCGGCGATGGGCGTGACCGAGGTCGTCGTCAACACCTCCTGGCTGGCGCAGCGCTTCCCCGAGGTGCTCGGCGACGGGGCGCGCTGGGGACTGCGCCTGCACTACAGCTACGAAGGCCCGGTGCCCCTGGAAACCGGCGGCGGCATGCTGCACGCGCTGCCGCTGCTGGGCGACGCGCCGTTCCTCGCCGTCAACGGCGACATCTGGACCGACTGCGACTTCGCCGCGCTGCCGCGCGAGCCGCGGGGCGACGCGCACCTGGTGCTGGTGGACAACCCCGTGCACCACCCGGAGGGCGATTTCGGCCTCGATCCGGCCGGTGGCGTCACCGCCGCCGGAGCGCCGCGCCTTACCTACTCGGGCATCGGCGTCTACCGTGCCGGCGTGCTCAAGGATTGGCGCGACACCGTGGAGGGCGAACCCGGCACGCCGCCGCGCTTCCGCCTCGCGCCGCTGCTGCGCCGGGCCATGGCCCGGGGCGCGGTGACCGGCGAGCACCATGCGGGCCAGTGGACCGACGTCGGCACGCCCGAACGCCTGCTCGCCCTGGACCGCCAACTGCGCGCGCCGTCGGCTTGAGTGCGACGGAACCGCGTTCCCGCGCGTACCACCTGTCAATGGACGAAGCTGCGAAGGGCGAAACCACCGAACCGGCGTTGCTGCGCCGCGCCCGTCGCGGCGACGAAACCGCGTTCGAAGCGCTGTACCACGGCCATGCGCGCGCCATCCATGCCCTGGCCTTCCGCCTGACAGGCGACGCGGCCGCAGCGGAAGACATCGTCCAGGACACCTTCCTGCGCATGTTCGGCTTCCTGTCGGGCCTGCGCGAAGACACTCCCCTGCGTCCGTGGCTCAAGCGCGTGGCCGCCAACCTGGCCATCGACCGCCTGCGCCGCGGCCGCCACCACGCCGACGACGATGCGTTGTTGCACGCCCTGGACGACGGGCCGTCGCCGGCGACGGTGGCCGAAGCCGATGGGCTGTTGCGACGGTTGCCACCCGTCGCCCGTACCTTGGTCTGGCTGCACGAGATGGAAGGCTGGTCGCACGAGGAGCTGGCGCACCGCTTCGGACGCAGTCCCAGCTGGTCCAAATCGATCCTCTCGCGCTCGTTGTCGCGGCTGCGCGGCCACCTGGAACCGGGAACAGGCAATGAACGATCCTGAGCAACTCCAGCGCCTGCTGGAAAGCATGCCCGAAGCGCCCGTCCCGGATTCGCTGTGGCCACGGGTCCGCGAGCAGCGTCGCCGGCAGTTGCGCCGGCGACGCATCGGCACCGGCCTGGCTTCGACCGCGCTGGCGGCATTGCTGCTGGTGTCCGCCTGGCCGGACCGGCCCACGCGGTCGCCAGATCCGGCCGCGCAGCCGCCTGTCCTTGCCGGGCATGGCACCGACGAGCGGGTGCGCGCGCTCGACCAGGCGCTGCAGACGGCCTACGAGCGTGGTGCCAGCGACGACGAAGTAGCCCCCCTGTGGGAGGCGCGCCGTGCCCTGCTCGTGCAGCACCACGCGCCGCGCGACGGCGCCTCGAACGTCAACGAAATCTGACACGGAGATCACCATGCGCCAGGACCCGTGCCGGCGGCTTCTGCGGATCACCCTGGCCTTCGCGCTGGCAGTGGCCGGGCCTGTCCACGCGCAGGCAGGCATCGTGCCGGCGCTGGCGCCCGCGCTCGATCCGGACACGCCCGGCGCCGACGAGGCCTGCGGCATCGTCGGCGCCGGCACGGCCGCCACGCCCGAGAGCATGGACATCTATCCCGGCCACATCATGCAGATCAACGGCGAACGGCCGCGCCTGGTACGAGAGGGCTACCGCCTGCAGCCGGGCAAGCACCTGCTGGTCGTGGCCGAGGCGATCCCGCGCGCCCACCTGGGCACCGCGCAACAGGCCCAGATCGACAAGATGCGGCGGCGCAAGGATTTCACCGGCTACTTCAAGCCCCTGCTGGTGGATGTGCGCGCCGACACGCTGCAACGCGTAGGCGTCCGCCTGCGCCGCGACCACCTGGACACCGGCTCCATCCGCGACAACGCGTACTGGGAGCCGGTGGTCTGGGAAGAAGTGCCGCGCGAATGCCGCTGAGGGGAAACGCGATGACCCACCAACCCTTTTTGCGGCCGTGCCCGCTTCCCCGCCGCAAGGGCGGCGAAGACCGGATGCGATGGCGCGCAGGCCTGCCGAGGGCCTGCCTGCTGGCCCTGCTGTGCGGGTGCGGCACGATCGCCGGCCAGGCGATGGCGCAGACGGCGCGCCAGGCGACTGCCGCCGCGTTCGACCTCGGCGCGGTGATCGACGTACGCCGGTCCGATCCCGCCGGCCTGCGGGTGCTGGCGGTTACCCCGGGCGCGGCCGCCGAACGCGCGGGATTGCGCGCGGGAGACCGCCTGCAATCGATCAACGGGCAGGCACTGGCCGGCGTGGCGCGGCCGGCCGAGGCGTTGAGCCGTGCACTCGCTGCCGGCAATGGCGGCCTGGACGTGGAACTGGTGCGCGGCGGCCAGCCGATACGGATCACCGGCACGGCGGACCCGCGCCGCGCGCCGGCCGGTACCCGCTGCGGCAAGGTCGTCGGCACGATCGAGGGCCTGCCGGCGAGCAGCGACGTACGCGCGCTGGACATCACCCAGATCGAGGGCCGCAGCGTGCCGCTGCCCGGCGGACAACGCCATGCCGTGCCGGCCGGCACCCGCGCGATCATCACCCGCGAGCGCGTCCCGCAGCCGGCGACGCGTCCGTTGTCCAGCTACCAGTCCAAAGCCTTCGTGCTGGACGTCGAACCGGACACGATCTACTACGTCGGTGCGAAGCCCGTCGCCGGTGCAGGCTGGGTTCCGTTCGTCTGGCAATCGCTGAAGGAAGCATGTCCCTGACACCGGCGCCGCACGGGGGCCAGCCGCCAGGGCGCGCTTCACGCTGGTTTAAGGCCGACAACGCTCCGATCACCGCTCGCATGACCATCCCGTTGCCAGGCGACTCCCCGCCAAACCGGAAATCACAGGAAACGCTTGACCATGCTGGCGACCCTTTCCGGAAGTGCAGCACGGCCCAACGATGCGGCTTGCCGCCCCCGCGCGCCCCACGCACGGTCGCGCACCCAACGGAGGAACACACCATGTTGCGTCACATCCTGGCCACCTCGATCCTGCTGGCGGGCCATGCCCATGCCAGCGGCAACCCACCTGCGCCGGTAGTCGGTGCCGCGGGCAGTACATGCGGTTATGTCACCGACCAGCGCGCCACCATCCCCAAGAGCCAGGACATCTTCCCGGTCGAGATCACCCGCATCGACGGACGCAGCACGCCCCTGGATGCGCGCAGCCGCCATTCGGTGCAGCCAGGAGAGCGCGTGCTGACCGTCACCGACCACATCGACCCGCACCGGCTGCCGGGCGCGGCGGTCTCGCAGATCGCGAAGATGAAGCGGCTCGAGCTGCAGCGTGCGTACAAGCCGTTCACGGTCAAGGTGGAGCCCGGCGTGAGCTATGCCATCGGCGCGCGGCTGCTGCGCGACCGCCTCGATGCGCAGAGCATCCGTGACAACGCCTACTGGGAACCGGTGGTCTGGGAGGAGCGCGCCGAGCCCTGCCCCTGAGCGGCAGGCGGCACGCAATCCCCGCGGACGGGACGTGCAGCGCCGCCGCATTGGCCCCAAGGCCTATTTCCCGGGGCCGGGTTTCCGGCGAAATTGCGCCGTCCGGCGCGGATGGGCGACGCCGCGCCCACGCCGCCGGACCCTCCGTCCGGAGAAACCACCATGTTGCGCATGACCATGTTGTCGACCGTCCTTCTCGCTTCCGCCGCCTTCGCCGGCCCGCAGGCCGCCACGACAGCCAGCGCGCCGCCGGCCAGTCCCGCGGCCGCCCCGCCGGCGCCCGCTGCCGATCCGTCCAGCACCTGTGCCTACCTGACCGTGAGCCAGGGCGAGATCCCCGAAAGCCGCGACATCTTCGACGCGACCATCACCCAGATCGATGGCGACAGCACCCCGTCGGGCCGCAGGAACCGGTATCCGGTCGAACCGGGCGCGCACGTGCTGACCATTGCCGACCGGATCGACCCCAAGCGGGTGCCGGCCGCGGCGAATGCGCAGATCTCGAAGATGAAGCGGCTCGAGCAGCAGCGCGCGTACAAGAAGGTCGAGCTCGACGTGCAACCCGGTGTCAGCTACGCGATCGGGGCGAAGCTGCTGCGCGACCGGCTCGACGCCGACAGCATCCGCGACAACGCCTACTGGGAGCCGGTGGTCTGGGACATGCGCCCCGAACACTGCCCGTGATGCCATCGCCGCATGCCCGCACCGCCGGGCTCAGGCGGCGCCGGACAGCATCCGGCGCAGGAACGGCACGGTGACGCGGCGCTGCGCGGCCAGCGATTCGCGGTCGATGCGATCGAGCAGGGCGAGCAGCTGGACCAGGTCGCGACCGGTGCGCGTGAGCAGCCAGTCGATCGCGGCCTCTTCCAGTACCAGGCCGCGCCGAAGCGCGCGGTCGCGCAGGACCCTGCGGCGGCCGTCGTCGTCCAGCGGCCCGAGTACGACGCGCGCGCACTGCCCCAGCCGCGAGCGCAGGTCGGGCAGAGCCAGCGGCAACGCCGCCGGCGGCGCGGCCGCCAGGTAGACCACGCCGCGCCCGCCGGCACGCGCACGGTTGTGGAAGTCGAACAGCGCCACCTCGTCGGTGCGGTCGCCGGCAACGGCGTCGAGGCCGTCCAGCGCGACCACGTCGGCGCGATCGAGCGCCTCGAGCGCATCGCCCAGGCGCCCGGCGGCGGCACGCAGCGGCAGGTAGGCGGCGCGACGACCGGCCTGCTCGGCTTCGGCGCACACCGCCAGGCCCAGGTGGGTCTTGCCGGTGCCCGGGCCCCCTTCGACGTAGAGCCAGTCCGCGCCCGACTCGCGCGCCAGCGCGCGCAGCTGGGCGATCGCGCCGGGCGGGGCGTCGACGAAGCTCTCCAGCCGCTGGTCGGGTGGATAGCGCAACGACAGCGGCAGCTGGGGCGTGGCCCCGGGGGTCCCGCTCACGACTGTTCCGGTTCCCGCCGTGGGGCCTCGGCGACCGACCCGGGATCGACGTAGGAGTCGAGCACGATCGGCACGTGTTCGCCCGCGTACAGCTCGCTCTCGCGGTAGCGTTCCTTCGCGAACCGCAGCAGCACGTTGGCCACCGCCGCCACCGGCAGCGCCAGCAGCATGCCGAGGAAGCCGAACAGCTGGCCGCCGGCCATGATCGCGAAGATCACCGCCATCGGGTGCAGGCCGATCTTGTCGCCGACAATGCGCGGGGTCAGCACGTAGCTCTCGAGCATCTGGCCGACGGTGAACACCACGCCGACCAGGACCAGCAGCTGCAGGTCGAATCCCTGCGACTGGACCAGCGCGGCCACGACGGCCAGGACCACGCCGGTGGTCGCGCCCAGGTACGGGATGAAGCTGATCAGTCCGGCGACCAAGCCGATCAGCAGGCCCAGCTTGAGCCCGACCAGCGACAGGCCGGCCGCGTAGATCACGCCCAGCGCGATCATCACCACGAACTGGCCGCGCAGGAACGCGCCGAGCACGTCGTTGGACTCGCGCGCCAGCCGGGTCACGGTGCCGATGTGGTCGCGCGGGATCAGCGCGGCCACGCGGTCCACCAGCATGTCCCAGTCGCGCAGGAAGTAGAAGGTCAGGATCGGCAGCAGCACGATGTTGGCGACCCAGGCCAGCATCGCCACGCCGGAGCGCGAGACGTAGCCGAACACGGCCGCGGCGACCCCGCCGGCCTGTGCCCAGTGGCTCTTGACCCACTCGGTGATGCGCTCGCTGTCGAGCCAGCCGATCAGGTCCAGCCCGGTTTTCTGCTCCAGCCACGGCAGCGCGGTCTGCAGGATCCAGGCGCGGTACTCGGGCGCCGCTTCGATCAGGGTCACGACCTGCCGCTCCAGCAGCGGCACCAGGATCAGCAGCGCCAGCACCACCACCAGCACCATCGCGCCGAACACCAGGGCGACGGCCAGGTTGCGCGACAGGCCACGGCGCTGCAGGCGGTCGACCAGCGGGTCGCCGAGCCAGCCCAGCAGGGCGCCGAGCACGAAGGGGGTCAGGATCGGGCCGAGCAGCCACACCAGCCACAACGCCGCCACGACCACCGCCAGCCACTTGAGCTGGCGCAGGAACCGCGCGATCTCGTACTCCGGCGCCTCGTTCATCGAGTCGTGCTCATCGAATCGTACCCATCGCCAATCGTGCTCATCGAATTCGGTACTCCATCGGCACTCCCTCCACCGCCACCACCGGCGCGTCGGCGCCGAGCATGCGCTGGAACCCGGCCATGCCGGTGAGCAGGTCCAGGTCGAACTCCACGCGCTGGCCGTCGGCGCGGGCCGGGGCGATCCGCCGCACCACCGGCATCTTCTGCAGCATCGCCGACACGCGCAGGTAGTCCTCGGCGTTGCGCAAGCCGGTGAAGGCCACCCGGTAGGTGCCGGCGGGTTCGGACGGGGGCACCTTGGCGTAGCGCTGCACCAGCGCATCGGCCGCCACGTCGGCGCCGCTGGCGATGGCGCGGCGCGCGTCGCCGTCGCTGACCGAGCGGGTCGCCAGCACCCGCCCGGAATCGACGAAGGTCCAGTCGGCGGTCCAGCCGGCGCCGCTGCGGTAGAGCTTGCCGATCAGCTGCATCGGCGGACTGTAGCGGGCCGAGGCGCGGGCCACGGCGGCGGGATCGTTGCGCCAGATCGCGCCGACGGCGGCCTGTTCGGCCGCCCCGCCGGAGGGCAGGCCCAGGCGGTAGCCACGGTCCTGGGCACGGTCGAGCACGCTGCGCGCCGCGTTGACCTGGCCGGTGGTGAGCAGGCGCGGGCCGCTGCCATCGTCGATCGCCAGCCACAGCACCGGCTTGGGCCGCGGCTGCGCCCAGACCGGCAGGCCGAGCGCGGCGACCATCGTGTCCACCGCCTCCGGGACGAAGCGCACGACCAGCATGGTCCTGAAGGTCGGCGCACCGGCCGGCGACAGGCCCTGGTCCTGGCGGAAGTCGTAGCTGTCCACGTAGCCGCGGGCATTGCGCAGCTCCTGCGCCACGCCCGGCCGGTTGACCACGCCGGCATCGCCGGAGAGCTTCTCCAGCACCTGCGCCAATGCGCGGGCGTAGCCGGCCTCGCGCGCCTGCTCGGTCTGGCTGTTGACCGGCACCTCGGCCGCGTACAGGCCCTGCGCGCTGGCGACGTCGCCTTCCGTGCGCAGCGCCTCCTGGGCATGGACCGGCGCGAGGACGGCCGCCAGCAGGCACAGCCCGGCGAGTGCGATAAGCGGGAACCGGATGCTCGGGGCACGGCTTGCGCGCATGCGGGGTCCTCAGGGGCGGTCGATGCCGGAATTGTTGCGCGAATGCCGTCAGTGCGCCAATCACGCGCCGGCGTAGGAGCGGCTGCAGGCCCGGGAGGACGGGCCGGCCGCAGGCCCGGCTGGTAGAATCCGCTCCCCGATCCCCCGCCGCAGGCCCTGCACGTGAGCCAGACCCCCACGCCCGCCCCCCTGACCTACCGCGACGCGGGCGTGGACATCGACGCCGGCAACGAGGTGGTCGAGCGGATCAAGCCGCTGGTCAAGCGCAGCTTCCGCCCGGAGGTGATGGGCGGCCTCGGCGGTTTCGGCGCGCTGTTCGACCTGTCGAACAAGTACCGCGAGCCGGTGCTGGTCTCGGGCACCGACGGCGTCGGCACCAAGCTCAAGCTGGCCCAGCAGCTGGGCCGGCACGACACCATCGGCATCGACCTGGTCGGCATGTGCGTCAACGACATCCTGGTCCAGGGCGCCGAACCGCTGTTCTTCCTGGACTACTTCGCCACCGGCAAGCTGGACGTGGACACCACGGTGGCCGTGGTCGGCGGGATCGCCGCCGGCTGCACCGAGTCCGGCTGCGCCCTGATCGGCGGCGAAACCGCCGAGATGCCCGACATGTACCCGCCGGGCGAGTACGACCTGGCCGGCTTCGCGGTCGGCGCGGTGGAGAAATCGCAACTGCTGGACGGCGCGAAGGTGCGCAAGGGCGACGTGCTGCTCGGCATCGCCTCCTCCGGCCCGCACTCCAACGGCTATTCGCTGATCCGCCGGATCTACGACCGCGCAGGCCGCCCGGCCGACCTGCAGGTCGGCGGCGTGGCCCTGGCCGACGCGCTCATGGCGCCGACCCGGCTGTACGTGAAGCCGGTGCTGGCGCTGCTGCGCGAACACGGCGAGTCGATCCACGCCATGGCCCACATCACCGGCGGCGGCCTGACCGAGAACATCATCCGCGTGATCCCCGACGGCCTGGGCCTGCGGATCGAGGCGTCCGCGATCGTGCTGCCGCCGGTGTTCGACTGGCTGCAGCGCGAAGGGGCGGTGGCCGACGCGGAGATGTGGCGCACCTTCAACTGCGGCGTCGGCTTCGTGCTGGTGGTCCCGCAGGCGGCGGTGGCGGCCGTGTCCTCCAGCCTCGACGCGCACGGGCTGGCCCATCGCGCGATCGGCCAGGTCGTGGACGCCGGCGACGGCGAACGCGTCCACATCGGCTGACCAGCGCCAGATGACCCGCGCGACCGGAGGCAAGCCGCGCCTGGCGGTGCTGGCGTCCGGCCGCGGCAGCAACCTGCAGGCGGTGCTCGACGCCATCGCCGCCGGCCACCTGCAGGCGGAAGTGACCGGCGTGTTCTCCGACCGGCCCGGCGCGCCGGCGCTGGAGCGCGTGCCGCCGACGCTGCGCTGGAGCGCGCGGCCGCGCGCTTACCCGGACCGCGCCGCGTTCGATGCCGCCCTCGCCGCGGCCGTCGAGGCCAGCAGGCCGGACTGGGTGTTCTGCGCCGGCTACATGCGCATCCTCGGCGATGCCTTCGTGCGCCAGTTCGACGGTCGCCTGCTCAACGTGCATCCCTCGCTGCTGCCCCGCTACAAGGGCCTGCATACCCACGCCCGCGCGCTTGAGGCCGGCGATGCCGAACACGGCGCCAGCGTGCACTTCGTGGTGCCCGAACTGGATGCGGGCGCGGTCGTGTCCCAGGTACGGATTCCGGTGCTGCCCGGCGATGCGCCCGAAACGCTGGCCGCGAGGTTGCTGCCTCGCGAGCACGCGCTGGTGGTGGCGACGCTGGGCCTGGCCACCGCCGGCCGCCTGGCTGAACAGGGCGGTCAGGTCCGGCTCGATGGTCAGACCCTGTTTAGTCCACTGGCACTAGATTCCGCCGGGAGCCTGCGCCCGGAATCACGCAGCTGACACCGCTTTCCGGGCATGCTGGACCCGCCATCCGAAGCCTGTTCCCCATGCCCCCCTTCCCGCCGCTTCCGCGCCTGCCGCTGTTCGCCTTCTGCCTGGCCCTGGCCGGGCCCCTGTGCGCGCAGGAAGCGGCACCCGTCCCGGCTCCGGCGGTCGCGGCCGAAACGGTGGCGGCACCAGCCGAGCGCCAGGCGCCGACCCTGGAACCGTTCCTGGCGACCTACGAAGCGCTCTACCAGGGCAAGCCCGCGGGCAGCGCGACCATGCAACTGGTGCGCGGCGACGGCCCCGGCCGCTGGCGCATCGACCTGACCATCCACGGCGACCGCGGCATCGCAGGCCTGGCACGACTGAACCTGCAGCAGAGCACGGTGTTCGACCTGCATGACGGCCAGTACCGGCCGCTGACCCAGGCCACGGCGCGCAAGGCGATGCTGTTCGGCAAGGAAGTCAGCGGCGTCTACGACTGGTCGACGATGCAGGCGCACTGGCAGGGCGACCTGAAGAAGGAGCGCCGCCGTCCCCTGCCGCTGCAGGCCGGCGACATGAGCGCCCTGCTGATCAACCTGGCCATCATGCGCGACGCCGTGCCGGGCGCGACCCTGAACTACCGCATGGTCGACCTGGGGCGCGCGCGCGACTACGTGTACCAGGCCGCGGGCGAACCGGAGATCATGGCCGTTGGCGACATGAGCTACGACGCGCTGCGCGTGGCGCGCACGTCCAGCGACGGCGACCAGACCGTGCTGTGGGTCGCCAGCGGCGTACCCACGCCGATCCGCATCCTGCAACGCAAGGACGGCGAAGACGAAATCGACCTGCGACTGGTCGAATACCGAGGAGTGTAGAAACGATGAGTGGACGTATCCGATTCGCCCCGGCCCTGGCCGTATTGCTGGCAGCGGCCGGCACCAGCGCGCATGCCGCCAGTCTGGAGCCGTTCACCGCCGACTACCAGGCCCGCTACCTGGGCATGCAGGCCACCGGCAGCATGACCCTGGCCGCCCTGGGCGGGAACCGCTGGAAGTACAGCCTCGACATCAGCAACCAGCTCGGCAGCCTCAGCCAGAGCACGGTGTTCGAGGAGCACCAGGGCCGGCTGCGTCCGCTCAGCAGCAGCGATCGCGCCGCCGCGCTGATGAAGAAGAAGAACGTCGATGCCACCTACGACTGGCAAACCGGCCAGGCCACCTGGAGCGGCGACGTCAAGCCCGAGCGCCGCGGCCCGGTGAAGCTGCAGCCCGGCGACATGGATGCGCTGCTGATCAACCTGGCGGTCACCCGCGACCTCGCCGACGGCAAGCCGCTGAGCTACCGCATGGTGGACGAGGGCCGGGTGCGGCAGATGCAGTGGGAGGTCGTCGGCAAGGAAGCGGTCACCGTGGATGGCGCCAGCAAGCAGGCCACCAAGGTCGTACGCCGTACCGACAAGCGCGAGATGTACGTGTGGCTGGTGCCGGGCATGCCGGTGCCGGCGCGGGTGCTGCAGCGCGAGAACGGCATCGACACGGTCGACCTCACGGTGAAGTCGGTGCGCTGAAGCGCGGCTCCTTCTCGACGCCATCAGTGCGGCGTCGCCGAAAATCCGAGGTTACCGACCGCTGGCCGGAGTGGCCGTGTCGAACACGGTCCTGCAGTCGACCCGGATCACCTCGCCACTGCGGTACCAGCGGAAGGTGGTGCACTCCCGCGGGCCTTGCCGCTCGCGGCTGGCGGTAACCGCGTAGAGCGACTGCGCGATCTCGGTGCGGGTGACCGTGCCGTCCTCGTTCCAGTCCATGTCCGCGGTCTCGATGCCGCGGGTGGCGGCCATCCCGGCCCAGCCGGCCCAGGCCACGGCCAGCAGCAGCACTGCCATGATCGCCAGCAGCAGCTTGCGGCGCGGCGTCAGCTTGCCCTTGAGCAGCATCAGCCGGTGATCCTGCGGATCTTGGCGCCCAGCGCACCGAGCTTTTCCTCGATGTTCTCGTAGCCGCGGTCGAGGTGGTAGATGCGGTCGATCGTGGTCTCGCCCTCGGCCACCAGCCCGGCCAGGATCAGCGACGCCGACGCGCGCAGGTCGGTCGCCATCACCGGCGCGCCGCTCAGGCGCTCGTTGCCGCGCACGATCGCAGTGTGCCCGTCGATCTGGATGTCCGCGCCCAGGCGCAGCAGCTCGTTGACGTGCATGAAGCGGTTCTCGAAGATCGTTTCGCTGATCACGCCCACGCCCTCGGCCACGCAGTTGAGCGCCATGAACTGGGCCTGCATGTCGGTCGGGAACGCCGGATACGGCGCGGTGGTCAGGCTCACCGCCCGCGGCCGCTTGCCATGCATGTCCACGGTGATGCTGTCCGCGGTCGTGGTGACCTCGGCGCCGGCCTCGGCCAGCTTGACCAGCACCGCGTCCAGGGTGTCCGGTCTCGCCTTGCGCGCGGTCACGCGGCCGCCGGTCATGGCCGCGGCGACCAGGAAGGTGCCGGTTTCGATCCGGTCGGGCAGCACGGCGTGGCGGCCGCCGCTGAGGCGTTCGACGCCGTGGATGGTGATGCGCGACGTGCCCGCGCCTTCGATCCGCGCGCCCAACGCGTTGAGGCAATCGGCCAGGTCGACGACCTCCGGCTCCATCGCCGCGTTCTCGAGCACGGTGGTGCCTTCGGCCAGGGTCGCGGCGGCCATCACGTTCTCGGTGCCGGTCACGGTGACCATGTCGAAGACGAAGCGCGCGCCCTTCAGCCGCTGCGCCCTGGCCTTGATGAAGCCGTTCTCGACCGTGATCTCCGCACCCAGCGCCTGCAGGCCCTTGATGTGCTGGTCGACCGGGCGCGAACCGATCGCGCACCCGCCCGGCAGCGAGACTTCCGCGGCGCCGTGGCGGGCCAGCAACGGGCCGAGCACCAGGATCGACGCGCGCATGGTCTTGACCAGCTCGTAGGGCGCCACGTGCTGGTTCACGCTGCGCGGATCGACCACCAGGCTGCTGCCGCGCGCCAGCGTGCCCTGGTCGAACTCGACCCCGGCGCCGAGCTCGCTGAGCAGCTTGATCGTGGTGACCACGTCGTGCAGGTGCGGGACGTTGAGGATCTCCACCGGCGCATCGGCCAGCAGGGTCGCGCACAGGATGGGGAGCACGGCGTTCTTGGCGCCGGAAATGACGACTTCGCCCTGGAGCGGCGCGCCGCCGGTGACAACGATCTTCTGCATCTGCAATCCGATTGGGGTGGCGGCGCGGCGGCTCAGGCCGTCTCGTCGGGGGTGACGGTCTTCAGGGCCAGGGCGTGGATCGCCCCGCCCATGAGCTCGCCCAGGGTCGCGTAGACCATGCGGTGGCGGGCCAGCGGCAGCTTGCCGCGGAAGGCCTCGGCGACCACGGTCGCCTCGAAGTGCACGCCGTCGTCGCCCTGCACCTGGGCGCGGGCGCCCGGCAGGCCGTCCTCGATCATGCGGCGGATGGTGTCGGCGTCCATGGATCGCTTGGCCTAGAATGAAGCCCCGCATTCTAGCGAATCCGGCCGCCCCGGACCGAGCCCGCATGAGCCAGCCGCCCCAGACGGCCGCCACCGCACCGACCACACCGGCACCGACCCCGGCCAGCCTGGCCGCCAGCGGCCGCCGCGTGCTGGAGATCGAGCGCCAGGCGCTGGCCGCCGTCGGCGAACGCATCGGCGAGGAGTTCGCCAGCGCCTGCGCGCTGGTCATGGCCGGGCGTGGCCGCGTGGTCGCCACGGGCATGGGCAAGTCCGGCCACATCGCGCGCAAGATCGCCGCCACCCTGGCCTCCACCGGTACCCCGGCGTTCTTCGTCCATCCCGGCGAGGCCGGCCACGGCGACCTAGGCATGATCACCGACGCCGACGTGGTCCTGGCGATTTCCTACTCGGGCGAGTCCGACGAGATCCTGATGCTGCTGCCGGCGCTGCGCCGCCAGGGCAACACCGTCATCGCGATGACCGGCCGGCCGCAGTCGACGCTGGCGCGCGAGGCCGACGTGCACCTGGACGTGTCGGTGCCCGCCGAAGCCTGCCCGCTGCACCTGGCGCCCACGTCCAGCACCACCGCCACCCTCGCCCTGGGCGACGCGCTGGCGGTGGCTCTGCTCGAGGCGCGCGGCTTCACCGCCGACGACTTCGCCCGCTCGCACCCGGCCGGCAGCCTCGGCCGCCGCCTGCTGCTGCACATCGACGACGTCATGCACGGCGGCGATGCCCTGCCCCGGGTCGATGCCGGCGCCAGCGTGGCCGAAGCGCTGGTGGAGATGAGCCGCAAGCGCCTGGGCATGACCGCGGTCGTCGACGACGGCGGCAGGCTGCTGGGCCTGTTCACCGACGGCGACCTTCGCCGCGCGCTCGACCAGGGCGTCGACGTGCGCCAGACCCCGATCGCCGAGGTCATGACCCGCAACCCACGGACCGTCCGCGCCGGGCAGATGGCCACCGAGGCGGCGCACCTGATGGAGCAGCACCGCATCAACGGCCTGCTCGTGGTCGACGCCGACGGCCGCGCGGTCGGCGCGCTCAACATTCACGACCTGTTGCGCGCGCGCGTGGTTTAACGGCCCATCCGCAACAGGACCCCCCGTGCCCTACGATCCCCTCGCCCACGTCGATGCCCAGATCCGCGAACGCGCCGCGCGCATCGGCCTGGTCTGCCTGGACGTGGACGGCACCCTGACCGACGGGCGCCTGTACTTCGACGGCGACGGCCGCGAGATCAAGTCCTTCAACGTCCTGGACGGCCAGGGGCTGACACAGCTGCGGCGCTTCGGCATCCATGTCGCGCTGATCACCGCCCGCAACAGCCAGGCCGCGAAGCGGCGCGGCGACGACCTGCGCCTGGAGACCTTCATCGGGGTCAAGGACAAGCTGACCTGCATGGACGAGCTGGCCGCGCGCCATGGCCTGGACCGCCAGCGCACCGCCTTCGTCGGCGACGACCTGCCGGACCTGGACTGCCTGCGCGTGGCCGGCCTGTCGGTCGCGCCGGCCAACGCCCACCCGTGGATCGCCGAGATCGTGCACTGGCGCACCCGGGCGCGCGCCGGCGAGGGCGCGGTCCGCGAAGTCTGCGACGTGCTGCTGGCCGCGCAGGGCCACGTGCCGGCGATCCTGGCAGGCGCGGCCCATTCGCGCGACGGATCCCGCGCATGAGCTGGCGCAAGCTGCTGGGCCTGGCGCTCCTGGTGGCGGCTGTGGCCACCGGCTGGCTGGCCTGGAACCGGCGCGACCGCGGCGAACCGCAAGCCGCCGCCACGGAGCGGTCCGACTACGTGTTGCGCGATTTCGAGATGGCGATGCTCGGCAAGGACGGCATCGAATCGGTGCGGCTGCAGGCGCCGGAACTGCAGCGCAATCGCGAGGACCAAAGCCTGGCCATCCTGCAGCCGCTGTTCCTGATGCCCGGCGAGGACGGCGGCTGGCGGCTGGCGGCCGACCAGGGCTGGGTCAATTCCGACGGCAGCCTGGCCAGGCTCGAAGGTAACGTGAAAGGCGACAGCGCCGAAGGCCATCCGGTGCCGACCACCTTCCGCACCGGCCGGCTGGAACTGCTGCCGGACAAGCACCTGGCCCGGACCGACGACCGCGTCACCCTGACCCAGCCGGGTATCATGCAGACCGGCGTAGGCTTCGAGGCCAACCTGCGGACCCAGCGGTACAAGTTCCTCTCCCAAGTCAAGACCCGCTATGAACCCTCTTCGCGCCGCTGACCTGCGCCGCCTCCTGGCCGCGACCCTCCTGTCGGCCGCCGTGCTGCCCGCGCTGGCGCTGGCCAAGACCTCCGATCGCGACCAGCCGATGACGCTGGACGCCGACGCGTCCGTCTGCAACCAGGCCGACGCCAACTCGCGCTGCGTGTTCAACGGCAACGTCGTCATCGTCCAGGGCACGCTGGAGATCCGCGCGGACCGCGCGGAGATCGTGCGCAGCAACGGCGACATCGCCCAGGTCATCCTCACCGGCAAGCAGGCGACGATGAAGCAGCAGATGGACGACGGCACGATGATGAACGCGCGCGCCGACCGCATCGTCTTCGAGCCGCCCAAGGACCTGCTGACCCTGACCGGCAACTTCAACGTCGAGTCGCCGCGCGGCAGCAACAGCGGCCAGCGGATGGTCTACAACATGGGCACCGGGCAGATGCAGAGCGGCGGCGACGGCACCCGCGTGCGCACCGTCATCCAGCCGCGCGCCGCGGCCCCGGCCAAGGGAAGCAACTGATGCTCGTCGCCGAGGGCCTGCGCAAGAAGTACAGGCAGCGCGAGGTGGTCAGGGAGTTCGGCCTGACCCTGGACGCGGGCGAAGTGGTCGGCCTGCTCGGCCCCAACGGCGCCGGCAAGACCACCTGCTTCTACATGATCGTCGGCCTGGTGGCCGCCGATGCGGGCCGGATCGTCCTGGACGGGCGCGACATCACCTCCGAGCCGATGTACACCCGTGCCCGCCTGGGCGTGGGCTACCTGCCCCAGGAAGCCTCGGTGTTCCGCAAGCTCACCGTGGCCGACAACCTGCGCCTGGTGCTGGAGCTGCGCCAGGACCTGGACGGCGACGGGATCGAGCGCGAACTGTCCTCGCTGCTGGACGAACTGCAGATCGGCCACGTCGCCGACCAGCTCGGCGCCAGCCTGTCCGGCGGCGAACGCCGCCGCTGCGAGATCGCCCGCGCGCTGGCCGCCAAACCGCGGCTGATGCTGCTGGACGAGCCCTTCGCCGGCGTCGACCCGATCTCGGTCGGGGAGATCCAGCGCATCGTGACCCACCTCAAGAACCGCGGCATCGGCGTGCTGATCACCGACCACAACGTGCGCGAGACCTTGGGAATCTGCGACCGTGCGTATATCCTCGCCGAGGGAAGCGTACTGGCGCAGGGGGCGCCGGACGCGCTGCTGGCCGATCCGGACGTGCGCCGGGTCTACCTGGGGGATGAGTTCCGCCTGTAACCCCCCCGGGGGGGAACACCCCCTTGCCGGCAGTCCCGTCGCTCCACTACTGGCAGGGACATGAAGGCACGGCTGCAGACATCGCTGGGACAGCAACTGGTCATGACGCCGCAGCTGCGCCAGGCCATCCGCCTGTTGCAGATGTCCACCCTCGAACTGCAGGCCGAGGTCGCCGAGGCGATCGAGACCAACCCGTTGCTGGAATGGACCGAGGACGCGCCGTACGACGCGCCCACCCCGGTCGATGGCACGTCCCCCGGCAGCGGGGCCAGCGGCGCCGACGACGCCGGCGACAGCAGCCGCGACGACCGCGACGGCGAGGACTGGACCCCGGACGAAGCCAGCTGGGATGGGGTCGGCAGCGGCAGCGGTGGCGGCGGCGGTTCCGACGACGACCGCGAAGGCGCCGCCGAGCGCATGGCCGAGCCGGAGAGCCTGGGCGACCACCTGCTGTGGCAGCTGCACCTGTCGCCCCTGTCGGAGCGCGACCGGCGGATCGGCGCGGCGCTGATCGACGCGCTGGACGAGGACGGCTACCTGCGCGAACCGCTGTCGGCCATCGCCGAGACCCTGCTGCCGGAAACCGTGGCCGGCGAGGACGAGATCCTGACCGTGCTGCACCAGCTGCAGCGCTTCGACCCGGTCGGCATCGGCGCGCGCAACCTCGGCGAATGCCTGCGCCTGCAGCTGGAAGTACTGCCGGACTGCACGCCCGGCCGGGCGCTGGCGTTGCGGATCGTGGACGGGCCGCTGGAACGCCTGCCGCGCAGCGGCATCGCCGGCATCGCCCAGGAACTGCGCAGCCCGATCGACCAGGTCGAACAGGCGGTGCAGCTGGTGCGCTCGCTCGACCCGCGCCCGGGCAAGCAGGTCGGCGAAGTGGACCCGGACAACTACGTGATCCCCGACTGCGTGGTCTGGCGCCAGCGCGGCGTGTGGAAGGTCGCGCTGTCGCAGCAGGCGATGCCGCGGGTGTCGATCCACCGCGGCTACGAGCAGATGATCCGCCGCTGCGGCGAGAGCGACGCCGGCTACCTGCGCACCCAGCTGCAGGAAGCGCGCTGGCTGCTCAAGAGCCTGGAGGCGCGCGGCGAGACCCTGCTCAAGGTGATGCGCTGCCTGCTGCGGATGCAGGCCGGCTTCCTCGAGTTCGGCGAACAGGCGCTGCGCCCGCTGACCCTGCGCGAGATCGCCGGCGAAGTCGGCCTGCACGAATCCACGGTCTCGCGCGCGATCGCGCGCAAGTACGTGCGCACCCCGCGCGGGACCCTGCCACTGAAGGCGTTCTTCGCGTCCGGCATCGACACCGAGGGCGGTGGCGAGGCCTCCAGTACCGCGATCCAGGCGATGATCCGCCGTCTCATAGACGACGAGAACCCGCGCAAGCCGTTGTCTGACGCCAAGCTGGCCGACCTGCTGAAACAGGCCGGTATCCCGGTGGCGCGGCGGACCGTGGCGAAGTATCGTGAGGCCATGAACATCTCGGCTTCGCACGAGCGGGTCCGGATCGGCTGAGCGGCACGCACGACCGAAACGCCCGCCTGGGGCGGAGCCGCCATTCGCGGCAACGACCAAGGAGGTACATGATGCGCATCGAAACGTACGGGCAGCAGCTTGAAGTCACCCAGCCCCTGCGCGAGTACGTCGAGGAGAAGCTGCAGCGCCTCGACCGCCATTTCGACCAGCCCATCCAGGTCCGCGTCCAGCTGGGGCTGCGCAAGCCGGCCCACCACGCCGAGGCCAACCTGACGGTGCCCGGCAAGACCCTGCACGCCGACGCCGAAGGCGAGAACATGTACGCGGCGATCGACCTGCTGGCCGACAAGCTCGACCGGCTCATCCTCAAGCACAAGGAAAAGCAGCAGGACCACCACGCCCCGCGGGTGGTCACCGACGCACTCTGACCGGCGCCCTTCGCCCACCCCCGCTCCGTGCCGGCCGCCGCGCGCCGCCGGCACGGACGCCGCATTTGCGCGACAATCGCCCCGTCCCCATCGACGAGGCCGGGCTGCATGAGGAACGCCAGCATCACCGCGCGCGAGCTGTTCGAACAGCAGCAGGAAAAGCTCGGCCTGCGCTGGCTGGCCGGCCGCAAGGGCGAGAACCGCGGGATCGAATCGGGCGACACCAATGCGCGCCGCCCCTCGCTGGCCGGTTACCTCAATGCGGTCTACCCGAACAAGGTGCAGATCCTCGGCAGCGAGGAGCTGGCGTGGCTCGATTCGCTTGACGCGCGCCTGCGCTGGGAGACGATCGAGAAGATCACCCAGTTCCGTCCGCTGGCGCTGGTGATCAGCAAGAACCAGTCCTGCCCCGAAGACCTGCGCACGGCGGCCGAGGAAAGCGACACCCCCCTGTGGGTGTCGCCCAAGCGCGGGCACGAGCTGCTCAACCACCTCTCCTACCACCTCGCCCGCCACCTGGCGCCGCGGGTGACCCTGCACGGGGTGTTCATGGAGATCTACTCGATCGGGGTGCTGATCACCGGCGAAGCCGGATCGGGCAAGAGCGAGCTGGCGCTGGAGCTGCTCAGCCGCGGCCACCGCCTGGTCGCCGACGATGCCCCCGAGTTCACCCAGATCGCACCGGACGTGCTCGACGGCACCTGCCCGGAGCTGCTGCAGGACCTGCTGGAAGTGCGCGGCCTGGGCGTGCTCAACGTGCGCGAGATGTTCGGCGACACGGCGGTGAAGAAGAACAAGTACCTGCGATTGATCGTGCACCTGACCCGGCCGATGACCGAGCCCAACCCGCACGGCTACGAGCGCCTGACCGGCGATTCGGGCACCCGCCACGTGCTGGACCTGGACGTGCCGCTGATCACCCTCCCGGTCATGCCCGGCCGCAACCTGGCCGTGCTGACCGAGGCGGCCACCCGCCTGCACATCCTGCGCACCAAGGGCATCGACCCGGCGGCGATGTTCATCGCCCGGCACAGCAACCTGCTCGAGCGGCGCGGCTCGTGAACGGCGCCCGCCCCACCCTGGTGATCGTCAGCGGCCTGTCCGGGTCGGGCAAGTCGGTCGCGCTCAAGACCTTCGAGGACCTGGACTACTACTGCGTCGACAACCTGCCGGTGGAGCTGCTGCCTGCGTTCGTGCGCAGCATGATCCGCGAGGACGGGCTGCCGCCGCGGATGGCGGTGGGCATCGACGTGCGCAGCCGGCACAGCGACCTGAGCCGGCTGTCCGAGTGGCGCGCGACCGCCGAATCGCTCGGCGTGGACGCGCGCCTGCTCTACTTCGAATCCAGCGACGAGGTGTTGCTGCGCCGCTTCGCCGACACCCGGCGCCGGCACCCGCTCACCCGCCTGGGCCTGTCGCTGCCCGAGGCGCTGGTCCGCGAGCGCGAGCTGACCGCGCCGCTGCGCGGGGAAGCGGACACGGTCATCGACACCAGCACGCTCAACGTCCACCAGTTGCGGCGCCAGGTCATCACCGGCTTCGCCCTGGAGCACAGCCCCGGCCTGTCGCTGCTGTTCGAGTCGTTCGCCTACCGACACGGGGTGCCGGAGGAGGCCGACTTCGTGTTCGACGCCCGGGTGCTGCCCAACCCGCACTGGGACGACGAGCTTCGACCCCTGACCGGACGCGACGGCCGGGTCCGCGACTACCTCGACGCGCAGCCGGACGTGACGCTGTACGTCGGCCAGGTCGCCGGCTTCCTTGACACCTGGCTGCCCCGGCTGCGCAACGAGACCCGGGCCTACGTCACCGTCGCCTTCGGCTGCACCGGGGGCAAGCACCGCTCGGTCTACCTGGCCGAGCGGCTGGCGGCCCACGCCCGGACCCAGGGCTGGGAAGAAGTGGCCACCTACCACCGCGAGCAGGACTGACGCGGCGGACCGGGATCTGCGCCACCGGCGCAGGCCGAAACGCGGCCTCGTAGAGCGGGGCTCGCCCCGCTGCGGGCCTGCCCGGGTGCCGTAGGCCAAGCGGGGCAAGCCCCGCTCTACCCGGCGGTCATAGCGCTCTGTTAACTTTCCGCCATGGCCTGTGGCATTCTCCTGATCACCCACCCCGGCGTCGGCAGCGCGGTCCTGGCGGTCGCAACCACCCTGCTGCGCAACCTGCCGCTGCGGACGGAAGCGTTCGAAGTGCCCTTCGATGCGGACCTGGAACAGCTGCTGCCGGCCGCTTCCGCGGCGCTGCGCCGGGTCGACGACGGGGACGGCGTGCTGGTGCTGACCGACCTGTACGGCGCCAGCCCCAGCAACCTGGCCGCGAAGGTGGCCCGGTTGGGGACGCCGGTGCGGCGGGTGGCGGCACTGAGCCTGCCGATGCTGCTGCGGGTCATGAATTATCCGGAACAGGGACTGGACCACCTGCCCGCCACGGCGGCGGCAGGCACTCGCAATGGAGCGATCATCGACGATGCTTGAACGTGAACTCACCGTCTCCAACCGCCTCGGCCTCCACGCCCGGGCCACCGCCAAGCTGGTGCAGGAACTGGCGCCGTTCCGCTGCGGCGTGACCCTGCAGGCGAAGGGGCGCGAGGTCAACGCCAAGAGCATCATGGGCGTGATGCTGCTCGCCGCCGGCCAGGGCACCCCGGTGACCGTCCGCACCGACGGAGTGGACGAGGCCGAAGCGATGGAGGCCATCGCGTCCCTGTTCGAGCGCCGTTTCGACGAGGACGCCTGAACATGGGCGCGCCGGGGCTGCCACGCGCTCGGTCGCGCCGTCCCTGCATCGCCGCCACGGCCGGAAGCGCCGGGCCAGCCCCATGAGGCACGACTTCGCCGGCCATGGTGCCTCGCGCGGCCTCGCCCTGGGCCGCGCCCGCGTGCGCCTGCCGCACGCGCTGGAGATGGCCGAGCAGCGCGTCCCCGCGGCCCAGGCGGATGCGGAAGCGCAGCGCCTGCACGATGCGCTGGAGGCGGCGCGCGCGGAGATGCGCGCGCTGCGCGAGAAGCTGCAGGGCGCGCTGTCGAAGGAAGCGTTCGAGTTCATCGACCTGCACGCGCTGCTGCTCGACGACCCGGAACTGGTCCAGGCCCTGGAAACGCTGGTCCGGCAGGAGCGCTACTCCGCCGGCTACGCCCTGCGCGTGCAGCGCGACCGCCTGGCCGCGGTCTTCGAGCAGATGGACGACCCCTACCTGCGCAGCCGGCTCGACGACCTCGACCACATCATCGGCCGGATCAACGCGCATCTGCAGCGGCGCGAGCCCCTGCCCCGCGGCACCGCCGGCGAGGTGCTGGTCTGCGACAACGTCGCCCCGTCGGAGCTGGCGCAGCTGCAGGCCCAGGGCGTAGTCGCCATCGTCTCGGCCGCCGGCAGCCCGCTCTCGCACAGCGCCATCCTCGCCCGCAGCCTGCACCTGCCGCTGGTCGTCGGCGCCGCCGAGGCGCTCGCCCGGATCAACGACGGCGACGTGGTCATGGTCGACGGCGAGACCGGCGAGGTCGTGGTCGACCCCGATGCGGCCGACCTGCGCCGCTACCAGCAGCGCGAACAGCAGGACGCGCGCGCGCGCCGCGACCTGGAACGCCTGCGCAGCAAGCCCACGCGTACCCGCGACGGCGTCGACATCGCCCTCTACGCCAATGCCGAATCCCGCGAGGACGTGGCCCGCGCGCACGCGCTGGGCGCGGCCGGGGTCGGCCTCTACCGCACCGAGTTCCTGTTCCTGCAGCGCAACGAGCTGCCCGACGAGGACGAACAGTTCCAGGTCTACCGCGACGCGGTGCTGGGCATGAGCGGGCGGCCGGTCACGTTCCGCACCCTGGACCTGGGCGCGGACAAGGCCGACCGCACCGGCCTGAGCCTGGCCAACGAGGACAACCCGGCGCTGGGCGTGCGCGGCGTGCGCCTGTCGCTGCT
Organism: Pseudoxanthomonas kaohsiungensis; assembly: GCF_010211765.1. Classification (GTDB taxonomy): domain Bacteria; phylum Pseudomonadota; class Gammaproteobacteria; order Xanthomonadales; family Xanthomonadaceae; genus Pseudoxanthomonas; species Pseudoxanthomonas kaohsiungensis. Next base: position 94,765 of record NZ_PDWO01000010.1, on the reverse strand, counting down.
GTACGACCAGGTGTTCGACACGCAGCTGCGCGCCATCGCCCGTGCCGCCGCCTACGGACCGGTGCGCGTGCTGGTGCCCATGGTCAGCTGCCGCGAGGAGGTGCTGCTGGTACGCCGGCGCCTGCGCCGCGCGGTGGCCGCGGTGAAACGCCGGGGCGTGGTGGTCGTGACCCCGCCGCTGGGCGCGATGATCGAGGTGCCGGCCGCTGCCATCGGCGTGCATGGCCTGGTCGACGCGGTCGACTTCATGTCGATCGGCACCAACGACCTGGTCCAGTACCTGCTGGCGGTGGACCGCAACAACGACGCACTCGGCGACCTGTACTCGCCGCTGCATCCAGGCGTGCTGCGGCTGCTCGCGCACGTGATCGGCGCCGGCGCGCAGTCGGGCACGCCGGTAGCGGTCTGCGGCGAGATGGCGGGAGACACCCGCCTGGCGCCGCTGCTGCTGGCGATAGGACTCAGGGAGTTCAGCCTGCATCCGGCGAGCCTGCTCGAGCTGCGTCGCGCGATCCGCGAATGCCGGCTCGACAGCCTGCGCGAACGGGCCGGCAAGCTGCTGCAGGCCCGCGACCGCAGCGCGATCGAGCGCTGGCTGCAGGAAGCGGTGTCCCGGTAGGAGCCGGGGAGACCGGACATCCGTCCGTGGAAAAGCGCCCGCGACACGACACACTGGCGCACAGGCGGCGCCCTCGTGTCCCGACGCCCCGGTCGCCAGCAAGCTGGGCTCCTACACAACGCGGCGCATGCGGGCGATAATGGCGGCCATGAACGCCTGACCCGCCGCGCACCTCCACCGCGGCACCCGCCCGCCACCGGAGACGCGCATGGCCGAAGCCGTCCGCCACGACAAGACCGCGCGCCAGCTGCGCCTGCTGTCCGATGCGCTGGACAGCGGCCGGCTGGGCCCGGTGCGGCGGCTGGTCAACACCCTGGCCCCGGCCGAGATCGGCAATCTGCTCGAGTCGCTGCCGCCGGGCAAGCGCGAGGTCGTCTGGGGCCTGGTCGACGCCGAAGACGACGGCGAAGTGCTGCTGCACGTGGGCGACGAGGTCCGCGAGAGCCTGATCGCGGACATGGACCCGGACGAGCTGGTCGCCGCGGTCGAAGACCTGGAGATCGACGACCTGGCCGACCTGGTCGAGGACCTGCCCGACACGGTCATCGACGAGGTCCTCAAGTCGATGGACCGCGAGAACCGCGAGCGCCTGGAGCAGGTGCTGTCCTATCCCGAGGACAGCGCCGGCCGCCTGATGAACCCGGACGTGGTCACCGTGCGCGCCGACGTCAACGTCGACGTCGTGCTGCGCTACCTGCGCCTGCGCGGCGAACTGCCCGACCACACCGACCACCTCTACGTGGTCAGCCGCCGCCACCAGTACCTGGGCCGGGTGTCGCTGGCGTCGCTGGTCACGCACGAGGATTCCACCCCGATCAACCGGCTGATCGACGACGAGCAGCCGGCGATCGACGTGGGCGAAGGCGCGCAGGAAGTGGCGCGCCAGTTCTCCGACCACGACTGGGTCTCGGCGCCGGTGGTGGACGACAACAACATCCTGCTCGGCCGCATCACCATCGACGACGTGGTCGACATCATCCGCGAGCAGGCCGAGCACCAGGCCCTGGGCGCGGCCGGCCTGGACGAGGACGAGGACCTGTTCTCGCCGGTCAGGCGCGCCGTGCGCGGTCGCGTGGTCTGGCTCGGCATCAACCTGTTCACCGCGTTCCTGGCGGCCAGCGTGATCGGGCAGTTCGAGGTGACCCTGCAGAAGATCGTCGCCCTGGCGGTGCTGATGCCGATCGTGGCCGGCATCGGCGGCAACGCCGCGGTGCAGGTGCTCACGCTGATGGTGCGCGGCCTGGCCCTCGGTCAGGTCGGCCCGAGCAATGCCAGGATCCTGCTCTGGAAGGAGCTCCGCGTGGCCCTGATCAACGGCATCCTGATCGGCGGCATCGTCGGGATCATCGCGTTCCTCTGGTTCCACAGCCTGCTGCTGTCGCTGGTGATCGCCCTGGCCCTGGTATTGAACTTCTGCGCCGCCGCCAGCGCCGGCGTCCTCCTGCCCCTGCTGCTCAAGCGCATGAACATCGACCCGGCCGTGGCCGGCACGGTGGTCGTCACCGCGGTCACCGACGTGATGGGCTTCTTCTGCTTCCTGGGCCTGGCCACGCTGATCCTGCTGCACTGACTCGGCCCGGCACGGGGCGTTTTCCTACGCGCACCACCGCTCCGCGCCGAGCGCGGAGGCAGTCCGCCTGGGCGAAGCTGCGGGTCCATCCTCCGCGAACGCTGCCATGCGCGCCTTGCTGCTGGTCCTGCTGTGCTTCCTGGCCGGGCCGGTGCTGCCCGCCCCCGCGACCGCGCCGATGCTGGCCACGTCGTACCGGCACGGCGTCGCGGTGCCGGAGTTCCTGGTCAGCGAGAAGCTCGATGGCGTGCGTGGCCGCTGGGACGGCCAGCGGTTGTGGACCCGGGGCGGTGCGCCGATCACTCCCCCACCCGGCTTCACGCGCGGCTGGCCGGGCGAGCCGATGGAGGGCGAACTGTGGCTCGGGCGCGGCCGCTTCGACGAGGTGAGCGCCCTCGTCCGTCGCCTCGACGCCGACCCACGCGCCTGGCGCGGAGTGCGGTTCATGGTGTTCGACCTGCCCGCGCACCCGGGGCCGTTCACCGGGCGGGTCGTGCGCATGCGCCGGCTGGTGGCGGCCGCCGGCTCGCCGACGCTGGCGATGATCCCGCAGCGTCATTTCGGGTCCGCCAGCGAAGTCGATGCCGAACTCGCCCGCGTGGTCGCCGCCGGCGGCGAAGGGCTGGTGCTCCACCGCGGCGCTGCGCTGTACCGTGCCGGTCGCAGCGACGACCTGCTCAAGTACAAGCCCTACCAGGATGCCGAGGCGCAGGTGGTCGCGCACCTCCCCGGGCAGGGCAAGTACGCCGGGCGGATGGGCGCTGTGCAGGTCCGCACCGCGGACGGCCGGCAGTTCCGCATCGGCAGCGGCTTCACCGACGCACAGCGCGGCGACCCGCCACCGGTGGGCACGTGGCTGACCTACCGCTACAACGGGCTGACCTCCACCGGCCTGCCACGCTTCGCCCGCTTCGTGCGCGTGCGCGACGAGCTGCCGCCGCCGGATCCGCTCCGCTGAACCACCCCTCGCGCCAGGCACGAATGCCCTTCCATGCGACAGCACTGCCTCCCCGCAGGCATCCGCTGGAGTGGCGCCAGCGCCTGCCGGCGCCCCGCTTCACCGCCGCGGAGTGTGCCGGCGGCTATGCTGGCGTCCTCGTCCGTCCCCACGCCAAGGCGATGCGCCCGAATCCCGTCCTGATCCTCGCCGCCATGCTTTCACTGCTCCTGCCGGTGCTTCCCGCGCGTGCCGCCGCGTCGCCGGCGCGTGCCGGCCACTTCGTCGACCGCGAGCTCGTGCACGAGGGCCGCCGCTACCCTTACGCGGTGTTCGTACCCTCCTCGGCGCACCAGGCGCCGCTGCCTGTGGTGCTGTTCCTGCATGGTTCGGGCGAGCGCGGCAGCGACGGCCAGGCGCAGGCCACGGCCGGGCTGGGCAACTGGCTGCGCCGGAACATGGATGCCTTTCCGGCCCTGGTGGTGTTCCCGCAGGTACCCCGCGGCGAGGAGTGGATGGGCAGCAACGCGCGCATGGCGCTGGCCGCGCTCGATGCGGCCAGCGCCGAGTTCGGCGGCGACCCGGCGCGCACCTATGCCACCGGCATGTCGATGGGCGGCTACGGCACCTGGGAGGTGGCGCTGGCCGCGCCGCAGCGTTTCGCCGCGTTGGTGCCGGTCTGTGGCGGCGTGAAGCCGCCGCGTGCGGAGCGGCCCACGCTGTTCGTGACCGCGGTCGCGGGCGAGGCCGACCCGTACACCGCACTGGCATCGCGCCTGAAGCACGTTCCGGCCTGGCTGTTCCATGGCGCCCGCGACGACCTGGTCCCGGCGGAGGACGACCGCAGGCTGCACCGCGCCGCACAGGCGGTCGGCGCCGACTTCCGCTACACCGAATACCCCGACGGCAACCACAACGCCTGGGACGCCACCTACTCCGATGCGGCCATGTGGGCGTGGCTGTTCGCCCAGCGGCGCTGACCGACGCCCGGAACCCGCGATGCCCGACCTGATCGACGATTACTTCCAGCCCGGCTGGCGCACGCGCACGGTGGAATGCGCCGCTTGCGAATGGCGTGGCGACAGCCGCGACATGAGCCTGCAGCCGCACGAGGATCTCAGCGAGTACCTGTGCCCACGGTGCGAGGACATCCTGCTGGTGGTCCGCCATCCCGACCTGGCGCGGGTGCGCGAGGCGGCCGCAGCCGGCCACCCGGAGGCGATCGGGCAGCTGGCCCTGCTGGAGGAGTACCTGCAGGGCCGGCCCGGCAGCTGACCCGCGTCCGGCGGCGTCGTAATCCGCCCACCTGCCGGTAGAGCGGGGCTTGCCCCGCGGCTCCGCGGGCGTCCCGGTCGGGAGCAGCCGGGCGAGCCCGGCTCTACGCGTCAGAGCAGCGGGGCAAGCCCCGCTCCACGCGTCAGCCGCGCAGGCGCGCGATCAGCGCTGCGGTCACCGGGTCGGTGGCCTTGGACTCGCCGCGCAAGGCCGGCAGCAGCGCATTGGCGACCTGCTTGCCCAGCTCCACGCCGAACTGGTCGAACGCATTGATGCCCCACACCACCGACTGCACGTAGACGCTGTGCTCGTACATGGCCAGCAGCGCGCCCAGCGACTGCGGCGTCAGCGCGTCGAGCAGGATCGTCGTGCTCGGCCGCCCGCCCGGATAGACCTTGTGCGGATCGCCGCTGTCCTGGCCGTTGGCCAGCGCTTCGGTCTGCGCCAGCAGGTTGGACAGCAGCGCCTCGTGGTTGGCCGCATACGGATCGTCGTTGCGCACGGTACCGACGAAATCGGCCGGCACGATCCCGGTGCCCTGGTGCAGGGCCTGGAAGAAGCTGTGCTGCACGTCGGTGCCCGCCCCGCCCCACCACACCGGCACGGTGTCGGCGGCGACGGGGCTGCCGTCCAGCCGCACGCGCTTGCCCAGCGATTCCATCACCAGCTGCTGCAGGTAGGCCGGCAGCAGCGCCAGGCGCTGGTCGTAGGTCATCACTGCGTGCGAGGCCAGGCCCAGCGCATTGCGGTTCCACACCGCGGCCAGCCCGTGGCGCACGGCCAGGTTGGAGTCCAGCGGCACCTGCAGCGCATGCGCATCGAACTGCGCCGCGCCGGCAAGCAGCTCCTCGAAGCCGTCCATGCCGATCGCCAGCGCGATCGGGAAGCCGACCGCCGACCACAGCGAATAGCGGCCACCGACCCAGTCCCACATCGGCAGCACGCGCTCGGCGGCGATGTCGAACGACGCGGCGGCGCGCCCGGGGTTGGCGCTGACCGCGTAGATGCGCTCGCTGCCGCCGAGCCAGTCGCGCACGATCGCGCCGTTGAGCAGCGTTTCCTGGGTGCCGAAGGTCTTGGAGATGAAGATCGCGGCGGTGCGCTTGGGGTCCAGCGGCGCGAGCACGCGCTGCGCGGCGGCGCCGTCGACGTTGGAAATGAAGTGCACGCGGAAGCGGCCCGGCAGCGGGCCGCGCAGGGCGTCGACCACCAGCCGCGGCCCCAGGTCCGAGCCGCCGATGCCGACGCTGACGATGTCGGTGACGTCGCTCGCCGCCAGCGCCTCGACCAGGCCGCGCATGCGCTGGCGCACCTCCGCCGCGACGGCATGGGCCTCGCGCGCGGCCGGTGCCTGCGACAGGTCGCCGCGCAGCGCGGTGTGCAGCACGGCGCGGCCTTCGGTGACATTGATCTTCTCGCCATCGAACAGCCGCCGGAACGCCCCGGCGAGGTCGCGCTGCCGGCCCAGCGCCAGCAGCGCCTCCCACGCCCGGGCGTCGTAACGCTGGCGGGCGAAGGTCGCGTACAGCGGCCCGACCTGCAGGGCCTGCGCTTCGATCCGCCCCGGTTCGTCCTTCAGCAGCCCGGCGATGCTGGCGCCGGACAGGCGCGCGGCGTGGGACTGGAGATCGTCGAAACCGGAAGCGGATGCGGACATCAGGCGGCCTGCTTGGGGATGGAGTGGTTGGTGTGGGTGATGCGGTTGCCGGCGTCCACGTAGACCAGGTCGGGCTTGAACGTGGCGGCTTCGTTGGCGTCGAGCTGGGCGAACGCGGCGATGATCACCAGGTCGCCCACCTGCACGTGGCGCGCGGCGCCGCCATTGAGCGAGATGATGCCGCTGCCTTCGTCGGCGCGGATGGCATAGGTGGTGAAGCGGCTGCCATTGGTGACGTCCCAAACATGCACCTGCTCGAACTCGCGGATGCCGGTGGCATCGAGCAGCAGGCCGTCGATCGCCACCGAGCCTTCGTAGTTGAGCTCGGAGTGGGTGACGGTGGCGCGGTGGATCTTGGCTTTCAGCAGGGTCAGGTGCATCGGGACGTCCAATTCTTTCGTGGATGGTAGCAACGCGGCAGGCGTTGCACTGGAAACGATGGCGCGCGTCGCGCCGATGGCCACCGGCGGATGCCGGCTCAGAATTCGAGGTTGTCGATAAGCCGGGTTGTGCCCAGCCGCGCGGCGACGAGCGCGACCTTCGGCCCGGCTTCGCCGTCCAGCGGTTCGGACAGGTCCGGCCGGCGCAGGGTCGCGTAGTCCACCACGAACCCGGCCTGGCGCAGCTGTTCGGCCGCCTGCGCCTGCACCACCGCGCGCGGCGCGCCGGCCAGATGCGCCTCGCGCATGTCGCGCAGCACGCGGTGGATGGTGGCCGCGCGCGGGCGATCGTCCGCGCCCAGGTACTGGTTGCGCGAACTCATGGCCAGGCCGTCGGCCTCGCGCACGATGCCGCCGCCGAGGATCTCGATCGGGAACTGCAGGTCGGCGACCAGCTGCCGGATCACCGCCAGCTGCTGGTAGTCCTTCTTGCCGAACGCGGCCACGTCCGGCTGCACCTGGTTGAACAGGCGGCTGACCACGGTGCACACGCCGTCGAAATGGCCCGGCCGGCACTCGCCCTCCAGCACCGCGCTCACGCCGGGCACGCGGATGCGCGAGGCCAGCTCCACGCCGAACGGATACATCGATTCCACCGTCGGCAGCCACAGCACGTCGCAGCCGGCGCCCTCCAGGCCAGCCGTGTCGGCATCGGGCGTCCGCGGATAGCGGGTGAAGTCCTCGTTCGGCCCGAACTGGGTCGGGTTGACGAACACGCTCGACACCACGCGGTCGGCGTACTGCCGGGCCAGCATGACCAGCGAATAATGGCCGGCGTGCAGGTTGCCCATGGTCGGCACGAAGCCCACCCGCAGGCCGTCGCGCCGCCAGCCACGCACGCGCTCGCGCAGCGCCGCCAGTTCGGTGATGGTTTCGATCATGGTCCGGTTCGTCTCGGCGTGGGGCGGCGCGTGGGCTCAGGCGTAGGCGTGGGCGGCATCGGGGAAGCTGCCGTCGCGCACGGCATCGGCATAGGCGCTCACTGCGCCGGCGACCGAACCGCCTTCGGCGAGGAAGTCCTTGACGAAGCGCGGGCGGCGGTGGCCGCTGTCCAGTCCGAGGAAGTCGTGCAGCACCAGCACCTGGCCGTCGCAATGCGGGCCGGCACCAATACCGATGGTGGGCACGGAGACGGCGGCGGTGATCTTCTGCGCCAGCGGGGTCGGCACGCACTCGAGCACCAGCAGCGAGGCGCCGGCTTCCACCGCGGCCCGGGCATCGGCCAGCAGTTGCGCCGCGGCCTTCTCCTCGCGCCCCTGCACCTTGAAGCCGCCCAGCTTGAGCACCGACTGCGGGGTCAGGCCCAGGTGCGAGCAGACCGGGATGTCGCGCGCGGCCAGGAAGCGGACCACATCGAGCTTGTGACCGGCGCCTTCCAGCTTGACCATCTGCGCACCGGCCTGGAGCAGGGCCATCGACGCATCCAGCGCGCGCTCGGGGGTGGCATCGGACTGGAACGGCAGGTCGGATACCAGCAGGGCCCGCTTCAGCACCCGGGCCACCGCGGCGGTGTGGTAGGCCATGTCGGCCACGGTGACCGGCAGGGTCGAGCCGTGCCCCTGCACGACCATGCCCAGCGAATCGCCCACCAGGACCAGGTCGATGCCGTTGGCATCCAGCACCCGGGCGAAGCCGGCGTCGTAGGCGGTCAGCATCGCCAGTCGGCGGCCCTGGCGCTTGGCTTCGGCCAGCGCGGGCACGGTCCAGGGCTTCTGCTCGGCATGTACGCTCATCGGCGGCATCTCGTGGGGGGCCTGCGGCGCGCGGCCGGTCCGGCAAGCCCGGCATTATCGCCCAGGGACCGGCAAAGGACAGGCCATCGCCCGCCCGGCACCCGGATCAGTCCATTCCAGCCACGCCCTGCACCGGCTCCACGCCCGTACCGTCGATCGCACGCAGCGCCTCGGCCACGGTGCCATGGCCGGGGAAGGGTTCGGCGGCGGCGACCTCGGCCAGCGGCACCAGGGCGAACGCGCGCTCGTGCAGGTGCGGATGCGGTACCCGCAGGCCGGGCCGGTCGATCACCTGGCCGCCGTAGAGCAGCAGGTCGAGGTCGAGCACCCGTGGCCCCCAGCGCGACTCCGGCCCGCGTTCGCGGCCGGCCTCGCGCTCGATCCGCAGCAGCGACTCGAGCAGGACCTCCGGCGCCAGGCGGGTATGTACCAGCGCAGCGGCGTTGATGAAATCGGGCTGGTCCACGCGGCCCCAGGCCGGGGTCCGGTAGAAGCGGGAAAGCGCCAGCAGGTGCGTTTCCGGCAGCGCAGCCAGCGCGTCGGCGGCATGCCGCAGGGCCAGCGTCGGCTGGCCCAGGTTGGCGCCCAGGCCAATGCAGGCGCGAACGCCGTCGAGCGCGGCGGTCATTCGGCCGATGCGGTGGCCGGCCGGCGACGGCGACGGCGGCGACGGCGCGTGGGCGCGTCGTCGCCCTCGCCATCGCCCGCCGCACCGGCCGCTTCCAGGTTGGCCGACAGTTCGTCGCCGGAGCTGAGCTGGGCCTGCCGCCAGAACTCCACGTCGGCGGCGTGGGAATCGGACGCGGCCAGGCGAAGGACCAGGAAATCGAACGCCGCCCGGAACCGCGGGTTGGCCAGCAGGCGGAACACCCGCTTGCGCTGGCGCGAGGAGAAGCGTTGCTGCAGCAGCCAGATCTCCTGCATCGGCAGCGAGAAGCGCTTGGGCAGCGCGATCGTCTGCACCTGGTGCAGGGTCACCCGGTCGGCCGCCCGGCGCTGCGCCTCCTCGGCATGCATGCCCTGCGCCTGCAGCCCGGCCAGGGCGCGGCAATAGGCCGGCCACAGCAGCAGCGCGAACAGGAACGCCGGCGAGACCGGCTCGTCGGCAGCCACCCGCGCATCGGTGTTGGCCAGGCCCTGGACGAGCATGCGCCGCAGCGCGCCGCTGCGGTTGGAACGCAGCGCGGCGGCCGTTTCCGGCAGCAGCGCGCCCAGCAGCCCGTGCGCCTCCAGGTGCTCGAAGCTGGCCACCGCATGCCCGGACAGGAACAGCTTGAGCATTTCCTCGAACAGGCGCGCCGGCGCGGCCTCGCCCAGCAGCGGCGCCAGCAGCGGGATCGGCGCGGCGGTGGCCGGCTCGATGGTGAACTCCAGCTTGGCCGCCAGGCGCACCGCGCGCAGCATGCGCACCGGGTCCTCGCGGTAGCGGGTCTCCGGGTCGCCGATCAGGCGCATGACCCGGGCCTGCACGTCCTCGTAGCCGCCGACGTAGTCGCGCACCGAGAAGTCCTCGATCGCGTAGTACAGCGCGTTGCAGGTGAAGTCGCGGCGGATCGCGTCGTCCTCGATCGTGCCGTAGACGTTGTCGCGGACCAGGCGCCCGTCCTCCAGCTCGCGGTCGCCGCTGCCGTCGTCGCTGTTGGCGCGGAAGGTGGCCACCTCGATGATCTCGCGGCCGTAGACCACGTGGGCCAGGCGGAAGCGCCGGCCGATCAGGCGGCAGTTGCGAAACAGCGACTTGACCTGCTCGGGCGTGGCGTCGGTGGCGACGTCGAAATCCTTGGGGTGCAGGCCCAGCAGCAGGTCGCGCACGGCCCCGCCGACCAGGTAGGCGCCGAAGCCGCCCTCGCGCAGGCGGTAGAGCACGCGCAGTGCGTTGGGACTGATGTCCCGGCGGGAGATGACGTGCTGCTCGCGCGGAATGCTGCGCAGGACGGGGTGCGGGAGGGGGTGCGGATTGATGGGCATGCTTCCGTGAACGGGACCGGTCCGGCCGGATTGCCGTCCGGCGGGCGCGTGAATATACTAGCGCGCCTTCGCCGGCGACACCCTCAACGCTCCCTTCGTCTAGTGGTTAGGACGTGGCCCTCTCAAGGCTAAAACAGGGGTTCGAGTCCCCTAGGGAGCGCCACTTCGCCGGCTGAAGCACAAGAAAAAGCCCCGCGTCGCGGGGCTTTTTTGTTTTTCCGGGCCAGGTGGCCCGTTCCGGGCGGACTGCCCGGAGTGGACCGGCCCCGGGTCGGGCCGGTCCGCGTGAAGACGCCCCCGGTTCCGTCCGGAGCAGCCCGGCGGCGTGGACCACCGGGCCGCCCGGAAGGCAATCAGCCTTCCATCTGCTCCAGCTCCTTGCCCTTGGTCTCGTGCACGAAGCGCAGCACGAAGAACACCGACAGCACGGCGAACGCCGTGTAGATGCCGTACGCGCCGGCCAGGCCGATGCCGGTCAGCAGCATCGGGAAGGTCCAGGTGATCAGGAAGTTGGCGGTCCACTGCGCCAGTCCGGCCACGGCCAGGCCCGAGCCGCGGATCTGGTTCGGGAACATCTCGCCCAGCATCACCCACATCACCGGGCCCCAGGACACGTTGAAGAAGATCACGTAGACGTTGGCGGCCACCAGCGCCAGGGTGCCCATCGACGGCGTCAGCTGCAGCTTGCCGGCCGCGTCCAGGCCGCCGGTCGCGAACGCCCAGGTCACCAGCGCCAGGCTGACGGCCATGCCGACCGAGCCGACCCACAGCAGCGGCTTGCGCCCGACCTTGTCGACCAGGGCCACGGTCACCAGGCACGCGCCGATGCTCAAGGCGCCGGACAGCACGTTGATCAGCAGCGCGTCGTTCTCGGAGAAACCGACCGCCTGCCAGAGCACCGCGCCGTAGTAGAACACCACGTTGATGCCGACGAACTGCTGGAACGTGGCCAGGCCGATGCCGACCCACACGATCGGGCGGATCCTGCCGGTGGCCTTGTTGACCAGGTCCGACAGCCGCGGACGATGGTGGTCCTTGGCCAGCGACGCATCGATCTCAACGAGCGTGCGCTCGCCCTGGACCGCGCCATAGAGGCGCGCAAGCACCGACGAGGCGCGTTCGCGCAGGCCGCGCGCCACCAGGTAGCGCGGGCTCTCCGGGATGAAGAACAGCGCGACCAGGAACAGCGCGGCCGGCAGTATCTCGGCCCAGAACATCCAGCGCCAGGCTTCGAAGCCCAGCCACAGCACCTCGGTCGACGCGCCCGCCATCCTGGCCAGCAGGTAGTTGCTGAGGAACGAGAAGAACAGGCCGGAAATGATCGCGATCTGCTGCACCGTGGCCAGGCGGCCGCGGTAGCGCGCCGGGGCGACCTCGCTGATGTAGGCCGGGGCCATGACGCTGGCCGCGCCGACGGCGAAGCCGCCGATCACGCGGTAGACCACGAATTCCAGTGACGAGGTGGCGATGCCCGAACCCCAGGCCGAGACCAGGAAGAACACCGCCGACCACAGCAGCATGGTGCGGCGGCCATAGCGGTCGGCCAGGGTGCCGGCGAACCACGCGCCGATCGCGCAGCCCAGCAGCATCGAGGCCACGTTGAAGCCGGTGACCGCCGCATCGGAGCCGAAGGCCAGCTTCAGGCCGTCGACGGTGCCGTTGATGACGCCGCTGTCGTAACCGAACAGGAAGCCGCCGATGGTGGCGACCAGGCTGATCAGGATGATGAAGCGGGTGTTCTCCCCGCTATGCGCGGCCGACTGGCCGGCGATGGATGGACTGCTCATTCGAACCCTTGTCGTCGTATTGGTCTTCCGCACCGGCAGGCCGGTGCGCCCTCCCCCACGGTCCGCCCGCGCGGACGGCCCCAACTGCCCGCGACTGCGGACCCCTCAAACGCACGGACCCGCCCTCACGGATCCCCCGGTGCAGCGGTGCAGGGCCGGCCGCCATTCCTGCCCGCCGGCCCCGCGGCACAGTCCCGTCGAGCGGACTGGCGCGGCACAGCTTATCCTCAATGGCAGCGCTGTCGTCATCCGTTCCAGGTGAATGTGTCAGCCGTCGGCCGCGGTCCAGGGCAAGCGAAGACCCATGGCTGCCCAGGGCGGGCCGCCGCGGCGCTGCAGCATGGAACGCACGCGGAAATCGCCGGGCGGTCCGGGGTGCGCGCAGCCTCTTCGAGCTGGGCCGGCCGGTCCTGTGACCGCGCCCGTCCCGGCCACGGTCACGCCCGCTGCAACCTCCCGCCACGCCAGGCCAACCCGGCCGCCTGGCCTGGCGCCAGCTCCAGGTCCACGGCCTGTCCGCGGTACTCGATCCGGTATCGCCCGCCGCGGTCGCTCGCGATCCGCGCCCGGCGCAGTTGCCCGTCCGCCTACTCCAGGTCCACGCCCGCCGCGCCACGCACCCGCAGGCCCTGCACGCGACCCTCCGGCCAGGCGCCGGGCAGCGCGGGCAGCAGGAACACGCTTCCGCCCCAGCTCTGCAGCAGCATCTCGGTGATGCCGGCGGTGCCGCCGAAGTTGCCGTCGATCTGGAACGGAGGGTGGGCGTCGAACAGGTTGGGATAGGTGCGCGAGGGACTGAGCAGCATCGCCAGTACCTTCCAGGCGTGTTCGCCGTCGCCCAGCCGCGCCCACAGGTTCAGGCGCCAGCCGATGCCCCAGCCGGTGGCATCGTCGCCACGGATCTCCAGCGAGCGGCGCGCGGCGGCGGCCAGCCCGGGGGTGTCGCGCACGTTGATCTGGCTGGACGGATGCAGCGCGTACAGGTGCGAGACATGGCGGTGGTGGATCTCCGGCACGTCCATGTCCCAGTCCTGCTGCCACTCCTGCAACTGCCCTGCCCGGCCGATCCGGTGCGGCGGCAGGCGGTCGCGCAACGCCGCCAGCCGCTGCGCCAGCGCCGCGTCGACCCCGAGCAGGCCGGCGATCTCGATGCACTGGCCGAACAGGTCGCGCAGCAGCTGCGCATCCATCGACGGTCCGGCGCACAGCGCGGCGCCGAACGGATGCTCGTTCTCCGGCGAGATCGACGGCGCGGTGACCATCGCACCGGTGTCCGGATCCTCAACCAGGGTGGCGGCGAAGAACTCCGCCGCCCCCTTGAACAGCGGCCAGACCTTCTGCAGGTAGCCCGGCTCGCGCCCGTAGTCCCAGCGGTCCCACAGGTGTTGCAGCAGCCAGGCGCCGCCGGTCGGCCACAGGCCCCATTCGGCGCCGTCGATCGGCGCGCTCCGCCGCCACAGGTCGGTGTTGTGGTGCACGACCCAGCCCGGTGCGCCATACATGTCCCGCGCGGTCTGCACGCCCGCCTCGGCGAGTTCGGCGACCATCCGCTCCAGCGGCTCCACGCACTCGCCCAGCGCGTTGGCCTCGGCCGGCCAGTAGTTCATCTCGGTATTGATGTTGATCGTGTACTTGCTCTCCCACGGCGGCGACAGCAGGTCGTTCCAGATGCCCTGCAGGTTGGCCGGCTGGGTGCCCGGCCGCGAACAGCAGATCAGCAGGTAGCGCCCGAACTGGTGGTACAGCGCGGCCAGCGCCGGATCGCCCCCGTCCGCGAAGCGCGCCACGCGTTCGTCGGTAGGCAGCGTGGCAACCGCCTCGGGCGTGCGCCCCAGGTCGATCGCGACGCGATGGAACAGGCGCTGGTGCGCGGCCACGTGCGCGTCGAGGAGCTGCTGCCACGACTTGCCGGAGGCCGCATCGAGCTGGACGCGGGTGATCGCTTCCGGATCGCCATCGATATCGTCGAAGCGGCGGAAACTGGTGGCGCCGGTGAGCAGCAGCACGACTTCATCGGCCCGCGCGACCTCGATTCGATCGCCCAGGCGGCGCATCCTGCCGCCCACCGGCAGCACGCGCAGGCGCGCGGCGAAGCGCAACCGGCCCTCGATGCCGAAAGCGTCGCCATTGCGTCCGCGCAGCAGCAGGCCGTCGGCGCCGTCGGCGACGACGCCCGATTCCGCATGGTCGCAGTCCAGGCCGATGCGCAGGCCGATCCGGCCCTTCTTGTCGCCCGACAGGCGCACCGCCACGCACTGGTCGACCGGCGAGACGAATACCTCGCGCCGGTGCTGCAGGCCGCGCGCCTCGAACGTGCTGGTCGCCAGCGCGCGGTCCAGGTCCAGCTCGCGCCGGTAGCCGTTGACGTCGGAGATCTCGAGGAAGTCGAGCCGCAGGTCGCCCAGCGGCTGGTAGGGCATCTGCTTCTTCGGCCGCCCCATCATCGTCGCGTTGGCCAGCGCCTGGGCTTCGGCGTAGCGGCCGGCGAACAGCAGCCGACGCACTTCCGGCAGCGCGGCCAGCGCATCCGGCGGGGTCGGGTCGTAGGGCCCGCCGGCGTACAGCGTGTCTTTGTTGAGCTGCAGCCGCTCGTACCTGCCACCGCCCCACACCATCGCGCCGAGCCGGCCGTTGCCCAGCGGCAACGCCTCGACCCATTGCGTGGCAGGGCGCCGGTACCACAGCCGCAGCGGTTCGGTGCCGGCACCAACCAACGCATCGGCAGGCCGCGTGGAGTCCGCTCGCGCAGCGCCCGTCGCACCCGCCGCCGCCGCCACGGCATTGCCGGCGCCGATGCCCGCCAGGGCACCGGTTCCAGCGGCGGCCGCGGCCGACGCCTTGAGCAGGTCGCGCCGGGTCAGGTCCATCCGCGCCTCAACCGCGCGGACGGCGGACCGTCACCGCCTTGCCGGTGTAGCGGACCGTGCGGTCGGCCTTGGGCTCCACCGCGCCCGCGTCCTCGCGCGGCCCGTCGATCCAGCGCACCCGCACCTCGCGCTGCGCCTGCATGCCCGGGTACTGGCCCTGGCGCGCGCCGATGGTCAGCTCGCCGGCCTGTTCGTTCCAGCTCAGCGGGATGCGGCTGAACTCGCCGCGCTCGTAACCGTAGTTGCGGCCGTCGTCCTCGTACAGCGAGAAGCTGCCGTCGGCGCCGGTGTAGACCTCGATGGTCAGCGGCGCGTCGGGCTGTTCGTCCACGTACTGCTGGACCACCGTCCGCGGCACGATCGAACCGGCGCGCACGAACAGCGGCATGCGCTGCAGCGGCGCGGCCGCCTCCACGGTCTGCCCGCCCTCGTAGCGCCTGCCGGTCTCGAAGTCGATCCAGCTGGTGCCGGCGGGCAGGTATACCGGCCGGCTCGTGGCGTTGAACCGCGCCACCGGCGCGACCAGGAAGGCCGGGCCGAACAGGTACTGGTCGGCGATGCCGCGCGTCTTCATGTCGCCCGGGAAGTCCATCGACATCGTGCGCAGGATCGTGCCGTCCTTGTGCCAGGTGTCCGCGGCCAGGGTATAGATGTACGGCAGCATCGAATAGCGCAGCTTCAGGTAGTGGACGAAGCTGTCGTAGTGCGGCGTGCCTTCCGGGGCGATGTTCCAAATCTCGCGGTACGGGAACTGGCCATGCAGGCGGAACACGGGCACGAACGCGCCGTACTGGAACCAGCGCAGGTTGAGCTCGCGCCATTCGGCCAGGTGCGCCGGGTCCTGGGTCTCGTAGCGCTTCTCCGGCGAGAAGCCGCCGATGTCGAAGCTCACGTTCGGCGCGCCGGCCATCGACGCGTTCACCAGGCCCGAGATCTGCTCGCGCATGTCGTCCCAGCGCGGCACGATGTCGCCGCTCCAGAACGCGGCGGCGGCGCGCTGCTGCCCGGCGAAGAACGCGCGCGACAGGATGAACACGCGCTTGTCCGGATTCACCTCGCGCGAGCCGCGGTACACGCCTTCCGAATGCACCAGCGGATAGGAGTTGAAGTACTCCACCGACGGGCCGAACGCGGTCGGCGTGGTGCGGGCCTTGCGCTCGCCGATGTCGATGTTGCTGTGCAGGTCCGGCTCGGATGCGTCCAGCCACCAGGCGTCGAAGCCCTTGCTGTTGAGCTTGGCGTTGACCTGGCGCCAGAAGATGTCCTGGGCCTCCTTCGAGTACGGGTCGTAGAACGAGTTCAGGTAACCCTTCCCGATCCAGTCCAGCTCGCCGACCTCGACGTTGCGCCGGTACATGTGCCCGGCCGCGTCCAGCTCCTTGTAGTGCGCCGTGGTCGGGTAGAACTTGGGCCACACCGAGATCATGATCTGCGCGTTCCGGTCATGGACGTGCTTCACCATCCCGTCCGGATCGGGGAAGTTGTCCTTGTCGAAGTCGTGCGAGCCCCAGGCATCCTCGGGCCAGTACGACCAGTCGAGCACGATCGCGTCGATCGGCAGCTTGCGCCGGCGGTACTCGTCCAGCACGCCGGTCAGCTCGCCCTGGGTCTTGTAACGCTCGCGGCTCTGCCAGAAGCCGTACGACCACTTCGGCAGCATCACCGCTTTGCCGGTCAGCTGGCGGTAGCCGGCGATCAGGTCATCGGCGTTATCGCCGGCGACCACGTAGTAGTCGATCATCTGCCCGGCCTCGGACCAGATCGACAGGTCCCTGGCCTCGTCGGCCGGCAGCGGGTCGCGGTGCAGCAGCGCGATGTAGGACGGGTCGATCGCGTTCCACTCCACGCGGATGTCGTGGCGCTGGCCGGCCTGCAGGTCCAGCGCGAACTCGTGGTGCCACGGGTTCCAGTTCTGGCGCCAGCGGTCCATGACCGGCTTGCCGTCGACGATTACCTTCGCGTATTCGCTGTTGTACAGCGAGAAGGTGTGGCGGCCGCTGGTCTTGGCTTCGATGGTGCCTTCCCAGACCACCTGGGTGCGGCCGCCCTGTGCGGTGTTCCAGCCCGCCTTCGGCAGGTTCTTGAGGTCCTTGATGTACTGGTAGTTGATCTGCTCTTCGCGGCGGACCACCTTCTCCTGGCCGTCGATCGAGTAGCGCGCGGTCAGCGCGCCCGGCTTGCCATTGGCATCGCGCAAGACCAGGGTCTCGCCGAGCGGGCGCAGGCCGCGCGGATCGCCGAAGCGGGTGATCGAGTTGTTGTCCCAGAGGATTGCGTAGCGGCGGGACGACTGCACGAACGGGATCGCGTTGTCGATGTTGTGCTGGAGCAGCTCGACGTCGCGGCCCTTCAGGTCCATCCAGCCCTGCTGGTGCAGGCCGGTGCCGTAGAAGGACTCGTCGTCCGGCGAGATGAAGCGTTGGCGCACGCTGTACAGCTGGCGGCCTTCGGCCTGGAAAGGGGTGAAGCTGCGCGCGCCGGCGGTCTCTTCCACCAGCGGCTTGCCGTCGGCGTCGAAGAAGCGCACCTGACCGTCGGCCAGCGCGACCTCGGCCGAGATGCCCTTGGCCTTCAGGCGCACCGCATCGGCGGTCTGGCTGATCTCGAACGCGGGCGTACCCTGCACCGGCACCCGCATCAGGCTGCGGCTGCGCTGGAAGTCGCCATCCGGATCGGCGCTCACCCGCACGATGCTGTCGTTCACCAGCTGCAGGCGCACGTCGGCGGCTTTGGCATCGGCCGGGCGCACGATCACTCCGTCGGCCTGCTTCTCCAACGTCTGTGCCACCGCCTGGGCGGCCGCCAACGGCAGCAGCGCCGCCACTAACAACGCCAGCGGCGCCGGCTTCATCTGTCCCCTCATCGCACTCCCTCCCTATCGGCGCCCGCGGGCGCCCGTGTTTCGAATCAGTAAGTCGCCAGCTTGACCCGCAGCAGCTGCGGCGCGCTGGAGAAATTGAGGCCATAGTCGGTCTGGTCGCCGTTCCAGCGGCGATGGAATACCCACTGGCCGTCCTCGTAGGTGCCTTCGTCCACGTATTCGTAGATCTGGCGGTCGGCGACGGCCGGGTCGTTGGCGACCAGGTTCACCCGCGCGTGCATGCCGGTAACCAGGAACTCGTCCGGGCCCAGCTGCACGACCAGCGCGCCGCCGATCGGCTCGGGGTTGCCCGGAGGTTCCCCCTGGAACCAGAACTGCGGCACGCCATAGGTCACCACCGCCTTCCAGCGCGCGTCGATCGGCAGCGTCTGCACGGCCTGCCCCGGCTGCTCGGCGGTGCCACGCACCTTGCCCTCCAGGCTGGCCTTGGCGATCAGCCGTGCCGCCGGCGCCACCAGCCGGTAGTTGAGCGCGAACGGCTCCAGCGTCTCCGCGTCCACCACCTTGGCGCCGAGCGGGTAGTTCGAATACCGGGTGAAATCGATGCCGAAGGGAGACCAGCCGATGGCCTGTTCGCCCAGCGCGGAGAAGAAGTAGCGCGCGTACTCCCCGCGGTTGCCGGTCTCGGCCACGAACAGCGGGTTGTCCGCGCGTGAATACCGGTCCAGCACCGTGGTGTAGTGCATGTACTCGGGCATGTAGATGTCGGGCGCGAGCAGGTCGATATGCGGCGCGGCGGCCTTGTACACGTCCAGCACGTTGTCGGTCGGCCCGCCGCTGGCGTACTGCCCCGGCTGCCCGGGATTGAACGGCCCGCGCAAGGCGGCGTTGACGTACATCGGCAGCGGATACGCGGCCTTGCCCGCCGCGGCCACCTGGTCGATGTAGTGGGCGATGTGCCAGGCATGGAAGATCTCGTCGGCATCGGCGCCGAAGACCTCGCGCCAGGTGCCCGGCGACTTGCCCAGCCGGTCCAGCAGCGGCTGCGGCACCGGCCCCTCGAACGCCTTCTGCGCCAACGGCGAGAAGTCGCGCACGCTGCCATAGGTGCCGGGCTCGTTCTGCGGCTGCACCATGATCACCGTGCGCTGCGGATCGGCCGCCTTCAGGTGCTTCATCAGCTCGACGAAGGCCTTGCGGTCGGCGTCCAGCGTGGCCTGCCCATGGGGGGACAGCGAGTTGAGCGTGCGCCCATCGGCGGTGATAACGCGCGGGAAGCGCTCGTTGTCCAGCTTCACCCACTTCGGCGCGTAGTTCGGTCCGTTGTTCTTCCAGGTGGCGAACCAGAGCAGGACCAGGCGCTGGTCGTGCTCGCGCGCCTGCTTCAGCAGTTCGTCGACGAAGGAGAAGTCGAACTTGCCCTCCTCGGCCTCCACCTGTTCCCACGCCACCGGGACCATCACCGTGTTCGGCTTGACCACCTCGATCGCCGGCCACACGTCGTCCAGCGCGCCGGGCCAGTTGCTGGAATTGTTGACCTGCGCGCCAAGGATGAGGAACGGCTCGCCGTCCACCAGCAAGGCATGGCGTCCGTCGCGGCTGACGATCTGCGGGATCGGCGCTTCGCCGCCCGGCGCCGGCGCGGCGCCTCGGACCTCGTTCCCGCTGGCTGCGGCACCGTCCTTCGACGCGACATCGCCCGCCTGCTGGCCGCGCCCGCAGGCCGCCAGCGCCAGCACCAGCAGGCCGGCCGCCAGCAGGCGCCATCCGTTCATGGTGGGCGCTGCCATCGTCCATCCCGTCATCGTCGCTACCCCTTCCGTCGCCATCTGCTTGTCCATTCGCCCGGCCTCACCATTCACGCGTGCGGAAGGGCGACGCGGGGAGTCCGTCGCGCCCGACCAGGTCGGCCTGCGCCGGATTGTCGCTCCAGGCGTAGCGCGCCGATTCGGGAGCGGGCACCGCATCGCTGTGCAGCACCACGGTATCGCCGACGATGCGCGCGTGCGCCGGATGGAACCGGCCATCGGCACCCGCCACTTCGAAACCTTGCGGTGCGTTGCCACCGCCACGGACCGCCAGCACGCCACCCGGCGCGTCGAAAGCCACTACCAGCTGGCTGCCCTCGGCACGTGTCTGCCGGAAGACCGGCCCCCGGTAGACGACTGCCTCGTCGCCGTACGCCACGCGCCGTGCGGCCCGCGACAGGCGCTGGCCGACGGTGCGCTTGTCGCGTGGATGGATGTCGTCTGCCGCGCCGACATCGATCGTCACCGCCTGCGCGGTCGCCGGCAGGGCCAGCGCCGCCGACTGCGACTCGCGCAGCGTCGCCCACGGACTGTCCAGCACGACGCCGCTCGCATCGCGGCGATCGTCGCCGGAATCGAACGCGGCCAGCTGCACCCACAGGAACGGCATCGCGGGTGCGTGCCAGCGCTGGCGCCAGCCGTCGATCAGGGTCTTGAACTGCTCGCGGTAGCGGTACGCGCCGCTGTCGCTGGCGTTGGCCTCGCCCTGGTACCAGATCACCCCGGCCAGCGGGTACGGCTGCAGCGGATGGATCATCGCGTTGTACAACAGGGTGTCGACCTGGTTCTTGTCGCCGGCCGTGTCCACCGTCACCGCGGCGGTGCGGAAGCGCCAGTCGCCGGCCAGGCTGCGGCGCTGGCCGCCCACCGGCTGGACCCAGACCTCCGTGGCGCTGCCGGCAATGCCGCCGCCACCGCCGTCGTCCTGGACCCGCACCGCGATCGTGTTCAGTCCCGGGCGCAGTACCGACGCGGGCACGCGGTACTCGCGCGGCACGTTGTAGCCGTTGCCCACCCCGCCCACGCGCTGGCCGTTGACCCAGGTCGTGTCGGTGTCGTCGATCTGGCCCAGGCCGAGCGTGACGCCCGCAGCGGCCTCGCTCGCGCTCAGTTCAAAACGGGTGCGGTACCAGGCCACGCCGTCCATGCCGGTGTAGCCCTGCGCCTCCCACAACGACGGTACGCGGATCGGTCGCCAGCCATTGTCGTCAAGCTCCGCGACGGCAAAGGCCTCCGAAGCCGGATCCACCGCCGGCCAGCCTTCGAGCCTGGCCCGCGTGGCGGCTTCGAGCTTCGCATCGGAGGCGCGGCGCTCGCGCATCTTCGCTTCCAGCGCCACCGCATCCAGGCCGAGCATCGACGCATCCATCCAGGCTTCGATCGAGCTGCCGCCCCAGGTGCTGTCGATGATGCCGACCAGCACGCCGAGTACGCGGCGCAGTTCGCGTGCGAAGGCATAGCCGACCGCGGAGAACTCGCCGACCGTGGCCGGCGAGGCCGCCTTCCAGGCACCGCCCTGCAGCTGCGCCTGCGGCGTCTCGGCCCAGGACTTGGGAATCTTGAAATGACGCAGCGAGCCGTCGCCGGCGGCGGCGATGTCCTCCTGCGCGTGCACGGTCTGCGCGACCGGCCACTCCATGTTCGACTGGCCCGAAGCCAGCCATACCTCCCCGACCAGCACGTCGCGCACGCGCTGCTCCTGCGTGCCGGCGCGCACCACCAGTTCGTAGGGCCCACCCGCCGCATGCGCCGGCAGTTGCAATGACCAGCGGCCGTCGGCGCCGGCCAGTGCCTGCGCACTGCGCCCGTCGAAGGCCACCGTCACCTGCGTGCCGGGCGCGGCCTGCCCCCACACCGGCAGCGGCCGGTCGCGCTGCAGCACCGCACCGTCGGAGAACAGCAGTGGCAACTCCAGCGAGGTGTCGGCCGCCAAGGCCGGTGGCGCGATCACGAGCACTACAAGAGCCGCCAACAGCAGACGCAACTTCATGGACTGGGTTCTCCGTAGATGATTCCGCGGCCGCCGGTGGCCAGGTAGACACGCCCGTGCACGCGCGCATCGCCGGTGAGCATGCGCAGGTTGCCGAAGCGATGCCGGGCGTCGTCGATCCGGATCCAGCGCTTGCCACCGTCGTCGGAACGGTACAGGCCCACGGCGCCACCGACCTGCCCATGCACGAACAGGCTCGGGATGCTGCTGCCCGGCTTCGGCGCGCCCAGGCCGGCGGCGAATGCATTCTCCACCCCGGGAAGGCGTTCCAGCTCGCCCTCACCCCAGCGCATGAGCCCGCGCCAGGACGCGGCGAAGTACACCACGCCGGTCTTCTCCGGCGACGGCAGCAGCTCGCCGCGGAACCAGTCGCCGACGGCATCCATTCCGCCCTGGGTCTCCTCGAACGCCACGCCACCGTCGCCACTGACGAACAGCTTGCCGGTGAGCGGGTCGAAGCCGTACCACAGCGCGGCCTGGAAGCGGTCGGCGGCCACCACAGCGGTCGCCGGCAGGCCACGCACCTGCTGCCAGCGGCCGCCGAAGTTGTCGGTGATCCAGTGCGGGCCGCCGCGTGCCTGCCAGATGACCCGGCTGCCGTCGGCGGACACCGCAATACTCAACCGGCCCTCGCCTTCGCTGGCCGGCGGCTCGCGGGTGAACGCGGTCCAGGTGCTGCCGCCATCGCGCGAATACGCCGCGCGCACGATCGCCGGATCGGGATGGTGCAGGTGGCCGGCACGGACCAGCAGCAGCGGCTGCTGGCCGGCATAGTCCAGGCTCTCGGTGTTGCTGTAGCGCGGCGGCCTGGCGAACTGGGTGGTGGTGCGTTGCAGGTCGTCGTGGCGGAAACCGTCGATGTCGCCCAGTCCGCTGACCAGCGGCGCGCCTTGCGGCGGACTGACCAGGTCCAGCGGCACGGTCTCGTCCAGGCCGGCGTCGTCGAAGATCCAGTTCACCGTGCCGCCGCGGTCGAACGCGGTCATGTCGCGCGAGGCCCACAGGCCGTAGCCGGTGACGAACAGCACGCGGTCCGGATCGTGCGGGTCGATCTCGATGTCGGCCATCCAGTGCGGCTTGGCCTGCGCGGTCCAGGGCGACGCGGTGTGGTCGAACCGCGAACGCTCGAACACCGGCTTCCAGTTCCTTCCGCCATCGGTGCTGCGGTAGATGTCGTCGCGCGGGGCCCAGCGGTTGAACGTGGTCGCCACGATCACGTCCGGCTTGCCCCTGGCCACCGCCACGGCACCCCATCCGAAACCGTCGCCCTCCAGGTCGCTCGACTGCGGCGCCGGGGTGATCTCGGTCCACGCCCCGCTGGCCGGCGACCAGCGCCAGACCGCGCCATCGTTCATGCGGTCGGGCCCGGGCTCGTCGCCGTAGCTGAGCAGGAAGTCGCCGCGCCCGTCGGCCACCATGTGGTTAGGCCGCAGGCCGGTCGGCTGGCCCGGCACGGCCTGCCAGGTGCGGCCCGCGTCGGTGGAGCGGAACAGGCCGCCCTCGCGGCTGGACACGCCGGCGTAGACGACCGGCGTCGGCGCACCGGCCTTGCCGCTGGCCGCGTCGAAAGTGACGAACACGATGCCGATGTGCTGCTTGCGCCAACCGATGGCGGTGGCCGATTCGCCGGTCGCCAGCGCGGGGAACGCCTCGACCCGCGACCAGCGTGCGCCGTGGTCGTCGCTGCGCCACAGCCCGTGTGCGCGCGAACCCAGGAACAGCACGCGCCCGTCGTTCGGGTCCACCGCCAGGCGTTCGCCGTTGCCGCGTCCCAGTTCATTGCCACCCAGCTTGAACGGCAGGTCGCTGCGCTGGAACGTGGCGCCGCGGTCGCTCGAACGCAGGATCGCGCCGTTGCCCGCGCGTTCGTGGGTGTAGGTGCCGGCGGCCAGGTAGAGGCGCCGCGGATCGGACGGATCGACCGCGATGCTCTCGATGCCGGTGAGGTTGGCGTCGTCGCGACCGAGCCAGTCGGTCAACGGGATCCAGCGCTGCGCCGTGGCACCCCAGCGGTACGCACCGCCCACGTCGGTACGCGCATAGGCCAGGCCGCGCTCGGCGGGATGGAACTCGATGCCGGTGACGAAGCCGCCGCCGCCGATGGCCACGTTGCGCCAGGTGTAGGACTCGGCCGCCGGGCCTGCCGTGGCTTCGCCGCCCGGCCATGCCAGCATGGCCAGCAGGATCGCGATGGGACGCACGCGCCGTTCCCTCCCAGGACTGACTTCGTGTGGATTGGCGCTCGCGGGAAAGTCCCGCGGGCGCATGGCGACCGCCACATCGCCTGCGACGGTGTCCGGACCGAGGATAGGCGAGACATCCATGCCGGACCAATGACTTATTGAACCCAAGCTATGCCGTGGCGGAATCACGCGAGCGCTGCTCGCGAAGAAGAAAAAACGCGATGCCGGCGTCGGCCGGCATCGCGTCGAGGTCTGCGGGCGTCCCCGCCCCGGGGCGGAAGTCGCGCGGGAGGCGACTCGCCTCCCGCGCCGCGGCATCAGAACGTCAGGCGGATGGTCGCCGCATAGCGACGGTCGTTCACGTACCACGAGGTGACACGGCTGCCGGCCTCGTTCTGGTCCATGATCGTGCGCTGCTCGGCGTTGTTGAGGTTGTTCATCTCCAGGCCGATCTGCAGGTTGTCGCTGATCCGGTAGAAGACCGAGCCATCGAGCTGGCCGTAGTCGTCGCTATACACCGGCAACTTCCAGACGATGTTGTTGTTGTTGCCGTTGTAGCCGTTGGGCCCCACCGAGAGCAGGTACTTGCTGCGCCAGTTGTAGGCCAGGCGCACCTGCCACGGGCCCTTCTCGTAGAACGCGGCGAGGTTGAACGCGTTCTTCGACAGGCCATCGGCCGGCAGGTCGTCGAAGGTCGAGCCGTCGGTATCGACCGGCTGCACGTCGATGTTGTTGGGCACCTCGGTGGAGCTGTCGATGTAGGTGTAGTTGGCCGACATGCCGAAGCCGTCGAACGGCTCGGGCAGGAAATCGAAGAACTGGTTCCAGCCCAGTTCCGCGCCGCGGATCTCCGCCGTACCCACGTTCACCGGGCGGCTGATCAGGTAGTCGTACGTGTTGCCGTCCGCGCCGGGGAACGGAACCTCCTGTGTCTGGCGGCGGAAGTAGTCCTTGATGTCCTTGTAGAACAGGTTCACCCAGGCCATGCCGCCGTGGTCGGGATCGAAGTACCACTCCGCCGACAGGTCGAACTGGTTGGCCTTCATCGGCTCCAGGTACGGGTTGTCGTAGGAGCTGCCGGTCAGGTCGAGGCATTCGAGCGAGGCCACCGGCACGTCCGGGCAGGCGTTGCCGGCGTCGTCGAAGTCGCGGCGGCTGACATTGAGGATCTGGTAGGCCTGCATGTCGCTGAAGGCCGGGCGCGCGATGGCCTTGGACGCGGCGAAACGGAAGATCACGTTCGTCATCGCTTCCCAGCGCATGTTCAGGCTGGGCAGCACGTCGGTGTAGGAGTTCTCGGCCGAGACCGGCTCGGACTGGCCGCTGCCCAGGAACGGCGCGTAGGCCTGGTTCGGGAACACCACGTAGCCCTTGGCGGAATTCTCGGTGCGCACCACGCGCACGCCGACGTTGCCGTCGAACGCCACGTCGTCCAGGCCGAAGTTGAGCATCAGGTAGCCGCCGTTGGTGGACTCCTCCTGCTCGTTGGTGTGCTGCGGCCCCGGAAGCATTGGCGTGTAGGGAGTGAAACCGCCCGGATTGATGTAGTACTCCTCGGCCGCCGCGTGGATGGCCTGGTAGCTGCCCGGGTATCCGAGCGCCGTGGCCAGGATCGGCGCATAGAAGCCGCCCGGCGTGTTCGCGTCGCCGCGGTAGAAGTTCTTGAACTCGTTGAAGTGGGTCAGGCTGGAATTGACGTCGCTGCTCAGGTCCAGGCCCGGCAGCGGCACGCCGCCAGGCAACTGCCACCACTGCATCCAGGGCTGGATCACCGCCGCCCAGTTGTAGCCGGTGTCGATGCTGGTCGCGTCGCGCCGGGTGGTGCGCACGCCGCCCCGGATCGAGCGGAAGAAGCCGCTGTCGAAGCTGTACTTGATGTCCGCCCGCCAGGCGAGCTGGTCCGCCTCGTTGTCGTCCTGGTGGTCCATCGTGAACCCCCAGTAGTAGTTGTCGGGGTTCGCGGTGAACTGCTGGTCGACGCTGATCGACGGCAGGCCGCCGGTGAGGTCGACGTCGATGTACGGCATCAGCAGGCCCAGCGCCACCGTCGAATCCAGGCTCTTGGTGTCGGCCTTGATGTACTGCAGGTCGGTCGACAGCTCCACGTTGTCGTTGACCGTCCACTTCAGGCCGGCGGAGAAGTCGGTGGTCTTGGAGTCGCGGTTGGACGCACGGATGTCCGTGCCCATCGGCACGCCGCCCGGCTGGATGATGCGGCCGGAGCGGAACACGTTGCCATCCAGCTCGAACGGCTGGCTGGTGTCGAGCGCGACCTGGGTCGGATCGTTGTCGACGAAGATCGCGTCCTCGTTCCAGAGCTCGTTGTACTCGCTCTGGAAGGCGGTGGCGACGACCTCGATGTCGTCGTTGGGCCGCCACTGCATGGCCAGGTAGGCGCCGGAACGCCTGCGGTCGTAGTTCAGCGTGCGCCAGTCGGCGCCACGCGGCACCCAGGCCTCGTCGTTGGCGCCGTCTCCGTCGATGTCGGCGTTGCTGTTGTTGAAGAACGGGCGGACGAACATGCCGTCGGTGCGGGTCGCCAGGTCCGAGCGGGCCAGGTCGACCAGGATGCCGAAGTCGCCGGCGCCGGTGTTCCAGCGGTTGCTGTACAGGACCGAGGCCGACGGGCTGGTCTTGTCGGCGAAGTCGCCGTTGTTGACGCTGAAGCTGGCGGCGAGCTTCTCGCCCTCGAAGTCGAATGGCAGGCGGGTACGCAGGTTCACCGTGCCGCCCAGGCCGCCTTCGATCATCTCGGCGGTCTGGTTCTTGAACACGTCGACGCCGGCCATCAGCTCGGACGGCACGTCCTGGAAGCTGAGGCCACGGCCGCCGGAGGCCGAGAAGCTGTCGCGCCCGTTGAGCTCCGAGCGGACCTGGGTGAGGCCGCGGACCTGCACGCCGTTGCCCTCGGCGGAGAAGTGCTCCGGGTCGCCGACCGCCAGGAAGCGGTCGATGGTGACGCCGGGAATGCGCGACAGGGTCTCGGTGACGCTGCGGTCCGGCAGCGCGCCGATGTCCTGCGCGGTGACCGAGTCGACGAAGGTGTCGGCGTCGCGCTTGATGTCCTGGGCGCGCATGACGCTGGCGCGGATACCCTGGACCTGCACCGCGTCCAGTTCCACTGGCGCGCTCTCGTCGGTCGTACTGCTGTCCGCATTCTCGGCGGCAGCCTGTTCTTGGGCGTGGAGCACGCCGACCGGCAGGGCCAGGGCGATGCCCAGGGCCAGGGCCGAACGGGCGAGGTGGGCAGGCAGGCGCGACACGGCGCCGCCGCGGAGCGGGTATTTCGGCATCACTGTTCCCTCCCAGGACACTGACTTTCGAATCTTCGAGTTGTAGGCCGGCGGTGCCGGCGGCGGAATGGACCAGCGCTGTCATCCGATGGATCGCCCATCGAGGCCTGCCGGGCTGGAACTCCCGGCGGCCACCTTAGGCGCGCTGCGTCACGGATTGCCAATGAAGAATTCGGGGGGATCTATGCCGTGAAGGAATATGTTTACCGGTGACTTATTCAAGCCCAGTCGCGTCGAGTCAGGAAACCGGCGCGAAAAAAGAAGGGCCCGCGCCTTCCGGCACGGGCCCTCCATCCGTTGCGTTGTCTTACCAGCTGGCGCGGAGCACGGCCGAGTAGCGGCGGTCGTTCTCGAACCAGGCACGGCTGTACAGGGTGTCGTCCTCGTAGCCGTCGCGCAGGTACTTGCGCGGCCCGACCAGCAGCTTGGTGATGCTGTTGGTCAGGTTGTTCACCTGCAGGCCGATCTGGAAGTTCTTGTTGATGTTGTAGAAGAACGATCCGTCCAGCTGGCCGTAGTCGTCGTTCCAGACCGGCAGGAACACGATCGCGTCGCTGCTGGTCAGCAGGTACTCGCTGCGCCAGTTGTAGGCCAGGCGGGCCGAGAAGCGGCTGGTCTCGTAGATGCCGATGACGTTGTACGAGTGCTCGGACAGGCCCTCCAGCGGCAGCTCGACCGTGCCGGCACGCGCGGCGCTGCCGTTCGGGACCCCGACCGCGGCATTGGTGCCGCCGCTGCTGTCGACGAAGGTGTAGTTGGCCTGCACGCCGAAGCCCGGCAGGAAGTCGAAGAACTGCGAGTAGCCCACCTCGTAGCCGCGGATCCTGCCCTCGTCCAGGTTGCGCGGACGGGTGATCAGGTATTCGTCGCCGAAGATGAGCTCGGTGCCGGCCTGGTTGGCGAAGTAGTCCTTGATGTCCTTGTAGAAGAACGTCGCGTACAGCATGTTGGCCGGGCCGAAGTACCATTCCAGCGCGGTGTCGAACTGGTTGGCGCGCATCGGCTTCAGGTCCGGGCTGCCGCCGCTGCCGGTGAAGGACAGGTCGGAGGGCCCGCAAAGCTCGGTCCGCAGCCCGTCGTCCAGCGCCTGCTGGCATGCCGACGCGCTGGCCGACAGCGGCAACCAGGCCTGCATCAGGCGGAACTCCGGCCGCGCGATCGCCTTGGACGCGGCGAAGCGCCACTGCACGCCATGGTCGAAGCGCATGCGCAGGTTCAGGCTCGGCAGCACGTCGGTGTAGGTGGTCCGGGTATCGGTGGTGAAACCCTGGCCGGCGTACCGCTCCAGTACGTCGGGCGTCACCACGTCGGCCCAGCTGGACATGTCCGGCATCACCCCGCCGCCGAGCGTATCGACGCTGGTCTGGACCACGCGCACGCCGATGTTGCCGTCGAGCGGACGCTCCATCGCGTCGTTGCCGAAGTACAGCACGCCGTAGGCGGCCTGGGTGCGTTCGTCCTGGGTATTGGTGCTCTCCGGTCCGTACTCGATCGGCGCCCACCGCGCCCCGGGCAGCTGGCCCAGGGTGGCGGCCACGGTGGCGATGTCGACCATGCCGTCCTTCGGCGACCAGAACGTGGTCGGCACGTCGGCCTTGCCGCCGAAGAAGTCCTTCATCGTGTACAGGGTCGAATCGTTGGAATAGAACTGGTCCAGCCAGGCGACGTTGGCGCGGGCCGGGTCGGCCGGGGTTCCGGTGAGCTTGTTCCAGTCGTCGCTGATGACGCCCCAGTTCCAGCCGGTGGACAGGTTGTCGTAGCTGCGGTCGGCGATGCGCGCGCCGAAGCGCACGAACTGCAGCCAGTTGCTGTCCTGGAAGGTGTACTCCAGGTCCACGCGGGCGGCGTGCTCGGTGCCCTCGCTGTCGGCGATGTGGTCCATCGCCGAACGCCAGAAGTAGTTGCGCTGGTCGGTGACGGTGGACGGGTCGGCGACGCTGACCGACGGATACTTGCCGCTCAGGTCGAGGGTCATCTCCTGCAGCAGGGTCGAGGCGTGGACCGAGAAGTCGACGTTGCTCGCCTCCGCCTTCACGTACTGGTAGTCGCCGCGGATGATCAGGTTGTCGGTGATGAAGTGCTGGAAGCCGGTGGACCAGTCGGTGGTCTTGGAGGTCTGTTCGTTGACGCGGTTGCCGCTGATGAACTGGATGCCGGAGTTGCCCTGGTAGACGCCGGGGTTGCCGTTGTCCAGGTCCGACGGCTGGCCGAGCCAGCCGCCCTGCCGCACCGTGCCCTTGATGAAGCGGCCGCGGCTGTCGTAGACGAACTGGGTGCCGACCGCCGGGATCAGGTTGTTGCTCATGTCGGCCAGGCCGTCGGCGTAGATCGGATTGAAGTGGTCCGGGTCGCCATTCCAGTTGGGCTGGTTCTTCTGCGAAGCACCACCGAACTCCATGAAGTGCTCGCGCCAGGTCATGTCGTACTGCGAGGTGATGAACTGGGTGTAGACCTCGGTGCTGTCGTTCGGCCGCCACTGCAGCGCGAACGCGCCGCCCTGGCGCTTGCGCTCGAAATCGGTACGCCGCCAGTTGGCGCCGCCGGGCACGAACACCTGGCCCAGGTCGGTGCCGGCCAGCAGTGCGTCGCGCTGGGATTCGGCCGACTGCCAGGACCCCTGGTCCCAGTCGTACACCCAGTCGGTTTCCGAGCCTTCGGTCTGTTCGGCCGGCTTGCGGCCGCGGCGGTCGAAAGGCATGACCTGGACGCCGTCCGAACGGGTCGCCAGTTCGGAATAGAAGACGTTGGCCAGCGCGCCGATCTCGCCAAAACCGGTCTGCCAGCGATCGCTGAACAGGAACGAGGCCGACGGCCGCGCGTCCTTGGCCTTGTCGCCGTAGTTGTAGTCGATGCTGCCGGCGACCTTGCGGCCGGGTTCGTCGAACGGCTTGCGCGTGCGCAGGTTGATCGTGCCGCCAAGGCCGCCCTCGATGATCTCGGCCGACGGGTTCTTGTAGACGTCGACGCCGGCCATCAGTTCGGCCGACACCTCCTCGAAGCTGATGCCGCGGCCGCCGGCGGCGCTGAAGATGTCGCGTCCGTTGAGCTCGCCGCGCACGAAGGTCAGGCCGCGGATCATCACGCCGCTGCCTTCGGCGGAGAAGTGGTCGGTATCGTCGCGCGCGGCGAATCCGGTGACGGTCACGCCGCTGACGCGCTTGAGGGTCTCGGTGACCGAGCGGTCGGGCAGCGCGCCGATGTCTTCGGCGGTCACCGAGTCGACGATCTGCGCGGCATCCTGCTTGATGTCCTGGGCGCGCATCACCGAGCCGCGGATGCCCTTGACCTCCACCGCCTGGAGCTCGGTGGTCGCAGCGTCCGCCTCCTGCCCGCCGGACGGCGCATTCGCCTCCTGCGCCTGAAGCGTGCCGGCCGCCAGCGCCAGGGCGACGCCCAAGGTGAGCGCGGAGTGGTTGATTCGGTGCGACGGACGTGGAGCGGCGCTGCGCGCACGGGCGCAGGTCGGACGGTTCGACATTGACAGTTCCCTCCCCAGGAGACTGGTGGCTTGCGGAATGACCCGATGGTCCGGCAGCCCTCACTGCCGGTGATAGCGCTATCACCTGCCCAGGAAAAAAAAGCCGGTGTTCAACGGCCTGCGCTACGCGTGCCCACACTAGTCGGGCACGGGAGACGGGACCAATGACAATATCGAATGCAAGAACGCGCTCGATATCCCTGAATGGACATATCAGGCCGACGACTCGGGCGCCATATCGGCGAAGCCGTAGAGGCGCCGCGCGACGGTCCGCAAGGAGTCCAGCATCTTCTGCGCCGCCGGCGAAAGCAGGTGGCTCCGGCGGCGCACGATCCCGAACGACTCCATGCCCACGCCCAGGTCCAGCGGCAGCACCGCCAGCTGGCGCGCCTGCACGTAGGGCGCCACCGACTCCGCCGGCAGCGCTGTCACCAGGTCGCTGACCCGCAGCAGGTTGATGGTCACCGACAGCGAAGATGTCTCGATGGTGTTGCGCGGGCCGAGCAGCCCGTGTTCGAGGAACATGGTTTCCAGCCGCGTGCGCAACACGCTGTCCGGCGGCGGCAGGATCCAGCCGTAGGGCGCCAGCTCCCCGTGCCCCACCTGCGCGCGGCCGTCCAGCGAATGGCCGGCGCGCACGATCACCGAATGGGGCTCGTCGGACAGCGGCTCGAACAGCAGGTCCGCGCCACCCTCCGGATCCATGATCCGGCCGATCACCAGGTCCAGTTGCCCGTCCAGCAGCTTGGCCACCAGCGGCCGGCTGTAATCCATCTCGATCCGCACCAGGATGTCGGGGTGCTCGCGCTTGACCGCGGCGACCGCCTGCGGCACCAGGTTCGTGCCCGGGTTGACCACCGTGCCGATCGACGCCTGCCCCATGCGCCCGTCGCGCAGCGCGGCGATCTCTTCCTGGGCGCGGCCGATCTCCAGCAGCGCGGTGCGGGCGCGTCGGATCAGGACCTGGCCGTACCAGGTCGGCTCCACGCCACGGGCATGGCGCTCGAACAGTGGCACGCCCAGCAGCCCCTCCATCTCGGCCAGCAGCTTCGAGGCCGCGGGCTGTGTCATCCGCGCGGCCTCGGCCGCGCGCAGGACCGAACCCTGTTCTTCCAGGTGCATCAACAACAGCAGGTGTCGCGTTTTCAGTCGCGACGGGTTGAACCAGTGCGCATTGCCGGTCAGCTTGCCCATTTCCCCTCCCAGAGAAACTATTCGAAGCTGGAATAGATTACGGCGAAAATTTCATTTGCCCAACATAACTTGTCGGGGGAGGCTACCGCCGCTGCATCTGCACGCGAACCGATCCGGCCCGCCGGAGCGCCGCGGGCTTCCAGAAAACGGCCTGGGAGGAGGGCCATGGCACGCTTCCAGCACACGGCCGTGCACCACCTGCGCGCGCGCCCGGGCGGACCGATCCGCACCCTTCCAGGCCCGCACCGAGGCCTGGCATGACCGACCCTGGCCAACCCGCCGGCCTTGGCGTGCGGAGCGCGCATGCGCCGTTCCGCCTGCCGCTGATCGCGATCCTGCGCGGCATCACGCCCGGCGAAGCCGCTGCGCACGTGGGCGTACTGGTCGAGGAGGGCTACGACGCGATCGAGATCCCGCTGAACTCGCCGGACTGGGCCCAGAGCATCGCCATCGCCGCCCGCGAGCACGGCGGCCATGCCTGGATCGGTGGCGGCACGGTGCTACGCCCGGCTGAAGTGGACACGCTGCAGCACCTGGGTGCGCGCTTCATCGTCACCCCGCACACCCATCCGCCGCTGATCCGCCACGCGGTGGCGGCGGGGATGCAGGTGGTGGCCGGATTCGCGACCGCCTCGGAGGCGTTCGCCGCGCTCGATGCGGGCGCGCAGATGCTCAAGCTCTTCCCCGCCGCCACCTACGGCCCGGGCCACGTGCGTGCGCTTCGCGCGGTGCTGCCTGCCGTGCCGCTGTTCGTGGTCGGCGGCGTCACCCCGCTCACGCTCACCGATTACCTGGCCGCCGGGAGCACCGGCGCGGGCATCGGCGGCGAACTCTACCGTCCCGGCCAGCCGATCGAGCGCACCCGTTCCGGCGCGCGCGAGTTCCGCCTGGTACAGACCGCCTACCGCCCATGAAAAACCTGTCCACCGGACGCCCCCCGACCAAGGCCCGTGCATGAAGATCCGCCGCCTCACCACCTACCATGCGGCGCCGCGCTGGCTGTTCCTCAAGATCGAAACCGACGAAGGCATCACCGGCTGGGGCGAGCCGGTGGTGGAGGGCCGCGCACGCACGGTCGAGGCGGCGGTGCATGAACTGGGCGATTACCTGGTGGGCCAGGACCCGGCACGGATCAACGACCTGTGGCAGACGCTGTACCGCGGCGGCTTCTACCGCGGCGGGCCGGTGCTGATGAGCGCGATCGCCGGCATCGACCAGGCCCTGTGGGACATCAAGGGCAAGGCGTTGGGCGTGCCGGTGTACCAGCTGCTGGGCGGCCTGGTCCGGGACCGGATGAAGACCTACCGCTGGGTCGGCGGCGACCGTCCGGCCGAGCTGGTGGAACAGATCCGTGGCTATCGCGCCCAAGGTTTCGACACCTTCAAGTTCAACGGCACCGAGGAGATGCGCCTGGTCGACAGCCCGCGCGCGATCGACGCGGCGCTGGCCAAGGTGGCGGCGGTGCGCGATGCATTCGGCGACAGCGTCGACTTCGGCATCGACTTCCACGGCCGCGTGGGTGCGCCGATGGCGCGGGTGCTGCTGCGCGAGCTGGAGCCCTACCGGCCGTTGTTCGTCGAGGAGCCCGTGCTGCCCGAGCAGGCGGAGTATTACCCGCAGCTGGCGGCCGCCAGCGCGATCCCGCTGGCGGCCGGCGAGCGCATGTACTCGCGCTTCGAGTTCAAGCGCGTGCTCCAGGGCGGCGGCCTGGCGATCCTGCAGCCGGACCTCTCGCACGCCGGCGGGATCAGCGAATGCCTGAAGATCGCGGCGATGGCCGAAGCCCACGACGTCGCCCTGGCGCCGCACTGCCCGCTGGGGCCGGTGGCGCTGGCCGCATGCCTGCAGGTGGACTTCGTCTCGCACAACGCGATGCTGCAGGAGCAGAGCATCGGCATCCATTACAACCAGGGCGCCGACCTGCTCGACTACGTGGCCAACCGCGAGGACTTCGCCTGCGAGGACGGCTGCATCCGCGCCCTGCCGCTGCCGGGGCTGGGCGTGGAGATCGACGAGGAGCGCCTGCGCCACGCCCATGCCAACCCGCCCGACTGGCGCAATCCGGTCTGGCGCCATGCGGACGGCAGCGTCGCCGAATGGTAGAACGTCGACGATGGATCCCGCCCCGTCCGACCCGGCCCGCCTGACCGTCGATTCCCGCTGCGCCCACGGCGAGGGTGTGCTGTGGTGCGAGCGCCGCCAGGCGCTGCTGTGGGTCGACATCGACGGCGCCCGCCTGTGGATGTACCTGCCGGCACAGGGAACCTCGCGGTCCTGGCCCCTGCCCGACCGCCCCGGCTGCATCGGCCTGGGCCAGGCGGGCGACCTGCTGCTGGTCCTGGCCAAGGCGCTGTACCGCGCGGACCTCGACGCGGCGTTGGCCGACGGCGCGGACGCGGTGCCGCTGGTGCACCTGGCCGACGTGGAGCCGCACGAGCCGCGCACGCGCAGCAACGACGGCCGCGCCGACCGGCATGGCAACTTCGTGTTCGGCACCATGGACGAATCGGCGACGAAGGCTCCGGTCGGCGCGTTCTACCAGTACTCGGCCGCGCACGGCCTGCGACCGCTGCCGCTGCCGCCGGTGGCCATCTCCAACTCGATCGCGTTCTCGGCCGATGGCCGCACCCTGTACTGGTGCGACTCGATGTCGGCGGAGATCCACTGCTGCGACTACGACCCGGACCGGGCGCAGGTGGGTCGGTCGCGGGTGTTCGCGCGGGTCGACCTGCCCGGCGCGGTGGCGGACGGCTCCACCATCGACGCGGAAGGCCACCTCTGGAACGCCCAGTGGGGCGGCGCGCGGGTGGTGCGCTACCGCCCCGACGGCACGGTCGACCGGATCGTGCCGATGCCGGTGCCGCAACCCTCCTGTTGCGCGATCGGCGGCCCGGGCCTGGACACGCTGTACGTGATCACCTCGCCGCAGGGACTCGGCCAGGCTGCGCGCAGCGCCTGGCCCGGCTCGGGCAACCTGTTCGAGCTCCGCCTGCCGCGGGCGCTCGGCCTGCCGGAAGGCCGGGTGGTATTGCCATGATCGCGGTGGACTGGGGCGGCACCAGCCTGCGCGCCTACCGGCTCGCCGCGGACGGTCTCGTCCTGGAGCGGCGCCGCAGCAACGAAGGGGCACTGGCCTGCCATGGCCGCTTCGGCAAGGTGCTCGGCGCACTCCTGGCGGACTGGGACGATCCACTGGTGGTCATGGCCGGCATGGTCGGCGCGCGCGGGGGCTGGATCGAAGTGCCGTACGTGCGCTGCCCGGCCGACGCCGCGGCGCTGGCCGCAGGCATGCTGCACCTGGACGCGTCGCTGGAGGCGCCCGGGCTGGCCCGGCGCACGCTGTGGTGCGTTCCCGGGGTGGCCGACCACGGGCCACTGGTGGGCGACGTGATGCGCGGCGAGGAAACCCAGGTGGCCGGCCTGCTCGACACGCTCGGGCCCGGCACCCACACCCTGTGCCTGCCCGGCACCCACAGCAAGTGGGTGCGCGTGCGCGAGGGCGCCATCGTCCACGTCTCCACCGCGATGACCGGCGAGCTGTATTCGGTGCTGCGCTTGCACAGCATCCTCGGGCGCAGCATGCCCGAAGGCGAGCCGCCGATGGACCTCGCCGCGTTCGACGCCGGCCTCGAATGCAGCCGCGATCCCGCCAGCGGGCTGCTGCACGACCTGTTCGGCGTGCGCACCGCGTCGCTTTTCGGCCACTTCGCCCAGGCCGCGCTGCCTTCGTACCTGTCCGGCCTGCTGATCGGGCACGAACTGCAGGCCGCGCTCGCCGGCTTGCCGGCGCCGGTGCACCTGGTCGGCAGCGAGGCGCTGGTGGAGCGCTATGCGCGCGCCCTGCAGGCACGCGGCATCGAAGTGCAGCGCCATTCCGAGGAGCTGGCCGCCGCCGGCATGCACCGACTGGCGCGGACCCGCGGCCTGGCGTGACGCGTCCCCGGCGCGACGCCGGCCGGCCGGTGGACTAGAATGGCGCGCCCTGTTCGCCACGCCCCGCGCCGCCCATGCCCTTCGTCGTCACCGAGAACTGCATCAAGTGCAAGTACACCGACTGCGTGGAGGTGTGCCCGGTCGACTGCTTCCACGAAGGCCCCAACTTCCTCGTGATCGATCCGGACGAGTGCATCGACTGCACCCTGTGCGAGCCCGAATGCCCGGCCAACGCGATCTACCCGGAGGATGACGTGCCCGCCGGCCAGGAAGGCTTCGTCGCGCTCAACGCCGAGCTGTCGCAGGCCTGGCCGGTGATCACGGTGCGCAAGGAACCGCTGGCCGATGCGGCCGAGTGGGACGGCAAGCCGGGCAAGTTGCCGCTGCTGGAACGCTGAGCGTAGAGCGGGGCTTGCCCCGCTGCGCGTTTCGGACTGGTGGCAGCGGGGCAAGCCCCGCTCTACGAAGAAAGGCGCCCAGGGGGCGCCTTTCTTGCGACGGCGATGGCAGGCGCCGTGTCGTCAGCCCTTGGCCAGCGCCGCCTGCAGTGCGGCGACCACCTTCAGCGGCGCCTCGGCGGTGGCGGGCAGGCCGCGCGGATCGACCGCCGAAACATAGGCGCCGCCCTCGACCGCGACCACCCGCACCAGGAAGTCCACGCCCTGGTAACTGACGTCGTAGGTGCCCAGCAACTGGGCGCGGCTGGCGATGGTCACGCCCTCGATGCCTTCCAGCGCGGTGCCGACCTGGGCGAACACCGCATCGCGGGTACCCGGCACGGTGAAACCGCTCGGCGAAGCCGCCGGGGCGGCGGCCGGCGCCTGCTGCGGACGCGGCGCGGCACCGCCGGCCGGCGGCAGCGCCATCGCCCCGGAGGTGTCGGGCAGGTTCAGGTCCGGCGGCACCTCCAGCGGACGCTCCTCGGCCGCCAGCGCGTAGTCGCCCTTGGGACCCTTGCTGAACCAGGAGCAGCCGCCGAGCAGCACGGTGGCGGTGGACGCCAGCAGCACGGCCACGGAGGCACGGGCGAAGCGGGAAGTGTTGGACATCAATGCTCTCCGGGGTTGTCTGGATCAGGCCGCGAGCGCTTCGCGGCCACTGAGTGATTCGAGTTCGCGCGCCAGCGCGACCATGGCGGCCGCCTCGCCCTGGAACTGCGCCGACAGCGGCAGCAGCGGCAGGCGCAAGCCTTGCCCGTGGCCGAGACGCTGCAGCAGCGCCTTGACCGGGATCGGATTGGACTCAACGCCGCAGAAGCCATGCAGCGGTGCCAGCCGTGCATCCCATTCGCGCGCGGCGACCGTCTCGCCGCCGCGCGCCAGGTCGCACAGGCGACGGTAGGCGGCCGGGGCCGCGTTCGAGCCGACCGAGACCAGGCCATCGGCGCCGGCGAGCATGGCGCCACAGGCGCTGCCGTCGTCGCCGCCGAGCACGCTGAAACCGGGGCCGCGCAGCGCGACCAGTGCCGCCATCCGCGACG
Organism: Pseudoxanthomonas kaohsiungensis; assembly: GCF_010211765.1. Lineage (GTDB taxonomy): Bacteria > Pseudomonadota > Gammaproteobacteria > Xanthomonadales > Xanthomonadaceae > Pseudoxanthomonas > Pseudoxanthomonas kaohsiungensis. The sequence goes on along the minus strand of NZ_PDWO01000010.1, from coordinate 57,732 downwards.
GATCGGCGACCGCTTCCTTGATGCCGACGATACGTTCGTGCGAGGCCAGCTCGGCCACGGTATCGGGCAGCATGTCGGCGCCGGTGCGACCCGGGACGTTGTACAGCAGCACCGGCAGTCCGCCCTGTTCGGCCACGGCGCGGTAGTGCGCCAGCAGCCCGGCCTGGGTCGGCCGCACGTAGGGTGGCACCACCACCAGCGCCGCATCGGCGCCTGCGGCGGCGGCGCGGCGGGTCTGGGCGATCGTGCGCGCGGTGCCCGGCTGGCCGGTACCGGCCAGCACCGGCACGCGGCCGGCGACGGTTTCCACCGCCAGGCGCAGCAACGCGTCGTACTCGGCGTCCTCGAGCATCGCCGCCTCGCCGGTCGATCCGGCCACGACCAGTCCCTGCACGCCGCGGGCCAGCTGCCATTGCAGCAGCCGGCGCCAGGCGTCGAGGTCCAGTGCGCCGGCCTCGTCGAACGGGGTCGCAAGCGCGGTGATCAGGCCGGTGGGATGCAAAGCGGTTGGCTCTGGATTCTGCGGGTTCCGCGCATGGCGCGGCCCGGTTTTCAGGAGGCCCGATCATACTTGCGGCCTGAAAGCACGGGCAAGTATGCTGCGCCCAGCGGCCGGGCGAGCCCAGCCGCCATTCAGCCTCTCGCAATGCCGGAAGCCTCCTTGACCGACACCCCGCCCCGGCCTTCGCCGAACGAAAACCACCTCCTGATCAACGCCTATACGACGCATCCGGAGTCGCCGCTGCTGTCGGTGACGCGCCGCATCGCCGACAGCGGGTGCAACCTGGTGGATGCGCGGTTGGCCACGGTGGGCCGCGACGTGTCGATGACCGCGCTGGCGACCGGTTCGTGGGACGCGGTGGCCAAGCTGGAAGCCATGCTCGGCCGGCTCGACCGCGAGGAAGGCCTGAAGCTCAACTGGTACCGCACCGGCGCCAAGCAGATCCAGTCCAACCTGCTGCCGTATATCGTCGAGGTCGTGGCCGCCGACAAGCCCGGCATCCTGTTCCAGCTGGCCGACTTCTTCGACCGCCAAGGCATCACCATCGAGAACCTGCAGAGCACCCGCTACCGGGCGATGCAGACCGGCGCGGAGATGTTCTCGGCGCAGGTGACGATCGGCGTGCCCGCGAACATGCACATCGCCGCGCTGCGCGACGATTTCCTCGAGTTCTGCGACCACTTGAACCTGGACGCGATCATGGATCCGATGAAGTTCTGACGGGAGCGCGGTTCCGGCACGATGAAGCAACCCAGGCTCGACCGCTCCACCCTGAAACTGCCGCTGGCCCTGTCCGGCGGCCGCACCGCCTCCCTCGCCGATTACGCAGGCCGCTGGCTGGTGCTGTATTTCTACCCCAAGGACAGCACGCCCGGCTGCACCACCGAGGGCCTGGATTTCAACGCGCTGCTGCCGCGGTTCCACGAACTGGGCGCCGAAGTGCTGGGGGTGTCGCGCGACTCGGTGAAGTCGCACGACAACTTCTGCGCGAAGCAGGGCTTCGACTTCGCGCTGGTCAGCGATGGCGACGAAGCCCTGTGCCGCGCCTTCGACGTCATCCACGAGAAGAACATGTACGGCCGCAAGGTGCTGGGCGTGGTCCGCAGCACCTTCCTGGTCTCGCCCGACTCGCGCATCGTGCGCGAATGGCGCGGGGTCAAGGTCCCCGGGCACGCCCAGGCCGTGCTCGACGCGCTGAAGGCCGAAGCCTCCCAGTGACCGCCGCCCCGATCCAGAGCCTCCGTCGCCCTGCCCCGCAGGCCGCGGCGGCTCGCCCCTGTCCGGCACCGGTGCGCGCGATCGGCGCCGTTGCGTGCGACCGCGTTCCACCCCCATGCAACGCACCATCCACCAGGAAGCCACGATGACCCGAGGCAAGCGCATCTACGTGCTGGATACCAACGTGCTGATGCACGATCCGACCGCGCTGTTCAAGTTCGACGAGCACGACATCTTCCTGCCGATGCAGGTCATCGAGGAGCTGGACAACGCCAAGAAGGGCACCTCCGAGGCGAGCCGCAACGCGCGCCAGGTCAGCCGGTTCCTCAACGAGCTGGTCGAGAACGCCGGGCTGGAGCGGCTGGCCGACGGCATCCCGCTGGTCCAGCCGCAGGGCGTGCAGCTGCGCGGCCGGCAGAGCGCGGGCCTGCTGCGCTTCCAGACCAGCCACTTCGAGGCCGGCAAGAGCTTCGGCGCGGTCATCCCGGACAACGCCATCCTCGGCGCGATCCTGGCGCTGAAGGAACAGACGCCGGCCGAGATCCCGGTGGTGTTCGTCTCCAAGGACATCAACCTGCGGATCAAGGCGGCCATCGCCGGGATCGTGTCGGAGGACTACGAGAACGACCGCGCGCTGGACGACTTCAGCCTGCTCTACACCGGCGCCACCGAGCTGCCGGAGGACTTCTGGGACCGCCACGAGAAGGACCTGCGCTCGTGGTCGGACAAGGGCCGCACCAGCTACGAGGTGGTGCTGCGCGACGACGAGGACTGGCATCCGAACCAGTACCTGTACCTGCCCGGCGAGGACGAGGTCGAGTTGCGGGTGGTCAAGGTCGAAGGCGGCAAGGCCACCCTCGCCCTGGTCGACGATTTCCGCAGCGGCCAGCACGCGGTGTGGGGCATCAGCGCGCGCAACCGCGAGCAGAACTTCGCGCTCAACGCGCTGATGGACCCGGACATCGACTTCGTCACCCTGCTCGGCACCGCCGGCACCGGCAAGACCCTGCTGGCGCTGGCCGCCGGCCTGGCCCAGGCGATGGACCAGCAGCGCTACCGCGAGATCATCATGACCCGCGCCACGGTCAGCGTCGGCGAGGACATCGGCTTCCTGCCCGGCACCGAGGAAGAGAAGATGACCCCGTGGATGGGCGCGCTGACCGACAACCTGGAAGTGCTGACGCACAACCAGGAAGGCGGTGCGTGGGGCCGCGCGGCGACCAACGACCTGCTCGCCTCGCGGATCAAGATCCGATCGATGAACTTCATGCGCGGCCGCACGTTCCTGTCGCGCTACCTGATCCTGGACGAGGCGCAGAACCTCACCCCCAAGCAGATGAAGACGCTGATCACGCGCGCCGGCCCGGGGACCAAGATCGTCTGCCTGGGCAACGTGGAGCAGATCGACACCCCCTACCTGACCGAAACCACCTCGGGCCTGACCTACGCCGTGGACCGCTTCAAGAACTGGCCGCACAGCGCGCACATCACGCTGCGCCGCGGCGAGCGTTCGCGCCTGGCCGACTTCGCGTCGGAAGTGCTGTAGCGCAGAGGCCACGGGCATGGGCCTGCAGCTGCCGCGCTGGGTCTGGGTCGGGGCGGTCACGCTGGCGTGCATCGCCGGCATGGTCAACGTGGTCGGCTACCTGGGCTTCGAGCACCAAGCGGTCAGCCACCTGACCGGAACCACCAGCCTGCTGGGCGCAGCGTTGGCGGCGGGGGACTGGCGTGCGGTCGCGCACCTGTGGGGCGTGCTGATCGCTTTCTGCGTCGGCGCGATGCTCAGCGGCCTGATCATCCAGGACGGCACGTTGCGCCTCGGACGGCGCTACGGCGTCGTCCTGGCGCTGGAATCGCTGCTGCTGGCCGCGGCCGTCCCGCTGTTCGTGCGCCAGCAGTTGTCCGGCGCCCTGCTGGCGGCGATCGCCTGCGGGCTGCAGAACGCGATGGTCACCGCCTACAGCGGCGCGCTGGTGCGCACCACCCACCTCAGCGGCATGTTCACCGACCTGGGCATCGGCCTGGGCCACCTGATCCGCGGCCTGCCGCTGCCGATGCGGCGGCTGACGCTCAGCGGACTGATCATCAGCGGGTTCCTCGGCGGCGGCATCCTCGGCGCCTGGTTGTTCTCCCTCCTGCGGTACCACGCCTTGCTGGTGCCGTCCGCGCTGACCGGACTGACGGGCGTGGGCTACGTCGCCTACCGGCATGCGGTGCTGGTACGGCAACGCCGCGCGGGGAACGGGCCGGCTTCGCAGGATGCCCCCTAACCGGCTCGACGCGCCCGCGCGGCGCAGTGGCGGCGGTGCACAATAGCCGCATGAACGATCATCGCGCCGATTCGCGCCCGGTTTCCGTCCTGACCATCGCCGGCTCCGATTCCGGTGGCGGAGCGGGCATCCAGGCCGACCTCAAGACCTTCGCCGCCCACGGCGTGCACGGGCTGTCAGCGATCGCCGCGCTGACCGCGCAGCACACCCGGGGGGTGACCGCGGTGGAGGTGCCGAACGTGGCGTTCCTCGACGCGCAGATCGATGCGTGCTTCGACGACTTCCGCATCGGCGCGGTCAAGCTGGGCATGCTCGCCAGCACCGGGGTGATCGAGACCGTCGCCCGTGCCCTGGCGCGGCATCGACCCGCGCAGGTGGTGGTCGACCCGGTGATGATCGCCACCAGCGGCGCGCGGCTGCTCGCCGAAGATGCGCTGGATGCCCTGCGCACGCGCCTGCTGCCGATGGCCACGGTGATCACGCCCAACCTTCCGGAAGCCGAACTGCTGCTGAGCTGGCGGATCGACAGCCTTGCGGCGATGTCGCAGGCCGCCACCGCGCTGCGCGCGCTGGGCGCTCCGGCGGTCCTGCTCAAGGGCGGCCACCTGGCCGGGCCGGGCGAGGTGGTCGACATCCTCGCCGACGCCGACGGCGAACAGCGCACGGCCCATCCGCGCCTGCGCCTGGAGGCGCACGGTACCGGCTGCACGCTGGCGTCGGCGGTCGCGGCCAACCTGGCACGCGGCCTGGCCCTGCGCGCGGCCTGCACGGCGGCGGCCGACTACGTGCACGCCGCGCTGCGTGGCGGTTACCGCCCCGGCCGCGGTGAAGTGGACGTACTCGATCACTTCGCGGCGATGCCCGGCCGATGACGTCCACGCCCACCGAGACGACCGCCACCGCGACCGACGGACACCGCTGGACCCTGTTGGCGCATGAACCGGTGCGGCCGCGCGCGCGCCTGCTGTGGCTGCCGGCGCTGGGCGTGGCGGCGCGCCATTACCTGCCGCTGGCCCAGGCGCTGGCCACGCACGGCGTCGCGACCCACCTGCACGAATGGCGCGGCAACGGCAGCAGCACGCTGCGTCCCTCGCGAACGCAGGACTGGGGCTATCGCGAACTGCTGGCGCTGGACCTGCCGGCCAGCGTGGCCGCCCTCGGTGGCGACGAGGTCCCGTTGCTGCTCGGTGGCCACAGCCTGGGCGGGCAGCTGGCGTGCTGCTTCGCCGGCCAGAATCCCGACGCGGTGTCCGGCCTGTGGCTGGTCGCCAGCGGCACGCCCTACTGGCGCACCTTCCCGGCACCGCGCGGCTGGCTCCTGCCGCTGGTGTACCGCTTCCTGCCGTGGCTGGCCCGGCAGCAAGGCACCCTGCCCGGCCGGACGCTGGGCTTCGGCGGCACCGAGGCGCGGGGCCTGATCGCCGACTGGGCCCGGGTCGGACTCAGCAACCGCTACCGCGCTGCCGGCTTCGACGCGGACCTGGAAGCGGACATGGCGCGCGTGCGTGCACCGGCCTGCGGGGTGGTACTGGCGTCGGACTGGCTGGCACCGTCCACTTCGATGGAGGCCCTGCTGGCCAAGCTGCCGCATGCGCCGGCCCGGGTCGTGCAGCTGGATTCGGTCGCGCTGCAGGCGCCGGCCGACCACTTCGGCTGGATGAAACAACCGGCAACGGTGGCCGCGACCCTCGCCACGACAGGCTTGCCGAACGAACCTGCGGACAAGCGTTGACGGCCGCCAGCGGCTCGCGCATAATTCCGCGCCTTGAAACGCGCCCGTAGCTCAGCTGGATAGAGTACCTGGCTACGAACCAGGCGGTCGGGAGTTCGAATCTCTCCGGGCGCGCCATTTCAGAGGGCCTGCGACTTGTCGCAGGCCCTTTTTTTTCATCACCGGGTACCCGCCGGCCGCCGTTATTTGGCCGGCACGTTGCCCGGCGGGAAGCCCTCGAACATCTCGGCGATGCCGGCACGCAGGAGGGCGTCCCCCTTGGCGGGATCATCCGGCACCGTGTCGCTGGCGGTGCCGCGCCAGATCGCCTGCTTGGTCTTCGTGTCGAACAGATCCACCACCAGCGTGCCGACCGTGTAGGTGCGCACGCGCGTGGTCGCGCTGCCCATGCCCATGCCGCCGTACCAGCCCGGCCCCCAGCCCCAGCCGCCGTACATCGGACCGGAGTACATGGTGTCCAGGCTCTGCTGCTGCTGGGTGGCCACGTGCGCGACGACCGCCACGTCGCCCTCGGGCGTCTCGCGCCAGCCCTTGGCATTGAGCTGGGCGTTGACGTATTCCACGATCCGCTGCGCGGCCAGCGGCGGCACGCCGTTCTGGTCGGGCTTGTTGAGCCACGTATAGGTGCGGTAAGCGCTGAAGTTGGCCGACGGGTCGGCGTCGGTATGCACGGTCGGGGTGCTGGCGCACGAGGCCAGCAGCAGGGTCGACAGCACGATCAGAACCAGGCGTGTCATCTCACTACTCCTCTGTGGTTGAAGCAGGCTGGACGGGACCTCGCAACGGACCTGCCCGACGGAAACCGGTGAGGCAGGCCGACCATACCCCGGCGGCGTGAAGCATCCATGCAGGCCGCGCGGCCCGGCCCCACGGCCGGCAGGCGCCACCCGGCAGTGACCCGCTTGGCCAGGGCGTGCATTGCCAGGCGCGGCATGCCGTCGTGCAGAGGTCGGGTCGCCACGGCTGCGGGCATCGTATTTCCCTTTATCACGAAGACCTATTACCCCAAGGACCCATGTCCTGAGCGGCACGCCCCCTCGCCGCCAGCCTGCAGGAACGGGGTCCGGTAGAGATCATCGTTTTCGTGCGCGGCTCACGTTGGCGTTCCCGCAAGTCCGCGACGTCGCGCTCGAGGCAGTGGTTGAGGAAGGTGCGGATCACCGCGATAGCACCCGGCATGCCGATCGCCTCCCACAACGGAGGCCACCGCCGATTCGATGATGTGGGCGGCCAGTGACCAGTCCATCCGGCACCCGCAACAGAACCATTCACACTTCGCTGCTCGATCGTTGTCGGGCATGCGGGCTCCGTGGATCCGCGGGCCAGCCGGAACGCCCGTCATCGCCGGGCGGCATCGTCAACGTCACCGGACCACAGCCCGGCACCGGCGTCCGCGTAGGCCCAAGGCCCAATGCTGTCCGACCCGCAGGCTTACGATGATGGGTCCCTGCAATCGCCGGAGCGGCGGCGACCAGGCGAAGGACAGGAGCGATCCCCGCATCCACCGGATGCTTCGACCCTCGACCTTCCCCGTTGCGCCGCGAGCCGGAAAGCCCGGCGGGCCCCGTCCGGATCGCGCGGTTGCGCCGCGCGCGGGCCGCCTGCTCCTGCGATAGCGTGTGCCGGCCGCGGCGCCGTTGCAGCTGCGGTAGCGTGGCGCCTCCCGGTGTGCGCGGCTGCCGCGGTGCCTTGAACAGTACCCGGGAATGAAGTCCATCAGGCTATGCTGGAGAACGCCATGCGTCGCATGTCCACCATGATCGCCGGCCTGTTGCTGGCCGTGATGTCGCTGCCCGCTCCTTGCGCCGCCCCCACGTCGATCGACGCGCGACCGTTCCCGCGCCAGTACAGCGCCTCCGGCACGCCGTTCACGGTCTACCAGCCACAGATGGAAAGCTGGGAGGGCAACCGGCTCAGGGGACGTTTCGCCGTGTCGGTGAAGACCGGGGTCGAGACCGGCGCCGACGGAAAGACCGTCGACAGCCTCGACTATGGCGTGGTCTGGTTCAGCGCACTCACCGAGGTGGACAAGCAGGCGCGCGAAGTCGTCCTGCGCAATCCGAGCTTCGAGCGTGCCAGCTTCCCGACCGCGATCTCCAGCCAGGACAGGTACCTCGGCCTGGTGCGCAGCTTGGTCCGCGAAGGCGCGACGTTCACCATCGACCTGGACCAGCTCGAGTCCGCGCTGGCGATCACCCAGGCCGAAAAGAAGCCGGCCACGCTTCCGGTGAAGAACGTCCCGCCGGAAATCCTGATCGTTTTCAAGCCCTCGCAGCTGATACTGGTGGACGGCAAGCCCGCACTCAGGCCGACCCCGATGGAGGGGGTGAAGCGGGTGATCAACAGCCGTTCGCTGCTGCTGCAGGACGATGGGCGCTACTACACCCGCCTCGGCGGGCGCTGGGCGAGCGCGGCGACCCTGGAAGGGCCCTGGAGCCGGGTCGACAAGGTGGACAAGGCGCTGCAGGCGGCGGCCGACCAGGCCGTCGGCGCGCATCTGGTCGATGCGCTGGACGACCCACCCGAGTCGCTGCAGGCATTGCTGGCGTCCGGCGGCTTTCCCGACATCGTCGTGCGCACCGGCCCGGCCGAACTGATCGTGGTCGACGGCGATCCGCAGTTCGCACCGCTTCCGGGCACCGCACTGAGCTATATCGCCAATACCCGCGCCGACGTGATCATCAATGGCGCCAAGAACAACGCCTGGTACGTGCTGGTGTCCGGGCGATGGTTCACCGCCGCGACCAGTCGCGGCCCCTGGCAGCACGTCGCACCCGACAAGTTGCCGGTGGATTTCGCCAAGATCCCGCCGGACAGCGCGAAAGGCAGCGTGCTCGCATCGATCGCCGGCACTCCGGAAGCGTTCGAATCGCTGATCGCCAACAGCATCCCGCAAACGGCCACGGTCGACCGCACCAAGGCGAAGCTGGAAGTGCAGTACGACGGCGAACCGAAATTCGAGGCCATCGCCGGCACCCGACTGCAATACGCAGCCAACACCCCGGTGCCGGTGATCCTGGTGCCAGGGGGCGCCTTCTATGCGGTCGACAAGGGCGTCTGGTTCACCGGCCCGGCCGCCAACGGGCCGTGGAGCGTGGCCGAGAGCGTGCCATCCGAGATCTATTCGATCCCGACCAGCTCACCGCTGCACTACGTGACCTACGTGCGCATCTATGGCGGCGAAGGCGACGATGTCTACGTCGGCTACACGCCCGGCTACTACGGCACCGTGGCCAGCAGCGGCGTGGTCGTCTACGGCACCGGCTACTACTGCGATCCGTGGGTGTACAACTACTGGTACGGCTGCCCCGCGACCTATGGCATGGGCGTGTATTTCGGCTGGAGCACCTACGCGGGCTGGAGCTTCGGCTTCGGCTGGGGCTACTACCCCTGGTACCCGTGGTGGGGCCCCTGGTGGGGCTATCCGGGCGGCTGGTGGGGCGACGCGGGCGCCTGGAACTTCTACGGCCGCTGGGGCAATGCGGTGGTCGCGGGCACCGGCGCGGCCTGGGCCAACCCGTACACGGGCAACATCGGCCGCGGGTACCGCGGCGGCTACTACAACGAGCGCACCGGCGGGCGCGGCGCCGGCCGAGGCTACGTCAACACCAATGCCTACACCGGCACCACCAGCGCCGGCGCGCAGGGCATCCGCTACAACCCGGAAACCGGGCGCGTGGTCGGCGGCACCGGTGCCGCCGCCTACAACCCGTATACCGGGCAGTCGGCGGCGGGCGGCACCCGCACCGTGATCAATACCGAAACCGGTCGCACCACCGAAATGGCCGCCGGCAAGGTTTCCGGGCCGGAGGGCGCGGCAGGCGCGGGCGCCATCAACAGCGATGGCCAGCGGGTCGACATCAGCGGCGCGGGCGGCTACCGCTACAACACCGACACCGGCGAGTTCGACCGCGGCGGCGTGGCGAAGATCAACGACGATGTGTACGCGGGCAAGGACGGCAACGTCTACCGCTATGACGACGGCGAGTGGCAGCAGGTGGGCCGGCCGGAACAACACCGCGGCAACCCCGACGGCCAGACCCGCAACGACCTGATCCGCGACCGCTCGGCACGCGAGGGCGGCTACCAGCGCTCGAGCAGCGGCAGCGTGCAACGGCCGGCAGGCGGCTACTCACGCCCGGCCGGCGGTTATTCGCGGCCTGCCGGCGGCTTCTCCAGGCCCATGGGAGGCGGCGGTCGCCGGCGCTGAATGGCTGCGCCACTGCGGAACTGCATATACCGCGAGGTCGTGCTGCGACGTGATTCCGCCCGGCGGGTTATCCCGGCCGGGCGGCTCTGAGCTCCCGCCCGGGGCCCCCGTCCGGCATGGGCAGCGAGATCCGTCACCACTGCTTCGCCGCTACGCGGCTCACCGTGCGGGCGGCTGCGCCGTGCAACCGCTGCAAGGTTGTCGAACCTATGGCTCTCATCCAGCTCCTCCAGATGCAAAAAAACCCCCTTTCGGGGGCTTTTCGCAGCTGGCGGAGTGAGAGGGATTCGAACCCTCGATAGAGCTTTTGACCCTATACTCCCTTAGCAGGGGAGCCCCTTCGGCCTCTCGGGCATCACTCCGTTCGACCCGCACCGCACCTCGGTGCCCGCGGGCCGCGAAAGGATACCGTCTGCGCCGTTTCGCGGCAAACGTTTTGCCGTCATCCGGCCGGATCGCCCTCGCCGCCTGCGTTTCCGGGAGCTTCGCCCCGCTGGATCCGCTGGTAAATTTCCTCCCGGTGCACCGACACGTCCTTCGGCGCGGTGATGCCGATGCGCACCTGGTTGCCCTTGACCCCGAGCACGGTGACGGTGATCGAATCACCGATCATCAGGGTTTCGCCTACGCGGCGGGTCAGAATCAGCATTGTCTTTCTCCATGGCGCCGGCATGCCTTCGCCGGCCCGCGAGGCCTTCCGGAAAAGGCCACGCGCGTCCACTCAGCAGCGTATGGAAGGGTCAAATGGCTTCGGATCGTACTTCTCCCAGCTGTAGGCCGGCAAGGGCCGGGTCCGCAGGGCCGGGTCCGGGCGCGCGACCCGGCCAGTCACTGCAGGCGCTGGCCGACCCATGCCGGGACCTCGTCGAGGGCAAGGGCAAGGGCGGGCCCGTCCTCGCCACCACCCTGGGCGAGGTCCGGGCGACCGCCGCCCTTGCCTCCAATACGACCGGCCACGTGGGCCAGAAGTTCGCCCGCCTTGACCCGACCCGTTGCGCTGCCGTTCACGCCTGCGACCAGGGCGGCCTTGCCGTCCTGGGCACCGGCCAGCAGGACCACGGTATCGCCCAGCTGCTGCTTGAGCCGGTCCACCGCCTCGCGCAGGCCCTTGGCATCGATGCCCTCCAGGCGGGCGGCAAGCACCTTGATGCCGGCCACGTCGACGGCGGCCGCGGCCAGGTCGGCGGCCGCGCTGCTGGCGGCCTTGGCCTTGAACGACTCGATCTCGCGCTCGAGCCGGCGGATGCGGTCGGCCAGGGCGCGGGCCTTGTCGGCCACGTCGCCGCGGTTTCCGCCCAGCGCGGCGGCGGCCTCGTCCAGGCTGCGCTCTTCGGCGGCGATGTAATCCAGCGCACCCTGCCCGGTCACCGCCTCGATCCGGCGCACGCCGGCCGACACGCCGCCTTCGCCGGTGATCTTGAACACGCCGATGTCGCCGGTACGGCCCACATGGGTACCGCCGCACAGTTCGGTGGAGGTGTCGCCCATGCGCAGCACGCGCACGTGTTCGCCGTACTTTTCGCCGAACAGGGCCATCGCGCCGAAGTCCAGCGCTTCCTGCATCGCCATGTGGTGCACTTCGGCCGCGTGGTTGGCGCGCACCTGCGCGTTCACGCGGCGCTCGACCTCGGCCAGCTCGGCCGCCGTCATCGGCTGGAAGTGGGAGAAGTCGAAACGCAGGCGGTCCGGCGCGACCAGCGAGCCCTTCTGCTGCACATGCGTGCCGAGCACCTCGCGCAGTGCAGCGTGCAGCAGGTGGGTCGCCGAATGATTGAGCACGGTCGCCGCGCGGCGCTGGCCATCGGCCGTCGCCGCCAGCGTGTCGCCCACCGCGATGCGGCCCTGCTCCAGCCGGCCGACATGGCCATGGAACTGGCCGGCGAACTTCTGTGTATCGGCCACGGCGAAGCGGGTCTCCGCCTCGGCCAGCACGCCGGTGTCGCCCACCTGGCCACCGGACTCGGCGTAGAACGGAGTACGGTCGAGGAACACGATGCCCTCCTCGCCGGCCTCCAGTGCGCCGGCCGGCCGGCCATCGCGCAGGATCGCCACGACCTGCAGGCCATCGGACTCCAGGCGGTCATAGCCGAGGAAGGCCGTTGGCTGCAGTTGGGCGACCAGCTCGGCCGGCAACGTGGTGCCGCCGCCGAACTTGCCGGCCGCGCGCGCGGTCTCGCGCTGCTGCTCCATCGCCGCCTCGAAGCCGTCCATGTCCACCGACATGCCACGCTCGCGGGCCATGTCAGCGGTCAGGTCCACCGGGAAGCCGTACGTGTCGTACAGGCGGAACACATCCACGCCCGGGATCATTCCGCCGGTGGCGCGGGTGGCGACGTCGTTGAAGATGCGCATGCCCGAGTCCAGCGTCTCGGCGAAGCGCTCCTCTTCGGCCTTGAGCGCGCGCTCGACCAGCTCGCGGGCGGCCGGCAGTTCAGGATAAGCCTCGCCCATCAGGTCCGACAGGGTTCCGACCAACTGGTGGAAGAAAGGCTGGCGCACGCCCAGCATCCAGCCGTGGCGCAGCGCGCGGCGGATGATCCGGCGCAACACGTAGCCACGGCCTTCGTTGGACGGCAGCACGCCGTCGACGATCAGGAAGGCGCTGGCGCGGATGTGGTCGGCGATCACGCGCAGCGACTTGTTTTCCAGGTCGGCGGTGCCGGTCAGCTCGGCGGCCTTGCCGATCAGCGCCTGGAAGATGTCGATCTCGTAGTTGCTGTGCACGTGCTGCAGGATCGCCGCGAGGCGCTCCAGCCCCATGCCGGTGTCCACGCACGGGGCCGGCAGCGGCACCAGGGTGCCGTCGGGCTGGCGGTCGAACTGCATGAACACCAGGTTCCAGATCTCGATGTAGCGGTCGCCGTCCTCGTCGGGCGAGCCCGGGGGGCCGCCGGCGATGTGGGCGCCGTGATCGTAGAAGATCTCGGTGCACGGCCCGCAGGGGCCGGTGTCGGCCATCTGCCAGAAGTTGTCGGAGGCGAACGGCGCACCCTTGTTGTCGCCGATGCGGACGATGCGCTCTTCCGGAACGCCGACCATGTCGCGCCACAGCGCGTAGGCCTCGTCGTCGGTGTGGTAGACGGTGACCAGCAGGCGCTCGGCCGGCAGCTTCCACACGCCGGTCAGCAGCTCCCACGCCCAGGCGATGGCGTCCTTCTTGAAGTAGTCACCGAAGGACCAGTTGCCCAGCATCTCGAAGAAGGTGTGGTGGCGCGCGGTATAGCCGACCGAGTCGAGGTCGTTGTGCTTGCCGCCGGCGCGCAGGCAGCGCTGGACGTCGGCCGCGCGCACATAGCTGCGCTTCTCCGCGCCCAGGAACACGTCCTTGAACTGGACCATGCCCGAGTTGGTGAACAGCAGGGTCGGATCGTTGCCCGGCACCAGCGGGGCCGAGGGCACGATGGTGTGGCCCTTGCCCTGGAAGAACTCGAGGAAATCGCTGCGGATACGGGCGGTGCTGAACGGTGTGGAGGTCATCGGGCTTCGCTGGCGGACGGGTCCGGGCCGGGAAGGCGCGCTAGCGGCCCGGCTGGACGGGAATGGGACCCGCAAAGGGTAGCAGAGCCGGGGGCCGGGACGGCTGGCCCGGGGCCGGGCGTCCCGGGTCCGTGCACTCAGTCGTCGGGGTCCCAGCGGGTCGCCCGGCGGATGCTGTCGCCGTCGAATCCGCGCCGGGCCAGCAGGTCAGCGGCCTTGCGTCGCCGGGCCAGGTCCAGGGAGTCGGCCGGACCGAAGCGGCGCCGCACGAGATCCCGGGCCACTTCCATCCAATCGCCCTCGAAGGTTGCGAGGGCAGTCGCTATCGCGTCGCTTCCCAGCCCGTGGGTGCCCAGTTCGGCCCGGATGAACAGCGGACCGTAGCTGTTGGCGGCACGGCTGCGCACCAGGAACTCGGCGAAACGCGCGTCGTCCTGCCAGCCCTCGCCCGCGAGCCGGTCGACGGTGGCCGTCGCCTCACCGGAGTCCACGCCCTTGGCTGCCAGCTTGCGGGCCAGTTCCTTGCGCGAATGCTCGCGCCGGACCAGCAAGCCCATCGCGCGCTGCGCCGGGGTGGGTTCCGGGCGACGCTTGCGGCCAGCCGGAGCGGGCCCATCAATCTGCGCGCCATCGCCGTCGCCCGATGGGCCGCCCTTCGGATCGCGGAACTCCTGACTCATTGTTCGCCCGGGAAATATGCGCCATCCATGGCGCCTGCCCTCCTGGCTTTCAAAGACCGCTCCCCGCCATCGCGCCACTGACAGCACTCCGGCGGGGAACGGTTACCCGTTGCACCCGCGTGGGTGCTCAGTCCTCGCCGCCGTCTTCGCTGCGCGGGGCCTCGCCCGGCTGGAACTTCTCGCGCAGCTCGGCCTCGAGCTTGGCCGCCACCGCCGGGTTCTCGCGCAGGTACTGGCGCGAATTGTCCTTGCCCTGGCCGATGCGCTCGCCGCCGTAGCCGTACCAGGCACCGGACTTGTCGACCAGCTTGGCTTCCACGCCCATGTCGATCAGCTCGCCCTCGCGGCTGATGCCTTCGCCGTACAGGATCTCGGTGACGATCTGCTTGAAGGGGGGCGCCAGCTTGTTCTTGACCACCTTGATCTTGGTCTGGTTGCCGATGATCTCGTCGCCCTTCTTGATCGCGCCGATGCGGCGGATGTCCAGGCGCACCGAGGCGTAGAACTTCAGCGCGTTGCCGCCGGTGGTGGTCTCCGGGCTCTGGCCGGGCATCATCACTCCGATCTTCATGCGCAGCTGGTTGATGAAGACCACGAGGGTGTTGGAGCGCTTGATGTTGCCGGTCAGCTTGCGCAGGGCCTGGCTCATCAGGCGGGCCTGCAGGCCCGGCAGCTGGTCGCCCATCTCGCCTTCGATCTCGGCCTTGGGGGTCAGCGCGGCGACCGAGTCGACCACCACGATGTCCACCGAGCCGGACCGGACCAGCATGTCGGCGATTTCCAGCGCCTGCTCGCCGGTATCCGGCTGCGAAACCAGCAGGTCGTCGACATTGACGCCCAGCTTGGCCGCGTAGATCGGGTCGAGCGCGTGCTCGGCGTCGATGAAGGCCGCCGTGCCGCCCTGCTTCTGGCATTCGGCGATCGCCTGCAGGGTCAGGGTGGTCTTGCCCGAGGACTCCGGACCGTAGATCTCGACCACGCGCCCCTTGGGCAGGCCGCCGATGCCCAGGGCGATGTCCAGCATCAGCGAACCGGTCGGAATGACCTCGGTCGGCTCGATGACCTTGTCGCCCATGCGCATCACCGAGCCCTTGCCGAACTGCTTGTCGATCTGGCTCAGGGCCGCAGCGAGTGCGCGCTTCTTGTTCTCGTCCATCGTGGAATCCTCGGTGTCAGTGGTGTGGCGTGAAGTCTGGCGGGCCGTGGTCGCACAGGCTGCGACGGTGGCCGGGGAACACAAAACTAGGCGAGCCGATGCGGCCTTCCCATCGCCCGGCGACGCGCCCGGCTGTGGGAAAACGCCGCGCCGCCGGCCGGATTGCGGGCAGCCGGCGCGGCCATCAGCGGTTGGGCCGGACCAGGCCGCAATACAGGCCCTCGATGGCGAAATCCTGGTCGGGCAGCACCTCGATCGGCGCGTAGTCGGGGTTGCGCGGCAGCAGCCGGATGCGGTCCTTGCCGACCTTGAGCAGCTTGACCGTGATCTCGTCGTCCACCCGCGCCACCACGATCTGGCCCGAGCGCGCGTCGCGGGTACGGTGCACGCCGATCAGGTCGCCGTCGAAGATTCCCTCGTCGCGCATCGAGTCGCCCTGCACCTTGAGCAGGTAATCGGGCGAGGGCGAGAACAGCACCCGGTCCAACACCAGGAAACTCTCGGCCATGTCGGCCGGCACGTCGGCGCCGATCGGCGCGCCGGCGGCGACCCGGCCAAGCACCGGCAGGCGCAGCGCGTCGTCGTTCATGGCCGGCGGCAGGGCCAGCTCGCCCTGCGGCAGTTGCGGTGCGACCTTGACCCGGATGCCACGGGCACGTCCCGGCAGGCGCTCGATCGCCCCGGCCGCCTCCAGCGCCTCCAGGTGGTACTGCGCCGCGCGCACGCCCTTGAAGCCGAAGGCACGGGCGATCTCGGCCTGCGAGGGCGGCATGCCCTCCGCTTCGATCCGCTCGGCGATCAGGGCGAGGATGGCTTGCTGGGTGTCGGTCAGGTCCATGGTTAGTAGTAATACTACTAACACCCGCCGCGTGCAACTGCCCCAGCTCCTACCGCCGCCCGCTCCGCCAGATCGACAGCAGGATCCATAACCCGGTCAGCGCGGCGCCGACGAAGCCGGCCACGCCCAGCGCCAGCAGCCAGCGGCTGGGA
This sequence comes from Pseudoxanthomonas kaohsiungensis, assembly GCF_010211765.1. Classification (GTDB taxonomy): domain Bacteria; phylum Pseudomonadota; class Gammaproteobacteria; order Xanthomonadales; family Xanthomonadaceae; genus Pseudoxanthomonas; species Pseudoxanthomonas kaohsiungensis. Next base: position 41,497 of record NZ_PDWO01000010.1, on the reverse strand, counting down.
ACCCCGCCCCCTGCGCTGTTCATCACGATCGACGAGCCGATTACCAGGGCGGCGGTGACCACGCCCATGGTCAGGCGGTTGGCGGCGCGGTCGACCTGCTCGCCGAAGGCCTTCAGCGAGGTGACCTCGATCTGCATGTTCAACCGCCCGCGGCGCGCGGCGCGCAGCAGGCGGCGCAGCTCGCGCGGCAAATCGCCGGCCAGCTCCAGCGCGTCGATAGCACCGCGCCGCCCGCGCCGCAGCAGTGCGCGCGGCGAGTAGCGGGCCAGCAGCACCTTTTCCACGTACGGGCGAGCGGCGCCGGCCATGTCGAAGTCCGGGTCGAGCTGGCGACCGAAGCCTTCCAGGGTCAGGAACGCCTTGATCATCAACGCCAAGTCGGGCGGAAGGCTCAGGCCGTGGTCGCGCAGGATCGTGGTCACGTCCAGCAGCATCGCGCCCATGCGCAGGTCTTTCAGCGGCACGCCGCGGTACTGGTCGACGAAGGCGCCGATGTCGGCCTGCAGGCGCGTCTCATCCGCTTCCCAGGCGCCCTCGCCCCATTCCATGAGCACGTCGGTGACCGCTTCGGCTTCGCGCTCCACCAGCCCGTGCAGCAGCTGCACGATCTGGATGCGGCGCTGCTCCGAGACCCGCCCGACCATGCCGAAGTCGATCACGCCGATGCGCTCGCCCGGCAGGTAGAAGATGTTGCCCGGATGCGGGTCGGCGTGGAAGAAGCCGTCCTCCAGCACCATCTTCAGCACGATGCCGGCCCCGACCTGGGCCAGGCGTTTCCGGTCCATGCCCGAGGCATCGACCGCGGCCAGGTCCGGGCCGGGGATGCCGGCGACGAAGTCCTGCACGTTGAGCCGCTCGCAGGTCCATTGCCAGTGCACGCGCGGCACCACGATCTCGTCGTGGCCGGCGAAGTTGGCGGCGATGCGCTCGGCGTTGCGGCATTCGGCGGCGAAGTCCAGCTCGCGGCGCAGCGACTGGGCGAACTGCTGGACCACCTCGCGCGGACGGTAGCGGTGCAGGTCCGGCGCCTGCGCCTCGACGATCTCGGCCAGCCGCGCCAGCAGCCTCAGGTCGGCCTCGACGGTATCGCGGATGCCGGGGCGGCGGATCTTCAGCACCACCGCGGTGCCGTCGGCCAGCCAGGCGCGATGGGTCTGGGCCAGCGAGGCGGCGGCGATCGGCGCTTCATCCAGCTGCGCGAATACCGCCTCCGGTTCGGCGCCCAGGTCCTCGACCGGTTGCGGCCGCACGCGCTCGAAGGGCAGCGGCGGCACCGCGTTCTGCAGCTTCCCGAGTTCGGCGATCCACTCCGGGCCGAACAGGTCCACGCGCGTGGCCAGCACCTGGCCGAGCTTGACGAAGGTCGGGCCGAGGTCTTCCAGCGCGCGACGCACGCGCTCGGGCGGGGCCATGTGCGCCATCGCCTGCGGGTCCTGCCAGTGCAGCAGGCGGCCGGCGCGTTCGAGCGCGCCGGCCAGGCCGATGCGTCGGACCATGTCGCCGAAGCCGTAACCGACCAGGACCGAGGCGATCTGCTGCAGGCGGCCGAGGTCGCGGACGGTGCCCAGGGTCTCCCACATCAGCGGGCCCTCGCCGTGCGGACGCGGCCCGCGTTCACGGCAGCAGCTCCGCGATCCCGGCCAGCGCCTGGCCCACGGTCTGCCGCCGCACCGCCTCGCGGTCGCCGTCGAAATGGAACACCTGCGCGCGCGCGTACCCGCCGCGGCGCTTCCAGGCGATCCACACCGTGCCCACCGGCTTGTCGGGACTGCCGCCACCGGGCCCGGCGATGCCGGTCACCGCCACCGCCACGCTGGCGCCGGAGTGGACCAGCGCGCCGGAGACCATCTCGATCGCGGTTTCGCGGCTGACCGCGCCGTGCTCTTCCAGGGTCTGCGGTCGCACGCCGAGCAGGCCCTGCTTGGCTTCGTAGCTGTAGACGACCATGCCGCAGTCGAACCAGTCCGAGGATCCGGCGATGTCGGTCAGGCTCTTGGCGATCCAGCCGCCGGTGCAGCTTTCGGCGGTGACCAGGTGGTCGCGGGTGGCGCGCAGGCGCTCGCCGAGGGCATCGGCCTGTTCGCGCAGCTGCGCATCGGAAGGGATCGGCATTGTCCGGGGTACCGCAGGGGGAATGCCCCACCTTTTAGCCCAAACGCCGCCGCGTGTCTGCCGGTGCGGCGGCGGTCGGCGATGGCGCGGCGAAGCGTCGGCCTTGAGTCGGCTGGCTGAAGCGCCGCAGTCGGAGCTGGCGGGTTGAAGCGCCGGCTTCGGACCTGATGGGTCGAAGCGTCGGCTTCGGAAGGGGCCGCCGTGCCCTGGGGAGAGGGCCCATCCCTCGGGACGACATCCTGTCTTTACTCGGGTCGTGGCACATCCATGTGCCACTTGGGCCCTCTCCCCAGGACACGGCGTCCTCGGGGATCTTCGGGGTCGTGGCTTCGATTGATGGCGGGTCTTCGGACAAGGACAGGGCGTGCCGCTTTTGCCCCTTGCCGTTTACCTCATTCTTCGCGCCAAACCTGATCGCTCGAAGCGTTGCAATGATCGAAGCCACGCCCGTGACGCGCCGAAAGGACGCCGTTCTGTCGCCATGGGGGTCGAGCGGCACAGGGATGTGCCGCGGTCGCGAGCTGAGGCAGGGACGCCGGCGCGAGCGACGACCCCCATGGCGGCAGGACGGCGGCCCCGTCCGGAGCCGACGCTCTTGGATACTCCCGAAGAGAACCGGTTCAATCTCCGATGCTCCCGCGAAACACTGTGCACTTCTGATCCGGCCTGGCACTGCTGCGGGCCACCTTGCAACGCACCGGGTCGGCAAGCAGGACAAGCACCCACAAAGAAAAGGGGCCGCCAATGGCGGCCCCTTCTTGCCTTCCCCGCCTGCGCTCAGTAGCGCACGCGCAGGGTCACGCCGTACAGCCGCGGCGAGCCGAGGAAGGCGTTCCACGAACCGGTCTGGATCGGCGCGTCGATGCCGACCTGCTTGTAGGTCTCGTCGGTGAGGTTCTGGCCCCACAGCTCGACCGTCCAGCGCCCGCCCTGGTCGCCCAGCACCACGCGCGCGTTGAGCAGGGTGTAGGCGTCCTGCAGCTTCTCCGGATCCAGGTCCGAGCCGGTGTTGTACTCGGACATGTACTTGGCGCCGATGTTGAACCGGCCCACCAGGCTGGCGCCGATGTCCCACTCGTAGGTCATGTTGACGTTGCCCGACCACTCCGGCGCGAAGCTCATCTGGCTGCCCGGCAGCAGCACCAGGCCGGCGTCCGGCAGCGGGTCGTCGCCGTACTTGGTGTCGGCGTAAACCAGGCCGGCCTGCAGCGAGAGGCCGTCGACGCGGGTATTCCACAGCAGCTCGGCGTCCACGCCCTGCGAGGTGACCTCCGGGATCGAGCGCACCACGAAGCTGGTGCCCAGGAAGCTGTTGAGCTGGAAGTCGGTGTATTCCTGGTAGAACAGCGCCGCGTTCAGCAGCAGGTTGCCGTCGGCCCAGGTGGTCTTGGTGCCCAGCTCGTAGCTGTCGACGAACTCGCCCGGGAACGAGGTGTCGTCCACCGGGATGATGCCCTGGGTGCCGCTGGAAAGGCCGTTGGACGACTGTACGCGGTCGAGGTTGAAGCCGCCGGCCTTGTAGCCGCGCGCGTACGAGGCGTAGGTCATCACGTCGTCGGTCCAGTTGTAGGACAGCTTGAGCGTGCCGGACCATTCCTTCTCGTCGCGTTCCTGCTCGGTGGAGCGGCCGTTGTGGGCCACGTTCGCCCACGGCAGGCAGGTGAAGCCGATCACCTGCGGGGCGATCGTGGGCACCGCCGCGGCCGGCACGCCGCGCGAGACCAGGGCCGCGCCGATGCGCTGCAGCGCGGCCGGGTTGACCTGGCCGTTGGGCAGGAAATACGAGGCGCAGGCCTGGCTGCCGTTGGGGTTGGTGTAGTCCGACTCCAGCGTCTTCTTCTCGCTGGTGTAGCGCAGGCCGACGGTGACGTCGAACGCGTCGGTGGCGTGCCAGGTGTTGTTGGTGAAGATCGCGGTGCTTTCGGCGTTCTGCTTGTAGGTGTCGAGCGTGGCCAGGCCCGGGAACAGCGTGCCGAACGGCCGGCCGGTGGCCTGCGACAGGAACAGCGGCGCATCGGGGCGCGCGGCCAGCGCCGGGTTGATCTGGCCCAGCAGCGCGGTCGACAGGTACGGCTCGTAGGCGGCGCCGTAGCGGTAGGTCTCGTTGCGGTCCAGGTCCTCGTTCGAGTAGAACAGGCCGACCATCCAGTCGATCGTCTCGCTCGAACCGGTCAGGCGGAATTCCTGGCTGAAGGTCTCGAACTTGGTCAGCGACTCGTCCTCGTCCGGCGCGCGGTACAGCACGTCGGCGGCGCTGTAGTCGAAGTCCAGGCCGTTGATCGCCTGCCACTCGCGCCAGCCGGTGATCGACGTCAGCACCGCGTCGTTGGCCCACGGCGTGGTCCAGTTCACTTCCGCCTGGAAGCCCTTGTCCTTGATGTCCTGTTCGGTGCTGCGGTTGCTGTAGGCCAGGCGGCGGTCGGGATCGGCCACCGGGATCACCGCTTCGCCGCCCGGGGTCAGGGCATTGAGGATCGCCGCGGTGGGGCCGCGCACGGTGGTCACGGTGACGCAGCAGTTCTCCTCGCGGCTGGTGTAGTCGGCGGCGAAGTTCACCTCCACGGTATCGGCCGGCTCCCAAAGCAGCTGGCCGCGCAGCGTATGCATGTTCTGGTCGCCGTCGTCCGTCTCCCGGCGCGGGCCGTTGGCGACGCGCACGTCATCGACGCCGTCGCGGGTGCGCTGGGCCGCATAGATGCGGAACGCGCTGTTCTCGCCGAGCGCGTCGTTGTACGCGCCGGAGACGCCCACCGCGCCGTAGTTGCCGACGGTGAGCTCGCCCTCGGCGCTCTGGGTGTAGCTCGGGCGGCGGGTGACCACGCTGATCACGCCGGCGGAGGTGTTCTTGCCGAACACCGTGCCCTGCGGACCCTTGAGCACTTCGATCCGCTCCAGCTCGCCCAGGTCGGTGAAGCCGACGCTGTTGCGCGCCCGGTAGACGCCGTCGATGACGATGCCCACCGACGACTCCAGGCCGGCGTTGTCGCCGACCGTGCCGATGCCGCGGATGCGGGCCACGGTCTGCGCAGCGCTCTGCGTGCTGGTCACGGTCAGGCCCGGCACCAGCACCTGCATGTCCTTGATGTCGCGCACGCCGGTGTCCTGCAGCAGCTGCTCGCTGAGCACGTTGACCGTGATCGGCACTTCCTGCAGCGCCTGCTCGCGCTTCTGCGCGGTGACGGTGAGCGCCGAGAGCGTGACCGGTTCCTCGTCCTCCGCCGTCGGCGTGGCTGCCGCCTGTTGTGCGTGCGCGGCGGGAACGACCGCCAGCGCGGCGAGCACCGCGATCGAAAGTCCGGTGTGTTTCAGGGTTGCGCAGGCCATGGTTCCCTCCCCAGGGTGGTGTGATGGCGATGTGTCGTCGATGTCGATGTCGATGTCGATGCTGCAGGCGCCCTTCCCAGGCGGCGGCCCGGCGTCCATTCGGACCGGTATCCACGTCACGGACGTTAAACCCGCTTTACAAATACCGCATTTTGCGCTGCGACGATACGGCGATGCCCTTTTCGGGATGGAGCCTGCGACGCTCAGGGGTGGCCGCAGCGCACCCCGGCGCAAGCGGCTTCCCCGGGCCGTTCCATCTGCAGGGTCACGTGCGCGACCCCATGCCGGGCCAGCAGGCCCGCCAGTTCCTGCCTCACGACGGCCGGGTCGCTCCCGTCCGCGACCACCACGTGCGCGGTCATGGCCGGGGTGCGCGAGGCCAGCGCCCAGACGTGCAGGTCGTGGATGCCGGCCACCTGCGGGTGCGCGCCGAGATCGGCGCGCAGGCGGGCCAGGTCCACGCCATGCGGCACCCCTTCCATCAGCACGTTGAGCGCCTCGCGCACCAGTACCCAGGTCCGCGGCAGCACCCACAGGCCGATCAGCACGGCCAGCAGCGGGTCCACCCACAGCCAGCCGGTGAAGCGGATCACCAGCGCGGCGATGACCACGGCCAACGAGCCGAGCATGTCGCTCCACACTTCCAGGTAGGCGCCCTTGAGGTTCAGGCTCTGGCCGCTGCCGGCATGCAGCAGGCGCATCGCCACCAGGTTGCAGGCCAGGCCGACCACCGCCACCACCAGCATGCCCAGGCTCGCCACCGGCAACGGCACCCGGAAGCGCTGCCACGCCTCCCAGAGGATGTAGCCGGCCAGGGCGAACAGCAGCATGCCGTTGGCCAGCGCGCCCAGTGCTTCGAAACGCGCATAGCCGTAGGTACGCCGCGCGTCCGGCGGGCGCCGCGCGAGGCGCACCGCGACCAGGGCGATGGCCAGCGCCAGGGTGTCGGTGGCCATGTGCGCCGCGTCGGAAAGCAGGGCCAGACTGTTGGTCAGCCAGGCGCCGGCGATCTCCACCAGCAGGACCGTGGCCGTCAGCCCCAGCGCCCACCACAGCGGTCGCTCGAAGCGGATCTCCGTGGGCACGTGGCTGTGCCCGCCGTGGCCGTGGTCGTGGCCGTGGCCATGTGAGTGCGTGGGTCCGCACTCGGCGGGATGGGTGTGGCCACCATGGCCGTTGCCATGGGCATGGCCGCTGTGGTGGCCGGCTCGCGCGGGCGGCGTTGCGGGGTGGGCGTCGTGCTCGTGCGTCATGCCGACACTATTGCGGCCCGCCCCGCCGGAGACTATTACACCGCCGGGGCATGCGACCGGCGGCCGCCATGCCGGCGATCAATCCCGCGGACGCGCACTGCCCGCTTCCACCGCGGACCAGACCCGCAGCAGGTTGCCACCCAGGATCTTGCCCAGGTCCTCGTCCGAGTAGCCGCGCGCCTGCAGCGCGGCGACGAGGTTGGGGTAGTCGGCGACGTTGCGCAGGCCTTCGGGCAGGTTGCCCGAGACGCCGTCGAAGTCCGAGCCCAGGCCGACGTGGTCGATGCCCAGCAGCTTGACCCCGTAGTCGATCTGGTCGGCCACCGCGTCGATCGCCGTCGGGCGCGGGGGATGGGTGCGTTCCCATTCGTCCTCGAACGCGGCCTTGTCTTCTTCCGGCCTGCCGGCCGCGCGCGCGGCGGCATTGCGCTGCTCCAGCGCGGCGGCTGCGACGAAATAGGCCTGGGTGTCGGCGGCCATCTGCGGATTGACGAACGCGCTGCCGAAGGTGACCTGGACCACGCCGCCGCGGGCGGCGATGGCCTTGGCCAGTTCGTCGCTCAGGTTGCGCTCGAACCCGGGGGTGAAGTGGCGAAAGCCGGAATGGCTGGCGATCACCGGCACCCGGCTGAGCGCGACCGCCTGGCGCACCGCGTCGTCGGAGAGGTGCGAGACGTCGACCATGATCCCGAGCCGGTTCATCTCCGCGACCACCTGCCGGCCGAACGGGCTCAGCCCCTGCCACTGGCGCTGCCGGCCGTAGGACGAATCGCTGATCCGGTTGCTCTCGCTGTGGGCCAGGGTGATGTAGCGCACCCCGCGCGCGTGGAAGCGCTCCAGTTCGGCCAGGTCGTCGCCCACCGGCGCGCCGTTCTCCATGCCCAGCGCCAGCAGCACCCGGCCACCCTCCCGCAGGCGGCCGACGTCGCCGGGCGAGGCCAGCAGCGCGAACCTGTCCGGATGGCGGCCGACCATCGCCTCCACCGCGTCGATCTGCTTGTGCGCGATCTCGCGGGCGGTGCCGGCCCGGTCCTGCCCGGGCGAGGTGTAGATCGACATGAAGGCCACGTCCAGCCCGCCTTCGCGCGCCCGCGGGTAGTCGAACTCGCGGTCCGGGGTGAGCGCGCCCAGGTCCCGCCAGCCATCCATCAGTTCACCCGGCGCATCGATGTGGGTGTCGACGATCAGGGCCTCGCGGGCGAGCTGGCGCGGATCGGTGCGAGCTTCGGCGGCGAACAGGTTTCCCGTGGCCAACAGCACGGCCAGGCAGACGGAGAGGCGATGGGGCATGGGACTTCCTGCGGATATGCGGGGTCCCGATGCTATCGCCTATCCGGCCTGCCGATCGAGGCCGCCGGTCACGGGCTGCGCGGCAGCCCGAGCTGCCGGCAGCGCGGCCAGGCCCGTGAACCACCGGCATCGCCCCGGTTGACCGGACCGCGCCGGCGATGAACAATCGTTGCCGAAGGGGAGTAGCTCCCGACGTGTCGACCGTCATTTCGAGCCTGCGTGCTCCGGTCCCACGGCAGCCCGACGGGCTGTGAGCGAGACCTTCGCCGCGACGGCGAAGGCATGTCCCCGGATCCCCGTTCCCACGGTTCCCGAGATGTCCGCGCCCGCGGCCGTCCTCCACTTCATGCGCGGGAATCTCGATGGAAACGATTGGCAATCCCTGGTTGTGGGCCAGCTTCGGCGGCCTGGTGGTGGTCGCCCTGATGGTCGACCTGGTGCTGATGCGCCACGGCGGCGCACACAAGGTGACGTTCAAGGAGGCGATGTGGTGGAGCCTGGGCTGGGTGGCGCTGGCGCTGGCCTTCAATGGCGGACTGTGGTGGTACGTCCACGAGACCGCCGGGCTGGCCCAGGCCAACCGCGTCGGCCTGGAGTTCCTGACCGGCTACCTGGTCGAGAAGTCGCTGGCGGTCGACAACATCTTCGTGTTCCTGATGCTGTTCACCTATTTCGCGGTGCCGGAGGAGCAGCGCCAGCGCGTGCTCGTGATCGGCATCCTGCTGGCGATCGTGCTGCGCGCGATCCTGATCTTCGCCGGCGCGGCGCTGCTGGCGAAGTTCCACTGGATGCTCTACGTGTTCGGCGCGTTCCTGCTGCTGACCGGGGTGAAGATGTGGTTCGCCGCCGGCAAGGAACCGAGCCTGGAGAACAACCCGGTGCTGCGCTGGCTGACCGCGCACGTGCCGTTCGTGCGCCGCTACCACGGCGGCGCGCTGTGGCTGGGCAGCGGCCGCCGGCGCAAGTTCACTCCCTTGTTCATCGTGCTGGTGATGATCGGCATCACCGACGTGATCTTCGCGGTGGACAGCATCCCGGCGATCTTCGCGATCACCTACGACCCGTTCATCGTGCTGACGTCGAACGTGTTCGCGGTGCTGGGCCTGCGCGCGATGTTCTTCCTGCTGGCCGGCATGGCCGATCGCTTCCACCTGCTGCCGTACGGGCTGGCGGTCGTGCTGGGCTTCATCGGCGCCAAGATGCTGGTGGTGGACGTCTACAAGATTCCCGTGCTCTGGTCGCTCGGCGTGGTGGCGCTGATCCTGGGGACGACCATCGCCTTGAGCCTGGCCCGCCCGGCCCGGCGCGCCGCGGACGGGTGACGCCCGGACGGGCAGCGCCTGCCCTGCCGGCGCGTGGGTCCACGCCCTCGTGCCGGCAGGCGGTCGATGCGTGCCGGGCAGCGCCGGGCAAGGGCGGCGTCTGGCGGGCGCCGCTTGCCGCAGGGATCGGGTCGACCGGCCATGCCGCCGCTCCGGTGGCCTGGCCGGCGTGCGCTGCGCATGCACGCAGCCGGCCAGCGTCGGCGATACTTCCACCCTTGGCGTTCGACCTCGCCACGCGCGACCTGCGCCGGCCAGCGAGGGTCGATCTTCCGACCGTCGAGATCGCCTCCAGATCGCTCACGCCCACTTCGAGCCCGTAATGCAAGACCCAAGACAGCCGCAAGTCGTTGAAAAGGAACAAGGGGCGCGGAAACCGCCGGGCGCGCCCGAACACACGCCTCTGATGAAGCAGTTCTTCGCGGCCAAGTCCGAGTATCCGGACCTGCTGCTGTTCTTCCGCATGGGCGATTTCTACGAGCTGTTCTACGACGACGCGCGCAAGGCCGCGCGCCTGCTCGACATCACCCTGACCCAGCGCGGCAGTTCGGGCGGTGCGCCGATCCCGATGGCCGGCGTGCCGGTGCATGCCTACGAGGGCTACCTGGCGCGCCTGGTCGCGCTGGGCGAATCGGTGGCCATCTGCGAACAGATCGGCGACCCGGCGCTGGCCAAGGGCCTGGTCGAACGCAAGGTGGTGCGGATCGTCACGCCCGGCACGGTCACCGACGAGGCGCTGCTGGACGAACGCCGCGACACCCTGCTGATGGCGGTATCGCGAGGAAAGAGCGGCTACGGCCTGGCCTGGGCCGACCTGGCCGGCGGCCGCTTCCTGGTCAACCAGGTCGACGGCGAGGACCAGTTGCTGGCCGAACTGGCGCGGCTGGAGCCGGCCGAGCTGCTGGTCCCCGACGAGGAAGGCCTGCCGCCGATGAGCGCCGGCGCGCTGCGCCGCCGTCCGCCCTGGCTGTTCGACCCCGACAGCGGCCGGCGCCAGCTGCTGCGCTTCTTCGGCCTGCACGACCTCACCGGCTTCGGCATCGAGGACAAGTCGCTGGCCGTGGCCGCCGCCGGCGCTTTGCTCGGCTATGTCGAGGAGACCCAGAAGCAGCAGCTGCCGCACCTGACCTCGATCTCGGTGGAGACCGCGGGCGACGCGATCGCGATGAATGCCGCCACCCGCCGCCACCTGGAACTGGACAGCCGGGTCGACGGCGACACCCGCCACACCCTGCTCGGCGTGCTCGATTCGACGATCACGCCAATGGGCGGGCGCCTGCTGCGGCGCTGGCTGCACCGGCCGCTGCGCGATCGCGCGGTCCTGGACGGGCGCCACCATGCGGTGGCGACGCTCGTCGAACGTGGCGCCGACCGCGACCTGCGCGAAAGCTTCCGCGGCCTCGGCGACATCGAACGCATCCTCACCCGCGTCGCCCTGCGATCGGCGCGGCCGCGCGACCTGTCCACCCTGCGCGACGGCCTGGCGATGCTGCCGGCGCTGCGCGAGGCGCTGGCGCCGCTGGATTCGCCGCGGCTGCAGGCGCTGGCCGACGAGATGGGCCGCCACGACGAGACCGCGCACCTGCTGGCTTCGGCGATCGCGCCGCAGCCGCCGTTGAAACTGGTCGACGGCGGCGTCATCGCCGAAGGCCATGACGCCGAGCTCGACGAACTGCGCCGGCTGTCCACCCACGCCGACCAGTTCCTGGTCGACCTGGAGGCGCGCGAACGCGAGAGCAGCGGGATCGCGACCCTCAAGGTCGGCTACAACCGCGTCCACGGTTACTACATCGAGATCAGCAAAGGCCAGGCCGACAAGGCGCCGGTGCACTACACCCGTCGCCAGACCCTGACCGGCGCCGAGCGCTACATCACCGAGGAACTGAAGGCGTTCGAGGACAAGGTACTCTCGGCGCGCGACCGTTCGCTGTCGCGCGAGAAGTTCCTGTACGAGGCGCTGCTCGATTCGCTCAACGGCGTGCTCGAGCCGCTCAAGCGCTGCGCCGCCGCACTCAGCGAGCTGGACGTGCTGGCCGGCTTCGCCGAGCGCGCGCAGGCGCTGGACTGGTCGCGCCCGGAACTGGTCGAGGCGCCCTGCCTGCGGATCGAGCGCGGCCGCCATCCGGTGGTCGAGGCGGTACGCGACGAGCCGTTCGAGCCGAACGATCTCATCCTGCACGCCGAAAGCGTGGACAACCCCGAACTGCCGCCGCGGCGGATGCTGGTGATCACCGGCCCGAACATGGGCGGCAAGAGCACGTACATGCGCCAGAACGCGCTGATCGTGCTGCTCGCCCACATCGGCAGCTTCGTGCCCGCGTCGCGCGCGCAGATCGGCCCGATCGACCGGATCCTGACCCGGATCGGCGCGGGCGACGACCTCGCCCGCGGCCAGTCGACCTTCATGGTCGAGATGGCCGAGACCAGCTACATCCTGCATCACGCGACGAGCCAGTCGCTGGTGCTGATGGACGAGATCGGCCGCGGCACCTCGACCTACGACGGCCTGGCCCTGGCCGATGCGGTGGCGCGCCACCTGGCCGCGGTCAACCGCTGCTGGACCCTGTTCGCGACCCACTACTTCGAACTCACCGCGCTGGCGACGCCGGACAGCGGCATCGCCAACGTGCACCTCGATGCCGTCGAACATGGCGATGCGCTCGTGTTCATGCACGCAGTGAAGGACGGCGCGGCCGACCGCAGCTTCGGCCTGCAGGTGGCGGCGCTGGCCGGCCTGCCGAAGGCCACGCTGCAGCAGGCGCGGCGCCGGCTGGCCGAGCTGGAGCAGCGTGGCCGCGAAAGCCATGCCTCGGAAATGGCGCCGCAGGCGCTGGACGCGCCGCAGCAGTTCGGCCTGTTCGCCGCTGCGCCTTCGGCGGCGCAGGAAGCGCTGGCCGCGCTGGACCCCGACGAGCTGACGCCGAAGCAGGCATTGGAAGCGCTGTACCGGCTGAAGTCGCTGCTGTAACGATGCCGGAGCACGGCGTGGCGTAGCGACCGCAAATGCCCTGCCCCGTAGAGCCGGGCTTGCCCGGCTGCTTCCTCGGATAGAGCCGGTTTGCCCGGCTGCGCACTTCCGTGGAGCGACGTCGCGTCAAAGCAGCGGGGCAAGCCCCGCTCTACGACAGCACGGGCTACCGCCGTCGTGGCGCTTGCCAGAGCCGACGGCTCTCATCCCGAAGAAGCGACGACCCTCGAGCCGCGCGGAGACGTGGCGGGTCGGGTGGGTCGTGGCAGCGGACATGGATGTCCGCGGTAGCGAGTGCGCACATGGATGTGCGCCCGAGCGGCCACGACCCACCCGGCCCGCCGCGGCTCCCACCGGAGCCGACGCTTTCCATACGCCCTGCCGCCATCGCGCCTTCCACCAGAGCCGACGCTTTCCGCGCGCCCTACCGCCATCGCGGCTCGCAGCTGACCGACGCCTTTCATCCCCGTGCCACCGCGCGATCACATCGCGCGCGTGTCCGCTGGCGGATTCATCCAGTTGTCGTGGCGGCCATCGGCATGGCGGACCGGGCCCGACACCAGTTCGTCGATGCTGGCATCGTCGAGCGTGTTGACCAGCACCGAGACGAACCCGCCGCCGGCTTCGGCGATGTAGCCGTGGCCGTAGAGGTTGACCCCGCAGCGGCTGCAGAAGCGATGGTGGATGTTGCCCTCGCCCCAGTCCTTGCCGTAGTCGCCGAGCAGCGCTTCGCCATCGAGCAGTTCGAAGTCGGTCGCCCGCGCGCTCCAGTTGCGGATCTTGCTGCAGTAGGTGCAGTTGCACTTGCCGGTGCCGGCGGCCAGGTCGAGCGTGGCCCGGTAGCGGATCGCTCCGCAGTGGCAGCTGCCGTGGTAGGTCTTTTCCATGTCGTCGACTCCCGTCAGTTCCCGGCGCCGGCCATGGCCGGATGCGGATGCGCCGGCGCCAGCGCGTCGTCGCGCGCGTTGGCGGCGATGGCCGCCGGTCGCCGTCCATGCCGGCTGGCGAATTCCACGAATGCCGGCTTCTTCTCCAGCACGCCGATCATCATGTAGTAACCGAGGAACGCGGCCATGTACAGGTCGGCGGTGGTGAAGCGGTCGCCGACCAGGTGTTCGCGGCCGGCCACGGCCTGTTCGAGCACGCGCAGCACGTCGGCCTCGCTGCCGTAGCCGGCGTTCATCGGCGCGGCGAACGCACCGGCGTGCTTGGCGGTGAACATCGCTTCGACGGGCCCGGCCAGGAAGAACAGCCAGCGGTAGTAGTCACCGCGTTCGGGTGAACCTGCCGGCGGCGCCAGGCCCTTCTCAGGCACCAGTTCGGCCAGGTAGGCGCACACGGCAGCGTTCTCGGTGACCACGGTGTCGCCGTGGCGGATCGCCGGGACCTTGCCCATCGGGTTGATCGCCAGGTAGTCGGGCGCCTTCATGGTGGTGCCGAAGTCGAGCACCACCTCCTCGTACGGCAGGCCGGTCTCCTCCAGCATCCAGCGGGCGATGCGGGCGCGGGACATCGGATGGGTGTAGAAGGTCAGCGTCTTGCTCATGGTCGCTCCGTCACTGGAAGGGAGCCGGCAGTGTGCGCCGCGCCTGCTGACAGCAGGTGTCAGCAGTGGAGTCCCGGTGGCCGGCGCGCAGTGCGCACGCGGGCACCGCGCGCCGGAGCGCGATGACTGGAACGCGCGATCGGTGGCTGCGACCGGCGCGCGGATGCGGGCTCCGGCGGCGACCCGGCGCCAGCGGCCGCGGTCAGTCGCCAGGCCGGCGCAGGCGCTGCCGCTCCCAGCGCCGGATCAGCCGCTGGCGCTGCTCCGGATAGCGCCGACCGGTGTCCTCCAGCCCCAGCACGCGGTCGGCGCGGAAATGGCGGAAGTCCGCGCGCGATTCGCACCACGCGGCCAGCAAGCGCATGTCGGCGAGGAAGGCCATCGCGAACGGCCAGACCAGGCGCTCGCTTGCCCGGCCCTGGGCATCGCGATACCACAGGCGCACCGCGTTGCCCTCGCGGATCGCGCGGCGCAGCGCCGGCAGCCATGGCTCCGGCGGCACCGGGCTCCAGTCCGGCGCGAACAGGCCGCTGGTCTCCACCTGCAGGCGCAGCCCCTCCGGCAGCACGCCGACGACACGGTCCAGCGCACGACCGGCCGCCTCGGCCAGTTCGGGATCGGCATGCGAGGCCACCCAGCGCGCGCCCAGCACCAGCGCCTCCAACTCGTCGGGCGAGAACATCATCGGCGGCAGCATGAAACCGGCGCGCAGCTGGTAGCCCACGCCCGGGTCGCCGGCGATGACGGCGCCCTGCGCTCGCAGCGCATCGATGTCGCGATAGAGCGTACGCAGGCTGATCCCGAGCTGGTCTGCAAGCTGGGCGCCGCGGACTGGCCGCCTCCGGCGGCGGAGGTCGTCCAGCAGATGGAGAAGGCGGGTGGCGCGGGTGGTCATGGTCGGCAGGCTCCGCGCGCATGCCGCGACGCAGCATGACCTGCGTCCACCCCGCATCCTGGTCGGCTCATCGGTCGCACGAATGGATGCCACGCATAGCGATAGTCAATGCACATGGGATCTTTAGGATCATTCGATTTCACCTCGCCTGCACCGCCGGCATAAGGTGGGCTGGCTTACACACGCACGGGCGACGCAACGCCGGGCGCAAGGGAGGACAACCCCGACCCTGAACCGTCATCGCCAGGCGATTCCATCGTACGGTCCCCGGTCGCGATCGCGACCGGGCCGGCGCACACGCGAACCAAGGAACGATGCCATGTCTACCGAGAACAAGTGCCCGGTCAACCACGCCGCCGCCGGCGGCGGCACCAGCAACCGCTTCTGGTGGCCCAACCAGCTGCGCCTGGACCTGCTCAACCAGCACTCCGCGCGATCCAACCCCCTGGGCGGCCATTTCGACTACGCCGCCGAGTTCAAGAAGCTCGACTACCACGAGCTGAAGAAGGACCTGCGCGCGCTGATGACCGATTCGCAGGACTGGTGGCCGGCCGACTTCGGCCATTACGGCGGGCTGATGATCCGCATGGCCTGGCACAGCGCCGGCACCTACCGCATCGGCGATGGCCGCGGCGGCGGCGGCCGCGGGCAGCAGCGCTTCGCCCCGCTCAACAGCTGGCCGGACAACGTCAGCCTGGACAAGGCGCGCCGCCTGCTGTGGCCGGTCAAGCAGAAGTACGGCCAGAAGATTTCCTGGGCCGACCTGATGATCCTGGCCGGCAACGTCGCGCTGGAGACGATGGGCTTCCGCACCTTCGGCTTCGGCGCCGGCCGCGAGGACACCTGGGAGCCGGACCTGGACGTGTACTGGGGCCGCGAGACCAAGTGGCTGGGCGGCGACGAGCGCTATTCGCGCGGCTCGCCCGGCGTGGACGACAAGCACGGCGTGCTGGTCAAGGATGACGACAGCATGGTCAAGCACACCCGCGACCTTGAGAACCCGCTGGCCGCAGTGCAGATGGGCCTGATCTACGTGAACCCGGAAGGCCCGGACGGCAATCCCGACCCGCTGCTCGCCGCCAAGGACATCCGCGATACCTTCGGCCGCATGGCGATGGACGACGAGGAGACCGTGGCCCTGATCGCCGGCGGCCACTCCTTCGGCAAGACCCACGGCGCGGCCAGCGCCGAGAACGTCGGCGTCGAGCCCGAAGCGGCCGACCTCGAGTTGCAGGGGCTGGGCTGGGCCAACCGCCACGGCAGCGGCAAGGGCGCCGACACCATCACCTCCGGCCTGGAGGTCACCTGGACCCAAACCCCGGCGCTGTGGAGCAACAAGTTCTTCGAGAACCTGTTCGGCTTCGAGTGGGAGCTGGAGAAGTCGCCGGCCGGCGCCCACCAGTGGGTGGCCAAGGACGCGCCGGAAGACGTGCCGCACGCGCACGACCCGGCGAAGAAGCAGCGGCCGAAGATGCTCACCACCGACCTGTCGCTGCGCTTCGACCCCATCTACGGGCCGATTTCCAGGCGCTTCCTCGAGAACCCGCAGGCGTTCGCCGATGCCTTCGCCCGCGCCTGGTTCAAGCTGACCCACCGCGACATGGGGCCGCGCGCGCGCTACCTCGGCCCGGAAGTGCCGAAGGAAGAACTGATCTGGCAGGACCCGGTCCCGGCCGTGGACCACCCGCTGGTCGAAGCGGGCGACGTCGACGCGCTGAAGAAGAAGATCGCCGACGCCGGCCTGTCGGTCGCCGAACTGGTATCCACCGCCTGGGCCTCGGCCTCGACCTTCCGCGGCGGCGACAAGCGCGGCGGCGCCAATGGCGCGCGCATCGCGCTGGCGCCGCAGAAGGACTGGGCGGTCAACCAGCCGGCGCAACTGGACAAGGTGCTCAGGGCGCTCAGGCGCATCCAGGCCGACTTCAACATCGACGCGCCCGGCGGCAGGAAGATTTCCCTGGCCGACCTGATCGTGCTGGCCGGCGGCGCGGGCGTGGAGCAGGCGGCGAAGGCCGCCGGCTTCGAGGTCCGCGTGCCGTTCTCGCCGGGCCGCACCGACGCGCGCCAGGACCAGACCGACGTGGCGTCCTTCGCGGTGATGGAGCCGTATGCCGACGGCTTCCGCAACTACCTGCGCGGAACCTCGGCGGTGCCGGCCGAGCACCTGCTGGTCGACAAGGCGCAACAGCTCACCCTCACCGCACCGGAGATGACCGCGCTGGTCGGCGGGCTGCGCGTGCTCGGCGCCAATGTGGATGGCTCGTCGGCCGGCGTGTTCACAGAGCGCCCGGGCGTACTGGGCAATGACTTCTTCCGCCACCTGCTGGACATGGGCACGGAATGGAGGGCGACCGGCGCCAACGCCTATGAGGGACGCGACCGCAGGACCGGCCAGGTGAAATGGACCGGCAGCCGCGTGGACCTGGTGTTCGGTTCCAACTCGGTGTTGCGCGCGCTGGCCGAGGTCTACGCCAGCAGCGACGGCGAAAGGAAGTTCGTCGACGACTTCGTCGCCGCCTGGCACAAGGTCATGGAGCTCGACCGCTTCGACCTGCGCTGACACCCGGCGACCACAGCGGCGTGGCCCGGCGCGTGCAACGCACTGGGCCACGCCATTCGCCTCCCGCCCGCGCGGGCAGCGCCAACCGCACCGCCCGCCGGTCGGCGCGCGCCCCATCGGCCGGTGCGGCAGGCGTATCTTGGCCTCCCGACCGGGCAAGGAGAACGCCATGAACCAGCCCCTGCTCACCGAAGAACTGCTCGCCCAGCTGCAGGGCGCCCCGCTGCAGCAGCTGTCGCGCCAACTGGGCACCGACCCGGACCAGACCGGCAACGCGGTCGCCGCCGCCCTGCCGCTTCTGCTTGGCGCCCTGGGCCGCAACAGCGCCCAGCCGCAGGGCGCGCAAGCCCTGTACGGAGCGCTCCAGCGCGACCATGGCGGTGGCATGGACCTGGGCAGCGTGCTGGGGGCCGTGCTCGGCGGCGGCACTTCGCGGCAGACCGATGGCGCCGCGATCCTCGGCCACGTCCTGGGCCGGGCGGAGCCGCGCACCGCCCAGGGCCTGGGCCAGGCCACCGGCCTGGGGAGCGGCCAGGCGATGCAGCTGCTGGCGATGCTCGCGCCGATCGTGATGTCATTCCTGGCCAACCGCAGCGCGCGCCAAGGCCTGGATGCCGGCGGCCTGGGCGAGCTGCTCGGCCAGGAGCGCACGCAGGTGCGCCAGCGCGCAGGCGGCGGCGCGCTCGACGCGCTGCTCGACCAGGACGGCGACGGCGACGTCGATGCCAGCGACCTGCTCAACCTGGGCATGGGACTGTTCGGCGGGAGACGCTGAAGGCCTGTCGGTGCCGCATGCAGCGGGTTCGCCCCGCTATGCCGCCCCGGCTCTTTCCACTCGCCGCCGGGCCGCGCAGGGTAGCCGGGCAAGCCCGGCTCTACGGGCACCGGCCGATGAGGGCCTAGAGCGCGTCGATGTCGCCCAGCGCCTGGATCAGGCGACGGGCGCGCTTGTCCGGCTTGTGTTCGGGCGGCCTGTAGCCATCGCGCATGGCAGCGCGCTGCAAACGTTGCTGCTCGCGGCGCGCCCGGGACGCATCGGTTTCGGCGTAGAGCGCCCGGGCCACGGGGGCGGGGCCACGCGTGTCGCTCAGGTCGAGGACGACCACATCGAAGACTTCCTCGCCGCGGGTGACCTGCAACGTGTCGCCCACGCGTACCGCGCGCGAAGACTTGGGGCGCTGGCCGGCCACGTCCACCTTGCCGGTTTCCACCGCCTGCTTGGCCAGGCTGCGGGTCCTGAAGAAGCGCGCGGCCCACAGCCACACGTCCAGCCGCACCGGGTTCGGAGGAAGCGCGTCAGTCATCTCGTTCTCCGCGGGTTCCTTGCCGGCCGTGCCGCGCCGGGCCCGGGTCCAGGGTAGCGGCAGGTGCCGTCGTCGACCCTGAACGCGAACGGCCGCCCTGGGGCGGCCGTCGCGGTATCGCAGCGCGGAAGGGCGCGATCAGCCGGCGGCCTTCTCGGCCTTGGCTTCGGCCTTGGCCTTGGCCACCGCGGCCAGGTCTTCCTTGATGCGGGCGGCCTTGCCTTCCAGGCCACGCAGGTAGTACAGCTTGCCGGCGCGGACCTTGCCGCGGCGCTTCACGTCGACCGAGTCGATGGTGGCGCTGTGGGTCTGGAACACGCGCTCGACGCCATAGCCGTGCGAGATCTTGCGCACGGTGAACGAGGAGTTCAGGCCGGCGTTCTTGATCGCGATGACCACGCCTTCATAGGCCTGCACGCGCTCGCGGTTGCCTTCCTTGACCTTGACGTTCACCACGACGGTGTCGCCCTGGCTGAACTTCGGCAGTTCGCGGGTGATCTGGGCGGATTCGAATTCCGCGACGATGGACTTGTTCAGCTTGCTCATGGTGACCGACTCAATGTGTTCGGGTGGGCGTGTCGTGGTCGACAACTCGGGCCGATGCGGTCGCAGAATTGCGCCGCACGTGATTGTTATGGGGTCCAGCCAGGGCGGAGCCGCCCGCAGGAACCAGGTATTGTAGCCGCTTTGGCGGCCGCGGGCTACCTGCCCCGGAACCCATCCGGCGCGTCCCCGGCGTGCTCCTGGCGCCAGTCGTCCAGCAGCTTCTGGTCGGCCTTCGACAGGATCCGGCCCTCAAGCAGGTCCGGGCGCCGCAGCCAGGTCCTGCCCAGTGCCTGCTGCCGGCGCCAGCGGGCGATAGCGGCGTGGTTGCCCGAGCGCAGCACCTCCGGCACCGTGCCATAGGCGTGCTCGACCGGGTGGCTGTAGTGCGGGCAGTCCAGCAGGCCGTCCTCGAAGCTGTCCTGCTCGGCCGAACCGGCGTCGTTCAGGACCCCGTCCTGCAACCGCGCGACCGCATCGACGACCACCGCCGCGGCCAGTTCGCCGCCGGACAGGACGTAATCGCCAATCGACAGTTCCTCGTCGACCTCTGCCTGGACCAGGCGCTCGTCGATGCCCTCGTAGCGCCCGCACAGCAGGGCCAGGCGCGGCAACGCGGCCAGCTCGCGGGCCTTGGCCTGGTCCAGCCGGCGCCCCTGCGGGCTCAGGTAGACCACGCGTGGTCGCACCGGATCGGCCCCGCGCATCGCCGCCAGGCAGCGGCGCAGCGGCTCGACCAGCATGACCATGCCCGGCCCGCCGCCGAAGGTGCGGTCGTCCACCTTGCGGTAGTTGCCCTCGGCGTGGTCTCGGGGGTTCCAGCCGTGCAGCGACAGCAGCCCGCGTTCGCGCGCGCGACCGACCACGCCGAACGCGGCGCATTGGTCGACGAACTCGGGGAACAGGCTGACGATGTCGATGCGCATCGTGACTCCCGCCGGCGAGGCCGGCATGGCGTACTGGCTGGTGTACTGGCAACAGGCGATCCGCCACGCGGGCGGACGCCCTCAGAACTCGGGATCCCAGTCGACGGTGATCGTGCCGGACTCGAAGTCCACCGACTTCACGTAATCGGGCTGGACGAACGGCAGCATGCGCTCGCGTTCGCCGCGCACCACCATCACGTCGTTGGCGCCCGTCGACAGCAGGTGCGAGACCTCGCCCAGGGCCACGCCCTCGACGGTGACCACGCGCAGGCCTTCCAGGTCGACCCAGTAGTACTCGCCCGGTGCTGGCGGCGGCAGGGCTTCGCGCGGGACCAGGATCTCGGTGCCGCGCAGGGCTTCGGCCGCGTCGCGGTCGCTGACGCCGGGCACCGTCGCGACGACGTGCTTGCCGCCGTCACGACCGCGCACGCCCTGCACCTCGCGCTCGACGCCGTTGGCCGAGCGCAGGATCCACGGCTGGTAGCGGAGGATCTGCGCGCGCGGCTCGGTCCAGGACTGCAGCTTGACGTCGCCACGCACGCCGACGGCGCCCGACACCGCACCCAGCAGGACCAGCTTGCGGGGCGTGGTGGAGCGCGCGTCGTCGTTCATGCAGTGCGTTCCGGGAGGAACAGGGCCACCGGCGAACCGGCGGCCGGGCCGGATCAGGCGGCGGTCGCCTGGGCCTTGGTCGCTTCCTTGTACAGGTTGCGGACCTTGTCGGTCAGCTGCGCGCCATTGCCGACCCAGTGGTCGACGCGGGCGATGTCCAGCACGATGCGCTGGTCGTTGCCGGACGCGA
This sequence comes from Pseudoxanthomonas kaohsiungensis, assembly GCF_010211765.1. Lineage (GTDB taxonomy): Bacteria > Pseudomonadota > Gammaproteobacteria > Xanthomonadales > Xanthomonadaceae > Pseudoxanthomonas > Pseudoxanthomonas kaohsiungensis. The sequence continues at coordinate 20,652 of NZ_PDWO01000010.1, read as the reverse complement.
CCGGGTTGTAGTAACCGACGCGCTCGATGTTGCGGCCGTCGCGGGCGCTGCGCGAGTCGGTGACGATGATGTGGTAGAACGGGCGCTTCTTGGCGCCGCCGCGGGTGAGACGGATCTTGACCATGGTGGTTTCTCGGTGTTGCCCAGTCGCCAGGGTGGCGAGGTAAGCCGGCAATTGTAGGGGACCCGGCCGGGGTGGACAACCCGCGCCCGCCCGTACGGCACCCGGGATTCAGCCCTGGGCGCCTACAGCGGCTCCCAGGGCGCCCTGCCCCCGGCATCGGCCAGCAGCGCCAGGACCGCGTCCTGCGCCGCCGCCGCGTAGCCGATCCGGTCGATCGACGCGACGGGCTGGACGCCGTTGGCGTTGGTGGCGAAGGCCGCGAGGAAATCTCCCAGCCCGGCCCGCGCCACGGGCCGGACCACCTGGGCGATCCCGGCCTGGACCAGGCCCTGCTGCAGCAGCCGCTCGCTGGTGCCGCGCAGCGCGGGCGCCTGCGGCCAGACCACCTGGTCGCCGTCCCAGAAGCCGATGTTCCAGAACGATCCCTCCGAGACCGCCGCGCCGGGGCCCTCGCCATCCACGAACAGGGCGTCGTCGAACCCGGCCTTGAGCGCCTGGCGGCGGTGGTGGGACAAGGGGAACGTGCCCACGTGCTTGAGTTGCGGCACCGGACGGACGAAGCAGCGGGTCTGCAGGCGCAGCGGGGCAGCCGTCGGCACCAGTGGCGCGGAGGCGACCACCAGCACGTCGACCGCCACCGGCCGCAAGGGCTGGCGATGGTCGAACCGGCGCGAGAACAGCGTCACCCGCATCGAGCAGTCGCCCCCCCGGGCGAGGGCGGCCTGGCGCATCCAGCCGACGACCGCACCGGCATCCAGGCCGGCATCGAACAGTTCGGCATTGCCCTGGCGCAGGCGGTCCAGGTGCATGTCCAGCCCCTGCACCGCACCGCCGCGCACCTGCAGGGAAGTGAAGTGCCCGTAGTTGGACTGGGCGAGGACGCGCAGCGCGTCGGCGCCGGCCTGCTGGCCGTTGAGCAGGACGACAGGTTCGCCCGGCGAGCTCACCGCAGCGAAGCCAACGCCGGAGCCGCCGCGTGCACCGGACCGCTCAGCGGAACGGCATGCGGCCCATGCCGCCGCCCATCATGCCCTGCAGCCCGCGCATCATCCCCTTCATGCCGCCGCGGCCCAGCTTGCCCATCATCTTTTCCATCTGCTGGTACTGCTTGAGCAGCTTGTTGACGTCTGCCGGGGTGGTGCCCGAACCGCGCGCGATGCGGGCCCGGCGCGAGCCATTGAGCAGGTCCGGGTTGCGCCGCTCCTTGGGCGTCATCGAGCCGATGATCGCCATCATCCGCGGCACTTCCTTGCTCTGCGACACCTGCGCCTTCAGGTGCTCCGGCACCTGGCCCAGGCCGGGCAGCTTGTCCATCAGGCCGGCGATGCCGCCCATGTTCTGCATCTGCTCGAGCTGGTCGCGCATGTCGTTGAGGTCGAACTTCTTGCCCTTGGCGACCTTGGCGGCGAGCTTGGCCGCCTTTTCCTGGTCGACGGTCTGCTCGACCTGCTCGACCAGCGAGAGCACGTCGCCCATGTCGAGGATGCGCGCGGCCACGCGGTCGGGGTGGAACACATCCAGGCCGTCGACCTTCTCGCCGGTACCGACGAACTTGACCGGCTTGCCGGTGATGTAGCGCACCGAGAGCGCCGCGCCGCCGCGGGCGTCGCCATCGGTCTTGGTCAGGACCACGCCGGTCAGCGGCAGCGCCTCGGAAAACGCCTTGGCGGTGTTGGCCGCGTCCTGGCCGGTCATCGCGTCGACCACGAACAGGGTCTCGACCGGATTGACCGCCGCGTGCAGCGCCTTGATCTCGGCCATCATCGCCGCGTCGATGGCCAGGCGGCCGGCGGTGTCGACGATCAGCACGTCGGCGAAGGACTTGCGCGCATCGGCGATGGCGGCACGGACGATGTCCTCGGGCTTCTGCCCGGCGTCGGACGGGAAGAACAGCACGCCGGTCTGCTCGGCCAGGGTCTTGAGCTGCTCGATCGCGGCCGGGCGGTAGACGTCGGCGCTGACCACCATCACCTTCTTCTTGCGCTTGTCCTTCAGGTGCCGGGCCAGCTTGCCCACCGTGGTGGTCTTGCCGGCGCCCTGCAGGCCGGCCATCAGGATCACCGCCGGCGCGGGCACGTTGAGGTTGAGGTCGCTGGCGGCCGAGCCCATCACCGCGGTCAGCTCGTCGCGCACGACCTTGATCAGGGCCTGGCCCGGGGTCAGCGACTTCAGCACCTCCTGGCCGACCGCGCGGACCTTGATCCGCTGGATCAGGGCCTGGACGACCGGCAGGGCCACGTCGGCTTCGAGCAGCGCGATGCGCACCTCGCGCACGGCCTCGGTGATGTTGGACTCGGTCAGCCGTCCACGGCCACGCAGGCGCTCTAGGGTGCCGGACAGGCGCTGGGTCAGGGATTCGAACATGGGGCGGACCGATGCGGGGAAAGCGGCCGCAGATTATAGCCGGCGCCGGCAACCGGCCCGGGCGCGCATGCGCCCGCTCTGGCGACGCCGCGATTCGACGGCCGGGGCGGCGTGCCACCGGCACCAGCCGGGGTCGCGACGATCGGGACGCTTCCGGCCCCGGGGCCGCCGGGGGCCCGTGGCAACGCGGCCATTCCGCCGCCTCGCGACCTTGTGCGACACTCGTTCGATGACAATCGTTCTCATCGCCGTGCTTGCCTACTTCGTGGCCACCGGGCTGCTGCTGCGTTCGGTGCCGCGCGAGCGGCCGGATGGTAGCGGGGGCTGGCGCTGGCTGGCGCTGGCGGCCGTGGTCCTGCATGCCGGCTACCACGCGATGGTCGCCTGGCGGACGGCCGGCGGTCCGGACCTGCATTTCTATTCGGCGCTGTCGCTCGTCGCGCTGGGCATGGCGGCCATGACCGTGCTGGTCGGCGCGCGCGGCACGGCGGCGGTGGGCGTGGTGGTGTTTCCGCTGGCGGCCGCGATGCTGCTGATCTACCACGGCCACGGCCACGCGCCCTCGCCGGCTCTGGACTGGCGCCTGCAGCTGCACGCGTGGCTGGCACTGCTGGCCTACGCCACCCTGGCCATCGCCGCGTTGCTGGCGACGATGCTGTGGCTGCAGGAACGCGCGCTGCGCCGGCGTGAGTTCCACGCCTGGTTGCGCGCCCTGCCGCCGCTGACCCAGCTCGAGACGGTGCTGTTCCGCACGATCGCCGTCGGCTTCCTGCTGCTGACCCTGACCCTGCTGACGGGCGTGCTGTTCGTCGAAGACTTCCTGTCCCAGCACCTGGTCCACAAGACCGTGCTCAGCGTGCTGTCGTGGCTGGTGTTCGGCGGCCTGCTGCTGGGCCGCTGGCGCTACGGCTGGCGCGGGGTGCGCGCGGTGCACTGGACGCTGACCGCGATGGCGCTGCTGCTGTTGTCGTTCTTCGGCAGCAAGTTCGTGCTGGAGCTGGTGCTGGGCCGGCCCTGACCGCGGCGACCCGCTCCGGGATGCGCCAGCAGCGGGGCGAGCCCCGCTCTACGGGAGCAGGAGTGCGCCGGCCAGCGCACCCAGCACCGAACCGCCCAGCACCTCGACCCACGTATGGCGGGCCAGGCGCAGCCGCGACCAGGCCAGCAGCGGCACGCAGGCCAGCAACACCAGGCCCAGCGGTCGCCACAGGCCGAGCAGCACCACGCCGGCGAACACCAGGCAGGCCATGTGCAGCGACAGCTTGATCCAGCGGTTGGCCAGCCCGGCGATGCACAGCATGGCGATGGCTGACAGCACTCCGGTCGACATCGCCGAGGCGCGGCCCCCGATCCACAGCCAGTAGGCGCCGGCCAGCGACAGCGCGATCGCATACAGCAGCGGCCGCTCCTGCGCGCGCGAAGCATCGACCGTGCTCCAGCGCCCGCTGCGCCAGCGCCACCACGCGAACGCCCACACGATCGCCACCACCACCGCCATGCCCGCCATCGCGCGCGGCAGCGCAGCCGGGTCCAGGCGCCATGCGGCGACCAGGGTGAGCAACGCGAACACCGCGAACGGATGCAGCAGCAGCGAGGGCCAGCGCACCCACCACCGCGCGGGCGCCGCCGGCGGCGCCGCGTGGCTCACGCCTGTTCCAGCGCGTCGGCGAGGCGCTCGACCGCGATCACTTCCATGTCTTTGAAGCGCGCGGCCTTGGGCACGTTCGCCTTCGGCACGATCGCGCGACGGAAGCCGTGCGTGGCCGCCTCGCGCAACCGCTCCTCGCCATTGGGCACCGGCCGGATCTCGCCGGACAGGCCGACCTCGCCGAAGGCCACGGTCTTGTCCGCCAGCGGCCGGTCGCGCAGCGACGACAGCACCGCCAGCAGCACCGGCAGGTCGGCCGCGGTTTCCTGCACGCGGATGCCACCGACCACGTTCACGAACACGTCCTGGTCGCCGACCACCACGCCGCCGTGCCGGTGCAGCACCGCCAGCAGCATCGCCAGCCGGTTCTGCTCCAGGCCCACCGCGACCCGGCGCGGATTCGACAGCGGCGAGGCATCGACCAGCGCCTGCACTTCCACCAGCAGCGGCCGGGTGCCCTCGCGGGTGACCATCACGCAGCTGCCGGGCTGCTGCGAACTGCCGGACAGGAAGATCGCCGAGGGATTGGGCACTTCCTTCAGCCCCTTGTCGCCCATCGCGAACACGCCCAGCTCGTTGACCGCGCCGAAGCGGTTCTTGAACGCGCGCAGTACCCGGAATCGGCTGCCACTCTCGCCCTCGAAATACAGGACCGCGTCGACCATGTGCTCGAGCACGCGCGGGCCGGCGATGCCGCCCTCCTTGGTCACGTGGCCGACCAGGAACACGGCGGTTCCGGTCTCCTTCGCGTAGCGCACCAGCCTTGCCGCGCTCTCGCGTACCTGGCTGACCGAACCGGGGGCGGCGGTCAGGGTTTCGGTCCACAGGGTCTGCACCGAGTCGGCCACGATCAGCCTCGGCTGCGCTGCCGAGGCGTGCTGCAGGATCGCTTCGATGCCGGTCTCGGCCAGCGCCTGCAGGTTGTCCAGCGGCAGGTCCAGGCGCACGGCGCGGCCGGCGACCTGGGCCAGCGATTCCTCGCCGGTGACGTAGAGCGCCGGCAGTTGCGCGGCCATCTTCGCCAGCGCCTGCAGCAGCAGGGTCGACTTGCCGATGCCCGGGTCGCCGCCGACCAGTACCACCGCACCCTCGACCAGCCCCCCGCCCAGCACCCGGTCCAGCTCGCCGATGCCGGTGGACACGCGCACTTCGGCGGCCTGGCTGACGTCCTTGAGCGCGGTGACTTTGGGCGGATCGACCTTGCCGGCCCAGCCGGAACGCCGCGCTGCCGCCGGCCCGGCGCCGGCGCCCGCAGCGGCGGCCGGCTCCAGCACCACCTGCGAGAGCGTGTTCCAGGCGCCGCACTCGCCGCACTGGCCCTGCCACTTGGTGTATTCGGCGCCGCACTCGCCACAGACGTAGGCGGTGCGGGCGGCGGACTTGGATGAGAGTTTGGCCACGGTACCGGCGGACAGGGAAAGCGGGAGGCCAATGTAGCGGTGCACCGTCTCCACTGGCGAGACTCGAGCGCCGCCGGCATCGTTCCGCTGGCCTGCCCGTCCGCGAACCGTTAGAATTCCGCCCCCGGACGCGCCCGCGCGGCCCGGCAACGCCGGAATAGCTCAGTTGGTAGAGCGGCGCATTCGTAATGCGTAGGTCGCAGGTTCGACTCCTGTTTCCGGCACCAGATGCGCGACAAGGCCCCGCTTCGGCGGGGCCTTGTCGTTCCTGGGGCGGCCAGCCCCATGCACCGGCCGGCGCGTGCCCCGCGGCGCCGGCGAACCCGATCCCTGCACGGGGGATCACCGGGGCGGTGCTAACTTAGCCCCCCTTCCCCCGCCTCCCGCGTAACGCATGCGCTACCGCCTCCCGATCCTGCCGGCCCTGCTGACGATGCTGCTGCTGGCGGCCTGGACCTGGCCGGCGACGGCGCAGGCGCCATCGCTGGAACGGGCCCGCCAGCAGTTGGAACAGATCGGCGCCCGGCTCGACGAGCAGAAGGGGAAGGACGACGACCGTGCACTGCAGGAGACGCGCGAGGCCGTACTGAAGATCCAGGGCCAGGCCGAGCAGACCATCGCCGAGCGCAGCCCGGAGCTGCAGAGCCTGGACGCACGCCTGGCCGAGCTTGGCGAAAGCCCGGCCGGCCAAGGCCAGGAAGCGGCCGAAGTCACGCGCGAGCGCCGCGACCTGCAGCGCCAACGGAACCAGGTGGACGCGGAACTGCGCCAGGCCCGGCTGGCCTCGGTGGAAAGCGCCCAGCTGCTGGACCGCATCGCCGCCGCGCGCCAGGACAGCTTCCACCAGAGGTTGTCGGTGCGGACCACGCCGCCGTGGAGTCCTCGCCTGTGGCGCGACCTGGCCGACAGCCAAGCCCGCGACGAAGCGCGCTTCGGCGCCCTTTGGCGTGACGCCAGCCAGGCGGTGGCCACGCACTGGCGCGCCAGCCCGCAAAGGTCGCTCGGTTACCTGGCGCTGGCGGTCCTGGTCGCCGTGGCGATCGGCTGGTTCGGCGCACGCCGCGTGCCGCGCCTGGTGGGCAGGTACATCCCCGCCGGGCCGCTGCGCCGGTCGGCACCGGCGATGGCGCGGCTGCTGCTTTCGACCCTGGCGGCGTTGTGGATCGTCGGCCTCCTGCGGGCGGCCCTGCTGCCGGCGGACGCCCCGCCGGCGGTCGCGCAGCTGGCCGATCTCGCCGGCGGGCTGCTGGTGTTCGCGACCTTCGTGACCACGCTGGGCGCGGTGCTGCTCGCCGTCCGCAGCCCCTCGTGGCGGTTGCCTGCGATCTCCGATGCCGGTGCGCGTGCGCTGCGGCCGCTGCCCCTGGCGGCCGCGCTCGCGATCGTGATCGCCCGCTTCCCTCAGGCGCTGGCCGAGCTGGTCAATGCCAGTCTGCCGTTGGCCGTCGCCTTCACCGCGCTGGCGGCACTGGCATCCACTTCGGTGGTGCTGCTGGCACTGGTCCGCGTGCATCGCCTGCAATCGCGCTCGGAACGGGCGCCGGCACCCGCAGGCGAATCGCCGCCGGCCACGGCCAAGCCGCATTTCCGCCCGTGGATCAACGTCGCCATCAGCATCGGCTGGGTCGGCGTATCGATCTGCCTGATCGGCCTGCTCACCGGCCACGTGGCGTTGTCCGGCTTCATCGCCCTGCAGATCCTGTGGGCCGGCGTGGTCCTGGCGACGCTGTACCTGAGCATGCGCTTCATCGACGACCTGGTGTGCGCGCTGCTCGGCGCCAAGGGCGTGGCCGGCCGCCGGATCAACGACCGCTTCGGACTGGACCCGCGCCATGTCGAGCGCATCGCGGTGGTCGCCTCGGCCCTGCTGCGCACGCTACTGGTGCTGCTGGGCCTGATCGCGCTCGCCATGCCCTATGGGGCCAGTGGCGAGGGCCTGGTCGAGCGCGCGCTCGGCCTCGCCCGCGGCATCACCATCGGCCAGCTCGTGCTCAGCCCGGCCAATGTCGTCCGCGCGATCGGGGTGTTCCTGCTGGCGACCGGCGTTTTCCACCTGGTCAAGCGCTGGCTCGCCCGCCGCTACCTGCCGACCACGAAGATGGACGAGGGCATGCGTGCCTCGGTCGTCACCCTGTTCGGCTACGCCACCATGGTGCTGGCGGTGGCCATGGCCCTGGCGGCCATCGGCGTGGGCCTGGAGCGCATCGCCTGGATCGCCAGCGCGCTGTCGGTCGGTATCGGTTTCGGCCTGCAGGCGATCGTGCAGAACTTCATCTCCGGCCTGATCCTGCTGGCGGAGCGGCCGGTGAAGGTCGGCGACTGGGTGGTGGTCGGCGATGCGGAGGGCGACATCCGGCGAATCAACGTGCGCGCGACCGAGATCCAGACCGGCGACCGCACCACGGTGCTGGTGCCCAATTCCGAGCTGATCACCAAGACCGTGCGCAACCGCACCTTCTCCAATGCCGAGGGCCTGGTGAAGATCGTGCTGCCGATGCCGCTGACGACCGACTCGGACCTGGTGCGCGAGTTGTTGCTGGAGGCATTCCGCGAACACCCGGGCATCCTCGAGGCGCCGGCGCCGAGCGTTCTGATTGACGGCATCTCCGACAAGGGCCAGGTCATGTTCAGCGCGACCGGCTTCGTCGCCACGCCGCGCCAGGCGGCGGCAACCCGCAGCGCGCTGCTGTTCGAGATCCTGCGCAAGCTGCGCGAGCTGAACATCCGGATGGTGTAGCTGCGGTCGGTCGCCCGCTTCGGCGGGGCCGTGGTCGCCGGTGACGTGGTAGAGCGGGGCTTGCCCCGCTGCTCCCGCGTGGCGAAGAGGCAAACAGCGGGGCAAGCCCCGCTCTACGACACCAGGCGCAGCCGCAATTCCTTGGGCAGGGCGAAGACCATGTCTTCCGGCTCGCCATCCAGCTCGCTCACGCCCTGCACGCCCAGCTCGCGCAAGCGTGCGATGACGCCGTCGACCAGCACCTGCGGCGCCGAGGCCCCGGCGGTCAGGCCGATATGGCGCTTGCCGGCCACCCACGCGGGGTCGATCTCGTGCGCGCCGTCGATCAGGTACGACTCCACGCCTTCGCGCCGGGCCAGCTCGGCCAGCCGGTTGGAGTTGGAGCTGTTCGGCGAGCCGACCACCAGCACCAGGTCGCAGCGCCCGGCCAGCTCGCGCACCGCATCCTGGCGGTTCTGGGTGGCGTAGCAGATGTCGTCGTGCCGCGGCCCCTGGACCGCCGGGAAGCGCGCCTTCAGTGCCTCGATGATCCCGCGCGTGTCGTCCACCGAGAGCGTGGTCTGGGTGGTGTAGGCCAGGTTCTCCGGCTGGCCAACCTGCAGCGTGGCGACGTCGTCGATGTCCTCGACCAGGTAGATGCGGCCGCTGGCCCCCTCGCGGCTCCACTGGCCCATGGTGCCCTCCACTTCCGGATGTCCGGCGTGGCCGATGAGCACCACGTCGCGGCCGGCCCGGCAATGGCGCGACACTTCCAGATGGACCTTGGTCACCAGCGGGCAGGTCGCATCGAACACCTTGAGCCCGCGCCGGTCCGCTTCCTCGCGCACCGCCCGGGAGACGCCGTGGGCGCTGAAGATCACCGTGGCGTTGTCCGGCACCTCGTCCAGCTCCTCGACGAACACCGCGCCGCGGGCCTTGAGGTCGTCGACCACGAAACGGTTGTGCACCACTTCGTGGCGCACGTAGATCGGGGCGCCCAGGGTCTCGATGGCGCGCTTGACGATCTCGATCGCGCGATCGACGCCGGCGCAGAAGCCGCGGGGGTTGGCGAGGATGACGTCCATGGAATCCAGTCTACCGAAGAGAGCCATGCCACTGGGCTGAATGGGTGGGAGAGGCGCTCCTCCCGGCGGGCGAAGCGGCACCCGGCGCCAGCCAGCGGCGCCGCCCCGAAGGGCCCAGGCCCGTACGCGGAGGCGACGCCGGGCCGGCGGGGTTGTGAGGAATGCTGCCGGCGAGCCGGCCGCGCTTACTTCCCCGCCTTCCCCGCTGCCGACGGCTTGCGCTTGCCGTCGAACACCCCGAACAAGGCGATACCGACGGCCCCGGCCACGATCGCCGCGTCGGCCAGGTTGAATGCCGGCCAGTAATGCCCGCGCCAGTGCCACTGGATGAAATCCACCACGTGGCCGTGGACCAGGCGGTCGATGACATTGCCCAGCGCCCCGCCGATCACCAGCGAATACGGCAGCGCCTGGCGCCAGTCGCCGCGCGGGGTGCGCCACAGCCACCAGCCCAGCAGGCCGCAGATGGCGAACGCCAGCACGGTGAAGAAGATGGCCTGCCAGCCGCCGGCGTCGGCCAGGAAACTGAAGGCCGCGCCCGTGTTGTACGTGCGGTACCAGTTCCAGAAGCCGTCAATCACCGGCACGGCGGTGTACTCGGGCAGGCTGGACAGCACCCAGGCCTTGGTCCACTGGTCGGCGACAATGATGGCCGCCGACAGCAGCAGCCAGGACATCGCATTGGGCTTGGGTCGCGTCGTCTTCATGCTCAGAACCACCTGCGATCCTCGCCGGGACCCTGGATGTTGGATACGCAGCGCCCGCACAGCTCCGGATGCGACGCGTCCACGCCGACGTCCGCACGGTGGTGCCAGCAGCGTACGCACTTGGCCTTGGTCGTGGGCTGGGCACTGACGAAGATGTCGTCCGTCTGTGCCGCCACCACCGTAACGTCGCCGCTGATGAGCAGGAAGCGCAGCTCCTCGGCCAGCGGCTGCAGATGGGCGGCGGTGTCGGCACCGGCGGTCACCGTGATCTCCGCTTCCAGCGCCGCACCGATCTGGCCGTTGGCGCGCATCGGCTCGAGCACCTTGGCCACCTGCTCGCGCAGGACCAGCAGGCGATCGAAATCGGCCGCGCCCAGCTGGGCATCGGCCGGCAGCGGAGCCAGGCCCTCGTACCAGGTGGCGAACAGCACGTTGCCCGCGCGCGCGCCGCTTTCGGTGGTCGCCGGCAGGTAGCCCCACAGCTCGTCGGCGGTGAAGCTGAGCACCGGCGCGATCCAGCGCACGAAGGCCTCGGCGATGCGGTACATCGCGCTCTGCGCGCTGCGCCGGCCGCGCGAATCCTCGCCCATCGTGTACAGGCGGTCCTTGGTGACGTCCAGGTACAGCGAACCCAGGTCCACGCTGCAGAAGTTCAGCAGGGCCTGCACGATGCCGGCGAAGTCGTAGCGCGCGTACGCGTCCTTGATCTTCTCCTGCACCTCGAAGGCGCGATGCACGATCCAGCGGTCCAGCGCGACCATGTCTTCCAGCGGGCGCAGGTCGCGCGCCGGATCGAAGCCGTGCAGGTTGGCCAGCAGGAAGCGCGCGGTGTTGCGCAGGCGCCGGTAGGCATCGGCATTGCGCTTGAGGATCTCCTGCGACAGCGACATCTCGTTGCTGTAGTCGGCCGAAGCGATCCACAGGCGCAGGATGTCCGCACCCAGGGTCTTCATGATGTCCTGCGGCTCGATGCCGTTGCCCAGCGACTTGGACATCTTGCGGCCGTGCTCGTCCACGGTGAATCCGTGGGTCAGGCACTGCTTGTAGGGTGCCGCCTTGTCGATGGCCACGCCGGTGAGCAGCGAGGACTGGAACCAGCCGCGGTGCTGGTCCGAGCCCTCCAGGTACAGGTCGGCCGGCTTGCCCAGGCCGCGCTCCAGCAGCACGCCTTCGTGGGTCACGCCCGAATCGAACCAGACATCGAGGATGTCGGTGATCTTGTCGTAGTCGCCCGCCTCGGCGCCGAGCAGTTCGGCCGGGTCCAGCGTGTACCAGACATCGACGCCGCCCTGCTCCACCTTGTCGGCGACCTGGCGCATCAGTTCGGTGCTGCGCGGATGCGGCTCGCCGGTTTCGCGGTGCACGAACAGCGCGATCGGCACGCCCCAGGTGCGCTGGCGCGAGATCGTCCAGTCCGGGCGGCCGTCGACCATGCCGGCGATGCGGGCCTTGCCCCACTCCGGATACCACTTCACCGTCTCGATGGCGGCCAGCGCGTCGGCGCGCAGGTTGGCCTGGGTCATCGAGATGAACCACTGCGGCGTGGCGCGGAACGCGATCGGCGTCTTGTGCCGCCAGCAGTGCGGATAGCTGTGTTCGAGCCTGGTCGCCGCCAGCAGCGCGCCGCTGGCGCGCAACACCTCGATGATCGTGTCGTTGGCCTTCCAGATGTGCAGGCCGGCCAGTTCCACGCCGTGCGCGGGCGGCGTCGACGGCAGGTACACGCCGCGTCCGTCGACCGGATTGAGCTGCGCGGCGGTGTACTTGTCGATCAGGCCATAGGCCTTGCCGACCACGTAGTCGTCCTGGCCGTGGCCGGGCGCGGTGTGCACGGCGCCGGTGCCGTCGTCGGCCGACACGTGGTCGCCGAGGATCGCCGGAATGTCGCGGTCATCGTAGAAGGGATGGGCGAACAGCAGGTTTTCCAGCGCCGCGCCCTTGATCCGGCCATGCACGGTGACACCGGCCATGCCGTAGCGCTGCAGCGCGCGCTCGGCCAGCGCGTCGGCCAGCACCAGCCAGCGACGCTGGCCGCCATGCGCCTGACCTTCGACCAGGGCGTATTCCAGGTCGGGCCCGAGCGAGATCGCCAGCGACGCCGGCAGCGTCCATGGCGTAGTGGTCCAGATCGGAATCGCGACCTCGACGTCCGCCGGCACCTGCACCCCGAACGCCGCCCCCACCGCCTGCGCATCGCGCGCGGCGTAGGCCACGTCGACCGCCGGGGACACCTTGTCCTGGTATTCGATCTCCGCCTCGGCCAGCGCCGAGCCGCAATCGAAGCACCAGTGCACGGGCTTGACGCCGCGGGTCAGGTGGCCGTTGTCGACGATCTTGGCCAGCGCGCGGATCTCGTCGGCCTCGAAGCGGAAGTTCAGCGTCTTGTACGGGTTGTCCCAGTCGCCGATCACCCCCAGGCGCTTGAAGTCCTTGCGCTGGATCTCGATCTGCGATTCGGCGTACTCGCGGCACTTCTGCCGGAACTCGGTGGCGTCGAGCTTGACCCCGACCTTGCCGAACTTCTTCTCGATCGCGATCTCGATCGGCAGGCCATGGCAGTCCCAGCCGGGGATGTATGGCGCGTCGAAGCCGGCCAGGTACTTGGACTTGACGATGATGTCCTTGAGGATCTTGTTGACCGCATGGCCCAGGTGGATGGCGCCATTGGCGTAGGGCGGGCCGTCGTGCAGCACGAACAGCGGCCGCCCCTTGGCGTTGGCGCGCAGCTGCGCGTACAGGCCGTCGGCCTCCCAGCGCGCCAGGGTGTCCGGCTCGCGCTTGGGCAGGTCGCCGCGCATCGGGAAATCCGTGGCCGGCAGGTGGAGGGTGGCTTTGTAGTCTTGGGTCACGGCATCTACCGTCGCGCGGCGGCGTTGGTTGGGAAAGCCACGTCGTCGTGCGTGGCGTCGGGGAAGGGTTTGGCGGTCTCGGGATCCGCACCCGCCTGTACATCCGACGGGAAAGGAGCAGCGGTGCCGGCAAGGAGGCTGCGCGCCTGCGCCGCATCGCGGTGCATCTGCACCGTCAGCGACTCCAGGTCGGCGAACTTTTCCTCGTCGCGCAGCTTGGCGACGAACTCGACCTGCAGGTGGCGCCCGTACAGGTCGCCGCTGAAATCGAACAGGTGGGCCTCCAGCAGCGGCTCGACACCCTCCACCGTCGGCCGGGTGCCGAAGCTGGACACCGACGGCAACGGCCGCGGACCGGCGCCATGCACCCAGGTCGCGTAGATCCCGGACAACGCCGGGGTCTTGGGAAAGCGCAGGTTGGCGGTGGGATAGCCCAGCGTGCGGCCCAGCTGGCGGCCGCGCACCACCCGGCCGCCGATCGCGTAGGGGCGACCAAGCAGCGCGGCGGCCTTGTCGAAATCGCCTGCGCGCAACGCCTCGCGGATGCGCGTGCTCGACACGCGCTCACCGTGCACGTGCACCGGTTCGATCTCGCCCGCGGCGAAGCCCAGCGCCTGGCCCATGTCCTGCAGCAAGGCCAGGTCGCCTCCGCGTCGGTTGCCGAACCGGAACTCCGGGCCGATCCACACCTCGCGCGCGCCCAGGCGCCCCGCCAGCACGCGACGGACGAACGCCTCGGCCGGCATCGCCGCCAATGCCGCGTTGAAGCGCAGCAGCCCGAGCCGGTCGATGCCCAGGCCGAGCAACGCCTGGACCCGGTCGCGAGGCAGGGTCAGCCGCGGCGGCGGGGTGTCGCGGGCGAAGAACTCGCGCGGCAACGGCTCGAAGCTCAGCGCCACCGCCGGCAGGCCCAGCGACTGCGCACGCGCCACCGCGTGGCGCACCAGCGCCCGGTGGCCCAGGTGGAGGCCGTCGAAGGCGCCGATGCAGACCACGCTGCCGCGCGGGTACAAGGACCCGCCATCGACGTCACGGAACAGCCTGCTCATCTATCTGGTCATGATCGCTGGAGCGCCCGCGACGCCGACACGGCGCCGGTCCGGGACCGAACGCCGAAGTATAGCGGGAGGCGCCTGGCCGTTTCGGCCTTCAGCCGCGCAGGTCGCGCGGGCGCAGCCCTTGCAGCAGCAGCAGCCCGACGTAGACGGCCGCGCCGCCGCCGACCAGCAGCGACAGCCGCCAGCCGCGCGCCCACCAGCTCCAGCCGCTCCAGTCCGGCCATACACCGCGCAGGGCCAGCACCAGGACCACCAGGCCCAGCGCCGCCACGGCCACCTGCCGCAGCAGCCGCCCCCAGCCCGGCTGGCGCTGGTACACGCCCGCCCTGCGCAGCAGCCACGCCAGCTGCAGCGCGTTGACCCAGCCGGCGATGGCGATGGCCAGGGCCAGCAGCGCATGCGCGCCCTCGATCGAGGCCAGTGCCCGCAGCGGGCTGCCGGCATTGGCGTCCAGCGCCGCGCGGCCGGCGTCGGTGGCGAACACCAGCCCGGCGAACAGCAGCAGGGTCGCTGCCGCATTGACCAGCACCGAGACCACCGCCGCGCGCACCGGCGTACGGGTGTCCTGACGCGAGTAGAAGGCCGGGGCCAGCACCTTCACCAGCAGGAAGGCCGGCACCGCCGTGGACTGGGCCATCAGGCTCCAGGCGCTCATGCGCGCGTCGTCGGCACCGAAGCGGCCGTACTGGAACAGGGTCGCCACCAGCGGACCGGCGCACAGGATCAGGCCCAGCGCCGCCGGCACGCCGATCAGGACGCACAGGCGCAGGCCCCAGTCGAGCCCGCGCGAGAACCCTTCCGGGTCGGTGGCGGCGTGGCGCGAGGACAGGTGCGGCAGGATCACCGTGCCGATCGCCACGCCGAACATGCCCAGCGGAAACTCGAGCAGGCGGTCGCTGTAGTACAGCCAGCTGACACTGCCGCTGACCAGGATCGCGGCCACCCAGGTGTTGAGCAGCAGGTTGAACTGCACCACCGAGGCGCCGAACAGGGTCGGCACCATCAGCTTCATGATCCGCCGCACCCCCTCGTGCGCCGTGCCCCAGCGCGGCCGCGGCAGCAGGCCCAGCTTCAGCAGGGACGGCACGTGGAAGGCCAGCTGCAGGATGCCGGCGGCGAACACGCCCCAGCCCAGCGCCACCACCGAGCCGCCCATCAGCGGCGCCAGCCACAGCGCCGCGGCGATCATCGCCAGGTTCAGCAGGACCGGCGACAGCGCCGGGATGGCGAACCGCCGGTAGCTGTTCAGGATCCCGCCGGCCAGCGAGGCCAGCGAGATGAACAGCGCGTAGGGAAAGGTGACCTGCAGCAGCTGCGCCAGCAGCGCCTGCTGGCCGGCGTCGAACTTGGGCGCCAGGACCCGGGCGATCTGCGGGGCCAGCACCAGGAACAGCGCGGTGATGGCCAGCAGCGCCGCGGAGAGGGTGCCGGCCACCCGATCCACCAGCTGCTTGACCTCGGCGTGGGTGCGCTTTTCCCGGTACTGGGCCAGCACCGGGACGAAGGCCATCGAGAACGAGCCCTCGGCCGACAGCCGGCGCATGAAGTTCGGCACCCGGAAGGCGACGAAGAAGGCGTCCATCGCCCCGCCGGCGCCGAACACATGGGCGTAGACCTGGTCGCGCACCAGGCCGGACACCCGCGACAGGAAGGTCATGGCCGAGATGACCGAGGTCGAGCGCAGCAGGCGGTGGCCGCTCATCGGCCGACCTCCCCCGGCCGGGCCTGCCCCCGGCCGGGGTTGTTGACCCAAGTGATTGAATCCGCCATAATTTCGCGTTCGCTGTATCCCACCACACCGTATCCGCAACAGTTTTCCAGGAATCCACCGCCGTGGCCAACATCAAGTCCGCCAAGAAGCGCGCCAAGCAGACGGTCGTGCGCAACGCGCGCAATACCGCCCAGCGTTCGCAGCTCCGCACCGCCGTCAAGAAGGTCCTCAAGGCCCTGGACGCCAACGACGCCGCCGGCGCCGAGGCCGCCTACGCCGTCGCCCAGCCGCTGCTGGACCGCTTCAGCTCGCGCGGCCTGATCCACAAGAACAAGGCCGCCCGCCACAAGAGCCGCCTGACCGCCCGCATCAAGGCGATCAAGGCCGCCTGATCCGCGCACGCCGGCCTGCGGGCCGCGACCGCGAATCATCGGCGCAACGAAAAACCCGGCTCCGGCCGGGTTTTTCGTCGTCTGTCCTACCCCGATCCCGAGCACGGACTCAGTGCGCCTCGTCGCGCGCTTCGAGTTCGGCCACCCGCTGCCGGTCCAGGAACGCCATCACCTCGAGCATGATCGGCCAGGTGCCTTCGCGGCCCAGCGCCGAGACCAGGAACCAGGGCTGCTCCCAGCCCAGTTCGGCCACGATCTGCGCCGCACGCTCGGCGGCCTCGTCCTCGAACATCAGGTCGGCCTTGTTCAGCACCAGCCAGCGCGGCTTGGCCAGCAGCTCCGGATCGTGCTTGCCCAGCTCGCGCTCGATCGCGCGCACCTGTTCGGCCGGCGAAACGCCTTCGACGCCACCCTCCATCGGCGCGATGTCGACCAGGTGCAGCAGCAACCGGGTGCGCTGCAGGTGGCGCAGGAACTGCGCGCCCAGGCCCGCGCCGTCGGCCGCGCCCTCGATCAGCCCCGGGATGTCGGCGATGACGAAGCTGCGGTGCGCCTCGACGCTGACCACGCCCAGGTTCGGATAGAGCGTGGTGAAGGGATAGTCGGCGACCTTCGGGGTGGCCGCCGAGACCGCGCGGATGAAGGTGCTCTTGCCTGCGTTGGGGAATCCCAGCAGGCCGACGTCGGCCAGCAGCTTGAGCTCCAGCTTCAGCGTGCGCTGCTCGCCCGCCTCGCCCGGCGTGGCCTGGCGCGGCGAGCGGTTGACCGAACTCTTGAAGTGCATGTTCCCCAGCCCGCCCTTGCCGCCGCGGGCCACCAGCAGGCGGTCGCCGTGGCGGGTCAGGTCGCCGATCACCTCGTCGGTATCGACGTTGGTGATCACGGTGCCGACCGGGACGGTGACCACCTTGTCCTCGCCACCCTTGCCGTACATCTGCCGGCCCATGCCGTTCTCGCCGCGCTGGGCGCGGAAGCTGCGCTCGTGGCGGAAATCGACCAGGGTGTTGAGGTTCTCGTCGGCGACCAGCCAGACGCTGCCCCCGCTGCCGCCGTCGCCGCCGTCCGGCCCGCCCAGCGGGATGAACTTCTCGCGGCGGAAACCGACGCAGCCGTTGCCGCCGTTGCCGGCGATCACTTCGATTTCAGCTTCGTCGACGAGTTTCATGGGAGCGGTGACCGGAAAGTGGGGGATGCCGGCGGCCGGCACAGTCTAGCGGCGGCCGCGGACGGCGGCGCGCCATGGGAGGCGGCCGCCGGAAATGGAAAGCCCCGCCGGAGCGGGGCCTTCGTTGCGCCAACCCAGCCTGGACCGTGCCGCGCCGGGCGCGGCATGGGGATCAGGCTTCGGCGACGACGCTGACGGTACGGCGCTTGGCCGCACCCTTGGTGCCGAACTCGACCTTGCCGTCGACCAGCGCGAACAGCGTGTGGTCGCGGCCCAGGCCGACGCCGGCGCCCGGATGGAACTGGGTGCCGCGCTGGCGGACGATGATGTTGCCGGCCTCGACGGCCTGGCCGCCGAAGATCTTGACGCCCAGGTACTTCGGGTTGGAATCGCGGCCGTTGCGCGAGGAGCCTACGCCCTTTTTGTGTGCCATGACGGATTCTCCTTAGCAGTTAGCCGGCGATGCCGGTGATTTCGATTTCGGTGTAGTGCTGGCGATGGCCCTGCCGCTTCATGTGGTGCTTGCGGCGGCGGAACTTGATGATCCGGACCTTGTCGGCGCGGCCATGGGCCACGACCTTGGCGGTCACGCTCGCGCCCTTGAGCGCGTCGCCGATCTTGATCCCGTCGCTGTCGCCCAGCATCAGGATGTTGTCGAACTTGATCTCGCTGCCGGCATCGGCCTCGAGCTTCTCGACGCGGAGCGTTTCGCCCTGCGCCACGCGGTATTGCTTACCGCCGGTTACCAGAACTGCGTACATGACCAGGCATTCCTCTGTAGTTATTGTGGTCGCTCTGCCGCCATCGAGGACGGACAGGAGCGGGATTATAGGGAATTCAGTCGGTTACGCGCAACCATCCCCCACCCCGCCGGTCCGGCTGTTCAGCCTGCCCCGGCCGGTTCCCAGGGCGGCGGCGCGAACCGCCCGGCGAGGAACTCGACGAAGGCCCGGACCCGGGGCGGGACCTGGCGCCGACCCGGCATGACCGCATGGATGCCGCTGGACGGGACCGGGAAGCCGGACAGGACCGGCAGGAGCCGGCCGGCACGCAGGTCCTCGTGGACATGCCAGGTCGAGTGCAGGGCGATGCCCAGCCCGGCCAGGGCGGCGTCGCGCAGCGCCTCGCCGTAGTTGCTCTCGAAGCGGCCGGCGACCCGGACCTCCATCCGCTGTCCGTCCGTACCCTGCAATGTCCAGACGTCCTGGCGGCCATCCCGCCCGGTCAGCAGGACGCAGTCGTGGCCGGCCAGGTCGGCGGGCGTGGCCGGCGCGCCGCGTCGCGCCAGGTAGTCCGGGGACGCGCACAGCAGCCGCCGGTTGACCGCCAGCTGCCGCGATACCAGCGAGGAATCGCCCAGGGCGCCGATGCGGATCGCCAGGTCGAAGCCGGCCCCGACCAGGTCCACGTAACGGTCGTCCAGGTCGAGGCTGACCCGCAACCGCGGATGCAGGTCGAGGAATTCCGGCAGCAGCCGGGCGATGTACTGGCGGCCGAAGGAGGCCGAGGCGGTGACCCGCAGCGTGCCGGCGACCTGCTGCGCCGATTCGCGCAGGCCGGCGCCCAGCGCTTCGATCTCCTCCACCAGCAGGCGGCCGCGCTGGGCCAGCTCGGCACCTTCCGGGGTCGGATGCAGGCGCCGCGTGGTCCGGTGCAGCAGGCGCACGCCCAGGTCCCGCTCCAGCCGCTTCAGGCGCTGGCTGGCCACCGCCACCGACAGGTCCAGGCTGCGCGCGGCAGCGGTGATCGAACCCAGATCGAGTACGCGCAGGAACAGGGCCAGGTCGCCGACTCGGTCCATTATCAATTTCCCATTGAAATTGAATTGGCATGTTCGCTGTTTTTCGAATAACAGGGAAGGCGCAGGCTGGCGCTCCCTCTGGACCCGTCCCGCCATGGCCTCCCTGTCCGCCGCCCCCCGCTCCCGCATGCCGGTCGCGCTGTACGCCCTCACCGCCGGCGCGTTCGGCATCGGCACCACCGAATTCGTGATCATGGGCCTGCTGACCCAGGTCGCCACCGACCTGGGGGTCTCCATCGCCGCCGCCGGGCTGCTGATCTCCGGCTATGCGCTGGGCGTTTTCTTCGGTGCGCCGCTGCTGACCGCGGCGACCGGCCGGATGCCGCGCAAGACCGTGCTGGTGGCGCTGATGGTGGTCTTCACCCTCGGCAACCTCGCCTGCGCGCTGGCGCCGAACTACGCGGTGCTGATGGCCGCGCGCGTGGTCACCTCGCTCGCCCACGGCACGTTCTTCGGGGTCGGCGCCGTGGTCGCCACCGGCCTGGTCGGCGAAGACCGCAAGGCGTCGGCGATCTCGATCATGTTCACCGGCCTGACCGTGGCCACCCTGCTCGGCGTGCCCGCCGGCGCCTGGCTGGGCCTGCAGGCCGGTTGGCGCGCCACGTTCTGGGCGGTCGCCGCGATCGGCGTGGTCGCCACGCTGGTCATCGCCACGCTGGTGCCCGCCGACCGTGGCGAACGCGCGGCGCCGGCGTTCCGCGACGAGTTCCGCGTGCTGGCGCGGCCGCAGGTGCTGCTGGGCCTGCTGATGACGGTGCTGGGCTTCGGCGGCATGTTCACCGTCTACACCTTCATCCAGCCGCTGCTCACCGAAGTGACCGGGTTCGCCGAAGCGGCGGTGTCGCCGATCCTGCTGGTGTTCGGCGTCGGCATGATCGCCGGCAACCTGCTCGGCGGGCGGCTGGCGGACCGGCGCCTGGAAGCCGCCCTGCTTTCGTCGCTGGCGCTGCTGGCGCTGGTGATGGCCGGCATGGCCTTCGCCCTGCACCTGCCGTGGGCGATGGTGCTGGCGACCGGCCTGCTCGGCGCGGCCGCCTTCGCCACCGTGCCGCCGCTGCAACTGTGGGTGCTGCGCCAGGCCGGGGATGCGCCAAGCCTGGCGTCGAGCCTGAACATCGGCGCCTTCAATCTCGGCAATGCCTTCGGCGCCTGGCTCGGCGGCGCGGTGATCTCGCACGGCGGCGGCCTGGCCTCCCTGCCCTGGGTGGCCGCGCTGGTCCCGGCCTCGGCGCTCGCCGTGGCCCTGTGGAGCCTGGCACTGGCCCGGCGCGCGCCGCAGCCATTGCCCGTGCACGGCAGCGGCTGCGCCTGAGGACGCGGCGGGCAGCTCCGGCCCTTAGCGGAAGCGCCGGTCCGGCAAGGGTTGGCAACCGGTGTGATTGCCCCCAAATCGGGAGGCCGGTAGGCTGATCGATTGGTCGTCCTGCACGGCCTCCCCCGCCCCCCAACGGAACCCCTGCCCGATTGCCATGGACATGAGCCCCATCCGCGGCGCCGCTACCCACAACCTCAAGCACATAGATCGCAACCCGCCCGGCGAAAAGCTGCTCGCGGACACCGGCTGGTCCGGCTCCGGCACGCAGGCGCTGGCCTTCTCACGGATCTAGTGCAAGGGCCACGGCAGCCACGTGG